>JAUVVY010000047.1 GCA_030604405.1 bacterium | reverse complement strand
TAAAACGCCTCCCACCTTTGCTGACCCGCCGCTCCCTACTCATATACATAGCCTCCCTAGCGCTCACTCTCAGGAGGCATTTCTTGATACACAATCCAAAACCTCTCAAATTAGTGCATAATATAAGTAGAAAGCCTGTGCCACGCGGTGATTAGTGTTCAGTTTATTTAGTTTGGCCTGCATTCTTAGCATTGCGTACGGCATGAACTGACGGCATTGACAGGGCCGCCATTTGGCGCTATTTGCTCTTTGCCAGCGGCATCAGCGCCTTGATCCACCGTTTGACCAGTTGGTTGATGAATGCGTACGCGCGGGACTTGGCCCAGAGGTGCTCGTGGGTGAAGGCGGTGAAGGTCGGGCCCTGCTCCATGCGCTGCTGCACCGCCTCGACGAGTTCGTCCGTCACCTGCCAGTCATTTTGCAGGCCGGCCGCGGCGATGAGCAGCATCACGTCGGTCGCCTCGGAAAGGTGCGTCAGATACTCGGGGCGCTGCGGCACCAGGCTCCTGAACGTGTCGGCGGCGGCGCGCAGCTTGTTCAAGTCGTAGCCGCTCTCCTGGCCGGCCCACCATTCATCAAGCAGGTCAAGCGCCTCGAGGTATTCGTCGCCTACGCCCAGGAATGTGGCCAGGTCATTCAGCGCCTGCTCGCGGGAGATCTCCGGATAGAGCTGCTTACGGAAAAAGAGCCAGTCGCTGTGAAATTGCGTGAAGGGTGTGAGCCGATAGGCCAGCAGGCCGGCGCCCAGCTCGCCCGCCCTGGCGACGGCGGCTTCGATGCGGTCGAACATGGTGCGCGGCAGGACATTGTCTGTCTCATTGCCGCCCTCGGGGTCCATGAAAAAGGCGACGCTCAACACGTCCAAACCAAGCTCTCGTGCCATGCGGATGCTGGCCTCGTCCCGGTCATGTAGCAGCGTCCAGTCGCCGGGCTTGATGCTGCCGAAGATGTCTTGGCGGATGTTGGGCGTCACGGGAATAGACAGTGGCCCATCCTCTCCGGCCATCCACCATATCCACCACGGGCAGTGGTGGACCTGCGCCCGGTCGCCAACAATCTCCTCATAGGTGCGCATCGCATCCAGCATCACCGGCGTGTAGGGCACACACAGGTCGCAGACGCACAGGCCCGGATCCGCGTACCAGACTATGAAGCCGTCTGCGGCCCCGGCAAAGTAGTCAATCAGGTAGCCGGAGAACTCCAGGATCTCTTGCTTGCCGCGCTGCCAGCAGAGCTCAATGCCGCGATAGCCAACCTCCTCGGCGCGCTTGTCGCCATGGGCCAGATACACGAACGGCGGCACGCAGTTGCAGGCAAGGCCGACGTGCGTCTCCAGATTGAGTGCCCTCGCGTAGGCCAGGACTTGTTTGTACACCTCCCAGCGCCACTTGTTGGGATAGGTTTCGGGGTAGTCGGGGTGATAGTACTGCGTCGGCCAGATGAATATCTTGAGCATATTAGCGCCCGCGCCCTGGATCAAATCCAGGTACAGCTTCCACTCCGCCAGCGTCCAGGTGTCGGCGGTCAGATGCGTTATCTTCCAGTCAATCGGGTGCAGGTACATGCCGGGGTGCTTGAATGGTGATTCCTGGGCTGCGAAATCCAGCAGCATCTCGTGATGCGTGCCTTGACCCGACTGGCCGGTGATACGGAAGCCGGCCCTGCTATAGAGCCTCAGGGCGCGGTGGTTCGGCTTGTCCACGTTGAGCGAGAGGCCCGGCTTGTCGTTGCGCCGCGCCTCGGCTGCCAGGGCATCCATCAGTATCTGACCAAGGCCCTGGCCGTGGTAAGCATCAACTATCCCAATTCCAACTCGCGGATACTTCTGCTGCGGCTTGTGCGTGTAATAGACGTAGGCGACCATCGGCCCGTCGGCGCTAGCGGCCATGGCAGCGAGGCGCACGGTGTCGGTCAGGTTGGAAGTCGCGACGATCATGCGGGCGTTTTCTTCGTCGAAGGGATGGGGGTAGAAGTACTTGCGGCTCAACTCGCCCAGGCCGCCGAAATAGTCAAGCACGCGCTCGTAGTCGTCCTTTTCGATATGGCGAATGACGAGCTTGCATCCGTCTGGGAGTTGCGCTTGGATTGGGTCCATTGCGGCGACCTCCGTGCAGATATCGCGTGGGTGAGGCTTTGTAGGCTGAGTGGGATACGGCATTGATGTGAACGGCATTCCTATCCCCCCGTCCCCCTTCCCTAGCAGGGAAGGGGGAGAAGGGCAACGACAAAAGCTCACAGGCTGGGCTTCGACAAGCTCCCTTCGACCCTTCGGCGGGCTCAGGGCTTTCAGCAAGCTCAGGGCGGACACGGCAGCCCCTGCGGGAAAGCCCCGCCTTCGCTAAAGCTATGGCGGACAAGCTTGTGCCACGCGGACATTCGCGGCTAGATGTCAACGCCCTTGTTAGCTCAGCGCCGCGATTCTGGCCGCGATGTCGTCTATCTCGGCGTTGCCAGCCAGCACGCCGATTTCCAAGTCGTAGCTGCGACTCTCGCCAGGCTCCAGGACCACCAGCCGGCCCTCGTTACGATCCTTGACGCGGCCCTCGACCAGACAGTTGGCCGGCTCCAGGCCCGTGACATACGTGCCCTCTCCCGGCATCTTCCACTGCATGAAGTACGGCATCTGCTCTTTGTTGAATTTCAGGTACGCGCCCAAGCCGTAGCCGCCGGCGAAATTGCGGTTGGCCATTGCCACCCACACGTTATTGTCCGCGTCACAGGCCAAGTCGTGGTAATAGACCCACTCTTCCACACCGGGGATCGGGGCCGGGAACTGTGCCCAGGTGTCGAAATACAGTGCGGCGACCTCGTCACGCGGCTTGCTCTCGCGGGCGTTGATCAGGTACTCGGCGCCTGCGGCGATGACCGGGAAGCCGAAATTGCAATGGTACAGGAACATGTGCTCCTGCGGCGCGAAGGACTGGTTCTGAACCTCATCGTGCACCCAGATCTTGCTCTCGCCCAGCTTCGCCTTGACGGTGCGTCTGAGCAGCAAGTTGGTGCCGAAAAGCACCGCCTCCCGCATCTCGCCATAGACGCTCATCCAGTAGTCGTCGCCCTCCCACCATTCACTTACTGACAGGTGTCTGGCGGGGATATTGGACACGCGCCCGTGCAGGCCGATACTGCCTGTGGGACTCCACTGGAGCCTGCCCGCTTCGTCGGTATGGTAGATCGGGGCGCCCTCGCCGGTGTTGGGATCAACGTGCGGGGCGCCGGCGTAGGACATCCCGCAGGTGCACAAAAGCCCGCCGAAAAAGCTGCGCAGCCAGCCGAGGCCGTCCGGCTCGTAAAAGGCCGCCGCGGTATCACCTACCGGCGCGCGCCAGCACAGCGATTGCCCGCAATACTCGGCTGAGGAGATGTCCAGAGCGCGCCCGGCCAGCGCGGTAAAGCTCAGCCCGCTGCCGGTGCGAAACAGAATCGCCTCAGAGCCCTTCTCATTGCCCTCATCCAGGAGCACCTTGCGCGCTCCGCCGACCTGATCCATGCTGCCTACGTGCCGCAGCAGTTGATCCTTCGTGTACTCGACCCCAAAAAGTTTTGCCATCTAAGACCCTCCTTGTGCGGAAGTTCCGCTTGCATATTTGGTCGCGTGGCTCGGGTTTGTGCTGTAGTTATGCAGATCTTGCTGACGGCTGGGCCGGATGGGGCCCCAAACATCCCTCACCCACTGCTGCGCAGTGGGTACCCGGGCCCCTCCAAAAGGCAACGTCGAACGCTTCAGGCGCGTGGGTCAGGCATCGTGCCCGACGCCGTTGCGGTTGCGTATGACTCATTTCCATGCCGACAGGGGCGCTCCCTTCTCGCCAAATGCGAAAGGCTGTCGGCAGGATGCCCGACCCAGGCGAAGAACAACGGCTGGGCCAGCCTTGTCGGCTTCAAACAGCGAAGCCGTCTGCGATAGGCCCCTCCATTACGACTAACGACGCCACACCGTCACCACATAGCTTGAGTTGCCCAGAATTTGCATAAGTACAGTAGAAAGCCCGGCCTGCGCGACGAAGATGGGTTGCCAGCTACGTGACCGGGGCAAGCGGCAGCAAGGTCAATCGCAACGGCGTCGGGCTGGAAAGCCCGACCCACGCGATGATAAACAGTGGGCAGGATTATCGGCCGGCGATGGTGTATAATCCATGTATCCGCAATAAGACGGAAGATGGGCGGGTGCAACAGTGATGTCGGAGTGCACAACCCGGCCTGAATTACATCCTGCATCGGCGCGTGTGACAAGGCTGCGCGAGGTCGCCCTGAATCGCGGCGATGCGCTCGCCTCAAGAAACCCCAGCATGGTCAGTTTCGAGCGCGACCTCTATGGCGGGGAGGCGCTGATGCAAACGGCCGATGACTGCTTCTGGGTGCGGCGCCGGGGAAAAGCCGTCGCCAACATCCTGCAAAACGCGACCGTGCAGATAGGGCCCGACGAGCTGCTGGTGGGGCGACTGTATCTCGGCGAGCCGACAGCCGAAGAGGCCGAGCGGCTGGAAGAAGCCCAACGCTATCTCGCCGCCCAGCCGAAGTACTTCGGTCAGGCCGGCCACATGAGCGTTGACATCCCCAAGCTGCTGGCCAAAGGCGCCCGTGGCATCCAGCAAGACATCGAACAGCACCGGTCCGAACTCGACCCGGCCAACCCGGACCATGCTGAGAAGACCGCCTTCTACGACGCGGCCCACATCGCTCTGGAGGGCCTGTGCGCGTATGCCGAGCACCATGCCGAAGCAGCCGAGCGCCTCGCCGCCGAAGCAACCGACGAGGCGCGCAAGCAGGAACTGCTGCAGATCGCCGAGCGCTGCCGGCGCGTCCCAGCCCACCCGGCGCGCACCTACGCCGAGGCCCTTCAGGCAGTCCACTTCGTCAATTCCACGATTCACTGGGCGCAGGGCTCCGGCCTGATCTGCCCCGGTCACCCGGACCGCTGGCTGTGGCCGTATTATGAAAGGGACATCGCCGCGGGCAGGCTGAGTCCGGAGCAGGCGCAGGAGCTTCTGGACTGCTCGAACATCCTCATCAACGAGACGATTGCGCGCGGGCTGGCGATTGGGCTGATGGTCGCCGGCCGCGGCCCCGACGATAGAGATGTCACCAACGAGCTGTCGTACATGTGCCTGCAGTCGATCCGCAACGTGGGGCTTTCCTACCCCGGTGTGGGCATCTGCTGGAATGAGGACACGCCCGCGGACCTGCTGGCCTGCGGCTGTGAGATACTGGCCGAAAGGGGCGCGAATCCGGCAATATTCAACGATGCGGTCATCAGCCAGGCCCTGCTCAATGCAGGCGTCACACCGCAGGAAGCCTGCGAGTTCCAGAATAGCACCTGCGTGGAAATCAGTCCCGCCGGCGCCAGTAACGTCTGGGTCGCCAGCCCCTACTTCAACCTCTGTCAGATCCTGCTCGACCTGCTGCACGACGTAGCTTGCGGCGAAGTCCAGGCCGCCACCTTCGGCGACCTGCTCCCCGCCTACTGTGACCGGCTCGGCGCGGCGATCAAGGAAGCCGTCGGCGGCCAGAACGCCAACCGCATCAGTACCATCCGCCACCGCAATTTCCCGCTGCTTTCGCCCTTTGTCCGGGACTGCATCGAGCGCGGGCTGGACATAGATTGCGGCGGCGCGAGGTACAACTGGATTGAGTGTTCCTTCGTAGGCCTGGCTAATCTGGTAGATTCATTGGCTGTAATTCGGGAGTTTTTGTACGGGTACTCACCCCCCTCACCCCCAACCCCTCTCCCTCAGGGAGAGGGAAGAACGGCAACGGCGGCCTCACCCCCGGCCCCTCTCCCACAGGGAGAGGGGAGAACAGCAACGGCGGCCTCACCCCCGGCCTCACCCACTCCTTCGGAGCGGGTACCCGCCACAGGGAGCGGGGAGAACGGCAACGGCCACAGGCTGGAAAGCCTGTGCCACGCGGTGACTAGCTATCGAAGCGGGAGCGCGCGAACGGCAACGGCACCCTCACCCCCGGCCCTGACGGGCGAGGTGAGGGCGTTGCTGGATGTCCTCGCCGCCGATTTCGCCGGCCACGAGGACCTGCGCCAGCGCTTCCTCACCCAAGTGCCCAGCTATGGCAATGATGAGCCGGCGGTGGACGAATTGGCCGTGATGATCGCCGACTTCGTAGCTGCGGAATGTGCGAAATATGACGTGGTCCTCGGAGGCGGCTTCAAGCCCGGCTTCTTCTGCTGGGTGATGCACGAGCGGCTGGGCAGCGAGACCGGTGCGACCCCCGATGGGCGCAAGGCCGGTGTGCCCTTCGCCGACGGAGCCGGGCCGGCACAGGGCCGCGAGCGCAACGGGCCGACCGCGGCGGTCAAGTCCACCACCTGCTGGGACCATACGCCGATGCTGGGCGGGCTGGTGCTGAACCTGAAATTCTCGAAAAAGGCCCTGGAAAGCGACGAGAGCCGCGGCAAGCTGGCAGAGCTTATCAAGACATACATGCGCCTGGGCGGCATGGAGGTACAGATCAACGTGGTCAGCCGCGAGGCATTGGTTGCCGCGAAGGCCAGGCCCGAAGAGTACCGCGACCTGGTAGTGCGGGTAGCCGGCTACACCGACTACTTCACCAACCTGTCTGCGGCCATGCAGGATGAAATCATCGCCCGCACGGAGTTTGACAAGGTCTGAACACCTTGGGGGAACCACTTTTTGAAAAAAGTGGCTCCCTCACCCACTTGACCCACTCCTGCGGAGTGGGTGCCCAAGTGGGTACCCGCCCTCCACAAAAACTTGAGGAAGGGGGATTCTAGTAGCATCGTCCTAATCCTCGCTTGGTGCGGAGCCCTGGGTGGTCAGCCAGTCCACGAGCCGGGCCGGTGTGATGTTCATAAACTTGACAGTTCGCACCAGCGCAACAGGCGATTTGGCCTAAGGACACGGTGGCAATGGCGCAGCCAGAGGAACGTAACACAGGGGCCAGAGACTCAATGCTGATCGGCGCGTTGGCAGTCATCCTGGTGCTTGTCCTGCTGTGGGTTATGGGCTACCCGCTTCTCCAACCTCGACCACAATCCCAGCTTTCCATTCATGAGGCCGCTTCCGAGGGCGAGCTGGCGGCGGTCAAGAAAGCGGTGGAGCGTGGAGAAAGCATCAACGCGCGCGATCGAAAGAATAAAACACCACTACTGTGTGCGGTACGTTGTCAACAGGTGGAGGTGGTGGAGTATCTGCTGCAAGGCGGCGCGGACCCCAACGCTCACACCATCTCCCACAACGACACAGCTCTGCACCAGGCCGCACGGAGCGGCAACGTCAGAATAGCCAAGATGCTGCTTGAGGCAGGCGCCAATGCCAATGTAAGAAACACCAGCGAGCACACTCCGCTTTACGTGGCTGCCTTCCTGGGCCATGCGCAAGTGGCAGAGCTACTGCTCCAGGCCGGCGCTGAGGTCAACGCTGCTTGTTTCATGGGCATCACACCACTGTATATGGCCGCGCGGCTGGGCCACGAGGAAGCGGTGCAGGTGCTACTGGAGCATGGGGCCGAGGTGCACAATATCCACGAAGCGGCCGGGATCGGAGATGTGGAAAAAGTCCGGCAGTTTCTGGCAGCCGATGCCAGCCTGATCGACCAAGAAGCCATGAGCGGTGGGATGCCACTACACTGGGCCGCTGTGAATGGGAAGTTGGAGGTCGTGAGGGCGCTGATTGAGGCGGGCGCCGATGTCAACGCCAGGGATAATGGCGGGGAGACGCCGCTGCACTGGGCGGCCGCCAACGACCAGCGCCGGGCGGCTGAGCTGCTGCTGGAGCACGGCGCAGAGCAGTAGGCGCTGACTGCGACCGACCCAGCAGTTGCGTGGCCGTGTGCGTGCCGCTTATTCCTGACTGACTGGGCCTCGGAGGTCTGAATGCTTCAATATCGCTCGGCGGCGGCAGATGATTTGCACGACATCGGCCACCTCTTTGCCGCCGCCTTTGGGGACAGTGTGCGTCACGTCGGGGCTGGCGACGCAGCGGCACAAGCCCTGACCGATGTCTTCGGCCTGGCGATGGCGGCCGAGCCCGGCTGCCTGATCGTGGCCGAAGACGATGGCCAGATCGCAGGCTACATGCTGGCATCGCGCGACCTGAGGCGTCTGCGGCGGACAGCTTTCTGGCAGGGGCAGTGGCTGCGCGTGTTGTGGCGTCTGGTGACCGGACGCTATGGCGTTGGCTGGCGCGAATTGCGGACCGTTGTGCGAGACAAAAGAGCATTTGCGCAGGGAGCGCGGAGGTGTGGCGGCCATCAAGCCAGGCTTCTGTCCCTGGCAGTGCGCCCCGATCATCAGGGACAAGGCATCGGCAGAGGGCTGATTGCGGCAGGCCTTGAGTATCTTCGCGCCGGCGGTGTGCACATCGTGCGTCTGGAGGTGCGGCCCGATAACGCCGCGGCGCGTCACCTCTACGAAGCCTTCGGCTTCGACGAATGCGGCCAATACTCCGACTCCCAGGGCCAGTGGGTGGTCATGCTTAAGGAGGGCTGGGAAGACGGGAACGCACGCTGAAGCGATGGCGAATCAACCACGCCATCCAACACGCCGACGTTGCGGCCTGAGGGGCCGGCTGAGCGGAGCGAAACCGGCCCGCGTCCTTCTATCCCTCCGTCCTTGAAGACGCTTCGGTGGTCAGCCACTTAACAAAGCTCGGTATGACCTCGTCTGTGCTGATGAACTCACTATCAATCTCGCATGTACCCCCAAGCGCAGTCTCGTAGCGCCTGACCAAGCGCGTTTTTGCATCCTCCTCGGTCTCATCATCCTCTGGGTTCACCATGTTGACGATGTAGAAATGCCGCTTCGGGTCGGGACGGATCGTGGCAAGGAAACAGCGGATGGCAAGGTCCGTCATCGGCATCGAGTAGCCGATACAGAAGACCCTTTCGCTGCTCTGCAGTGCTTCCTCTGCGGTGCCCCATATGGAGCGAAAGAAGTCGTTGCCGTAGAAGTCTTCCTTGTCTGTGACCGGGGGGATTATAAGTGGCACCTTGTCGCGCACACATTGCTCGTACGTCGCCTTATGCTCCGCTCCTTTTTCCCCTTCATAGCTTCGGACCGGAACAACGTACACCTGTTCTCCCGAGAGGACCGTCGTATTCGAGCAGTACCAGTTCGTCGAGCCGTGAAGTTTGAGCAGGCTAAACGGTGGCTTCTTGTCCCCCATGAATATCGTCCCTGTCCTACGGCGAGCATCCTGCAGAGGCGCGCAGTACAGATCAGGATCCTCGACGTCCTCTAGCAGACCATTATCACCATGTTCCGGGAAATCCAAAGCAGCCCTTTCAATGCAGGTGTCATAATTGAAAGTGATCACGTAGGGTTTCTTGCGACGCCAGTACTCCAGGATCTGCGGAAGCCACCGAGGTCGCTCCGTGCTGAAGGCCTTGTCTTCAGCCTCTGAGATAACGTCTGCGATAGCCTCCCGAAGCTTGAGGAAACCTGCTTGTTCGTACGTTGCCTCCGGTTCCGATTGCCAGGGATACCTTTGGCTTAAGTACGTGAGATACACCTCCACGTCATCCGTCAACGCGGACGAATGTTCCGTCGAGACCAGCCTGCGGGTCTTCCCAAGAGCGCGAGCACTCAGCTCTTTCAACAACGGCATTTCGCACGATATTCCCTTCGAGAAGCCTGTTCCGAGAATAAAGACATCTGACATAACTCTTGCACCTCCGCATTGAGCCGAGTTGTTGAGGGGCCCGGTGCTCGGGCCGGGTTCGCTCCGCTCAACCGGCCCCTCCAACGGCTCATTGCTTCCTAGCGCCGCTTGAAACGACCTAAACGCTAGCTCTCTCCCTGCAAGTCTTCACATTGCACCAGTCGCCTGCACCATCAGGCCGCCGAGGAATAGGAGCAGGCCGATGACTGTGGCCAGTATCGCTCCCGCAAAGCTAAACCCCCGGTTATGCGAGGTGTGAACCTCGCCATTGGGCAGATAGACCTTGAAGATTTCCAGATACGGGCCCGGGAAGCGCCGGTACCAGCCCTCGACAGTCACATCCTGGCCGATGAACTTCTCTGCGCGGAAGAGACCGAACAGGAACTCCAGGATGCCCAGCGGCTGGCGGTAGTCCATGACCATGAAGCCGCTTCGATCCTGGATGACGAGGTCTTCGCTCCAGTACAGGCCGGGAATTCCGCGCCCGATTATGGTGCCCTGCAGGATCGCCGGCACGCAGCGGATCTTCGAGACCTTCACGTGTGGCACCAACTCCGCAACCTTGCTATTGGCGAAGCGCCCCAGCGGGTAGGAAAAGCGCAGCCTCATCAGCATCCCGAGGCCCAGACCCAACAGCGCTGCCCCTGCTGCCGGCGCCCATGCCTGGATCGTGACACCCAGGCCCGCTGCCACGGCCAGGCCGACGAGCAGGCCAATCAGCGGCATGTAGTTGTAGGCGGCGTCCACGAAGAACTCATCCCAGTAGCTCTCCGGGGGGCTTTCGGGTATGTAGTAGGCCGGCCTCTGGCCGATGCGGGAGGCCAGCTTGCCGAGGGCGTTGATGCGCTTGGCCGGCAGCGGGTGCGAGGAGCTCAGTTCGCAGACGATCGCCCAGGGGTTCCACAGGTCCCAGCGCATGGCGTTGGCTGCTACATCGGCTGAATATGACTGTGTTGCCGCCGAGTATCCGGAGGCGCTTGCCAGGGCCATTGAGGCGCCGAACCTGGCGTCGAATATGCCCAGCATTCGCACGCCGCCGGCTGCGGCTGCCGAAACTTGCACCCTGTCTTTGCCATCCTCCTGCTGCTGCTCCCTGGCGGTCCGTGCCAGTCCGTAGGCGATCTTGACCAGCGCACTCGACAGGGCGTTGGGGTTGCGGGTGGCCTCTGCCGAGAATTCGTCGGCGTAGTACTCCCGCAGCCGTGACAGGCTGAGTACGATATACTGGCTGATGATGTAGGCCACGAAGGCGGCCAGCGCTACCAGCAGCACGCCACCGCCGCCCTTGCGGCTGCCGCGGCCTGCACGAATACCGAACCGGTAGATCATGTACAGCACCAGCGGCACGGTGGCTGCGACGGTCATCACCACGAAGTCCCAGTGCGTGATATGGCCCAGTTCGTGGGCGATGACGCTCTGGACCTCCTGCTCATCGCAGATGTCCAGGAGACCACGGGTGACCACCAGGCGGGCGTTGCCGGGATAGTGACCGAAGGTGAAGGCATTGGGATTGCCGTCTTCGATGATGCCGAAACGGGGCCGAGGTATCTTGTGCTGCTCGCACATAGCCTGCAGATGGCGGGCCTGTTTGGCGTCAATCTGGTCAAGTGGCACCCAGCGGATCTTGAGTATCCACTGGAGGATGAACGGGGATATGGCGTACTGCAGGGCGGCGATGAAGACAGCGAACACTACCGCCAACCACAGCGGTGCCTCGATAGCGTAAAGGGCCGCCGCGCCGATTGCGAACACCAGGCCGAACAAAACGACCAGCGTTGTCACTGATTTGATAAACAGCATTAGCATCGCCACCTTTGCTTATCTTATTCAGCGGGTGGGTCGCGGAATCTTAGTTATTGTACCGTGGCTCGAGCTTCCACGGTAGTGATGCGGATTTCGTTAACGGCTGGGCCGGATTCTCGGCGGAAGCTGCGCCTCCGCCTCGTATGCGGCCCCTCCGAACGACTCAACGACAACGACGACGGGTTAGAAACAGTAGTTATGCAAGTTTTGGGCAGCTGAAGCTCCAGGGCGACAGTGTGGCGTCGTTAGTCGTTTGGGTGTGCAGGGCCCGCCAGGATAGCGTTTTGCGTGGGCCGGGCACACCCACTGCTCTGCAGTGGGTACCCGCGCCCAATACGGCAGGGCGCTGCTCGACGCGGCCCCTCCAACGGCATACAGAAGGCTTCGCCCGCCCCGGGCTTTGCGCATGTCTGCACAAAGACACTTCCAGCCCGACGGCAATAAATCGGCAACGACTACACAGCTTGCTTGGTCTATACTATAATATAGCCGTGGCACGTGGTCAATCGCACCTCGGTACGGTAGGTGCATGTGAAGAATGTCGGAGTCGGGCAGGATGCCCGACCCACGGGAGTATATTGGGAAGCCCGAGCTACGCGGCGAAAGACTTGCCCTACCGACAATCTCTACGCGCACCCGGGTACGGTAGGACAAGAAGGGTCTCCGGACTTGAAAGGCAGAAGCTAATTGTTTGAGCATGTCCCTGAAATGCTTTCACGCATGCTTGCGCCCGAAGCTGTCGTAGTGCTACTTTCGGCGGCGCCGATAAGCGAGGTACGTGGAGGGATACCGTACGGGCTGTTGAAGGAGATTCCGCTGTGGAAGACGCTGGCACTCGCGATCCCGGCCAATGTGCTTGCGGTGGTGCCGGTGATTCTTCTTTTCAACTGGGTGGCCGAGAGGCTGATTGACAAGCCGCTGTTAGGTGGCATCGTCGCCCACCTGCTCAAAAAAGCGCGCAGCAAGGAAGAGATGGTAAACAAACACGGGGTCTGGGCCGTCACTTTGTTTGTGGCCATTCCCCTGCCGGTCACCGGCGCGTGGACGGGTGCGGTGGTGGCGGCGGTGTTCGGGATGAACTTCTGGCGCGCCCTGGGTTGCATGACAGTCGGGGTGATTATCGCCAGTACGATCGTGACCTTGCTTACCTGCGGCGGCATCGGGGCGTACAATTCTCTGGCGATGGCCTTTTTGCCGTGAGCGGAGTTTCGGCGCAGGCAACGGCCACAGGCTGGAAAGCCTGTGCCACGCGAAGGACAGGGAGAGGGGAGAACGGCAACGGCCACAGGCTGGAAAGCCTGTGCCACACGAAGGACAGGGAGGCTGGCCGACTGAGGATATGAGCAAACCATGACCTGGCTGCAATCTTTGTGGAACCTGCTTGTCAGCATCACAGTGCTGGATGTCATTGACATTATTCTGGTGGCAGTAATCGTGTACTGTCTGCTGCTGCTGATACGCCGCAGTGGCGCAATATCGCTGATTAAGGGCGCCATCGTCATAGTTGTTATTTTTTCGATTACGACCTGGCTGCCGACCTTCAACTGGCTGCTGAGCAGAGTATTGGTTCCCGGTATTATCGTTCTGGTGATTATCTTCCAGCCGGAGTTGCGCACGGCTCTGGAGCGCCTGGGACGCACCGGCTTCCTCGGCGGTGCATTTTCGCAGATGTCGTTGGCGCCGGACGACCAGCAGCTCATCATAAACGAGGTCATGGAGGCCGTAGGCGGCTTCTCGGGAAGTCACACCGGCGCCTTGATCGTATTCGAGCGCGACACCGGCCTGATGGAAGTTACCCGCACCGGTAAAACTCTCGACTCGCGCGTCTCTGCTGAGCTATTGGGGGCCATATTCCACCCGAAATCTCCGCTGCACGACGGGGCGGTAGTCATCAGAGGCAACACGCTGGTCGCCGCTGCCTGCGTGCTGCCTTATTCGGAAAGTCCCGGGCTTTCTGCCGCCGCCGGCATGAGGCATCGCGCGGCGCTCGGCATTGCCGAAAACACCGACGCTGTCTGCGTCGTGGTCTCGGAGGAAACCGGGGCGATGTCGCTGGCGGTGGACGGGGTGCTCAACCGACGGCTTGACCGCGCTGAACTCGCCGAGCGGCTGATGGATCTGTTTGAGGCTCCAGAGGAAAAGTCGAGGCTGCTTTTCTGGAAGAAGTAACCGCTTTTCGCACCATTCGCCTAGCCTGCATTATTGATGGGTGAAATGGAATACCTAGCAGAATTGGACAGGCAGGCCGCTTATGGGACATAGAGCGGCTTTTGCGAAGCGGCGCAAAATGGCACACTGTAATCACCCCAACGACCTCGGGCTGGAAGCCCGAGCTACGCGAGGATAAGTCTCGGGCTGGAAGCTGAGAATGCTCTCGCATTCTCACCTGAGCTTTGTCAACGACACAAAGCTCAGGCCGAGCTACGCGTTGGTGAATGATTCGGGCTACGTCAGGTTTCTAGCCTGAGACATATCGGTAGTGTGATAGACAAAATGCCTAGAATGATCCGCCACAATCTGGCCCTGAAGATCCTGTCACTGATCGGTGCGATTGTGATATGGGGTGCGGTGCGCACACAGACCAATCCCATAGTCGAGCATGGCCGCACGTTTCGCGTCTTCACATCAGCACCCCCCTCCGGGATGCAGGTACTCACGGTGGAGCCATCTGAGATCTATGTGACCGTGCGTGGCCGCCGTTTGGTATTCGAACGAAGCACGCTGGACTACGTGAGACTCGTGGCTGATGTCTCTGAGACGAAAGTGGGCGCCCAGGGCGTGCCCGTGTACGTCCAGGTCTTGCGCGGGGGCCTCGAGGTCGTCAGCATGGAGCGGCAGCGCGTACAGGTCGAGCTTGACACGGTAGCCACCGTCAAGCGCGCGGTGCAGGCCCAAACGCGAGGCAAACCCGCCGACGGCTTTGCTGCCAAGGGTTGGCAAGTCCAGCCCAATGAGGTCACAGTCAGCGGCGCCGCTTCGAACGTGCACCGCGTCGCCAGCGTTGTCGCGTTCGTGGACATCTCCGGCACCAGCGCTACCGTAAAACGCCAGGTTCAGGCCCAGGCAAGAGACGAGAATAACTCGCCGGTCGAGAATGTGAAAATCGAGCCGGAAAAGGTCTCGGCGACCATACCGATCGAGCGCGTCAACACCAAGACAGTGCCGATCAGACCCAACATCGTGCGAGTTCCGGCCGGCTGGGTCCTGGTTGCGGTGCATGCTTCACCGACGACCGTGACGCTGGGCGGCTCCGGAGCGGCGCTGGCCGCCATCCAGGCGATTGACACAGCGCCTGTGAACATAAGCGACCAGCAGCAGGGCACCAGTGCCTATTCGGTGCCATTGCAGGTTCCGGCCGGGGTATCGGTTATCGGGGCCGGTTCGGCACGCGTCACCGTCACGATACGCAGGAGCCGCAGATCCAGCGCCACTACCGGCCCAGCAGGCCGCGCGACGGCACCTGACACCAGCGCTGAGACCGCCGGCGGCGATACCACGGCGGATAGTGCTGATGCCGATACTACTCCCGCTGAGCCGAGCCACGGCGGCATACAGGTCTCAGAAGACGACCAGCCTGATACCGACACCGAGACACCGGCGGCCGACAGCGACGCCGCCGATGCTGACAAACCTGCGCCGCAACCCGCCGATACTACTCAGCCGACCGAGGATAGCGGTTAAGCGGCGACCTCTAGAAGCAACGACCTCGGGCTGGAAGCTGAGAACTGACCCACGCCTCCGGCGTGGGTACCCCGCGTTCTCACCTGACCTGCGCTTGGCGCAGGTCAGGCCGAGCTACGCGTTTTGTGAATTATTCGGGTTAAGCAGGCACATCCAGGCCTTGGGAGCGCCCCTCAGCGCGTGAAGAACCAGCTCGCGATCTGTTGCCCCACGCGGCGGTAATCGCCCCCGAAGCAGAACAGCGCCTTATCCGGTGAGGGCCTGAAGTGGCCGTCTTCATCCAGCAGCTCCTCGTCAACGTGCGCCGCTACGATCTCGCCGATCATCCAGTCGTGCGAGCCCAAACCCACGACCTCGACCAGCTTACACTCGAGGCTCACGGGACATTCGGCAATCAGTGGTGAGGTGATTATTGACGGGGCCTGTGGCGTAAGTCCTGCGGCGGCGAACTTATCCATATCCCGGCCCGAGCGCGTGCCGCAGAAATCCGTGGCCTCCACCTGCTGCGGGCCGGGGATGTTGATGCCGAAATCGCCGGCGGCCTCGATCAGCCCGTGCGAATAGCGCTGCGGACCGACGGCGATCCCGACCGTCGGCGGGTTGGATGAGCACACCGATGCGGCGCCGATGGTGATGATATTCGGCTTGCCATCGGCGGAGATGCAACTGACCATGACGATTGGCCAGGGGTAGAAATGCGAACACGACGGGGATTTCATCTGTATCTTTGCCATGTTATCACTCCTCGGCTACCGCAGTTTTCGCCGGCCTTGCCGCGTGTTCCTGCGCGTGTGTGTAAGGATTGTCGGGTAGGCTAGGTTGGGTGGTGGCGGCAGCAGAAACGTCGTCCTTGCCGTGAGGAGGGGCCGGCTGAGCGAAGCGAAACCGGCCCGTGTGCCACTGCAAGTTGCGCGGGGCGATACCCTTCGGCAAGCTCCCTGCGGCGGGCTCAGGGCGCACGCGGCAGGGCCTGCGGCAAGGCCGCGGGCCAGTCTCCCAGTGCGGATGCGTGGCATCCGCACTGCTCGGCAGGCCCCTCCGAACTGCAATGGGAAGGGAGTCGGGCTGGAAGCCCGACCCACGGGATTCTTTGGGCAGGGCGCACGCCGTGCGCCCCTACAACGGCAAGGGCATTGACGGGCTAGAAAGTGACATGGAACAGGTTGTGGCCTGCAAAGATATTGGGCTACACGACCGGCGCGGTACCCTTCGGCAGGCAAGGATGCCTGTCCTCCAGGTTTTCCAGGAGGCTGCTATCCTACCGACAATCTTTACACGCGCCCTGTCCCTGCTGCTACATTGACGCTGCGCTGCGGCGGGCATATAATTGTACGGTTTGGTTCGCACGTTCCCTGAGGTATCCTGATGCCAGTTTCAACCGACAGCGAAATGCCACCGCCTGAGGGGCAGGCCCAGCCAACAGCCGGACCTGCCCATCAGTCTCCCGTCATATACGCCTGGCTAGCCACCGTACCCGTAATCTGGGGCTTCAACTTTATATGCCTCAAGATTCTCTACAGCGATGCGGTTGGCTTCACCGTGCCTGGCGTGCTTTGCGCCCGCTACCTCATAATGGTCCTCGCGCTTGGCCTGATCCTGTTGTTCTCAGAAAAGGATCGCAGCATCGCCCGCGAGGACTGGAAATATCTCATCACCTTCGCGATCGTTACAGTCGGCATTTACCAGTTCGTCTTTGCCAAGGGCATCGAGCTGACTTCGGTGGCTGAGGCGAGTCTGTTGATAAGCACCGCGCCGATCTGGGTCTTTTTGATCTGCATCATCATGCGCATCGAGGAGTTCGACTCGACGCGCATGTTCGGCGTACTTGTCGGCTTCCTGGGTGTCGCGCTGGTGATATTTGGCAGCGGCGAGTCGGCCACAGTGCCCGACACCCACATTGTCGGCGACCTGGTGATGCTGGCGGCGGCGATTTTGTGGGCCTCGTACGCGGTCTTTTCGCGGCCGCTGTTGAAGAAATATTCGCCGATGAAAATCGTCGCCTACATTCACATTCTCGGATCAGTTATAATAATACCGATCGGCTTTCAGCAGATGTTGCAGGTGCCGATCTTGAGCATGGGCCTGGTGGGGTGGGTGTGCATCTTGCAATACTCGCTCTTGGCGGGCGTATATGCTTTTTTGGTCTGGTACCGCGCGGTTCAGCGGGTCGGTGCCTCACAGACGATGCTTTTTCAGTATTTCGTGCCGCTGGTTGCGGTTGTGGCCGCCTATCTGATTCTGAGGGAGATGCCGACCTTGCTGCAGGTGGCCGGCATCGCGATCACGCTGGCAGGAGTGCACCTTGCTCGCCAGCGCAGTGCCGCTACCGCGGACAGTGCGCAATAGGGATGGATGGATGAAATGACTTCGGATATTGACACCGACCCAATAGAGCAAGTGATCCAGGCCTTCGCTGATGGCGAACTGGTGGTTCTGCTCGATCATCCCAGCCGCGAGGGCGAGGCCGATCTGATATTGGCCGCCGAGTTTGCCAGCGGCGAGAAGCTCAACATCCTGGCTACGGTTGCCAGGGGGCTGATCGCCCTGGCTATCACCGGCCGGCGGCTTGGCGAGCTGGGAATACCGATGATCCAGCCGGTCAACTGCGCGGAGAACTGGCCGCATTTCGCCGAGCCGGTGGATTACACGATCGGCACCACCACGGGAGCTTCGGCATTTGACCTTGCCGCCACTGCCAGGGCCTTTACCGACCCCGAGGCGCGGCCTGAACATTTTGCACGTCCCGGGCATCTGCTGCCTCTGCGCGAAGATGCCGGCGGGATGACGGGCCGCGCCGGCCACACCGAGGGCGCTGTTGGTCTGGCGCGTCTTGCGGGACTCTACCCGGCGGCGGTTATTTGCGAGATAATGGCCCCTGACGGGACGATGGCATCCGGCGAGGCCCTCAAGACAATCATCTCCGAGAACAATTTCCCCGCAACGACCGTCCAACGAATTGCGGAAGCTAGTGCCCAGTTGATCTAGTGTCGTGTCCCTGAAATACCTTTATCCCTTAGAGGGCTTCGATACCGCGCCAGAGCAACTGGAAGATGCTCAGTTGGAGGGCTCGACCCGAACGACCTCGGGCTGGAAGCTGAGAATGCTTACGCATTCTCACCTGAGCGTGGCAAGAAGGGTGCCACGCTCAGGCCGAGCCACGCGTTTTTGTGGAAGCTGAGAATGCTGTCGCATTCTCACCTGACCTGCGCGAGGCGCAGGTCAGGCCGAGCCACGCGTTTGGTGGATTGTTCGGGGTACGCGAACTTATGTAACTTAGCACTAGTTCAGGCCGCTTTTGCCCAGCGCCTTGCGCGCACTTGCCATTGCAGGCTACGAAACAAATCACATGACACGATTGCCGCTGACGTTGCTAATTGTGACACTCAACTGCGCACTCGCGTGGGCCGTGCCGGTCCCCATCAACGGGGGTTTCGAACGGGCCGGCCAGTTTAGCGCCGAGGGTTGGCACACTGACGGCCAATGGAGCTTCACAGGGCACAAGGCCTATGAGGGGCGCCGGTCGGCCGCCACCAGTCGCCCTCTGAGCGGCGACCGGCTGGTCTCAAACAGTGGCATCGTGCTCCGCCCCGGTGAGCCCATCACGCTGACAGGGCATTACCGTGGCTCCGGCCTGGGCGTCGGCATCGAGGTAGTCGGCCTGCTGGGCGTGCCGGCGGCAACGCCGGAGACCACTGAGTTGCAGCCGGCTGAAGAATGGACTGAGTTCTCTGTCACCTACGAGCCGCCTGCCGATTTCCCCGCCGATGAGTTTGCCTATGCGCGTGTCTACTGCGAGGTCCTCAGCGACGATGCACAGGGCGTATTTGACAACCTCAGATTCGAGGATGACGAACTCCCACCGCCTCCTGAACCAGAGCCTGAAGACGATGACCAAGACGCCGAACGGGAGGAGATACCGATACCTCCACCGTCTCGCAATCTAGTGCCTGATCCCGGTTCTATCGGCGTCAATTCGCGCAGGCGATGGTCTAGTTTTGGCGCTGACGAGCAGTTGGGCTGGCGGTCGGGGAGCCACTCATGGCTGACATTGACGGGGGGCGATGCCGCGGCCGGCTGGAGTGCCGAGCTCGACCGCATGGACATCTCGGCCCCCCACGTGCTCTCATTGCGCACCGATTTCTCTGACACGTGCGCAGAGCCTGCCCGGATGGTGCTGCTGATCTTCGACCCACACCGCAAAAAGGTCTATCACCACCAGATTCTGCCGCTTACACCGGGTCAGGAGCGGATGGCGGCGCTGGTGCCTTCTATCCAGAAGCTGCCCGCAAGTGGCTGCGGTCGGCTTACGGTGCTGGTACGCGACGGCTTTGAGGGCGAGCTGAGTTTCAGCCAACCGTCGCTTCTGGCCTACCCACATCTTCCGTCAGTCAGTGCCCTGGCGAAGCTGAAGATTTTCTCCGAGCCTGGTAAGGTCAACCTTTTCGTACGCGTGCCCAACCGGATTGACCAGATAACCGAGATGGTGACCCATCTGAAGTTCGTCAATCGCGCCGGCGTTGAGCTTGCCTACGAGAAACGGAAAATGGCGATTGGGCCGCGTTCCGTGGCACTATTTCCGGCCGGAGCCAGGCTCAAGTACAACGGCGTTTACAAGCTGGTGATGAGGGCACAGGCTGCTGACGGCTCTCGCACCTTCGCATACGGCGAGTATCCCTTTGTTATCTCACCGGCACGGCCCCAGGATGCCAAGAACCTGCGATTCGGCGTCGCGCTCAAGGGGACCAGCGCTGAGCAGGTACTGGCCGCTGCCACTGCCGGCGCCGGCTGGGTTGCGGTGCCGCTGCGATACAGCAGCGCCCCGTCATCTCACGAGTTCCGCGTCCACGTGCGGCAGTTGCGCGACCTCGGCCAGCAGGCGCACACCTACGGCGTCCGCCTTGCCGTGCAGATTCGTTTTGGCGCCGAGTTGCCCTGCGCGGCGGATTTCACAGGCTTTTTCGATGCCGTCAATTCGGCGCTGGGTAGCTATGCCGACGCCTATGTGCTGGAGGTGTGCCCCGAGTTGCTTGCTGCTGCGGACGGCTACGGGCAGATCGCCGCAATTACCGCGCTCATCAGAAAGACCCAGGAGTCCGACGGCACCGGCGTGGACAGCATCATCATGGCTCCATTTGGCTCGGTCGCCGGGGTTGCAGCGGCTGCTGCGGCGGCTGACAAACTGCTGCCGGACGCGGGCCATGACGGCGCTGAACCCGACACCTGGCTCGCGGCCGACACTGAGCCAGCCACCGACACTGAACGCATTGCTGACGCTGCTGAGGCAGAGACAGCCTTGCCGCAGCCGGAACTGGGGCCGGCCTACGAGGCGTTGTACCTGCCGGATTCCGAGCGGGTCGGAAACTGGCTCCTGCCGATGGCCCTGGCTGCAGGCGACGGGCAGCCTGCCGACATTGTGCCCGATGCGCTGATGGTGAGGCAAGCCCTGGCCGCGCTGGCGGGAGATTACGATTTAGTTTTCTGGCAGGATGCCGGCGAAGCGGCCATTCTCGATGAGACTGGTGCCGCGACGCAATGCTGGGTGGCGCTGTGGAATATGTGCGCGCAGCTTCGCGGCAAAGACTTCGCCGGCGGCGAGGCCACAGATGGCGTGCACTGGATGCGTTTTGCCGGTGCGGACAAAGACACGGTAGTCGCCTGGGGGGAGCGGGGCGGGCGAGCTGTTGTCATCTCAGGTGATCTTGAGGGTGTCATCAAGGTAGATATCGGCGGCGCGGAATGGCCGCTGAGGTCCCCGGCCGGACGCGCAAAGGCGAGACTTAGCGCCGACCCGGTGTATTTGAGCCTCTCGCACGGCGCACAGTTCAGCATCGGCGGCCTTCGCCAGTGACACCGAATAGGCCGGATCAGTCGGCAATGCGTAGGTTGGCGTTCCCCCGAAAAATCCCGTGGGTCGGGCTTCCAGGCCGACGCCTTCCCGCCCACATGCCGTTGTCGCATGGAGGGGCCGCGTCGAACGAAGTGAGGCCGGCCCACGTAGGGGTGGCACCGTATGCGTCCACGCTGTTGTAGGGGCGCAATTCATTGCGCCCACTCAGCAGCGGTGTGGAGGGCGTAGGGCCGGCGCGGTACCCTTCGGCAAGCTCCCTTCGGCAGGCTCAGGGCGCACACGGCAGGGCGTACGCCAAGCCCGCGCCCTACAACAAGGCCCACTCAGGAGCGGTGTGCAGGGCGTGATAAATCACGCCCCTACAACGGCATCACGGGCATGCTTTTTTTATCGCCTCGGGTGCCCAACACACCTTCGCACCTCAACCGCGTGGGCCAGGCTTGAACGCTTCGCGTTGCGAAGCGTTCTGCGACAGGCCCCTCCATTACGACTAACGACGCCACACCGTCACCCTATAGCTTGAGTTACCCAGAATCTGCATAACTACTGTTCCAGCCCGACGCCTTGCCCCCACCCACATTCATCCTGAAGGATTCCGGCAGTCGCGCGCCTAACTATAGTAAGCATCCGCCTGCTTCTCGACTCCTGCCACAGGTGCAACCATGCCCGACCAAGGCCGCAACACAAGCCGCGCCGACTGTGCCGTTGCGCTGACCATCGCCGGCTCTGATTCCGGTGGCGGCGCCGGTATCCAGGCCGACCTCAAGACCTTCACCGTGCTCGGCGTGTATGGCATGTCGGCGATCACGGCTGTCACAGCCCAGAACACCGTCGAGGTCGCGGACGTGCAAGTCCTGCCGGCCTCGGCGGTCACGGCCCAGATTGATGCGGTGATGTCGGACATCGGCTGTGACGCGGCAAAGACCGGCATGTTGGCCACTGCCGAAATAGTCGAGGCGGTCGCCGAGGCCGTGACGCGCTGGGAGGTGCCCAACCTGGTCGTTGACCCGGTGATGATTTCCAAGAGCGGCCACAAGCTGCTGGCAGATGATGCTTGCGAGACGCTGCGGACCCGGCTTCTGCCGCTTGCAGTCGTAGTCACTCCCAACCTCCGCGAGGCGGAGGTCCTGACCGGCCATGCCATATCTGATCCTGAAGACATGCTGTCAGCGGCGCGGGAGCTTTGTCGCAGCGGCTGCCGGGCGGCGCTGATCAAGGGCGGCCATCTGCCCGGCGATTGCGACGACTATCTTTATGAGGCCGGCGATGCTTCTGCGACGGTGCTTCCCGGCCGGCGCATCGAGACTACCAACACCCACGGCACCGGCTGCACGCTCTCTGCTGCGCTGGCTGCGGGTCTGGCACTGGGGGCATCTGTGCTCGAGAGCGCTTGGCTTGCCAAGCATTTCGTCACTCTTGCCATTGCCGAGAACTTGCCATTGGGTTCAGGCCATGGCCCGACGAATCACATCGCCGCCGCAGAGGCGCTGCACAAGCGGCTGAAGGCGAACGAATGATGCAACAATATGATCGCGTGGGTTGGGCTTTTTGCTGTAGTTATGCAGATTTGTGGTTTGTGACCGGCCCGCGCAGGACGCTGTGCTCGCGGGATCTGCACACCGGAACGGCCAACGACAACGGCTGGGCCAACACTCTGCGGTCTCATCCGTCTTGTTAGATGAGAGCACGAATTGTAAGACAATATAGGAGGAACCCAGATGGAGAACGAACGCACAGAGATGGAGAACGAACAGGCAGACGCCAGGCCTGGCGCACCAATCAACAATGTTGGGCTATTGGACCTCACAAAGTCCGAACCTGGTGATATAGCGCGCATGGGCCCCATCAACAATGTCGGGGCGATACTGGTCCCTGAGTCGCTCGTCGGAGAGCTTATGGACATCCCCATGAATAATACGGGGGCCATAGTCCCTATCCCCGAAGGGGCAAACGTCCGGGCCCACACTGGCCAGGTCAAAATGACGGGGGAGGCGCTGGCGAACCTAGAAGGTAACGCAGAGGACGTCCTAGTTGTGGCGGGACAGTTGGTCATCACCACCCCAGTCGAGAAGGTGGGCTACAAGGAATTCATTGTGGTCGGGCAGGTCCTGGGCCCCCGAGGCAGCGAAACCGCCCTTGCCACCGGCCTCACCCGCCTGACCGGCCAGATCGCCTACTATCCGGAGGGGGCGCGGTTCTTTGTGGGAAAGAGCCGATTCGCAAGAGAGTTCTTCGAGCTCCTGCAAGAACCTCTCGCTATGGTAATCATCGGCAAATATGTCATAGAGTCTGACGTGTCGGTAAGTCTTCTCAGGGACAAGGTTTCGGAGATCGTGCTTCTGGGCGAGCTGACAGCCCCCGAGGAGCTTGTGGGGATCCTTCAGGTCTTGACGATCGAAAACTACGGTGAGATTGCGGCCGAAGGGGATGACTAGCATCGATAGCGGCAGTGCTGACGCGCTGGCTGACGAGACCTTTTTTGATCGGGTCTACGACCAGCACCGGCACGCACTGCACGCCTACTTCGTCGGCGGAACGGGCGACCCGGAGGCCGCCCTGGACCTGCTCCAAGAGACCTTTGTTCGAGTCTGGCACAATCTTGACATGTTGCAGGAGCTTGAGCCTGATCGGCGTCGTTACTGGCTCTTCGCCGTAGCCAGGAACCTATTGACCGATTACTACCGGAGCCGCGCTGCCCGGTTGCTGGCAGAACAGGAACTTAGCCGTGACCCCGGGGAGGCCCTTCGCTCGCCGGAGGGACCCGCGGCGAAGCTGGAGCAGGAAGAGGAGCTGCGAGTCCTGGATGTGGCTATACGGCGCCTCCCCGAGGACCTGCGCACGGTGCTCGTTATGCAGGCATTCGGGGAGATGTCCAGCGCGCAAATCGGCGAGATGCTGGGCAGGCCCGCCGGCACGGTCCGATACAACATCGCTATCGCCCGCAAGCGGCTCGCGGACGAGATGGGGCTTATAGAAGATAGCAGCGTTGGGGAGGAAAACTGCACATGAACAGCAAGTATCAAGACGGCATGCTTCCTCCGGATATTGATGATCAGCTAAGCCGCCTGCTATACCGCTGGGCGGACGAGCAGCGTCTGACCGCCGCGCAGGCAGATGCTATCCGGCGTGCAATCCTGGCGACATCCGTGGGACTCGGATACGCCTGGTGGCAGGAATGGATGAAGCAGATGAGGGCCACCCTGAGGCGAGCCAGCAGCGCCGCCAAGGCCGGCATTACCGCCGTGCAGACCGTCGAGGATCGTATGTCGCACTTTGTGCCTGGCTGGGGATCTGCGCAGCCCACAGCGCCCAACAGATACACGCCTTACCTGCGATTACGCTGAGCGGGGACGCGAGTTCGAGTCTCTGATCCATGTCTGCGGCTGCTGCGCCGTGATATGATGACATTGCTCCGCGAGTATCGGGCTGGGACTTGAGCGGCATCTGGCAAGTCAGGTAGTCAATGTCAATCAGCACGGCGTACAGTTGCAGTAAGCATTCTCTGGGAGGTCGAGTGCATGAAGTGAGGGAAATATATCATTCCCGTGGTCGTAGTCGTTCTATTCGCGGCGAGCAGCTTCGCCGCAGAACTACTGACTAGCCACGTGGTATTGTTCTCCAGCGGCGTGGGCCATTTCGAACGCGCAGGAACCGTCCAGGGCAATGACTCATTGGCCGAGCTGCTCTACAGCCTGATGGGAGCGAAGGTCAACATAGTGACCAGCACGCAGGCTTCCAGCCTGCGATGCTGCTGAGTCCTTGGCAAAAGCGCTCTGCACGGCGGCAGGCTGGAAGCCTGTCCCACGGATATTTGTTTGTCAGAGGTGAGAAAGCTTGCCCCTCGCAGTATTCTTTTCATTAGCTGTCGCCGAGAAGCCAGATTCTGCATAACTACTGTTCCAGCCCGAGTCGCCGCCGTTGTCCTCGGAGAGGCATGCCATGTTAGTAGAGCTATCCTATGGCAAAACCGGCTTGCAGGTTGAATTACCTGACCGCAATGTAAGGCATGTGCTGGCGATGCCGAAACTGCCGGCGGTGCCTGACCCCGGGGCAGCGGTCGTGGCTGCTTTGGCCGATCCCATCGGCACTGCGCCGCTCGCAGAGCTGGCCGCCGGCCGCAAAGATGCCATCATCGTAGTCTCTGACATTACCCGTCCGGTGCCCAACTCGGTCCTGCTGCGTCCGCTGCTGAGCGCGCTTGTCGAGGCCGGGCTGGCTCCCGAAGACATCCTCATGCTCATCGCCACCGGCCTGCACCGGCCCAACACAGATGACGAATTGGCCGAGATGCTGGGGCCGCAGGTGATGAACCTGGGCTGTCGCATCGAGAACCACCAGGCCCGCGACCTGGATGCCCACGTGAGCGTCGGTGTCACCTCGCAGGGCACGGAGGCGCGGGTGGATGCGCGCTACTTGCAAGCCGACCTGAGGATTCTGACCGGCCTGGTGGAGCCGCATCTGATGGCAGGCTACTCCGGCGGCCGCAAGAGCATTTGCCCGGGCATCAGTGCCGCTGACACGATCATGGCGTTTCACCGGCCCGGGCTGATGGACTCGCCACTGGGGGTCTCCGGCAACCTGGATGACAACCCGGTGGACCAGGAGGCGTGGGATGTGGCACGGCTGGCCGGCGGGGCCGATTTCATCCTCAATGTGACCCTCAACGCGCGGCGCGAGATAACCGGCATCTTCGCCGGCGACCTGGCGCTGGCCCACGAGCAGGCCGTAGCCCATGCCCTGAGGCAATGCGGCGTGCAGGTGCCTGCACCGGTGGACATCGTCATCACTACTTCTGCCGGCTACCCGCTGGACCTGACCTTCTACCAGGGCATCAAAGGGTTGGACGCCGCTGCTATCATTGTGAAACCCGGCGGCAGTATCATCATCGCCCAGGAGAATGCCGAGGGCATCGGCGGCCCCGAATATGAGCGGATGCTGCTCGGCACCGATGACCTTCACGCCCTGATACAATCTGCCTTAGCCGACGATATGCGCGAGATTGATCTGTGGCAGCTTCAGAAGATGGCCCTGGTCTTGCGCAAGGCGCGGGTGCTTAACTATTCGACCGGCATTCCGCAGGACGTTCAGAGGCAGCTTTTCGTCATTCCGGTGAATTCGGTTGAGGAGGCGGTGGCTGACTGCCTCGCCGAACACGGCCCCGATGCCTCCATAGCCGTCATGCCCGAGGGGGCGTATCTCCTGCCATCAGTGGCTGGCTGAGGATGGCTGCTGGGTGCGAGTTCAGATCGTCGGTAAATGAGAAAGATGCACCCCACGGACTCGGGCTGGAAGCTGAGAACGCGACGAAGCGCGTTCTCACCTGACCTGCACTGGGCGCAGGTCAGGCCGAGCCACGCGGCTGGTGGAGGAGGAGTACCGAGTTTGCCGATGATCCAAACTCACACCCTGGCTGCACCCGACCTGAAATCCTACCTGCATTGGCTTATCTTGTTGACTGACGCACTGAGTCCAGACACAGAGAGTCTCGCTGCAAGCAAAGCGAAGATCGTCGGAGGGTTTTGAATGAAGGTTGCGTTTATCGGACTGCATCACTGGCACGCGCCGTTTTACATGGAAGCTCTGCAAACGATCGGTCAGCCGATAGCGGCGGTGGCAGACCCTGACCCGGAAATGGTCGAGTTTCGCGCCGAGGCCGGCAACTGTGACGCTCCGCGCTACACCGATTACGAGAAGATGCTTGCGGAGGTGAAGCCGGATTTCATCTTCGCCCACGCCCCGCACGACCAGATGACGGAGCTGGCCGAGTGGCTGGTGGATCATGACCTGCCGTTTCACATGGAAAAGCCGATGGGGCTTTGCTGGAAGAAGCTGGCCCGCGTCGCGGAGAAGGCGAATAAGAAGAAGCTGTACAACGCGGTGGCGCTGGTCAGCCGGCAGTACGGCATCATCCAGCGGCTGCGGGAGCTGGGCGACGACATCGGTAAGGTAGCGCGCTACTACTATGCACTCTTCGCCGGCCCGCCGGTGCGCTACCCCGACTGGAAATGTGAATGGATGCTGCAGCCGGAGCGGACCGGTGCCGGGCCGCTGTGGAACTTCGGCCCCCACGTCATTGACCTGTTCCTACTCTTAGGTAAATCGCCCATCATCGAGGTCAAGGCCAACTGGACCCACCATGTACACAATCTCGCCGTCGAGGACCTCTGCACCATACACATGACCAACGCTGATGGGGTGGTGGGCATCGGCGAGGTCAGCTACACGACGCCCGAGGGCTACGAGCGCTTCTTCTCGCTTTCGACCGACACGCTGCAGGTCTGCACCCAGACGCTGGGGCTGGGGACCATCAAGCGCTTTGACGGCAACCACGAGGAGATAGACGGGCCGGAGTTTGATGATGTGTATCCGCTGCAGGCCAAGGATGTACTCGAGCGGTTCGAAAGAGGTGACGAGCCGCCTGCCGACATCAATGACATGGTCGCGACACTGCGAGTGATGGAGGTGGCCAAGAAATCCGCACAGACACGGGCGGGCGAGATAGTCGAGCTGCCTGTACTGTAGCAGTCGGAGCGGCGAGGCAGTGAGGCTGTCGGGCTGGCTTTCGACAAGCCGCTGCGAAAGGCAACGGCTGCCCTCACCCCTTTTATTCCCCTCACCCACGCCTGCGGCGTGGGTACCCGGGAGAGGGGAACGGCAACGGCTGGGCCGGATGGGGCCCCAAACATCCCCCATTCGGCCCCTCCGGAACGCTACGGCACCCTCACCCCCGGCCCCCATTGGCGCTAACTTAAGCGTTAGTGGCGCGGCCAAAGACGTCAAGTCCGTCTAAATTGCGCCGCTGACGCTTACGTGGCGCGTCACATAGGTGGCGCTGCAATCTGGGC
>JAUVVY010000017.1 GCA_030604405.1 bacterium | reverse complement strand
ACGAGAGCCTAGTCGACTGCAGGGTTCCTCCAACTGAACGGTTTCGGCAGATTCTTCATGTCGAATGCGAAGCCGAAGGCGTTGTTGTGCTCCCCGGTCTTCCTGTTCCCTACCCAGTAGTTGCCCAGCGTCAGCGATAATATGGGCCACTCAGAGACCTGCCCATGAGGATGCGCCGGCGCTGTTGGCGACAATTGAATCGGAGGGTCAACAGCGGCGATACACATGCCGCGCTGCCGCGATTCGGGCAGTTGGATATTGAACTGGACATCCCAACTGGCGTTGGGCTGTAGCTTCGGCACCAGACCGCACTGGACCAGGAATGGCTGGTTGGCGCCAGGCGTTGCGTACACATTGGATGTGAAGCAGAGGGCCACGCTGCAGGGCCCAGACTGCTTATTCCCGATGTTCTTGACGGTGACCTCCAGCTCCACTCCCGGAAACTCGCCCCCGCCCATGCTCACAAGTGTGACCTTCTTGACCACTAAGTCTGGAGCCGCCTTCACGTTGACTAGTATCGGGCCGGCCACAGCGGCGGTCACCAGACACAGACACCCCAGGCATACCAGCAGTGGCAGACTGACTTCAAGCACCTTTCGCTTCATCATTGCTACGCCTCCTCCTATCATATTGGGTCTATTGGGGCGACCACGGACTACGTGTTCGCACGACTTGTCCGGCGCGCCCGCGACATCTCCCTCGCGGCTATTTGCTGCCATCATCAGAGACTGTTGCAGAAGCTACCGTACCATACTATGGGGGGCGCGGGGGCCGGATGTCAAGGGCGAGGACGCTCAACAGCGTACGGCTTTTCAGATGCTTTCGCAGGATATGGGCCTGAATAGCCCGGATGCCGCCGGTCTGACCCCCTCGTAGATTTGCTCAATAGTGATCGACTCGCCGGGTGCAAGTTTGGCTTCAGGCGAGTGCAGTTCCAGGTTGACCCGCGCCTCTTTGCCACTCCAGTTGAGCAGGCATTGGCCCAGCCGCTGTCGGGTCACACGGTTGATAATTGCCGTCTTCCTGCAGGATTCGGACGCTTACGTTTTGGGTCGAATCAACGGCGAATTCAGAATGCCTGCGCAGACATGCGCTCGGTAGCAGGAGACGGACCGAAGTAAGACGAAATGAATCACGAACATAGGTGTGCATTCGTCGAAATGAGAAATGTGGGTTTGGGAGATCGTGTTACAGCGCCACCACCACTGCCGCGCCTTATTGGTTGCCACAGAAGGGAGCGTCTATGAGCCAGCAAAGCATTGAAATCATGACCCGGCGAGCGCTTGACGGCGGCAATGGGATCCTGCGGCTAGCGCCCACCTGGGTGCCCCGTTCGTTCCTGCATCCGGGGAGACGACTGAAATTGCACCCGGATGATTTGTACGCCCTCGGTGCCCACCGGGGAGGCATAGATGAACGCTGGTTCGCCTCAACGACGCCGGCGGACAACGAAGGCGCACCCGCCGACGAGGGCCTGAGCTACGTTGTTTTCGCAGAGGGCCGGTTTAGCCTGAGAGACGCCGTGGAAGCCTGCGGCGCTGAGATCATCGGGCAGGAGATGTGGGACACGTACCAGCGCTGGCCTGTGTACAGCAAGTTCTTCGACAACATGGGCCCTATCCCCCATCATCTGCACCAGAGTACAGAGCAGGTGGCCGCCCTGGGGCGGCTGGGCAAACCAGAGGGCTACTACTTCCCCCCGCAGCTTAACTACACCGGAAATAACTTTCCGTACACGTTCTTTGGCCTCGAGCCGGGAACGACCAAAGCAGATGTGCGCCGCTGCCTGCAACGATGGGACGAGGGGGACAACGGCATATTGGACCTCTCAAAAGCCTACCGGCTGAGACCCGGGACCGGCTGGCTGGTCGGGCCCCGTTTGCTTCACGCCCCCGGTTCCCTGGTCACCTACGAGCCGCAATGGGGCTCTGATGTTTTCGGCATGTACCAGTCGTTGGTCGAAGGGCGGGCCGTACCTCGGGACCTACTGGTCAAGGACGTCCCTGCGGACAAGCAAGACGACCTGGACTATTTGGTTGACCTGATTGACTGGGAAGGCAACCTCGACCCGAACTTCAAGGACAATCACTATTTGGAGCCAATCCCCGTTGCTGACAGCGCTGCCGAAGGCTATGTGGATCGCTGGGTTGTCTATGGCAAGGCCGACGGACAGCAATGGTTTAGCGCAAAGGAACTTACTGTGGCCCCCGGCGTCAAGGCAACCATCAAGGACAATGGCGCATACGGTCTGATAGTCGTGCAGGGACGAGGACAGATCGGAGACCTGCCGGTGCACTCCCCTACCATGATCCGATTCGGCGAGATGACCGAAGACGAACTGTTCGTCACGGAAAGTGCTGCGAGGTCTGGCGTGATAGTTGCGAGTTTGGCCGAGCACGAGCCGCTGGTTGTCCTGCGCTATTTCGGCCCGGACGTTAATCCCGACGCACCCGAAGTCGGTGACTGCAAAAGACGTAATCCGTGAGAGCGTTGTCCACAGGAGGCAGATTATGAAAGACATCTCAATTGGTTCGTGGGCCTACTCCATTGGGCCGTATGCCGATGACCCGGTTCCGTGGGCGGAGGTAATCACCTCGCTGAGGGATCTGGGCTTCCAGGGTGTAGAGTTAGGCGGATTCCCTCCCCACCCAAACCCCGACGACATGCCCCACAAGCAGCAGCGGGACAAGTGCCGGGAAGAGCTGGCGAACCTGGGCTTGCGTTTCTCCGGGCTTGCGGCGAATCTGTGGGAAGAACACTTGATTGACACCGACGACCAGACCGACTACCTCAACTGTTTCCGCAAGAACCTTGACTTTTGCGTGGACTTGGGCATCAAGGGCATTCGGGTTGACACGGTACAGCCACCGACGATCTTCGAGCAAGTGGACCCCGACACCGCACGCCGTCGGGTGGTCAACACGTGGCAGCAGTGCGCCCGGGAAGCAGCGGACAAGGGCATCTACGTCACCTGGGAGTTCGAGCCGGGCTTTGCCTTCAACAAGCCGTCGGACATACTGCGAATTGTGGAGGAGGTGGCTGACGAGAACTTCGGTGTGCAGTTCGATACGTGCCACGGCCATACTGTTGCGGCCGTCGGTGCTCGCCAACCCGGCGAAAAGGAGGCCCTACCCGGCGGTGCTCTCGAGTTAGCCCAAAAACTGCGCGGCAGCATAAACCACATCCATCTTATCGACTCGGACGGGACGCTGCACAACGACGAGACCTCGACGCACGTTCCGCTCGGCGACGGAGTGCTGAACTTCGATCAACTCTTGCCGGAGCTCAATAAGAACGAGTTGAGCCATAACTGGTGGACCATTGACCTTTGCTTCTGGTCGGATGCGTGGCAGGTTACCGAACGGTGCAAGCAGGCCGTTGACGAAATGAACGCGAAGTACGGAGGCTGAAGGGAGATATGTCATGGCCAAGCCATTGAACGTCGGTTTGATCGGCTACGGTTTCATGGGCCGAGCCCACTCCAACGCGTACCGCAAGGTCAATCAGTTCTTTGATCTGGAGTATCACCCTGTCATGAAAGCCATCTGCGCCCGCAGCGAGGAGAAGCTCCAGGCCTTTGCTGAGAAGTGGGGATGGGAAAGTTGCGAGACCGACTGGCACAAGCTTATCGAACGCGACGACATTGATGCTATTGACATCGCCAGCCCGAACAACACCCATCACGATATCGCGGTGGCAGCGGCGCAAGCGGGCAAGATGGTGCTGTGCGAAAAGCCGTTGGCCATGAATGCGGCGGAAGGTCTGGAGATGGCAGAGGCGGTGGAGAAGGCCGGTGTGCCCAACATGGTCTGGTTCAACTACCGTCGAGTGCCGGCCATTGCCCTGGCGAAGCAACTCATCGCCGAGGCGCGGCTGGGAAAGGTCTTTCACTACCGCGCCAAGTACCTGCAGGACTGGACGATCAGCCCCGAAGTGCCTCAGGGCGGCGCGACCTTGTGGCGCCTCGACATTGATGTCGCAGGCAGCGGCGTGACCGGCGATCTGCTGGCCCATTCCATTGACACCGCAATGTGGTTGAACGGCCCAATCCACTCGGTGACGGCGATGACGGAGACGTTTATCAGGCAAAGGGAGCTGCAGGATGAGCCGGGGACGATTGGGCCCGTCAGCATTGACGATGCCTGCGCTTTCTTGGTGCGTTTCGAAAACGGCGCAATGGGCACATTCGAATCGACCCGCTATGCGCGGGGCCGAAAGAACTATAATACCTTTGAGGTCAATGGGGAGGGCGGCTCGCTCTGCTTTGATCTGGAGGACGCTCACCGCCTCGAATACTACGACAACCGCGACGACGACCATGTGCACGGCTGGCGCTCGATACTGGTCACCGACTTCGAGCACCCATACATGGACAAGTGGTGGGTGCCAGGCTGTGTCATCGGCTACGAACACACCTTCATCAACGCCCTGGCCGATTTTCTCGACAGCCTCGAGACCGGTGAAACAGTACAGCCCGACTTCCGCTGCGCACTTGACACGCAGATTGTTGGTGACGCGGTGCTTGAGTCAGCAAAGAGCGGACAGTGGATTGAAATCGCAGGCGGCTGATCTGCCTTGAGGGGCGCAGTGCAGGCGCGTGGTCAGTCAACTGGAGGACAATGATGAAAGTTGGCATTAACGTTCTATTGTGGACCGCGGCCGCTACCGAAGAGCACCTGGCCTTGCTCGATGACATCAGGGACTGGGGGTACGATGGCGTCGAGTTACCGATGTTTGCTCCGGATTGCTCTCCGTGGAAAACGCTCGCCGCCAGGTTGGATGACCTCGGCCTGGGACGAACCGTCGTGACCATCGTGTCCCCCGATGCCAATCCTATCGCTGAGAGCTCCACCATACGCCAGGCGGGGGTTGATCATCTTAAGGCCTGCATCGACTCCTGCGCAATCCTGGGATCGAACCTCTTGATAGGCCCGTTGTTCGCGCCGGTCGGCACGCTGGTGGGACGCGGGCGCAGCGAGCAGGAATGGCGCTGGGGGATCGAGAGCCTGCGCGAGGCGGCGGTGTACGGCGCGACTGCCGGCATCACCCTGGCCATCGAGCCGCTCAACCGATTTGAAGCCTACTTCCTTACCTGCTGCGATGAAGCCGCTCGGTTTGTTGATGAGGTCAACCGCCCCAACCTCCGCATGATGTTCGACACCTTTCACGCCAATATCGAGGAGAAGGACCCGGTTGGTGCCATCAAGTCGGCCGGGCAGAGAATCGTGCACGTCCACGTGTCGGAAAACGACCGCAGCACGCCCGGCGAGGGCCACATCCCCTGGCCGCAGATCTTCTCGGCGCTCAAGCAGATCGGTTACGATAACTGGCTGATGGTTGAAGCCTTCGGCCGCGCCTTGCCCGAGCTTGCTGCAGCCACCTGCATTTGGCGCGACATGATGCCGGATGAGGAGTACCTGGCAAGCAACGCCAGCAAGTTTATCAGAGAAAGCTGGTGACCCAGTAGCAGGCATCGGTGGCCTGCAGATAGCGGGCGAATGCCAGCTTGACCCAGCCTGCCGCAGCCGTCGTCGCTGACGAAGATCTCTATCTCGCCATTGACCTGAGTTGCGGTAAGTTCCGCCCGGCCACCTTCTGCCGTGTATTTCAGGGCATTCTCGCACAAATTGCTCAGCAATTGCTCCAGACGCTCAGTATCCCCACAGAGGTCGGGCAGATTACACCTCCCACACAGCACTTCCCTACTCCGCCATCACCTTCGCTACCGCGTCGCGCAGTGCCGCCACAGTAACGGGTTTGCTGAGGATCAAATCTACGCCGGCTGGCTTGTCGCCGGTCACCTCCATCATATCGCCGAACCCGGTCAGCAGGATGATGGGCATATCAGGCGCTACCTCCTTGATGGCTGCTGCCAGTTCGTCGCCGCTCATTTCAGGCATGGCCCTGTCGGTTATCACCAGGTCGAAGCTCGCCGCCTGGAACTTCTCCAGCCCCTCACGTCCATTGCTGGCGACCTCTACCCTGTGTCCCTCAGCCGTCAGGTCCTGGCGCAGCGCTTCAAGCACAGACTCTTCGTCTTCCACAAGCAGAATATCTAGCGGGGATGCAACAGCGTCTGCCATCTCTGCCTCACCTTCTTGTGCCTGCATCACTCTGACAGGCAGCCGGATGCGCACCGTCGTCCCCTCCCCAGCCTCGCTCTCGATCTCAATAGTGCCGTGGTGCCGCTCAACAGTACCGTAAACCATCGCCAGACCGATGCCCGTGCCGCGCTCGTCCTTGGTGGTGAAGAACGGCTCCAGGCAACGCTGACGTACGTCTGGCGTCATGCCCACGCCCGTGTCGCGCACCTCGAGGACGATGGTGTCATCATAAGCTCGGCTGCGAATGGTTATCGCCCCGCCGTCGGGCACAGCGTCCACGGCATTCAGCATCAAGTTGGTCAGCGCTTCGCGCAATTCGGACTCGCTTCCAACAAACGCCGGAAGCGGCTGCAAGTCTGCCTCGAGAGTGATATGCGTACTTGCCGCCGTGGCTTGCTCTTTCCACATAGGCTCTGTGAGCGAGATGACCTCCGCGATCACTTGATTGAAGTCCATTACCTGCAATTCATCTTGTTCGTCGCGCAGCCGATAGAACTCCCGCAAGCGTCTGACCACGCTCACGGCATCTTCTGCGCTCGCCTTTATCTGCTGCAGAGCGTCGGCCACTCTTTCCCTATCCTCGAGACTGTCCGGGTGGGCAAGCAGCGAATCACTGAATAGCAGGATCGGCGTCAGAGCGTTGTTGAAGTCATGGGCGATCCCGCTGGCCATCTGGCCCAGTGCGTGGAGCCGTTCCTGCTGGACCATTTGCCGCTCGACCTCTCTCAGCTCGCTCAGCGCCTTCTGCAGGAGCAGGTTGGCCTCTTTGACCTCTGCCTCTGCCTGCTTGCGCTCGGTGATGTCGCGCGCGAAACAGACGAAGATGCTCTCAGTGGGCAGCTCAACGAAGGTAGTGCTGATGTCCACGTAAATTATCGTCCCGTCTTTACGCCGGTGCACAGTCTCAAAGCGGTCGCCGCCGGTCTGCCTTACCTGCTCAATACGCTCGGCCGTGTCCTCTCGGCTTTCCATGGCCTCCACGTCAGCTATGTTGAGGCTCAGAAGTTCATTGCGGGAGTAGCCGAGCATCTCGCAGAAGGCCTCGTTACAGTCGCGGATCGCGGCGTTAAGTCCCACGGTGAAGAACCCGTCCATGGAGCTGGCCAAGATCGTCTGCGTGCGCTCGTATTCCCTCTGTAATGCCTCCTCCGCCTCCTTTTGCTCGGTGATGTCCCAGAAGATGCCGATGATCCCAATGATCTTGCCGTCTTGGTCTCTGACAGGCGTCTTGACCGTCTGCACGACCCTCCCTTGGCCGCCCTCTATATAGATCTCCTCAATCGTCTCTGTCTCCCCTGATGCCATGAGCCGCTTGTCGTCTGCCCTGTACTTGTCGGCCAGTTCCTTGGGAAACAAATCATAGTCCGTCTTGCCCGGCAATTGATCCGGCGTGATCCCCAGGTCCGCAGCGAACGCCTCATTGCAGAACACGTACACTGAGTCCTGGTCCTTGCGGAACACCTTGTAGGGGAGGCTCTGAATGAGCGCCGCTTGATCTGCCTCCCGCTCACGCAACTGTTGCTCCGCCTGCCGGCGTTCGGCTTCCACCTCCAGGCCGCTAAGGCCGAAGGCAATATCAGCGGTCACCGCAGCGAACAACGACTGCTCGTCTTCACTGTCGGCTACATCGGCAGGGAGCGAGGCGCTCACCAGCCCATACACTTTCCCTGCGTGTTCGAGACGCATGGCCAATCCCGCTGCCCCGGAGTGCACCTCCGCTAAGGGGCAGTCAGCGCAGGTGGTGGCTGTGTGCTTGGTCACCGTGACCTCTGGGTTCGCTAACACATCGCGCATGCACTGGGGCAACTCCCCGCGCTGCAGCACTTCGCAAAGAGCTGTGAAGCTGTCCCCCAATTCAGACTCAAAGGCCTCGACAAGGCTACCGTCCTCATCAAATAAGGCGATCCAGACCGAATTGTACCCGCGCGTACTGGTCAGAGCCTGACAGACGGCTCGAAGCAGCCGGTCCCGATCATCTTCCTGGACAATGAGCCGGTTCACAGTGCGGATCGCGCGCAACACGGCGTTGAGGTGAACAACTTCCTCCTGCGCCCGCCTGCGTTCGCGCCGCTCGATCACCTCCCGCAGCTCGCGCGCGATGGCAGGGCCAAGTCTGGCCAGATTGTCTTTCAATACGAAATCGTGCGCGCCGGCCTCCATGGTGATTGCTGCGATCCCTTCGCCGATCCTGCTTGAGATGAGTATGAACGGCACATCGAGGCCGCTTTCTTTCAGCAGCATCAGTGCGTCCGGCCCGCTGAAACTCGGCAAAACGTAATCGGCGATGATGATGTCCCATGTCTGACTCTCAAGCGCAGCGGCCATAGCGTCATGTGTCTCGACCCGTTCGAAAGCCACCTCATAGCCGCTGCTCTGCAGTTCACGGACTACCAACATGGCGTCCTTCTCAAGGTCCTCGACAATCAACACGCGCAGCGGCTTGCTCATGTAACGTTCCCCCTCCTGCGGTGGCCTGAGAGAAGGTCCTGTGCACTAGCGGACACCGCGCTTACACAGTATGCAAGCGGACGCACGACACGCCCTGACAATATCACTGGATTGGATCTAGGGACGAGGAGGAGGAAATCTTTACCGTCGGGGAGCGCGTTGCGAGTGAAGCAAGAATACTCCGCCCTGCCCACATGCGTTACTCTACCTATGCAATCGCTGTGTGGACTGGGTGTGTCCGGGCAGCGTATAGTTCGACGCCAAGCCCGCATGAGCACCTCCTCAGCCCTCATTTGAGCCACACGTCAGAACCGCCGTCAACAGCCAGATTGCAAAAACAAGTATAACAGACCCTCGGGCTTGTGTCTATAGTAGCTGGCATCCTGGGTGCGTGTACGAATTATCGGCAGAACAAGGCGTCTGGCGTTTCCCAGGGCACTCTGTGTTACCCCTTTGGCGATGCCCCGCTTTGCCAAGTCGGCTGCTGGTGTGAGTAGAAAGGCTGTTCTCGCATGTATCTATCCCGTGGGTCGGGCATCCTGCCCGACGCTGCTGCCATTCTCCCCTGTCACGCGGGTACCCACTGCCCGCAGCACACGCAGCGTATTGAGCATAGCCCGCAGCGCAACGATTGGCTCTCTGCCGGTCTCCAGACGCTCTATGGTCTCGGCTACGAAGCTGTCTCGCGCCGACTTACCCTCGACTTTCTCCGTACGCTCATCTTCACGCCAAACGATCTCGCCATTGCTGCCATCGGATGACGTGGCCACCAGCCTGTCGGTCATCAGGCACATCCCCTGTTGAGAAACAGCCTGCAGCATGGCGTATCCCACCTCGAAGACGCCGACGGCCCCTCGCGGCGTGCGCACCGTGAAGGTCACGTAGTCATCAATGGCGACATTGTGGAGGTCACTGATCGCATCTGCTGCAACGATCTCGGCCTCATCCTCCCCACACAGCCACAGGAACAAGTCCACGCCGTGGGGGCCGAAGTTGAACAGCGGGCCGCCCGACCGCTCCGGCTGCAGCATCCATTCGACCCCCCAGTCCACGTAACGGTGCGGCCCTCCCGCCAGGAGCGTAAAGCGCCAGGCTTTGATTCTGCCCAACTCGCCGGCATCGCGCAGCTCTCCCAGACGAGCAAAGATGGGATGCTGCCGCATCACCAGGTCTGCACCGGCAAAAGCTCCCTTCTGCTCGGCGGCCCTTACCACTGGCTCCAGGGCATCCGGGTCCAGCCCCATAGGCTTCTCCATCGAGAAAGGCACGGCCATGGCCACCAGGTCGGCGGCAATTTGCGTCATCTCATCGTGCACACCGAAGGCAAGGATTAGCTCGGATCGCTCAGCCTCGAGCATCCTGCGATAATCGTCATAGACCTTTCCTGGATGCTCTTGTTGCCGGCGGGCCCGTGCAGCCGGGTCGCTCTCCGACCAGCACGAGGCCTCGTGGCCGACGGACTTCAGCGCAGCGAAATAGCTCGGCGCGTGCCAGTGCCCTGCCTCGACTATAGCGGTTTTCATCAGTTCTCACCTCTCTGATTATGCTTCTGTTTCAGTGGAGCCATCCGTCACTCCTGCTTGTGGGCATGATAACATGTTTGAGGAGTGAGTCAAACCGATCGCCGAAGCGGCCTTCAGCGCCGGTTGGAGTGGTTTGTACCAAATGCTCTAAGCGCGCATTGCGTCGTCTCTGCCGCAACGAGATAAGAGACGGCCTGGTGCATATCGAGAACTATCAGGAGGTCAACCAACTGTTCCATAGCAGCCCCGGCGGGTCGGAAGCCGTTGCAGGGCAGTGACCGTCCGGCCGAGAATAGTCCACAGGCCGCCGTCGCTCCAGAGAGCGTCGGCCTATGGCACGTCATACTCAGCCGGAGCAATCTCCGGCGCCCGGAGGTGCATCTTACATGGCCACGTCTTCGCACACTCAGCAGCCTGCCGACATCGGATCGCGACTCGAGTTGTTCGTGGATGACTTCCTGATCGCTTCGCTTGGAGGCGGAGCGTCCCTGCGGCTCCACCGTCCCGAGCGTCGCCAGATCGTCTTCAACACTGATGCTCCCTGGGAGGGCAATGCCTGCGGCTACCAGTCGGTCTTCCGGGACGGGCCGGTCTGCCGGATGTACTACCATGGACTTCACTACCGCAACAGTGGCCCGCCGGCGCAAGCAGTGGAGGATCACCCCCCGTACCTGTGTTACGCCGAGAGCGACGACGGAATCCACTGGCGGCGACCGGAAGTCGAACTCTTCGAGTTCCAGGGGTCGCGGGCCAACAACATTATCCTCACTCCCGAGTTTCTGGAAGAGATCGGCGGGGATCCGGCACACACCGCTACCTTCAAAGACCACAATCCGGACTGCCCGGCGGATGAGCGCTACAAGACCATCATCGTTGGCAGCAAGCCGCGTGGCCTGTACGTGTTCAAGTCCGGCGATGGGATCCGCTTCTCCTTGATGAGCCCCCAGCCTGCTGTCACGCAGGGTGCCTTCGACTCTCAGAACCTCGCGTTCTGGGATCCCACGCTCGGAATGTACCGCGAATACCACCGCGAGTTCCGTGACGAGAGGCGCGGGATCATGACCTCCTGTTCACCGGACATACTGCGCTTCCCCGAGCCGGAGTGGCTCACCTATACCGGCTGCCCGGAAGAGCAGCTTTACACCAACCAGGTCCAGCCGTACTACCGCGCACCGCATATCCTCATGGGCTTCCCCTTGCGCTATGTGGACCGGGGCTGGTCTGACCCCATTCTCGAACTGCCCGAACTGGACGAGCGCCTGTCCCGGGCCCAGTCGCACCCGCGCTACGGCACAGCGGTCACCGACGCGGTCTTCATGACCAGCCGCGACGGCCGGACTTTCCACCGCTGGCCGGAGGCCTTCATCCGTCCAGGGCCGCGCCGCAAGGGCAGTTGGGTCTATGGTGACAACTTTGTCTTCTGGGGAATGGTCGAGACACCTGCGGACACCGAGGACGCGCCCGATGAACTCAGCCTGTACGCAACCGAAGGCTACTGGGAGGGAACCTGCGCCAGCGTCCGCCGCTACGCCCTGCGCATAGACGGATTTGTCTCCATCAACGCCCCGCGCTCCGGCGGCGAAGTGCTCACCCACCCGATTCTCTTTGCCGGCGGCAACCTCGCGCTCAACTTCGAAACCTCCGCCGCGGGAAGCATCCGGGTGGAGTTGCAGGACGCCGCGGGCGATCCCATCGAGGGCTATCGGGTTGACGACTGCCCGCCGATCCTTGGAGACAGCCTGCGCCACATCGTCCGCTGGAAGGACCGCGGCGGGGACCTGCGGGCGCTCGAGGGTCGGCCGGTGCGATTGCGCTTCCTGATCCGCGACGCCGATCTGTATTCGCTGCAGTTCGTGCCCTATGAGCCCGATCCTGTCCGGTCGGATCTCCCCAGTCCGGACTGGCAGGGCACCGACCATCCCTGATCGCTGCGTTGGGGGCCGGGGTCATGCCCCTGGTGAGACTCGCTGCGCCAGACTCCGGCAGAAAACACGCCCAGGCCGCCCACCCTTGCCGGCGATGCGGATCTGCAGTCAGTTTAACCCCAGGAGCCGGGCTGCCATGATCAGGCAGGTAAAGATGTGGACTGGTGGAGAATAGTAATCGGCCAGAGTAATTTGGAGAATGGCGCATAGTATCTAGCCCAGAGGAGGTCTCCCTATGCGAGCTATCTGCCAGGCTGCGGTTATGTCGGCCATCACGCTGATCGGCGTGGCGGCGCTGAGTGCGGCGGAGCAGCCGGAGTTTGCACCACTGCTGCACATAGGTTTCAGCGACAGCGCGGAGGCGGTGGCAGAGGGTGTGGAGGTGACCGTGAGCGGCGCTGAAGCCATGAAGTACGCGGACGGGAAGGTGGGAAAGGCGGCGGATTTCACGGAGAGCGGCTGCGTGGAGTATCGCGGGTTGCCGGCGTTTAACCTGAAATCAGGCACCATGGAGCTCTGGATCAAGGCCGCCAATCCCGCGACGGAGATGGAGGACCATTACTACCTCCAGTTCCTGAAGGACGATGGATCCGGCGGCATTGAGCTCAAGTTCTACCACGTGGAGTTGTCCGCGCAGGTGATAATGTGGGCCGGCAGCAAGAAGCACAGGCGCTACGGCTGGGGATGGGCGCAGGATGCCTGGCGACACATCGCCGTCACCTGGGAGACTACAGACCCGGAGATGTCAGGGTTGAAACTGTACTTCAACGGCGTTGAGTCGGGCTACCCGTGCGGCTACCAGGCAATTGAGATGCCCGAGTTCCTCAGGATAGGCTGCAAATCGCCGGAGGAGGGGCTCTTTGCCAACGCCCTGGTTGATGAGGTGGTGGTCTATAACCGGGCCTTGACGCGGGGCCAGGTGAAGGCACTGTATGAGAACGGCGACAAAGCGCTGGAGGAGAAGACCACGGCGCTTAGGGAGCGGATCGCGCAGGACGACGCCAGAGAGCAAGAGCGAACCGACCTGCTGTTCAACCACAGGAAGATCGGGATGCTGCACGGTCGCTACCAGTCGCTGTTGAACTGGCCGGACAAGGTGTTCGAAACGCTGCGCGTGCCGGTGCCGGAGCCGATCCATGAGACCGACCTGGCGACTGTGGACCTCAGCCAGTATGATGTGCTCTTTGTCGGTGGCGGTGGCGGCCTGCGCCTCGACGACGCCAACGCCGAGGCGCTGCGCAAGTACGTGCAGGAGGGCGGCGGCTACGTCGGGATATGCGGAGGCGCTGTCGGCGCAGCCAAATACGGGCTGATTGATGTCGAACTGTACCCGTTCGGGGTGCGCGGGCGGGTCTGGGCGAAGCTGAAGCAGCACCCGATTACCGAAGGCTACGACATCCCCCGCAAGGTCCTGTTCCCGCACGCGAGCGGGCCGCTGTTCGTCATCAAGGAGGGTTCAGACGAGGTCCCCGTAGTCATCTTTGATGTGGGCAAGGCGCCGCTGCCGACGTTCGTGAATGTAATCGCGAAGCAGTACGGCGAGGGCCGGGTGGTTGCGTTCAGCGGACACCCCGAGGGTTCCGGGGAGACGCGGCGGATGGTGCGCAACGCGCTGATGTGGGCGGCCAAGATCACTGGAACCGAGCAACAGACCGAGCAACAGTGAGGGCCTCGCGGAGCAAACGCCGAGTGCGGATCACAATGTGGCTGATACGAGTTCTCGGGAAGGACAGGGTCAATCACTGGGTCTGGCCCGCACAAGCCTGGGCAGCAACCCCCCGCTGTGGCTGCGGACTTTGTGGATCCTGCGGCGGCTCCCTCCAAGCCGCTGCGACTCGCGACATCAGCTCAGCGCAAGGCAGTCATACCCCCGTCCGAGCCGTTTATCGGTTCTTGATTGCCAGCACGATATTCCCTGCCCTGGTCGCCTCCAGGCCGATGGTGATTTTGCTGCTTGCCGGCAGGGCCTGATTCTGGCTTTCCGCCAGGCCGACGAGACCCTTTTCCGAGACGATCTCGAAGGCACTGGTCGTGGCGATCTCGTAGCGGTCCGCGCCGGTTTTCCTGAGATAGAAGTGACCGGGGATGACAAACGCCGCGCTGGTTTCGAAATTGTATGTATAAGGTCCAGCGCCCTCCTCCTGGTCGTCGCTCTGTTCGGACTGCGCCTTGACCGGAACGGGAGCATCGTGTGAGAGCAACACAAACCGGTCAATGCTGTCGTCCCATCCACCCCTGCCACTGGCATCAGAGATTCTCAGGCGTATCCTGCGCGTGTCAACGACCTCGAAGTCGTCGAGGATCTTGCTCCAGTAGGTCTGGTTCATCTCTCGTGGTGATATCGGTGGAATGGACGCGCCTTTGATGAGGCCGCGAGCATCTTGGACGCGCGCGAAAACTGATGAGGCGTTGCCCGGGGAGTTGCCGAGCGCCCAGATGTCGTATCTGCCGACGGGAATGTCTTCGAAGTAGAAGGTGAACCGACCGCTTATGACCGCGCGGATTGCCACATCACCCGAGAACTGGCCGATGTACGGGGCCTGGCCGGACTTGACTTTGGCCCCAAAGCCGCCGTTCCACACCTCCTCAGCCTCGAAGGAGAGATACTTCAGACCGAGGTTGTCGAGCTGGGAGATGAACTCGGTCGGCCCCCACTGGCTTTCCGGCGCTAGCTTTTCGGCCTTCGGCTTGCGCATCGTGCGAATAAACGTGACGTCTCCCAGAGAGACGACACTGCGATCGGCGGTCGGCCCGGGACGGACCTGCTTGATCTCGTAGGCGGCATTGCGCTCCCCGTCGTTGTCTATGATTATCCACTGCCCATCAAGGCTCCCATCGGTCGGGAGTGCCGGCGTAACGGTAAGCGTGTTATCATCATCCATTTGCCGGTCCATGGCAACGATCTGTCCTTTCCAGGAGGGACTGCGCAGTGTTATGCTAATGCCGCCGCCCGAGAACGCCGCAGTGTTGATCAGCGACAGCGTGGTCAGTTCGTCAGCCTCAAATCGCGCGAAACAGTACTCCCCTTTCATCTCGATTTTGCCGTCCACCGAGCACGTCGCTTCCGGATCAAGTGTGCTGTAGAGGTAGTCGGTTTTTCCGTCGGCCGTGACGGCTTTGACTGCCACCGCGGACGCGTCGGGGATGCTGGCGCCTTCTGCAGCAGCCGGCGGCTCGACGCGGCTCACGACAGGCAGCCGCGTGACATTCCTGAGCAACGGTTCGTTCTCGTACGGCTCTACAACGGCCACGAATGTTGAATCCACGGGCTGCGTTGCTTCGTTCTTGGCCAGGACGTATTGGACCCATTGGGGATTCTGCTGCTTCTCGGGAGGATAGCCGCGTGCCAGGGCCACCTCGCCATGCTTGCCAAGCATGTGGAATCTCAGGTGGATGTCACGGTCCGCGCCCTTGAGATATCCCCACGTGTCCACCACATTCCAGTCAATCGTGAAGGCCTGCGGGGGATCGGAGTCGCGCTCGACGTTATCGAGATACTGCAAGATGCCCGGTGCTCCCTTCGTTGGGCCCTTGCCTCGTTCGGGATAGGGAAAGTCGAGCCCGGCGTAGGTTCCCTGTTCCTGCTTGACCAGCTCGAGGCCGGCGACCTTCACGGAGCCTTCGGGTCCATGGAAACTGTAGATATGGCTGCTGCCTCCGCGAACGCGGAAGATGTCGATGGCGTAAGAGTCGTCCTCCGATACGTCAATCAAGCTAACTTGGCGACGGAACCGATCGCACTGGTCGTAGATCTGCTCGCTGGTCAGGTCGGCTACGTCTATCTCCTTGGATGTCTTGAAGAAATGGACGCCGCCCGAGAAGCTGCCCTTCTGCCTTGCTGCGTCCACCACTACGGTGTTGTGGCTGATGGCCTGGTTGGTCCAATTGTGGCGTTTGGGCCAACCGCCGGTGAACTCCGGGTAGCCCATCTCCGGCGCCAGGTCAAGCCCCTTGGACACCAATCCGATGCCCAGGCGGTCCTGGTGAGGATGAGGGCCAAGATTCCTGCCGTAGCTGATCCACAGGCAGCGGCCATTGTTCTTGCCACGCTGGCCGCTCTGCAGTTTGCACAGCCCGTAGCCGGCGAGATTCTCGCTTCTGAACTCTCCGCCGACATGCTTGCCGCTGACCTGCATGACTTCTTGCTGAATGCTCTCCGGCTCCTTCTGCGTAATGCCGTAATGGAGGCCTGACACATCTCCCCCGGTCTTGAAATAGATAGCTTCGGCGACGGAGCTGTTCTTCGAGACCCGGAAAAACTGTACCAGTAGGGGGACGCGGGGAAGAATCATGTGCAGATTGCCGCTCCCGCCCGAATCCCCGATGTTGGGGGTGAATCTGTCCAGGCAGATCAGGCGCATTCCGGCCCGCATCATGCTGCCGAACTTGGGATTGGTCATCAGGTTGTACTCGGGCGGCGCCTTGCCATAGTCATGCAGCAGTGTTGCGAAGTACCCGAGATTCCAGCACCAGCTCAGGGAATAGCCGGGCGCTCCCTCGCCGCCGACCCCGTCTCTGTCAATCCTGTCGCTAACGGTGCGTTCAAGGCCATTGCCGTCATCGGCGAAGATCCACTCGATGGCCCGACGGACATCGGGTGTGTCGCCCAGTGCAATGGCGCAGAAGGCCAGGCTACGCTCGTGCATGCCCGTGTTGCCCCGGATGATTCCCTCCTGGACAGACAGGAGCATTTCTCTGACCAGGTTGTCCTCGATGTTCTTTCGGATCAGGTCGGCCGAATTCTTCGGGTTGGGAAGATGATATTTCTGTGCTTGCGTGGCAAGGAACTCGACTAGTTCGGGGTCGTCGCCGATTGCATCGTGAATGATGTCGTAGGGATAGACCATGTTGCCGCCGACGAACCCGTTTTCCCAGGTGTGATCGAGGATCTTACCGGTGGTCCTCTTGAGCGCCGGCTCCACCCAGAAGGACTTGTCCATATCGGGGTACACGTCCGCCACCCGATCCAGCAGGACGGTCGCCTTGTGTGCGTATTGCTTGTCGCCCGTGTACGCGTAGGCCCACGACAGGCCGCTGATGGCCGACCCGATCTTGCGCCACAGGCCCCACTCGGTGTACGTCGCGACGAACCAGAAGCGTGCGCCGTTTTCGTCGCTCCAGCCCAGGCCGTCATCTACATACTGCTTGTGAAGCGGATCCCGGGGGTTCGGGTGTTCGGCATTGAAGAGCAGGCTCCTGTCGGCCTTATCAGGATCAAAAACACCGTGTTCGTTCAGCCCGCTGGAATGGTACTTCCCAAAATCGTTCTTCGGAAACACGGTGCCGCACAGCTTGCATGTTACCTTCCAGGGGCGTTCGAAGAGGTCGTATTCCCAGCCCCCGCTCTTCTTGAACTTGTCACTGCCGCATACCGGGCAACCGATCTCCTTATTGACGTAAACATTGCGCGGCACGCATTGGCCCGGCACCATCTGCCACAGTTCCTGATCCGACAGTTCCATCCACGGCTTGACAGCCTCGACAGTGTCATCTCGCTGCTTGGCCGCCCATGCGTACTGCTCGCAGTTGTGGCGTATCGTGTCCAGCCGTTGAGGCGTGAAGTACGTCGCCGAGGACTTGGCCGCCGCCGGATTGACCCACAGCATTCCGATAACGGCCAAAACAACGACAGCCTGCTTCTTGTGATGACATTTGACGTTGGTCCGAGTCATTGGTTGCTCCTCCAGCCGACTTCGCATTCACCAGACTGCTGCAAACCTGCCACAGACTATATCAGCGGGGGGCAGATGTCAATGCGGTTGTGTGCCAGAATGAGGATGATTGCGCGAGGCGGCTTGGCCCGCGAAGTCCTTCGCAGGAACAATGGCCTGTCGCAACGAAGTTTGCAGGTATGTCCTTCGCGGACTCCATTCAATCAGAACGGGAGGCTTGAAGATGCGACCACCCAACCAACGTCCCGGCACAAGCGTCCGATGGTTGTTGCTGTCTTGGGCAGCGCTCTTCATCATGTCGCTGCTGATTCCCCTTGTCACAGGTGCTGGAGTATTCGGCATGATACTGTTCCTGGCCGTGTTCCTGCTGACAGCGGTCCTGTGCCTGCTGCTATGGGGCGTTGCTCGCCTGTGGCGGAGGGGAAGGTCCAGGATCTGCAATTGCCTGCGGATCGTCGCTCTGCTGCTCCTGTTCTGCGCCGCTGCTTTTGTGTTCGTGGGGGGGGGCGCTACGACCATCCGCTTCGCCGCGGACAACGGCCAGTTGCCCCTGCAAGACCGTTACCTGGCAGTCATCATCCCTGACGGAGCCAACCTCCACCAGGCCGAAGAGCTGCTAATGAAAGGCATTGATGACGAAACACAATACGCGACCACCATCAGCCGCAATCTTCCCAACATCTCTCGCTACTTCATCAACGAGGGCGCTTTCACGGCCAACGGGATCTCCGTCTGGCCCTCGTCCAGTATCCCCGCTCACACGGGCATCATGACGGGGTCCTATCCCCGGCGCACCGGTGTGATGGGCCAAAGACAGTTCCGGCCATCCGGCCCGCGCCACATTTCCTACATCGGCCTCGGTATCCTGGAGCTGAGCAGACAGCTCTCAAAGCAGGTCAAGACTCTTTGCGAGTATTTCCCGCGGGTGCGTTCTCTCGTAGTGCTGCAGATCGTTCATCGCGGCTGTTCTCTGTATGTTCCGACGCCGGTTGATGATGAGCTGGTTGTCACGTGTGCGTCTCAGGTTATCAATGCTACTGCCTTCCTGGGCAAGTACTCCGGCGGCCCTCGGATTCCGCGCATTGTCGTGATGACGCTGCCCAGCATCGACCACGAGACCCACAACGCGCCCCTCGATGACCAGAGGTCCGTCGCCACATACCTGAGAGTTGATAAGCTCGTCGGCGATATCATCGAGCTATACAAGCGAAAGGGCATATACGACAAAACCCTCTTCGTCCTGTGCTCAGACCACGGTATGGAGAACGTGCATCATCACCTCACCATTGACAACCTGATGCACGACCTGCGCTTTGAGGTTTTCCAGTCTCTCAAGTGGACCATGGTTCCGGCCTGGGGAAGTTTCGAAGCCAACTTCTATGTGGCGCGAAAAGACAAGTTCGCTCGTGTTTATGATGCGGTATCGCTCTGGGGCGGCAACAGCGACGCTCTCGTCTACGTTAAGGGACAAAGGAAGGACGCGCAGGGCAATGTTGTTGAGAAAAGCTGGGCCATTCGACCGACCGATGAGATGCTGAAAGACTATCACGTCGGCGGCACCAATGTTAATATCATCCAGAGACTGATTGACTATTCGCCGGGCATCGGTCTGATCTTCACCAACCCTGAGCATCATGTCTTCAACGTTTACTCCAAAGCCGGCCAGGGACAGTTCACTGAGCGCGAGGCCAACGGCACGACGGAGTTCCGCTATGTCATTGTCGCCGGGCAGGACCCTCTCGGTTATACCAACAACCCCGCGATCGGTCCGCATGTCCGTAGCGGCTCGTGGCTGACCGATCAGCAGTGGATCGAACTGACGTACCTGGAGCACTACCCGGATGGCCTGAAACGCGTGGCGAATTCGTTCGAGAACGAGAACTCCGCCGCTATGCACATAGTCGCCAGCGATGGCTGGGACTTTGCGCCATACTACGTCGCCAAGCACGTCCTGTCGGGAAGCCACGGCAGCCTCAATCTACATGCGTCGCTTGTGCCGATCATGTTTCATGGCCCGGGCATCAAGCATATTGAGCTCCCTTACGGCAGGACAGTGGACATTCTTCCCACCATCCTCAAGTACTTCAATGTCGAAGCCACGTCCATGGATGGCCGGGCGCTGCCTATATTCGAAGATGCGCAGAAGAACCACCAGATCATGAATGCCAGGGATAACGTCTTCTCAGCGCGGCAGTTTGAAGATCAGGCCTACATCTATGTGCTGGAGCATATCTACGCCTCCTACGACAGGCGCATTGTTCGAATAGACAAGAACACCTCAGAGCGCGAGACTCTCGTCGAAAGCGCGAAAAAAGCGCTGCCAGAATTGCTGGCGCAAGCGAACGCCTCCTTGGAGCTGATTGACTTCCAGGGTGGCAAGCTGATTCTCAGGATAACGTATGCTGAACAGGATCGAGAGGGCGAAACTATTGCTTTTGACGTCAATCAACGGCAATTCGAATAATGGCCTATCGTGGCCGTGGCTGCCATCTTCGTCACGATACAGCGCCGTTACTGGCCGCGTTTGGGCCGGGGCCCTGCAGACGCTGCGCATCCGCCTGACAAAGAAGTCCAAGTTGACCCCGGGAGCCTAGCATGACACAAGCCTCGAAGCTCTGCTTCGCAGTCAAAGCTAGCCGGACAGGGAGGAAATGACTTGCCGAGCAAGAACTACTATTGTATGCGGTAATGGTGGCGCGAATCCCGAATAGTCAAGCTCAGCAAAGGGGAAATGGCCCCATGCAATTCCTTCTGAAGCTCCTGGCACGTGCTGTTGTCGCCGCCGTTCTTCTGGGCGTTCTGTTCGGGGGTGGGTATATCGGGGGCTGGGTGTTCTTTGCTGTCATTAGCGTGATGACGGTAGTAGGGCTGTGGGAGTACTATTCAGCACTTCACACGAAAGACATACGCGCAAACGCTAAGCTGGGATGGCTGTGCGCTCTGCTCATCCTTATCATCGCCCAGTACAGCGAGAATGTGCGTCTGGGTTTGGTCAGAGAAGGCGGCGCAACACTGGGCTTGGCGGACTTGAACGTTATCACCGGATCCCTGCATCTCACCCTCCTTGTCCTGCTATTCTGCGTTGCGGGCACGCTTGTCTGCCAGTTCAAGATGCGGGAGGGGGAATCACAGGTGGTCAATGCGGCGACCACCGTGTTCGGTGTCGTGTATATCGGCCTGCTCTTCTCCTTCACGCTGCACATGCGCTACGTTGATGTCCCGGCCCTGATGGGACATGAAGCGGGCGAATTCGCGCGCCGCATGGGCGCTCTAACCTTCGTTATCGGGCCGATCTGGATGTGTGACACGTCAGCGTATGTCGTGGGGAGCCTGTGGGGCCGAATGAAACTGGCACCCAAAATCAGCCCCGGCAAGACCATCGAGGGCTCTGTCGCCGGATTGCTTGGCGCCATCATCGGCGCCCTGATCTTCGGCACATGGCTCGGCCTCTCTATCTGGCAATCGGTCCTGCTCGGTGCTGTCATGGGAACGGTCGGGCAGCTTGGCGACCTGGGCAAATCGGTGCTCAAGCGCGATATCGGAATCAAGGACTTCGGGACCATCTTCGGGCCCCACGGCGGCGTCCTCGACCGTTTCGACGCGATCCTGTTTAGCATGCCCTTAATCTATTGGTACTTCTGGTTTCTGGTCATGAGAGTCAGCGGAACGTAGGGCAGTGAAAGCCTCGCGGAAATGGGGAACGTCGGATGCTGACGTGGGATATGTTTCTCGATTGGGCTCGGCTTCCATCCTGGTTTGCCCGCTACTGGTGGTTCCGTTACCTGGTGTATGCGCTGCTGCTCGTGTGGAGTTGGCTGCGGCCGGATGCGGACACGGGGCCGGCGTACGTGATCATAGGTGTGGCCGTCGGCGTCGCTGTCCTGCTGATGTTTGTATGGCGGCTGATCCAGCTCAAGAAGCCTGCAGAGGAGCGGACGGAAATCCCGGATCTGATCGGGTTGATATTGGCGGGGGGCTTCTTGGTGTACTCGCTGGTGCTCTATGACTAGAAGCTGGGCTGGCCCTGATGCCGATCGCGAAATGAGCAGAGCACACAGGTTCATGTTCCATGGTTCTCTTTCTCCGGCGTCTGCGCCGTGTTGCGAACGCGGGACGGACGCTCACCGCCAGCGTCCGAAAGCGGCCTCACGGACGCACGTGCGTCGGCAAGGGCAATTGGACGCTTGCTCCGCTCGATCTCAGTTGAGCGGACCGACCAACAGCCATGCCGACCCTCTGCCCAGGCAGGCCGCAAGCTACCTTGACGAGAAATGATATTCTGAGCCATGAAATCGCTTGAGAACCCTTCGACCGCAGATACAAGTCACCACAAGTGCCGAGTGCCTCAACTCGTCGGCCTCTGGTGGCGTGTGCTGAAGGTGGCGTACCTGCGCTTTGGCTTCAGTGCAGGCTACATTTTCGCCGCGGCCATTGCCCTCTACGCTGTAGTATGTCTGGCCCCGATGGGCATACTGCTGGCCGCTGGCTTGCGAACCGTGCTCGGCTCCGGCAGTGCTGCCTACGCTTGGCTGCAACTGACCGCCCAGCAACTTGGGGGACAATCCGCAGAGCAGATCATGACGCAGGTGGATGGTCTGCTGGCCAATCCCGATGTCCATGTGGCCAGTCTGGCCAGCGTTGTGATCCTGGTATGGGCAAGCTTGCGCCTGTTTGACACCCTCGAACGCAGCATGACCGACGTCTGGCCCGGGCGAGTCCTCAGAGACTATTTCAGGCGTAAGCTCGTGTCGCTGGTGAGCATGCTGGTAGCGGGCCTGCTGCTAACTGTGTTTGTGCTGGTCAATGCCTTTCTCGCCACGGCGCGTGCGTGGCTGCAGCAGTTCCCCGAGATCGATCCTGCCGCGCTGGCAATGCTGCGCCCACCCTTACTTCTTGCGGTGCAGTTCATCCTGTCGGTCATTGCCTTCACGCTTATCTACAGATACTTGCCGCTTCAGTCCATACCATGGCGTGTCGCGGCAGGTGGAGGGATATTCGCCGCCGTACTGTGGCACGCCGTCTCCCCGATCTTCACCTGCATGATGACGCGTTCCCAGCTCTACGGTGCCAGCTACGGCGGGCTTGCAGGGGTCGTGGTCTTCTCATTATGGGCGCTTCTGGGAGCATGGGTGTTGCTACTGGGTGCGCACTTTGCCGCAGCCCATGACCACGTTTTCGTGCAGCGAAAGCCGCCCTCTGAAGACGATTCTGTCATTGGCTGGCCCGGAAGATTACACCAAGAAGGCAGACCGCATCGCGAGGGAGAGTGACGAGCAAGTGACCAGCGACACCGGCGTTGCAGGTAAGATCTTTACTATTGCAAATGCGTTGACCTACGCCCGGCTGGTACTAATCCCTTTTGTGATGGTGGGCATTGTGACACACAATGCGTGGCTTGCTGTTGGCGCCATGTTCCTGGCGTGGTTCACGGACCTGCTGGACGGCAGATTCGCTCGCCGGGCCGGCCCGCCAACTCCCTTTGGCAAAGCTCTGGACAGCACGGTTGACTTCGCGTTGATCTACTGTCTTTTCATTGCCTTCTATGCCGCCGGGCGTCTGGAGCATTACCAGTTCGGCTTCCTGTACCTGTCCATGATCACCATCCTCACGCTTCAACTTTTCCTGCAGGGTACTGGACGTGGCGAAGAGACGGCGACCACGAGGTTTGGCAAGCTCAACGGTGCGCTGCAGTACGCGTATCTGTTATTCCTTGTGGCGCTGGAACTGGAGCAGCTACGAGAAAACGAGATCCTCGCCACCGTTCATACAGTCTATTTCACGATAGTTGCCATAGTCATCGTAATCAACAGTGTTGAGTGCGTCCTCGTGATGCAGAAACTTGCGCGCACGCCAGAGAGCGCGTGACGGCGCACTGTGAGAGGTTGACTTCACTAACCGTGGTTGAACGTGTAACAATCCCCATGCGGCGTCTGCCACAGGATTTCGACGGCATGACTGTGGCCGTGATAGCCGATCTCCACGCCGGGGCGAGGCGCGGTGGCGTCCCTGGGCTGAAGAGGGTTGTCGAGGATGTCAACGCCCTCCATCCCGACATCATCGTGCTGCTCGGCGACATGGTTCACAGGGCCCGCCAGGCAAGCCGATACCTGCCGCTGCTTTCAGAGCTTAAGGCCACAGCAGGCGTCTGGGCGACCCTGGGCAATCACGAGCATGAGACCATGTGGTACTCGAGGCATTTCCGCACCGCGCCTCCGCCGTCCCTTGATGAGTGGCGCCGCTTGTACGCTGAGATCGGGGTAGAACTGTTGGTCAATGAGGCCAGACCTCTGGAGAAACGCGGCTCGCGCATTTGGCTGGTCGGGGTTGATGATGCTTACAGCAAGTGTGACGATCTGCCGGCGGCACTACAAGGGGTGGATCAGACCGACTTCTGTCTGGTGATTACCCATTTTCCCGACCTCATAGACGATCCACGGATCGCTGAAGTGGACCTGATTCTGGCGGGCCACACTCACGGCGGCCAGGTGCATCTGCCGTTCTTTGGTCCCCTGTACACAGCATGTCGCAAACCCAGACAGCGGGCAGCCGGCCTGGTCGAAGAGAACGGGACCATCATGTACGTCAGCAGGGGCGTCGGCGAGGCTCTGCCTATCAGATTCCGCTGCCCGCGACAGATACCCCTAATCAGCCTGCGCAGAGAAGGGTGAATGGGGTCGCGGAGTAACAGATCCGCTCTACAGAAAGACATGCCGGTGTGAGAACCCTATGAAAGATTCTGGCTCCGATCAGCACCAAGCGCCGCCCGAGCGGTCCGAGCAAGCTCCTTGCCCTGGCCCCGCGGTGCCGGGCCGCGTGAGCCTGAAGCACAAACTGCTGTATGGCATGGGCTACCTCAGCGTGGCTCTGACTACGGACATGACGCTGACCTGGCTGCTGAAGCGCTACCGGCCCGATCCCGCCGACCCCAACTGGAACGTGCTGGTAACGGCCGGGGCCTTCGCTGCGGCGCTGGTCGTCGGGCGCATCATGGACGCGGTCGCCGACCCGCTGGTGGGTTTCTGGAGCGATCGCGTGCAGACCCGCTGGGGCCGCCGCAAGCCATTTATCTTCATCGGCGCTCCGCTCCTGGCTGTCATGTTCGTACTCATCTGGATACCGCCTACCGCCACAGAATCGCTCCTCAACGGCATCTATCTGGCCGTCACCGCTTCGGTGTTCTTCTTCTGCTTCACGCTAGTCGTGTGCCCGTACCTGGCAATGCTACCGGAGATCACGCCTGACCCCGCTGAGCGGGTGCGGCTCACTACGTGCCAAGGCGGGTTCAACATCCTCGGCGCCGTCGGCGGTATGCTCATCGCGGGCTATCTCATTGATCACTACGGCTACCTCAGGATGGCTCTGTATTTCGCTCCTGTGGTCCTGCTGTGCTCGTGGGCGCCACTGCTGGTTCCCACTCCGGCAGAGGGTGCGACACCTTCAGACTTGGCTCTATCCAGGGCGGTTTTAACCACGCTTCGCAACCCACTTTTTGTGCCGTATGTCGCCAGCCAAGTGCTTTTCTGGATGGCCCTGCGCATCATCATGGGGGCGCTGCCGAAGCTGGTGGAGGTGCGAGCCCAAGTTGCGGAAACCGAACAGGGCATAGTCATGGCTGCCGGCCTGCTGGTGGCTGCTCTGTTCGTCCCGTTTATACCCGGATTCGCAAGCCGTCTAGGCAAGAAGCGCATCCTGAGCGGGGCGATGCTGTATTTCGGTGCCGTAATGATACCCTTGGCCTTCCTTGGCAGCCTACCTGTCCCTCTGGGGCCGTTTGGGCAGGCGATTTTGGTAATGGCGCTCGCGGGGCCCGCTATCGCAGCCCTCTTCACGCTCCCCAACGCCATGGTTGCCGATATCGTGGACCGCGACGAAGAAGAAACCGGCCAACGCCGTGAGGCCATCTACTTCGGCGTCCAGGGGCTGATTGTCAAGGCCGGCCTGGGCCTCGGAATAGGCATAGCGGCTATGGAGTTGGGGTACTTCGGGGAGACCGCAGCGCAACAGGGAGGCTTTACAGCCTGCGCGCTCACGGCGATGGCATTGTCGTGGCTGGCCGCCTTGGCGCTAACCAAGTACCGCGGGAACTGACCCCCAGCGGCGCGACCAGCACAGGTGTACCTGGCGCTTATCGGTGGCGCTGACGGGATGGTGTGGTGGCTGTAGCCCACAACCCCAACGGCCTGAGCGGAAGGCGTTCGTCTGCATAATGGACTGGCTCGCCGAAGAGCATGGCAACAAGCTCCGTCTCAGCTTGCGCGTGCTGGGGTCGCCTCGTGATGCGACAGTGGCGGCGAGTGTAGCCTCTAACGCTCAGGATGGCCCCTCCTGAAGGCAACGTCTCAACCTTTTGGCGCGTAGGTCGGGCTTTCTACTATAGTTATGCAAACCTCGGGCAACTTAAGCTATATGGTGACGATGTCGCGTCGTTAGTCGTAATGGAAGGGCCTGTCGCAGTGAGCTTTGCTCTGCAAAAAGCCCACAAGGCTGGCCCAGCCGTTGTCGCTGGCGGTTTGGGTGCGCAGAGTTCGCCAGGACAGTGTCCTGCGTGGGCCGGCCTCCTTGCGGTCGTCGGGGACGACCGCAACTCGACGCGGCCCTTCCAACAGCAGGGCAATGTGCAATGGGAGACCCCTGCAAAGCTCTAAATCCCTCCTATGATTAGAAATCTGCATAGGTATAGTAGAAAGCCCGACTTACACGTTGGTGAATAATCGGAGGTAGAAAGCCCGGCCTACGCATTTACGAATAATTGGGGCTAAACCACAGACTTGGGAGCCTGTCGGGCCGCTGCTCGGCCGGCAGCCATGATCAGCCGAAACCACAGCTCTCTGTTCATCCGAATCCGACATGCCGGTTGCTGCCCTTTCTTGCGACTATGAAGGAAGAACAGGCAGCACGACGAATTCACAACTGGTAGCTCTTGTTGACAGTTGGGTGATGAGGTCGTATGGCCGAAGACGGTCAGCGCCAGCCTGGTGCGTCCCGGCGTGTACAGGGTCGTCACAGCGCACGAAGTTGCGGTCACAGTACCAAACAACGCGCAGATGGAGTATGCTACCCTGTAAGCTGGGCCGGCAGACAAGCCCAAGCTACGCATCGTAGCCCGAAATTCTTCACCAAGCGCGTGGCTCAGTTCTCAGCTTCCACAGAATCCGTGGCTCGGCCTGCCCTCAGCTTGTCGAAGGCCAGGTGAAAATGCGCTAGCATTCTCAGCTTCCAGAAAACGCGTGGCTCGGCCTGACCTGCGCCAAGCGCAGGTCAGGTGAGAATGCGCTAGCATTCTCAGCTTCCAGCCCGAGGTCGTTGAAGCTATCACACTCTGTTACCTTACGCGGCTGAGCGAAAACAGTTCCATGCGCCTGCAAATGGTCTGTCCGTCTGATTTCGCTCAACATATGATTCCGTTCACAAACAATACGTGATTGAGAGAGACGTGGGCTGCAAGTACGCTAAGCAACTATTGCGACGCCGTGGTAAGATACTAAATTGGAGCGTGGTCTGATTATGGCCTGCGGTGGGAATTGCTGGCCAAGGGGCGGCACCGGTATCCGCCCCGCTTCCTGACTCTAGTACTGACAGGGAAGCGGGGCACTCTGACGTGCCGCACCAACACTGATCTCTATGCGATGAGGAGACAATAGGATGTTGAACAATACATTTGCGCAGGCGGACCCGCAGGTTTATCAGATTATGGAGCAGGAACTGGAGCGTCAGCGCTCGACGCTGATGCTGATACCCTCCGAAAACTACGCCTCACGCGCCGTTATGAGCGCGATGGGGTCAATCTTTACCAACAAGTACGCTGAAGGCTACCCGGGCGCCCGCTATTACAACGGTTGCGAGAACTATGACCAACTGGAGAACCTCACCATCGAGCGCGCCAAGGAGCTGTTTCACTGCGAGCATGTCAACGTCCAGGTGCATACCGGCTCACAAGCCAACATGGCGGCGTATTATGCCATGCTCAAGCCGGGCGACAAGATCCTGGCCATGAGCGTTGACCAGGGCGGCCATCTCACCCACGGCAAGAAGCAGAACTTCAGCGGTCAGTTCTACGAAGCCCACTTCTACAGCGTGGACCCCGAAACTCACCTGATTGACTATGACCAGGTGCTGGAGAAGGCGAAGGAGGTCCGGCCGCAGTTGATCGTCGCCGGTGCCAGCGCCTACCCGCGCATCATTGACTTCCAGATCTTCCACGAGATCGCTGATGAGGTCGGCGCCTATCTGATGGCCGACATCGCCCACATCGTCGGTCTGGTGGCCGCCGGCTCGCATCCTGACCCGGTGCCCTGCTGCGATCTGGTCACCTCCACCACGCACAAGACGCTGCGCGGGCCGCGAGGTGCGATCATCATGTGCAAGCAGGAGTGGGCCCAGCGCGTTGACCAGGGCGTCTTCCCCGGCGTGCAAGCCGGTCCGCTGATGCAGATCGTTGCCGCTAAGGCCGTCTGTTTCAAGGAGGCGCAGAGCTTCGGTTTCCGCGAGTATCAGCGCCAGATCATCCGCAACTGCCAGGCGCTGGGACAGTCGCTGATCGAGGAGGGATTCGAGCCGGTTACCGGTGGCACCGACAACCACCTGCTGCTGATTGATCTGGGCAACAAGAACATCACCGGCCAGGAGGCGGCCGACCTCCTGGAGGCGGCTGGGATGGTATGCAACAAGAACCTGATACCCTACGATGAGCGCTCGCCGGCCGAGACCAGCGGCATCCGCCCGGGCACGCCGGCGCTGACCACCCGTGGCATGCGCGAGCAGCAGATGCACCAGATCGGCAAGTGGATTGCCGAGGTCATCCACAAGGGCCGCGAGGACCAAAGCGTAATGCCCTTTGAGGTGGTTGACCGGGCCTCCGCCGGTGGTAACAGCCATAAGGGCCGTGGTGAGGAAAGCGTAGTCTCCCGCATCCGCGCCGAGGTGGCGGACTTGTGCGCCCAGTTCCCGATCTACCTGGACCTGGACGACTGACCGCAACACGGACTTGCAGACCAAGACGAGAGGGCTGGCAACTCCGCCAGCCCTCTCTCTTTTCGTACAATCAGCCTGCGCTAGCCTGGACAGGCCCTTAGCGCACGGCGCGGACTTGCAGCCTGGTATGCGTTTATGCCTTTAGTCGGGTAGGTCGGGCTTCGAGGACCCACTAGGGTTCCGCCCTTGATGCAGCAACCTCGCAACCTTCGACCGGAACTCCGTCGTGGCAATCCTTCGGGCGATGCCCTACCACGTTCCCAGCCTGACATATACCGACCTGAGCGTAGTAAGCCTCTAGACGCTCACGGGCTCCGGTGGGGAGAGCGCCCGGGCCCGACATATCTTGGTACTCGCTCAACTCCTCAAGCAACTCGGCCGTTGCACACGCTCGAGTCGCCAGCGGCACTCCTCCCTCCGCCTGGACAAGGAGCCACCCCGCTTCTAGCGCCGTTTCAATGGCCTTTGTTTCGAATATCCTGTTTCGGAGTAGCATGTACGCCAGGAACCCTGCCCGCGCAAAAACGGCCCGGCGCGCGTCTTGGTCATCTGCGTCTTTACAGTCTGGAAATGTGTATACTGCGAGATAGCAGACCTTCTCGATCGCCTCACGGCCTGTCGTGCCGTCTGGTAAGCTTCCGAACTGCGCCTGCTCGCGAGCTATCTCTTGGTACTTCTGGATTATGTCGCGGATCAAGCCCGCGCGAATATCCAGTCTATGTACGAACAATGGCTCATCTACCATGCCGCTAACCCTCTCTGACACGTCCGTCATCGCGCCACTCACGCAACGTTTGTTGCACGCTGGGGCTCAACAGAACGACATTGGGGTCAAGCTGGCAGACTATACGAACGAAGAAGTCTGAGCAGTTCATGTCAAACGGCAGAGCGCGCGCGGCGGAGCAGGGCGGCGCGAAGATGCCTTGGGGTGCGCTCGACAGATCGATCCGCAACGGATCGGGGAAGGGAGCGTTATCCCTCTCTTCGACAAGTGGCGAAAGCCGCGCATGAGGCACGACCAAGACGTCATAGTCTTGCTCTTTTCTGTTCTTATACAAGTCAGTCAGTTCTGTTGCTATAGTGTTTCTGTAGCCTGCGTCCTCCACACGATCCGCGGCTTCATTTTGAATAGCATCAAACGCTCGTGCTGGGCCTTCGATGTCCACCTCGATTTGCATCTCTGAACTGGGCCGGATCCCGTATGTCGTGAGGAAACCAATACGAAACAGTTGGGTTCCGGCCTCCTCGAACCTAACTGCGAAGTGGCTGTATAATGGGTCGCTCTCAGGGTCATCCTTGCGAACGTACATGGTGGTGGGTTTCTTGTCGACCACAACTTCTTGGGGCCGCACTCTCGCCTCCGTCAGATTTCCCCTAGGGCGATAGCGCATTCTCAGAACGTCTGGCTTGTCCGAGACGGGATCGACCGAGTAAGATCTCAGACGCTCGTGGTTCAGAATGTCCGCAAGCCAGTCCTCGCCCCCGGAGGCATAGTCATGCCATTCTTTTGTTCGGTTAAGAAGTGTGTGTATGTGCCCTCGGTGCACAAAGCGTAGCGTCGCAGGCGGGTTCTGCACGTGCACTATTCCGCTAACGTGCAATTCCGCCTGCGGGGGATGTTGGAGCCCCGGATTGAGGAGCACAAGTTCGTGTAGCCAAGCTACCGAGATCTGGTCTGTGCTGGAACACGACAAGCACGGCATGCGTAGTGACCCCCTTCGATGATCAACTGCAGTGCGGTGGCGTGCTGCGTGTCCGCACAAGGTATGTTATTGCACAGACTAAGCTACGTGACCTCCCAAGGTCAACCGAGCACAAGAAAAGTGGTGCCATACTTGCACCAATTAATCGCTCCACTCTTGCCACTTGCGCAGCGGCATCCTGCAAGAGCCGCAAGGAGGTAGTTCCTCTTATCTCAAGCAGCACTAGCACACAAAGTGCCGACGCAGGTTGCCTACGTAGATGAAACCGACCCTTGACGTGTGCCACACGGTTTGGCAGACTGGTTTCGGGTCGTGCGTACCAAGTGACGGACAACTTTGATGTCTTAGACAGAGAGCTAAGAGATCTGCCTCGCCCAGCACCCGCCCTCTCACTTGCCGAAGTAGACAGGCATTGACGACCAGACGGCGGGTGCACCGTCGCACGGTCACTGTGGCTTTGTCTTTGGACCTTTCGCAACCACCCGCGGTGGCCGTGCCCTAGCCGACGGTCACTGCTCGGAATAGGTTCAACCTCGATGACTGAGCTTCAACCTATACCGAGATATGTGAACGTCACTCTTTTTCACGAGGTAGCCGGCCTCAACGGCTTGCTTGACCGCTCTAGCGACGGTCCTGCGTCCGAGCTGCGTTCGCCGTGCTAGACTGGTCAGAGACACCTCTGCTTCCCTGACTTGTTGGCCGGTATTAGGATCTAGGGTAATGCGCGCGATACAGAGGAGGACCCTCGCCACTCCCATGCTGGACTTTGAGAGGACGTCCAATAGTTGCGCTGGAACAACGATCATCTTGTGCGAAGTGGCCTGCTGATCACCCATCGGCTTTCCCTTCCTCTCTGCGCGGTCCTCGCCATCTCCGCCGAGAGTCCGTCACTTCATCTACACGCGTCATTTCATACGGCCGCCGAGCGGCTGCCCCGACGTGCTGCTATACATCGTAACGGGCGCTGCATCTGGGCCGCTCCTCTGCTAAAGCGTTTTGCGGACATCAGCGGATGGAGTTGGTCCGGAAATTGCAGCATCATGCCATCAGGGAATCTACGTTCCGAATACATAAACATACAGCCCGGTCCTTGAGAGTATCTTGAGAATATCTTAAGAATATGTTGGCTATTTCTACGGGTACAATCCATGTAGACGAGACATAGCGGCAACTAGATATATAGGCAGTGTGACAAACATGTCCTACGTAGTAGTGGCGGATCCGCTCGGAAGTCCGTGGAGGGCGGTGTCGGTGGATGGGTACCTCTCTCGCGCGGTCCAACGGCAAGCGCTTCGTGAACTGGTCGGCCCTTCAGCTTGGTCACTGCCCGCGTGCAGCCCACGGCACCAAACCCCCAGTTCAAGCACTGAGCATGAGCGCCAACAGGCACGCACCCTTAATCCACACTCCCTTTTCGTTATCCAGTACCCAGAGAAGCCCCCAACTCTCCATCGATTCGGCCAGCTGTTCAGGGAGTTCCCTCGTGACCCTGACAGGAAGCGATATGTACATTTTCTGTGCTTCACGGCCGATGACTTAGACCCTCGAGCCCTTTTGCTCGCAGCACTGGAGCGCGCCCACTTCGAGATGAAACCTGCGCGACGCTATGCTGACTACGAGCGATTCCTATCTGATTGCCGCGCGCTGCTGGAAGAGCTACTTGAGTACTTTGCTCGCCCGCCGATACCCGCGACATCGCACCTTATCCACTTGGGCTTTCGGGCTGCCCGGCTTTAGAGCGCACCCGCGCTTTTTTGTCCCCGACCAGCTGTTGCACATACTGAGAGAAGGTGCAGTTCGCCGTACTTCGACAGTCAAATATTGGCCCGCCAAACCGGGAGGCCTCTGGTGCTCGCACTATTGTGGTAAACCACTCCGATACGGCAACCGCCAAGTGACTATAACTTTCGTCATCGCACACACAACCCCCTGCCCTTCAACGTACAAACCTTCAGACGCGCCGCCCGTGCGACCTAATGCCCTGCGGTCCGGGCTCTAGGACGAGAGCGTGATCTCCCGCATCCGCGGCGAGGTGGCGGACTTGTGCGCCCAGTTCCCGATCTACCTGGACCTGGACGACTGACCGCAACACGGACTTGCAGACCAAGACGAGAGGGCTGGCAACTCGGCCAGCCCTCTTCTCGTCTCATGTACCGAGCATATCCGGGCGTCAGCAAACCTCAGTGGCACAAACCCGAATGCGCGCCATTCAACTTAGTGCCTGATTCGGCTCCTCCCAGATGATTCTCGCCAGGAGGAAGTCGCCGTAGTAGCTATCTGGCAGGAATTCACCGACCGTCAGCCAGGTCTCGTGAGCCGTGACATTCGCGACCATGAAGTTACCTAGCGCCGCTCCTTCTTCCGGGATCACCACCTGCTCGGTTTCACGGATGAGCTGCATCTTGTCGGTATCAACCCGGGCAATGAACATCGGGGCCCGGCTGCGCACGATGTGCTCGTTGCTCCCTGTCTGCCTGGTATATGTCAGGTAGAGCGCGTCATGGCGCTTCACCCAGTGCTGCTGGGTCTGGTCAGTTGCGATGTCCGTTCCGTCGTCCCACTGCCACGGTGCGAGATTGTCCAGATGCAGTCCGTCGTCGCTCTCGGCATGATACATGCGGAAGTCCTCCGCGCGGATGGTCACGTAGAACCTGCCTTCGAACTCCACCATTGAGGGCTCGCAAAGGCCTCTGCCGACATCAAGCCGCAGGTCATTTCCCACTTCGAGCATCCTGAATTGCTGGCCGTCGAAGGAGCACAGGGCCGAGCATACCCGATATCGCTCCTCCTCCAGGCCCTTGACACACATCGGCAACACGATATTGCCATCCGGAAGCTCCACCCACTGCGGGCATCCCGGGCTGTATGTAGCTTCGTCCGGGGGCTTGTCATCTGGGTAGGGGATGAACTCCCACGGCCTCCAACGCCCGGTATCCACGTCTCTGCTCGTGTATATGCCGGGCTGATTCAGATTCACATGAACCAGGCGCTCGATCTTCACGTGGCGGTCGAGTACCTCGTTGCTGATACGGGTCGTGTGACCGATTCCGAGCACTTTCCCGCTTGCCTTATGGTACGCTGGCACAAAATCGCAAAAGCCCTCAAACAGATTCTCCGCAATCATCCTCCGTCCCAGAGTATTCACATGCCAGACCGGATCGGTCCAGCTCTGCCCCAGATCGCTGGTAACGATTTCAAACGGCGGCGAATAGACATCATCACCGTTTTGCGTTGCCAGAGTCACCAGCACTGTCGGAGCCTCACCAACATGCCGCGGAGGAATTACCGCTGGTTTGGGGTGAAACCAACTGATATTGTTGTTGCGCCCATCCAGAACGACATGCCGCGCAATCTCTTTGATTTCCATCGTGCTGTCCATTCTGAGGGAGATTTGCAGTATAGCGCCGTGCTGGACGCAATATTGTCCGTCGGCTACCCAGTTTCCTTCCAAACAGAGGCGAAGGTATAGGGAATCACTCTCCGGCCGCAGCAGGCGAAACACCTGCCAATCGCGAAACTACACAGGAGCATACGATGCGGGAACACAGGGAGTGTTTCAGGTGCGAATAGCATTTCTGCTTATCATGACGCTCATCTGTGCGGCAGCCTTGGCCTACGCGCCGGGAAGCAACATCACCCGTGGCATTTACGCGAGGGCTACGCCGCTACTCAGCACCCACGTCTGGGCGGAGTATGACACCGGATATGCGTTCACCCAGGAAGCCGCGCATTCCGGGGGCTGGAGTGTGAAGTGTGTGTACGACGGCGAAGGGCAGCCGAGGAGCGGGGCCGGTGTATCACAGAGGGTCGAAATCGGCCAGCCGCAACCCGCACCTCTGAAGATCGCCGGCTGGAGCAAGGCTGTGGGTGTGGAGGCCGAAGAAAAAAGCTCGGAGTATTCGCTGTATGTTGATCTGCAATACACCGACGGCACCCCGTGGCACATGCAGATTGCGCAGTTCACACCCGGCTCGCACGACTGGGAATACTCCGAGACCATCATCCAGCCGGAAAAGCCGGTGCGCCTGGCGAGCTTCCATGCTTTCCTGCGTGGGAAGACAGGAACCGTGTATTTCGATGACCTTTTCTTCGGCCCGCCTGACGGCGAGAATTTGCTGAAGAATCCTGGCTTTGAGCTGCAGGGCCGCCAGAACTTCGCCGCGCGAGACAGCATGTACGCCACCCTTGCAGACCTCAACGCCGATGCCCTGCACACATATCTGTCTGGAAGCCACAGCTTCTGGCTGGGAAAAGACGGCAACGGCAACCCCCAGCTTCGCGACTTTCTCAGCATGGCCAAAGACAGGGGCATAGGCGTGTGGCTGACAACAGGGCACCCGCCGACGCCGCCCTTCAAGGACGCCGATGATCCCAACTTCCCCCAGTACCAATGCGTCAATGGCCCCTGGGGCGAGGCCTGGACACGGACGCTGGAGCTTGCCGCTGCCTATGACTTTGCCGGTATCTCGCTGGTGCCGGATGAGTACAACTGGAGCTACGGCCGTTTGAAGCAGAGCTACACCAAGCACTCCGACCCGCGCGTGGTCGAGTTCTACAAGAATCTGCCGGTGATGTGTAATTGCCCGGTCTGCCGGAAGCTCTACCACGAGCAATTCGGAGAAGAGCTGCCCGAATTGGGCCCTGGAATGACCTTTCCGGCGCAGACTGCGACATATCTACAATATCTGAACCACCGCTACGACAGCACCACCAACTGGATGAAGCGGAGCGCGGCTGCGATCAAGCAGGTCAATCCGCAGATTCGCGCCGACAGTCTAATCTGTGTTTCGCCAATCTGCAGCGATTTCTGGTGGGGCACGGGAGTGGCCTGGCAGCGCATCGGCTGTGAGACCGACATAGACTTCCCGACCACCGACCCCTATATCCAGCTTCATAACTACCTCGGCGACAGCACTCACTGGTACGTCACCGAGACCGCGGCGCATCTCACCGGCTGCACGCCTAAGCGACAGTGCGGCATTGTGCTGGAGGCCAGCCGGCTGCGCAAAGAATTCCGTGAGATGGACCCGGTGGAAATCTACGGCAGCGCGCTGTCGGCGGTCTGCCACGGTGCCAAAGAGCTGGCCTGGTGGCACTATGTGCACATCACGGACGAAAGCCATACCACTGATCGCGCTGAGGTCAGCTACGCGTGCGTCAGGGGCGTGTATGAGCTGTTGAAGCAAGCGGACGACTGGCTCGGTGGGCTGCAGCCGCTGAAGAAAGTGGCCTATCTGCACTCACAGGCCAGCGATGACCTCTGGCGCTTCTACACCCAGCCACAGCCCGCCAACCTGCTCAGTCATCCGCTCAACGATCCGCGCTACGCCGCCGTCGCGCAGAAGGAAGTCCTGTACTATCTGTTCCGCCGCGGCGTGCCCACGGACTTGTTCTACCTCGAAGCCGTCACGGAAGACCAGTTACGCGACTATCCTGTGATCGTGGTTCCCTTCCCGTTCGCAATCAGTAACGATCGAGCGTACTTGCTCGAAACACTGGCGCGCCAGGGCAAGACGGTAATTGTCATCTCGGAATTTGGGCTGTTGGACGAAGAGGGCCTCCCGCACGAGACACCAGCACTGCTGCGCCTGTTGGGGCTCAAACATGCGCCCAAAGGTCAAGCCGCTGGAAGACTGACTCCCACTGCCGGCCTGTTGCCTGATCCCGGAGACGAGGTGTTCACCGTCTATGATGAGATTACTCCCGCCGATGGCGTAACGGTCTTGGCGAAGGTCGAAGGCCGGCCCGTAATCTGGGAACATCCGTTACGCACGGGCAAGGCGATATACCTCGCCGGGCAGTTCGGGTATGACCTGGTTTCCAATCGGGATAATCAAGAGCGGACCCGCGAGCGCCGCATCATCCCCGACCCGATTGCGCCGGGCCACGCAGCGATCATGGACGCATTGCTTCTGCGCGGCTGCGGCGAAGAGCCGTGGGTAGCCAACGAATTGCCACCAGGTAAAGACGTGGAGGTTACGTGCCTGACCAACGCTCAGGGCGACCTGGTGGTGCTGACTATCAACTGGGAGGACGAAACTGTCCGCTGCAATTTGCGCCTGCCCCTAGTCGGCAGCAAGCCCACGCTGTGGGGTTATCGCTTGCGCCCGGATGGGAGCTTGCAGAAGCTCAGTCTCAACCTCACGCGCAAGGGGGAAGTCTATGAGCGGCATCTGGACCTGGGCGCTCAGGAGGCCTGCCTGTGGCGGCTGCAGGCAAAGTAGACGAAACGCTTCTTCTCCGAGTCGGCAAGGAGTTTTCCAGCCCGGCGGCGAATTACAGTGCAGCTTTCGCAACGTGCTTGACAACTAACAATGGAGACCCGTGAACATGGCTGACAAATTAGAAATCGGCGTCATGTTGTCCCCGCGACCTACGGCAGACGAAGCGATGGAGAAGGTTGCAAAACTGGGCTTGACAGCCTGTCAGGTCCACTGGTCAGCGACGGGCAGCCTGGAGGCGGCGCAGGAGTTGCGGGCCGCCGCCGACAAACACCGCATCAACATTGCCACGCTCTGGGCGATGCCTACGGGCCGCACGGTCTGGGACTTCGTCCAGGGCCCCACGACTATCGGCCTGGTCCCGCCGGCTACTCGCAGCCAGCGCACCGCAGAGCTCATACAAGCCGCCCAGGTAGCCGCCGCTATCGGCGTGCCCTCCATCACCACTCACCTCGGCTTCATTCCCGAATATCCCGGCGACGAAGACTACTACGGCACCGTGCACGCGATAGCATCCATCGCGAATGTCTGCGCCGCCGAGGGCATCGAGTTCTGGTTCGAGACCGGCCAGGAAACGCCAGTCACGCTGCTGCGCACCATCGAGGATGTCGGCACCGGCAACCTGGGGGTCAACCTCGACCCGGCAAACCTGCTCATGTACGGCAGGGCGAACCCGGTGGACGCCCTGGATGTCTTCGGGCAGTACGTGCGCGGCGTGCATGCCAAGGATGGCGAGTACCCGACCGATGGCAGCAAACTGGGGGTCGAGAAACCGATGGGCGAGGGCCGGGTCAACTTCCCGGTACTGGTGCCGAAGCTGAAGGCGAAGGGTTTCACCGGCGTCTTAGCTATTGAGCGCGAGATCAGCGGCCCGCAGCAGATCGAGGACATCAAACGCGCCATTGCAATCCTCGAGCCGCTGTGCTGACGCTCGGAGTCGGATCTTCTCGAGCGGCCACGAACCAGAACCTGTTTCAGAACCCCGTAGGGCGGCTCTTCAGAGCCCGATCTGGGTCGGCGGAGGCCTGAGATTCAATGGCTGGTCGCCGTCTGCACATCGCTCGCGTGGCACAGGTTTTGCAGACGCTGCTGCTTTTTGAAATGCGCTGCATGCGGGGACTGTCCCTTTAGGGACTGTCCCCCACTAAATCCTGAATAGCTCGGAGTGCGTGATAGCTGTTTCGCGACATTCTTGTCGTATCTGTTAGGAACTTTCAACAACCTATTGACAACAGCCGGCGTTCTGTAGGGCGCGGGCTTGCCGCAGGGCCTTGCCGTGTGCGCCCTGCCGCGTGCGCCCTGAGCCTGCTGAAAGTCCTGAGCCTGTCGAAGGGCCGAAGGGAGCTTGCCGAAGGGGCGAAGGCGGGGCTTGCCAAATACATCCGCGTAGGTCGGGCATCCTGCCCGACTCCATTGTCGTTCTCCCCTCTCCCTCAGGGAGAGGGGCCGGGGGTGAAGGTTGCCCTTGCCTTTGGGAGGCGCCGCATACGGAGGTGCCGGGTACCCACGCGTACCCACACCGGCGGTGTGCGTGCGCAGTGGGCGGCACCGGAGAATCCGGCCCAGCCGTTAGCAGAATTTGCACAACTACAGTTTCCAGCCTGTAAGTCTCCGCAGACGAGGTTTTGAAACCGCTTCTAGTATCTGGCAAGCATGGTCAGCTCAAGCTCTTGGAGGTCGGCATTGTGTCAGCACAGGACGGCTATCATTCTCACGGCCACAGCCGCATAATCCTCGCGGGCATAGTGGTCTGCGCGCTACTGGCAACGCTGGCGCTTTCCTGTAGCACTCCTCTGCGCCAGCCTGTCCGCTCCAGCAGTGACACACAACTGCGCGCGCTCGAAGCCAACTTCATCAAGATCGCGGAGCAGGCCCTGCCGGCTGTGGTGAGCATATTCTGTGAAATCGAGTCGCCGCCGGCCGGACTTGACCGCAAGCAACTCTACGAGTGGTTCAAGAAATACGAATTCCCGATGCCACCGGACTTGCGCGACTATGATGAGGAAGAAGCCGAAGGCCCCGAGGCCATGAGCATGGGCTCCGGCTGGATCTACAGGTCTGACGGCTTTATTGTCACCAACGCCCACGTGGTGAGAAACGCGGGAGCTATCCGGGTGGGGCTCAACGACCGCGAAGACGATGACCGTTACTACCCGGCGAAACTGTGGGGCACCGATCCCAAGAGCGAACTTGCTGTCATCAAGATAGAGGCCGACCGCAAACTCCCGGTGCTTGAGCTGGGCAATTCGCAGGACTTGAAGGTGGGCTCGTGGGTGATGGCGGTCGGCAGCCCCTTCGCCCTGCACCAGACTGTAACCGCCGGCATCGTCAGCGCCAAGGGACGTCCGCTCCCCGGCCAGTCACAGTACATCACCATCGGCGACGTCATCCAGACCGACGCCTCCATCAATATCGGCAACAGTGGCGGGCCGCTTGTCAATCTCAACGGCCAGGTGGTTGGGGTCAACGTCGCCATCGCCTCCCCCGGAGGCCGGGCGATGCCGGTGAGTGTGGGCATCGGCTTTGCCATCCCCGCCGACACCGCCGCCTACGTAGTGCCGAAGCTCATCGCCCAGCGGAAGGTGCTGCGTGGCTGGTTGGGCGTGGGCATCGAGGACCTCAGCCCCAACATGCGCGACTTCTATGGGGCTCCCGCCGGCGGGGCGCTGGTGACCGGGCTAATCCCCGAGACTCCCGCCGCCAAATCCGGACTGCGAGTGGATGATGTCATAACCGCGGTTGACGAGCAGCAAGTCGCCTCCACCTGGGAGCTGCAGAAAGCCATCTCCCGTCACCCGCCGCCAGCGCAGGTCAAGCTCCGCGTGGTCCGCGATGGCGAAGAAAAAGATCTGCCTGCGAAACTGGGCGCGATGCCCGCCAAGTACACAGGCCTTGACGAGCCAAAGCCCTCCACAGGCCGCAAGAAGAAACCCGGCCTCGGTCTGGAGGTTAGGGCCCTGGACGCCGAATTGAAGAGAGAATTCGAACTGGAACGCGACCAGGGCGTGGTGGTAGTTGAGGTCAAAGGCAGCTCGCCTGCCCGTGGCAAGGTCAGCCCCGGCGATGTCATCGTGAAGGTCAACCGCACTGACGTGCAGACATTAGCTGAGTACGAGCAAGCGATCGAGGCGGCGCAGAATGCCGGCCGCGGCTACCTGCTGCTGCGCCTCGAGCGCGTCCTTGCCTACGGCGAGACCACTATGGTCACCGCCGACATCAGCCTCAAGCCATAGCCCGAATAATCCACAAGACGCGTAGCTCGGCCTGACCTGCGCTTGGCGCAGGTCAGGTGAGAACGCGCGGGCACCCAGGGCCACCCACTCCACAGGAGTGGGTGCGGCCTGGGTCGGCGTTCTCAGCTTCCAGCCCGAGGTCGTTGGGGTCATTACAGTGTGTCATTTTACGCTGCTTCGCAAAAGCCACTCTATGTGCCCGTGACCGGTCTGCCTGTCCAATTCTGATACGTAGTCCATTTCACTCACGGATAGTCTCGGCTAGCCGCTCTTCCGATTTGGCGAATCGAGGGAGAAGCATCGTGGAGTTCGATAATCCCAGCCGCCTTGATGTCATCAAGGATAGGCTGCTGCATCATGGCCTCGTCAGTAGCCTCTACGGGAGGTATGCCGATAGCCTCGGTCTGCAGGGGGATGAGAAGGTGCTCGACTTCGGCTCTGGCTCAGGAGCCTTGAGCCGCCATATTGCCCGCCGATTGCTCGATGCCGGCGGTCGAGTAACCTGTCTCGACACTTCCGAAGCCTGGACCCACGTCGCGAGACAGCGCTTGAAGCACTTTCCGAACGTTGACTTCAAAGTCGGCGACATAACCAGGCTCGATCCCGACCCCGACGGTTTCGATGTGATCGTCATTCACTTCGTGCTCCATGAAGTCGAGCCCGAACAAAGGCAGAAAACGATAGACGCGCTCTCGCGCAATCTGAAGAGCACCGGCACCCTTTTCATCCGCGAACCGACGAAAGAGAGCCACGGCATACCGGCGGCGGAGATCCGTCAACTGATGCACAACGCCGGCCTCACGGAATCTGAATTCAGCGAGTCCAGGTCTCTGCTCTTGCCGCCGATGTACGCGGGCGTGTTCCGCAACGCTGATCGCCGGTGCTAAAGGTGCCAGCTATTTGTCACCCTTTTCTATAGGACAATGCTCCAGTTTGTTACGCACCGGGCACTGCTCACAGCCGGGATGGGCGGGAAGGGGAGAAGACAACTGTTCAGCCGTCGCCCGAATGCTTCCCGCCCTATCAGAAGGGTTCCATTTGTGAACTTCCCAACAGCGATATAGCCGCTCATTGCTGGTCGGGTCCGTCCACTCGGCATGAAGCACATATTGGCTCAGGGGGTCGTCAGCGGCTACATCATCATGCCGTGGGAAAGGGAGGCGGAATACTCGAGTGTCTCCTCCAGGAAGTACCGCGATGCGCTGCAAGGGGGGAGCGTGATCGAGGTCCGAGGCCCGCGGGCGCGCCTCATCTATCTCCATGAGCACGGGAATAGTTCTCTTCTGCCAGGCCGGTCCCCAGTGGGCACCTACGATAACGTTAAGAGCAGGCCCACGCCCTGTATTAGCGACCTTGTATTCCCACTCCCACTCATCCCAAACGTTTCCGTCCAGTGGCCAAATGTATAGCGACGGTCGATATTCTTGCGCGAATTGCCTATCCATAATGTCTGCAGTGCGCTGTGCCTGCCTCATCGACAGCCACGCCACAATTGCTGCTCCCAGCGCTACTGACACAAAAACGACTTCCACTGCGCTCATGTCGTATCTCTCGCTCGTACGCCTCCCTGTTCTTCAACTGTTTACTGAGCCACACGCTTGGCAATTACCGGTCCTTGATTCTGCCTGCTACCTCGATCAGCGCGCAGAAGGAGTCGGCTTTCAGCGACGCCCCGCCGACCAGCCCGCCGTCAATCTCCGCCTGCGCCATCAAGCCCCCCACATTGTCCGGCTTGACTCTAAGGCGGAGAGGACGCCTCACAACACGGCGCATGTTCCTGCTACGGCACTTCCTCTTCATTTACCGTTTCCTCTTCTTCCGCCCATGTTAGGTCCACACCATCCAGGGGAATGAAGTAATCTATGCTTTCTAAGATGTCTTTGTCCTGGGAAAGTGTGCAGGTGTATGATGAGCACATTACATGCTTCCCGGTCGCCTTTACGGCTCGTACGAGCGGGACAAAATCCGAATCGCCGCTGCACAGTATCGCGGTATCATAGTTGTCCCGAAAAGCGTGTTCCAGCATATCTACCGCAAGTGCGATGTCAACGCCCTTTTCACGGCGCTCTTGACGTTCGCCCGTATGTTCGCCCAACGTGAGATCGCAGAAAGCGGTTCCACGCACCGCGCCATGCAAGGACTGTTGAACCTCGTACAGTGACGAACCCTTGCCCACTTCTGCGTCATACCAGTACGCCCGAATTAGGCGGTGTCGGGGAAAATCGACAAGATGATCGAGGAGCTTCACCGGGTCGAGCTTTGGGGGTTCCGCGGGCGGATTCTTCTTCAGGTCTATGTGTAGCGTCTGGTAGTAGCCGAGGTGAACATTATTTGTGTCGACAAAGATCATGAGGCGAGGCGCGCGCAAGGCTTCAAGCTGCTGGGTCAACAGGTCGTGCCTTTCCCATTCCGCTCTGGCTCTGATGCCCTCCAGCGAAGGCGGTAAGGGAGGAAGCTCAAAACGCATGGCTCTCATTCCTTTAGAGCAGACTTCGCATCTTGACCATCGACGGGTTATCTTGACGATGAATTTCGCGCTCGATGACTGTTTCTCCTCCCTGGTGCAAAGAAAACAGGCGACCTCGCCGGGAGGCCGCCTTCGCGTTGGCATGGTGCAGGGGTGGGGATTACGCCCTCTTGGCTCTGCCCGCCACCTCGATCAGCGTGCAGAAGGAATCGGCCTTCAGCGACGCCCCGCCAACTAAGCCGCCGTCAATCTCCGCCTGCGCCATCAGGCCCTCGACGTTGTCCGGCTTGACACTGCCGCCATAGAGGATGCGCATATTGTCAGCAGTCTCTTGCCCGGCGACCTCGGCCACTACGGCACGGATCAGGCCGCAGACGCGGTTGGCTTCATCGGCCTCGCAGACCTCGCCGGTGCCGATGGCCCAGACCGGCTCGTAGGCGATAGTGACGCTGTGCAACTGCTCTTCGCTGCAGCCGTCGAGCATGGCCCGCACCTGGTCGCTGACGATGGCGTCGGTCATGCCCTTTTCGCGCTCGGACAGCAGCTCACCGCAGCAGGCGATCGGCTTGAGGCCCGCATCCACGGCGGCCTTCAGCTTGATACTGACGGTGGCGTCGTTGTCGCCGAATACTGACTGCAGCTCTTCGGCGAAGTCCTCGTCAGTCGCACCGAAGCGGCCGCGGCGCTCGGAGTGGCCGATGATGACATACTCGCAGCCGCAGCAAAGCAGCATATCGGCGGCAATCTCGCCGGTGAATGCGCCGTCGGCTTTCCAGAAGAAGTTCTGGCCGCCCAGCGACACGGGGCTATCTTTGGTTACATCATTGACTGCGCTCAGCGCGGTGAAGGGCGGGCAGACGATGACTTCACATCCTAACGCGTTGGCGCTGCCCTCGACGATGCCCTTGGCCAGTTCGACGGCTGCAGGATTGTCACAATTCATCTTCCAGTTTCCGGCCATCATCGGTATTCGCATAATCTTCCTCCAGAAGCCCTACTTGTCGTCAAGCGCCTCAATCGCTGAGAGCACGCCGTCTTCCAGGAATTCCAGCGACGCGCCGCCGCCGGTCGAGATATGGTCTATGGCGTCGGCTACACCCATCTGCGTGACGGCGGCCACCGAGTCACCTCCGCCGACGACGTTGAAGCCCGGGCAATCCCCCATTGCTCTGGCGACCGCGAAAGTGCCCTCGTCAAAGGGTTTGCGCTCGAACTTGCCCATCGGTCCGTTCCAGAAGACGTTGGCGGCCTTGAGGATGATGTCGGCATAGGTCTTGCGCGTCTCGTCCCCGATGTCGAGGGCGTCCCAGCCCGGCTCGATGGCGTCGGCAGCCGCGTACCTTATCTGGTGGTCTCCGGCGACGTTTTGCATGTACACGTCCACCGGCAGCATCAGTTTCTGCAAGTCGTCGCCCATGCTGGCAAGGACATCCTCGGCAGACTCTACACTTTCCGGCTCACACAGCGACAGCCCGACTTCCATGCCCTTCGCCTTGAAAAACGCCCACGACATCGCACCGCCGATCAGCATCTTCTCGCACTTGGGCAGCAGGGCCTTGATTACGCCGATCTTGTCCTCGACCTTGGCCCCGCCCAGCACGACCACAAGGCCTTCCTGCGGAGCGGTCAGAATGCGACTCAGTTGCTCGATCTCCTTCTCGACCAGCAGCCCGGCCACACACGGGCTCAGGTACTTGGTCACTCCGTAGGTAGAGGCGTGGTTGCGATGGCCGGCACCGAAAGCGTCGTTGATGTACAGCTCCGCCGGCGCGGCCAGCTTCTCCGCAAACTCCAGCATCTCGCCTTCGTTCTTCGACGTCTCAGCGCAGTAAAAACGGGTATTCTCCAGTAGCAGCACGTCGCCGGCCTGCATCTGTGCGGCCTTCTCCGCGACTTTCTCACCGATGCAGTCATCCACGAACTCCACTTGCGCCGGCCTGCCGAGCGCCTCGCTGAGCAATTCACGGAGCCGGTCGGCGCACAGCTCCAGGCTGAGCCCAGGCGCGATCTCCCCATCGGGTCGGCCCAGGTGGGCACACAGGATAACCTTGCAGCCGTGTTCCAGGAGATACTCGATTGTAGGCAGGGAAGCCACTATGCGCGTGTCGTCTTCTATTCGGCCATCTTTGAGCGGCACATTGAAGTCAACTCTGACCAGCGCCGTCTTCCCGCTTATGTCGCGGTCCCTAACGGTAGCCTTGTGCATGCTCACTCACCCGTTCCTCCGACGTCTAAGGCTCTCAATGACACAACGGCGGCGGATGTCCGAGCGCCCGCCGCCGTGCTTGTGATCTATTCTCATTGTGCCGCCTGACTCGAATAATTCACAAGACGCGTGGCTCGGCCTGACCTGTGCTTGGCGCAGGTCAGGTGAGAACGCGACAACACCCACGCCAGAGGCGTGGGTCAGCGTTCTCAGCTTCCAGCCCGAGGGTTTTTCGAATAATGGGGCCTAGAGACTTTCCCCAACTATCTTGAGCAGTTCGGCCGTCCGCATCGAGTAGCCCCATTCGTTGTCATACCAGCCCAGCACCTTGACCAGAGTCCCGTCAATGACCTTAGTGTACTCTGAGTCGAGAATGCACGAGGCCGGGCTGCCGACGATATCGGCACGCACGATGGGAGCCTCGGTGTATTCCAGATATCCGGCCAGTTCGCCATCAGCGGCGGCTTTGAAGGCGGCGTTGACTTCTTCAACAGAAGTGGACTTCTCGACATTGACCACCAGGTCGGTAACTGAGCCGGTGGGTGTGGGCACGCGCAAGGCGATGCCGTCCAGCCTCTCGTCCAGGTCCGGAATCACCACACCGATGGCCGATGCTGCACCGGTGCTCGTCGGCACGATGTTCTCTGCCGCGTGGCGCGCACGACGCAGGTCCCTGTGCGGGCCGTCCATCAGGTTCTGGTCAGAGGTGTAGCTGTGCACGGTGGTCATGATGCCGTTGACGATGGTGAAGTTCCCGTGCAGCACCTTGCACATCGGAGCCAGACAGTTCGTGGTGCACGATGCGTTGGAGATCAGGCTATGCTGGGCCGGATCGTAGGCATCGTCGTTGACGCCCAGAACCAAAGTGACCAGGTAGTCAGCCTTGCCTCTGGCAGGAGCCGAAATGATTACCTTCTTAGCGCCTGCCTCGATGTGCTGGTAGGCCGACTTCTTGTGGGCCTCCTGCTCCGGGTCATCCTCGACCTCGCGGAAAAAGCCGGTCGACTCCAGTACCACCTCAACGCCCAAATCGGCCCATGGCAGCTTCGCCGGGTCCCGCTCCTCCAGGCTCTTGATCTTCGTGCCATTGACGATGATGGCGCCATCGCCGTCTGCAATCTCAGCATCGAAGCGGCCATAGACGCTGTCATACTTGAGCAGGTACGCCAGCGTCGCATCATCAGTCAGGTCATTTACCGCCACTAGCTCCACTTCGCCAGAGTAATTTTCGTAGATAGCCTTAAACACTTGACGACCGATGCGACCGAAACCGTTGATACCAACCTTGACAGACACAGTCTTGTCCTCCTAGCGCGACAAGTCAGATTCAAACATGCACTATTCTTGTCTGCAATTCCTCATCCAGCCCACAACAGCGGTGCTGTGGCGCACTCTGCAAAGAATATATTGTTATATCATTCACCTTATACTATATCCTACTGCCTTTTACAAGCCTATCTTGGTCTCCTCTGCAGCAAGCCGCATTATCGCATCCGATAGCTTCTTAGGGTCGTGACGCGCGAAGTCATCCTCCGACAACAGCGTGCTTCCCACCGGGATGTAGCCCATCCGCGCAATCACCGCAACATCAGGCTCTACGAATGCTGCGCCCGTCGTACTGTAGCGCTCCAGGATCGACTTGTCCGGACGCCGAGTATTGACTATGACATAATCAAAAACCGGCGCATCAACGTGCCTGTCAATGGTCGCCACATGGTCGGATGCCTTGAAATTATCGGTTTCGCCCGGCTGCGTCATCACGTTACAGACGAAGATGCGCATCGCTGACGTGTTCGCCAGTGCCTCCGCCACCCCCCGTACCAGTAGGTTGGGAATTACGCTGGTGTAGGTACTGCCTGGGCCGATGACTACGATCCGCGCGTCCGCGATCGCCTCCAATACATCCGGCACCGCTGGCGGGGCGGGCGGATCGAGATACACGTAATCTATTGGCTCGGAAGAAGTAGCGATGTTGGTCTCCCCGCGCAGCTCGGCCCCGTTGACTGTGCGTGCGCACAGCTCAACGTGCTGCAACGTCGGCGGCAACACGCGCCCGCGGATGGCCAGAACCCGGCTGGTCTCCTTCACAGCCAGTTCGAAGTCGCCGGTGATGTCGGTCAGCGCCGCGATCAGCAGGTTGCCGAGACTGTGGCCCTCCAACCCCCCGCTGGTGCCGTTGAAGCGGTATTGCAGAAGCTGCGTCATCAGCGGCTCTTCGTCAGCCAGCGCCAACAGGCAGTTGCGGATATCGCCCGGCGGCAGGTTCAAGATGGACATCTCCCGCGTCAGCCGGCCCGAACTGCCGCCATCGTCCGACACCGTCGCGATCGCCGTCAGGTTGGATGTGCGCTTCTTCAGGCCGCGCAGCAGATATGAAAGGCCGGTCCCGCCGCCGATAGTCACAATCAGCGGCCCCATCGCCCGCCGCCGCCGCGTCAGCATCACATCTACAAGTTCGTCCTCGTCAGGCAATAGCGCCGTGGCCACCGATCTGACCACCTGCCGCAGCGATACCGCCACCAGGATCAGCCCCAGCACGATGGCCGCCGTGCCGATGATGCTCGCGCTCAGTGGGCCGCCGCTGTAAACCGTCAGCTCATAGGCAAAAAGATTCAGCACCAGCACGACGCCGATCGCGGCCACCGCGGTGCCCACAAGCGTCAGCAGGAACCAGCGCTTTACGCGCAGCCCCGGATGCAACCAGCGAATTGCTCTCCGCCAGCGCGTCTTCATGGGAACGTCTTCACCTTTTCAAAGCCGCTTACATCCCCTGCCACATTTCGATGCCAGTCAACCCATCGCTGCTCTCACCCGGTAGGACAGCAGCCCCGCCTCACCACATCTCATATTCCTGATAATGGGGATTCACAAGCAGCCCTTCGCTGCGCGATTCAGTTACCGCGATCTCTTTGGCGATAGCCTTGGCCTGCTCTTTACTATCGGCCTTCAGCACCAGGGTCCACAGCTTCCCGGCCACCACCGCGCTGACTTGGTCCCGGTAACCGAGTCGCCCCTGCAGCGCGCTCAGTACCGCTTCACCGGAGCCACTTTCCGGGTCAGTTACCAGCACATTGACCGCACAGGTGCCGTCCGCGCCAGCGGCCGCGGCGTTGTGTGCCCCGGCAGCCACCTCGTAGCGGTGTTTGTTCGGGTTCACAAACAGGTTGGTATTTTCCGCGAGGTCCTCGGCTAGCTGCAGCGCCTCCTGCTCGCTGTCGGTTGCGAGGCTCAGACGGTAGTAGTCCGCTCTGCGCAGCTCCACGAGGACATCTTCGTACCCCAGCAGACGCCGCAGCGCACTTGCCGCTGTCAGTGCCGTCACATCAGGTATTTTCAATTCCACTGTCAGTTCAACTGTTTGCATAATTTATTTCACCGGCCCGCAGGAAATTAGAATCCGTGTGGCGAACTTTATCTGCAGAGTATAGTTCGCCGATTGTGCAGTTCCTACCTGCCTGCCTGCAAATGTCAAATATGTTCCCGTGGCACAAGCGTGCCCGCCATCTCGTCCGCCATAGCTTTAGCGACGGCGGGAGCCTTGGCGAAGGCGGGCAAGCCGAAAGGCAACGTCTCAACCTTTTAGCGCGTGGGTCGGGCATCCCGTAGGCCCTGCCCTGTCCGCCCTGCCGCGTGCGCCCTGAGCCTGTCGAAGGGAGCCTGCCGAAGGGCCGAAGGGCAGCTTGTCGAAGGGCAGCCCGACGCCGTTGTTGTTGAGTCGTTCGGACTGTGTATGTCAATAGGTAGCTACAGTAAAGCACTGCTTCTTCTGTCGCGTGGGTCAGGCTTTCCAGCCTGACAATGCCTTTTCTATTCTGTGGGTCGGGCTTTCCAGCCCGACGCCGTTGTTGTTGAGTCGTTCGGAGGGGCCGAATAGGGTGGATTTTGCTTTCGCAAAATCCGGGTTCCCTATCCGGCCCAAGACTTGCCACAGCACGATCGCCGTCTGCCGTTGCCGTCGCAGCGGCCCACACGGCCGCAGCAATTCGTTCGCTTGAGGGATGAAATCTGATGACAGTGCCCGTCGAAGAACCTGACCAGCAGCAGGACGGCACCGACCAAGCAGTTGAGGAGCTCGAAGACGAGGTCCTGGCTGTTGCAGCCAGGGTCCTGGCCCAGGCGGGCGCCTACTCGGTACTGCATCCCGGCTGCGGCGCCGGCCGCTGTTCCCGTTATCTGGCGGCCGCCGGGTTCTCCGTCACCGCTTTTGATCTGATGGCGGTTGCTGTCCGCGTGGCTGCCACTAGAGACGTGGCCGCCGACCTCGCCATCCGCTACCTGGTTGACGATCCTTCGCTGCCCACGCGTGACATGGGCAAGTTTGACGGAGTGTTTGCGCCCAACATTCTGCACCTGTTTGAGTTCCGGGAGAGGCAGCGCGTCCTGCGTCTGCTCAGCAAACACCTGCGGCCCGGCGGCGTGGCGATAGTCACTGTGCTTTCCGTGCATGACGAGCGCTACGGCCATGGCCGCGAGATTGAACCCGACACCTTCGAGGTACTCCCGGGCCAGCTCATGCACTTTTACTCCGAGGATGAGCTACACTACGAGTTACAGGGCCATTTTCATGTGGCGCTGATTGAGTCGGCCACCGAGGTAGAGACGGATCATCTCGGCACCAGGCGCGAGTACGCCGTGCTGCTGGCCTGCGGCGTCAAGCGCGACTGACCTCCGCCTCACCGTTGCCATTGGCGTTCGGACTGCGTACGTCAATAGCTAGCTGCAGTAGAGCATTCCTTCTTCTGTCGCGTGGCTCGGGCTTCCCGAATACCGTCGCGTAGCTCGGGCTTCCCAAATACTGCCGCGTAGCTCGAGCTTCCCGAATACCGTCGCGTAGCTCGGGCTTCCCAAATACTGTCGCGTAGCTCGGGCTTCTTAATAGTAATCGCGTGGGTCAGGCTTTCCAGCCTGACAGCCGTTAGTCGTAATGGAGGGGCCTGTCGCAGCAAGCTTTGCATTGCGAAGCTTGCAAGCCTGGCCCAGCCGTTGTCGTTGGCTGTCTGGGTGTGGAGACATTGCCCTGGTAGCATTCTGCGTGGGCCGGCCTCCCAGCGCCCGATACGACAGGGCGCTGCTCGACGCGGCCCCTCCGGACGACTCAACGACAGCGGCGTCGGGCTGGAAAGCCCGACTCACGCGCTAAGAAGTCGAGCCGTTGCCTTTTGGAGGGGCCGCATACGAGGCGGAAGCGCAGCTTCCGCCGAGAATCCGGCCCAGCCGTCAACAGCATTTGCATAACTACAGTCCCAGCCCGAGTCTGTTACGCTTGCTTTCCATAGGGGTCTGCTGCAACGTCCCTCTATCCGATTCTTACCTTGATTACGTCACCAGCTTTCAGCTTCACCACCTCTGCAAACCTCACCACCAGCCGGTCATCTATTTGCTCTGTAGTAGCCGGTACTGAGACCTCGATGTTCTCAGCCCGCACCCCTTGTGCTATCTCCAACTCCAGCCGCGCCAGCGAGAGTTCTCCCCATCTGAGAGTAAGCGTCACCTGCTGCTGCCCGTCGCTGACGCTTTGGCTGAAGCTGCCCCAGCCGGCGGCGGCGATGAAGAATGAGCGGAAGTCCTCCGGCGTCATCTTCGGGCCGAAGCCCAGGCTCTCCTCTGCTGCGTCATAGCGATAGCCCTGCGCGGCTTCCAGCAGCAGCCAACTGCTCATCGGCCGCACGTAGTGGTCGCCACATTCCACCTCATTCCACGGGCTGCGCCGGCTGCCGTCGTAGACCTCACGTGCGGCCTTCACCAGCACCAGCGCCGGCTCGATTATGCCCTCATAGATCATCCCGCCGGCGACCTGATAGGCCAGGGAGCTCCACACCTCGTCACAGTATAGCATCGGCTTTTCCTGACGGCCGCCGTGCGGCCAGGTGCAGATTAGCAGGCCCTTATCCTCCGGCGAGGCGAAGATGCGCGGCTGCTGCTCGAACCCGACAAAGTCGCGACGGAAATTGTACTTGTAAACTGACATCAGTGCCTCTTCCACATGCTCCCGGGGCAGTATATGGCCCAAATCCAGTGCATGCGCCCACCACTGCCCGAAGAGCTGGTCCGTCAGGCACCCCCTGCCATATTGCATTTCAGGATGCGCTTCTTCGTCCACATCCTGGACGTAATACTCCCCGTCAAATAGCTCCTCATCCACCACCTGGTAGCCCTTCTCATAGCGCTGCCGGCAGTCTGCGGCCAGCTCCGCATCATCCATCACCTCGGCCATTTTCTCTCCGGCCCGCAAGGCCGCCAGGTACAATCCGGTCGTATAGGTGGTCTTACCCCAGTAGTTCAGGTCGTATGTATTCCACTGCCGCCCTTCCAGCATCCCGTCGCCGTTCTCGTCCCAGGTGCCAAAGCCGTATTCAAAGGCCCGCTTGACACTCGGCCATAGCTCCGCCAGGAACTCTTCATCCCCACACTGCCGGTACTCGCGGTAGGTCTTCAGGATCGTCCCCCAGTGCCCGTCACAGGCCACGGTCGGCCTGTCTGGGTCCTTCTCCGGCCAGCGCGGCAGATAAAGCGGCAGCACGGTGCGGAAGATGATCCCGCCGTCTTCGCGTTGCTGGGCCAGCAGATCGGTGTGCCGCATGGTGCGCTCCAGCGAGGGATACAGCTTCGCAAGCGTCATCTCGTAGTTCCACACATGGGTGCAGTTCAGCGGGCAGCAGCCGTGTGCGGGACAGTGACCGGTGCTGGCTCCGCAGCAGCCCTCAAAGCCGTGCAGGTTCTCATCCTCGTTGAACAGCACAGTCGGCGAGCGCAACTCGGCGGCATTGGCGCTTATGCAGTCGAGCAGCCAGTACGGCAGCGTACTGTCGTAGAAGGTCCGGCGGAACAGCTCGGTCTGGCCGGCCAGCTCGGCGTAGTTGTCCTGCACGTACTGCGCGACCTCCAGCGCACCCTCAAACCAGTTGTTATACATATTGCCCAGCCAGAACTTACTTTTTTCATCGCTGACACCAAAGCCGGTCTGATCCCAGTTCACGTAGTGGTTGGGAAAATACCAGCTATAGACGAACACCAGCTCGACCTCTTCACCGGGCTGCAGGGTCACGCTCTGGCACACCGCCGCGTTGTAGGTATTGCTCTCCGCGCTTGGCTCCTCGATGAAGTTATCGGTCAGCTCGCCCTTTTCCGCGAACTCCGCCCACAGAGCCTGCAGGTCATCCCACGATGACTTGACAGTTCCGGCCTGCCCCAGTGCCGCCAGCGTCATGCTCCCGTTACCTGCGCTGTCTGTCGGCAGCCAGGCGTTCTCCATATTCACCGCCGTCATCCCGGCCAGCTCGACCGCAGTGTTGTGATTGCCCCCATAGCAGTGGCATGTCGCGCCCGAGACCTCGGCAGCCCCGTCGTAGCCGACTGCGTTTTGCAGGCTCGCCATCAGCGCCACTTCTACGGCCCGGTCTCCGCAATGCTTCACGTGAAACGAGAACACAATCGCGGGCAGCGACGAGTTCTTCACGTCCAGCGGCACCATCGGCGAGAACGCCTTCAGGCTGACCTCCACTGGCAGCTTTTCATCAATGTATTTGACCTCGGCGAAGGGGTACTCGCCCACAAACTCCGTCTCTGCGACTCCCGGCAGTTCGCCCAGAAGCTCTTTGCAGGCCTCCGGGACTATCCAGTCGCTGACAGACGGCACCGGTTCGAAGTCGTCGTGGTAGAGCATATCAGTCTGCAGCACCGCAGCCGTCGTTTCCTCGCCGCTCTGGGCGCGTATTGCGAAGAAGCTATGGGGGATCTGGGCCTGGTGGTTGGCGTCATTGAAGATCTCCCACTGCCGCAAGCTGCCGTCGCCGCAGATGGCGATCTGGCCGGCGCCGATGCCGCCCAGGGGCATTGCTACGGCCCGCAGCGCCTGGCCGCGGTACACGATCCGCTCGCTGTCGTAAAGATGGCTCATCCATTCGCCAAAATCTTTTTCACTGCATCCGGCAAATTCGCTCATAACTATTCGGCTCCTAGACCTACGAGCCTGTTACGCAGCCCTTGGACTAGATTATATGCCTTCCCTCAGATTCAAGAGCCGCCAGCATCAATTTCCGCAGCAATCTTCTTGAGTTGCCTTTGCCATTGCTCGAAGTAATGCTTCAGTTCTGTGCAGTTGCCTCTATCAAGGGGATTGCTGTGGGCAAGTATATTGCGATGTAGTTCAATGTGGCCCATTTTAGTCGTGAGCCATTCTAGCTTGTCAGGGAGCTTCTTGAAGAACGGTTGAAAGAGCCCACGGTTAGTTTGCATAATCTTCTTCAGGTCTTTAATGTCAGTATAGTAGATCTCGTGTGCATTCGAGGAACTGTGCCAAACGTTAGCGGCGTGGCTTTCTCTACGTCTATTGACTTTACGATTCACGGCTACCGGAACGTGATCTGATGACCACCAGTCGGAGCCGAACTTCCCTTCCATTACCTTCTGGACAAACACACGCAAGGAATTCTCAAAGAGGTATATGTATGGATAAAACTCGGTCATGCGTTTGCACTCTTCGGCCAGCCGTTTCGGTAGAAATGGATCGTGTACTTTCAGTTTCGGCAAATGAATGGTCACGCCTCCAGAGTTGCCGTGGCCCTTACGATTTCTGTCAGCCGGCTTCTGTGACGCTCGGGCCGGTGGAGAGGCCCTCTTGCTTACAATGTCCCGAATATCTGCACACTCTTCCGCCGAAAGATAGTCGGCCAGATTGATGCCATTGTCATACGCCAACACATACGCCGCTTGTTCCTTGCTCAACGTGCCGTCGTCCTCGCGAAGGCGCGCGATGCGCTGATAGACGGCCTGTCGGCTCACGGGGTTGCCGCGTTCTCTTCCAAGCTCCTGTCGGAGTTGGCTAAAGACTTCCTTGTTGATTTGTGTCGCCATCCTCAGCTTTCCTGTTCTGCTTTCGCCGCGAGGCCTTACTGCGCTCTGATTTGAGTTGGCTCAATGTAACGCTCACCGTCTCTGGCGTTGTGCCAACAATGTCGGCTATTGTATTGCGATCAATGCCCGCCGCTCCGAGTCGCGCGATTTGATCAGTTTTCGTGCAGCTCTCGGCGTCCATACGCATGATGATGTCGAGCGCCAATAACCGGATGACGCTGTCGAGCTTGGTGACGATCTCCTCAATACCTTTACCATTGTCCAAATTGACTTGCTCCTTCACGTTAGGACAGTTTTCCCTGTTTTTTTAGTCTTGACCTCACGCCGGTCACGTAACCGGTCTCCTTGCCCAGTACCTTGCCGACATCGCTTGGCGACAATCCGAGTTCAAGAAGTAGACCGATCCGCTCCGTTATCGATCCCCTAGCCTCGGACGGCTGGCTGGTGGCAATTTCGCATAGGAGACCGATGATGATGTCCAGTCGCTCAATCATGTCTTTATCGCTACTCTCGGTTTTCGGCATTTGCTTTCCCTTTTGGCTTTTTCTTGGCGACTGTGGATTGAGTTATCCCATATACTTCCGGATCAAACAAGGAACGAACTTCCCCATCCTTGCTCTTGACTAGTAGTCCCAGATGCAGCCAACGGTTCCAGAGCCGCGACACTCTAGGCTGGCTTACCTCCGCAGCCGCCGCAATGTCAGTCTGTGTGTGCTTACCATCGGTAGCAGTATAGACGCGAAGAGTCTTTTCGTCGCGCAACTCCTGTTTCAGGAGCTTACATATTGTCGTGTAGTTAGCAACACGCAGTAGTGCAATCGTCTCCTGCGATAGCCTATTGTCTCCCAAGTTATCCGCCTCCTGAACCTTCAGCTCTGTTGCTGATACCTAATGGAAATGCTCAAGAACACGATTCGACCCTGGACTGCCGAGTCCCGTGCAAGCATCTAGCGAGACGCGTAAGACCTTCGTCCTATTGCAGAACTTCGACTAACTATTATACATTATACCCTAACAAATTTCAACAGGTGACGCAGCCGAAGGGTTGCATTTGTGCATAAGCAGGGGAATGGGCGTTCGAATACTGGCTGTTGAACGATGCCCTCAGGCTCCATGGACGCCCATGATCACTCATTCAGTATGCCTAGTAGTTGATTGGTGCACAGACCGAAGAGAGAGCCGTAGCGGGTGCGGGCCACTTGGTTACACGCATCACACTCAAACAACAAAGACCTGACTATCGCCCAGCCACAAACGGGCAGCTTGATATGGCGGCCGGATGCTTTTGGACCTCAGGTCTTGATTGACTCGTTGAGTCCCTGCTGCTAATTGTTCTTGGTATAGGTCAGTCCGTAGGACAGCTTGTCGAGGTCGGCGATGCCGAAAAACAGCACCAGGTTGCTGTCACTTGTCGGCTCCTTGAGCCCGTAGGTGACGCAGCCGTTGACACCCAGGCTGTCGTATTCGGCCGACAGCGCCAGCTTTTCGTCGAGCCGGTAGCAAAGCCCGCCGAACGCGCCCTTGAAGCGGCCAGTGCCGAGGCCAAGCGTTGCGTAAATCGGGTGCTCCTCGCTCCCGAACTGCTCGGTGGCGACTACGTAGTAGCTGCGCGCGTCGCCGACGAACGGCCTCTTACTTGAGGAGGCACGCTGATTGGTCAGGTCAATCCCGCCGATAGCGATCGCCGGCCCGGCGTCGTCCTTGGGACGAACCTGCCACTGCACGTTATACACTGGTTCCCACTGGTAGGCGGTGACCATGTAGCTGAAGTACAGGCCACGGCCCGGACGGCCAAAGCCTAGACCGAAGTTCAGAGTGCCGTTGGCTTCTGTGCCGCGATAAGCAAGCGTCAGCCCACTCTTCTGCATACCAACGTTGGCATCAATCACGTAGGTGTTCTTGGATGGCGTGTAGGCTACCGGCACGCACATCTGTACTGCGCCCACCGCTCCGACCTTGCCGTCCGCGGTAACGCCCGAATTGTTGCCGGGCAGGCCGGAGTGATAGCGAAATTCCTTGTACTCGGTCTGCGGGCCGGCCGTTGCCAATGCGGTAACGCCGGCCACCAGCAGCGCCGTGAAGACTAACGACAGGCCACTTGCTCGGATTCTGCTGCACTTAGACATTTCGACGATCCCTCCTGTGCCCGAATCGGCTGTACTGCTTCTTAGGTTCTATATGCTATTCGCTTCTTACGTGCTCCCAACCTGCCCGCCTATGAGTTCCGCTGACAGTCTTCTACTCGTACAGCGGCTCGCCGAGGGCGTTGAGAATCTCCCGATGACGTTGGCAAATGCGACTTTGCGCCCCCGCCTGTGCCTCGAGCAGCTCCTGTTGTGTTCTGGCCGCGTAGAGTGGGCATGTCGGCTCGGAGCACGGTCCCTCACCGGTGGCTCGATAGATCACAGCAATCAACAGGTAGCCCTTGAGCAGCTCGTTGAGGCGAGGATCACCATAGCCCACGGTCCGATCCGCGAACTGCTCGGCAAGCTCGTCGAGGTGTTCATCGGCGCCAAACATCAGGTACTGTGTCCGTTTGAAGTGGTACTCGCGGGGTCGTTTTGGCGCTTCGATCAGTCCGCTGGTTGAGATGACGGTCGGGCTTCCCAGGGCCGCCACACCCGCCTGCAGTGTCCGGAGCGTGTCGCAGGGCGGGCCGTTTTGCACGTCGAATTCCCCAAGCAACTCCGAACAGAATATGATGTGCAACTGCGCCATGTCCGCCTCTTCTTGAGGAATCAGCAGCCGCATCGCCGCCTGCAGCGATCGCGCAACATACATTTCTTGCAGATCGCTGTCCTCCGTGCTCTCCGTGATTGGCGGCTCCTGAGCGCGCGCCACCGCCCCAACTGTGCCCCCCTCAAGTTGCTTACGCAGTTCGGCTTCCAGCGTGTCACGCTCCTCCTCACTGAAGCGTCCCAGATGGTGGGTGACGAAGTCGGTGCGCACACCCACTTCAACGCGCGGAAGCTCGGAGGCCAGGTAGCCGGCCAGGTAGTCAATATCCAGCCCCTGGCTGTCCGGGTCATCGTATAGATAGATGGTCTGCAGGCCCGTCACTCTTGCAGCGCCTTTCGCAGCCTTTGCAGCAGTTCGGGGCGGCTACAACCTTCTATGGCCACCATTTTGCTCCGCGAGCTTTGGCCGCTGATGATACTGATGTCGGCCGCCCGCAGACCCAGCGTCTTCGCCAGCAGTTTGATGACTGCCTTATTGGCTGCACCTTTGACTGGTGGCGCGGTCACCTTCACTGCCAGTTGCTTGCCTTGCCAGCCGCACAGCTCGTCATTTGCCGCCCTTGGTGTCACTCGGATCGACAGTTTTACCGGTGCCATTGTAACTCTTGCCAAGCTCAGCTCAACTCATGTAGCTCGGTCTTCCCCCAGTATAATCGCGTGGCACAGGGTTTCCCGAGCATTATCCGCGTAGCTCGTGCATTCCTCAAAAATTCCGTGGGTCGGGCATCCTGCCCGACTCCGTTGCCGTTGCTGTTCTCCCCTCTCCCTGAGGGACAGGGGAATTGAAGGGGTGAGGGGGCCTTTGGCGCCTGGTTCGGCCTTCCCGCAGGCCCTGAGCGAAGCCGAAGGGCAGCCGAACACACAATCAACACCTAGTAGTTTACCAGCAACATCAAGCAGAACACCAGTATATTATTCATCGCATGGCACACGATGCAGGGTATCACCGACCGCGTCCGTTCGTACAGCACGGCCAGCACTATACCGATGCCTACAATCTGCACCAGCGCCAGGCTATTCATGTGCATTACCCCGAAGACGATTGCACTCAGACCCACCGCCGCAAGCGGCGGCAGATAGCGGCGCAGGGCGGCATAGACAAAGCCGCGAAAGATCAGCTCCTCGGCGACCGGAGCCACCAGCCCCAGCAGCGCCAGGTACACCACGATGGACACCGCACTTTGCTGCCCGAGAAGCCTCACTCCCATTTGCAGACCTTCGAGCTGTGCCAGCGGCGTGCTGTGCACGATCAGGCCTTGGGCTATGAGCGCCAGCAGGTAGATGCTATAGCCGGCCACGCCGGCATACACCAGCGGCCCCAGCCGGCCCACAGCGCGCAATCCCAGCACGCTCAGCTTCTGCTCGCTGGGTGCTTTGACCCGCCGCATCATTATTAGAAATCCGATCAGTACGAAGACCAGGTATTGGGCAGCGATCAGCCCCGCTCGGGCGACGGGGCCGCTGGCGGCTTGACCGAGATAGCCGATAGCCAGCCCGCCCAACACGCCAAGCAGCACCAGCGCCACGAACAACACCAGCAGCACCTCGGCGGCATCCAGCAGACGCCACGGCACCAGCAACGGTATTCGGGCCTGACCGGCGTCAGTGCGCTTGAGTGTACCGAATGCTCCCCGCCATACCGCCGCCACCATTAGCTGGACGCCAACACCGGCCACGACCAATAGCACCGCGGCCAGAATCAGCACCCACACGCCGAATGACCACTGATGCGCCCTTGCCGTCTTGCGCGCAGCCGCCGCCAGGGCATCATTGTCTGTCAGCTTGTAATAGCGCGGAAGTGTCATGTCCTGCAGCCAGCGCGGCAGTTTTTCCAACTGCGGCAGTACGCCCCGGAGCTCCTTGTCGTCCTTGACATCGGGGGAAAACAGCCGCGCGAGGGCTAAATATACCGGCCCATTGTCTGGATCACGCCTGGCCGCATCCAAAAACAGCAGTTGTGCCTGCTCCGGATAATCCCGCAGCGCGTAGATAATCCCGAGCCGGTACTTGGCGTACGGATTGTCCTCGGCGGGATCCGGACCCCGGCGGCGAGCCAGAACTATCCGCTCGTATCGGGATACGGCTTTGTCGTAGAGGTAGTCGGGGTGCATCAAACGGGGCGGCTCGAAGCCCAGACGCAAGCGCAACTGCTCGGCAAAAAACGAAAGTCGCATCGTCATATCCGGCTGAATCAACTGCTGATGGGCCAGCTCCTGCCACACCGAATACGGCAGCCGGGATGATTGCTCCTGCCGCGCCCGGTCCTGCGCACGGTAGATCGTCAGACCGGCTGCGAAGCCCGCTACGACCAACGCAATACGCAACAGAACTGTCCATTTCATGGGGGGCATCTGCAATGTAGGCACCGACCTGCCCCGATTGCCTCCAACATTATCCCAACATCAGTCGCGGTAGCAACCGGCGCACGATTTCGATGGCGAAATAGAGTATCAGAACCGAAAAGTCGAATGACCAATTGCGCTGGTAAGGCGCCAGCCATCTGCGGATCGGGGCCAACAGCGGCTCGGTCACTGCGTGGATAGCAGGCTCCACACGTCGCATTACCGGGTGGTAAGGTGGCAGGCGCAGCCAGCTAAGCACAACGCGGATGAGCAGGACCAGTTCGTACAGGCGCAATATCCAGTCAGCGATATGGAGGCCAGCGCTAGGCATGAGCATGGCAGCTCAACTCCCCAGCTCACGGGAGCGTTTGGCGGCGGCGACTACCGCCTCTATCACAGCAGCGCGCAGCCCGCCTTTTTCCAGTGCCTTGATGCCGGCGATTGTCGTGCCGCCTGGTGAGGTTACCATATCCTTGAGAGCACTCGGCGAGCAGCCGCTTTCCTGCAGCCACCGCCCGGTGCCCGACACCGTCTGCGCGGCCAGCGTCGCGGCCTGATCCCGCGACAGCCCCGCCGCCACACCGCCGTCTATCAAGGCCTCGACGAACACCGCCACGAACGCCGGGCCGCTGCCCGAAAGCCCGGTCACCGCGTCCATCAATTCCTCCTTCACGGCCACTGCGGTGCCCACGGCGTTGAGCAGCTCATCAACACGCGCCACTTGCTCGGCGCTGCAGGCCGCATTGGCGCAGTACGCGCTGGCCGCCTCGCCAACCGTGCACAGAATATTCGGCATCACACGAATTATGCTGGTCTGCTCCCCCAGCATCGCCTCGTATCTGGCGATCCGCACACCGGCGGCGATTGTAACCACCAGGCGGCTGCCGACCGCACCGGCGATGTCGCCCAGCACCTCATCGAGCACTTGCGGCTTGACCGCCAGCAGCACCGTGGCAGCCTGGGCCACTGCTTCTGAGGCCCTGTCAGTGGTCGCCACACCGAGCTCCTGCATGGCCTGGCGGCGCGCCTCATCAATATCGGCCGCGACAATCTGCTCCGCGGGGATGACGCCGGCCTCGATGAGGCTGCTCGCCATTCCGGAGCCCATCGCGCCGCATCCGATTACTGCCAGTTCGTAGGACTTGCAGTTCGCCATAACCAAAACACAACCATAGCTGCGTCACGGGGGATGTCGCTATCGCGCATCATTCATAGACGCGTAGCTCGGCCTTCCCAAAAAATCCCGTGGGTCGGGCATCCCGCAGGCCCTGAGCTTGTCGAAGGGCTGCCCGACTCCGTCGCCGTGCTCCCCTCTCCCCGCGGGAGAGGGGAATTGAAGGCGTGAGCGCGCCTTTGCCTCTGCCTTTCGGCTGGCTAGTAGTCCTCCGGCGCCTCGACGACGTCCTCGCTCTCGCGACTGCCCACGCTGGTCCCCTTCAGTACCAGCCGCTCCACCGGCATGTCGAAGGGCGAGCAGACATAGACCCATTCCGCAATCCGCCGCATGTGCCCATTGAGACCGTAGGTTACGCCGCCGAGGAAGTCGCGAATGCGGGTGGCTTCATGCTCCGGGGCCCCTTGCAGATTCAGCACCACGGGCAGCCGGTGTTTGATCTCATCGGCTACTGCCGTGGCTTCCTCCATATCTGTCGGTTCTGCCCGGATGATGGTGACGTTCGCGAATTCGCTGCGCTCGGAGCGGGCGGGAATCGCTCTCGACTCAGAATCCGGGTGTGGGTCGGGATCTGGCTGGTAGTTCGGGTCGCCGTAGGGGTCGTCGTACGGGCTTCGCGAGGGCAATGCAAAGAAGTCCACAACACGTGCCCAAAGTCGCTTCGACATCATAACGCCTCCGTTTCTGTGATGCTTGCTGTGAAGATGTCGTGTCACGAGATGTCGAACAGCAGATGCTTCACGATCGAGCGATCTTTGTATTGCAACGGCTTGCTACGTATATATACACTATCTGGTTCTGCGAATCAAGCTGTTTAGTGGTAGTCCCGTGCTCCGAACATCGCTTGCCCCACTCTTATCAGTGTTGCGCCCTCCTCTACGGCCGCCAACCGCGACCGCCTCTAAGCACAAGTCAAGGCGTGCTGGGCGGCGGGGCCACCGCAGGAGGGGCAGCTATCGGCGATACCGCCGGCGCGCGCTCGATCACCAGGCAACTAGCGAACCATTCGTACCACCAGGCCAGTATCCAGGGGATGGGGATGATGAACGCGCAGGCCAGCGCCCCCACTAGAACACGCCATAGCACCTCTGCTCCGCGACCGGTGAAGCGGACTTGATTGCCCTCGGCCTGGACGTTGCTGCAGAACCAGTTCAAGAGCGCCACGAGGACCCACGCCCACCCGATGATGGTGTAGGCGGAGACGTAGTACAACACCATCCAGCCGAGATAGGCGCCCCAGGCGCCGGTGAAGTCCAGGCGAGTGCCGCAGCCGAGTTCGATCCGCTGCACCAACCAGGTAACTATCTTGACTCCAACCCAGGCAGTCAAAGGGAGGGTGAGCACGCTCAAGCCCAGGATGGCAAAAGACTGCACCATCTGATCTTCCGCCAAGCGTCCCAGTTGAGGCAGCCATCCCAGCAGCGCGGCAACCACGAAGTAGCCCCAGATCTCCTCGCCCCGACCGACAAAGGCAACTCGGGTTCCGTCGCTTAACTTAAGATTGCTGAAGAGCCAGCGGTTGAAGGCCGCCGCCGCCCAGGCGGCCGGTATCACGACCGCGTTCGCCAACCACATTAGAACCATCCAACCCAACAAGGCGAAACCAGAACCAGTAAACTCAACTCGAACCTGGCGACTTGGCTGGTCGGACATCGTGCTCACACCTTCCCTTCCGCTTTCAACCGGGATTACGCATATCAAATCGGCTCGCCTCTGTTGTCGGGCCCCTCACCCCCGCTTGCATCTGGGATTAGGCATCCACGGCCCAGTTGATATGAGCAATGCAGGTTTAGTGGTAGTCCCGTGCGCCGAAGATCGCCTGCCCCACTCTTATCAGTGTTGCGCCCTCCTCTATGGCCACCTTGTAATCAGAAGTCATGCCCATTGAAAGATGGCGCAAATGCTCGCTACTGACGCCTTCGTCGGATAGCTTATCTCTCAGTTCTCTCAGCCGTGCGTAGTACGGGCGTGCATCTTCCGGATTGTCGCTGAAGGGGGCCATGCACATCAGGCCTTGCCAGTCGAGGTGTTGCGAGTCCACAGCCGCCTCCACCAACTCCGGCAATTGCTCCTCTGGGGCCCCGAATTTGGTCTCCTCCTGGGCCAGGTCGAGTTGCAGGAGCACTCGCTGTTTGCGCTGCTTCTGCCCGGCCCGCTTGTCGAGTTCAGTAATCAGCCGCACGCTGTCCACAGCATGAATCAAGTGGCAGAAGTGCACAATATACTTGACTTTATTGCGCTGCAGGTGCCCTATGAAGTGCCACTGCGGTTGTTGCGGCAGATCTTTGCTGGCGAGTTCCTCGTGCTTTTGCACCATTTCCTGGACGTAGTTTTCGCCCAGGTCGAGCGCGCCCGCGCCGACCGCCTCCGATATCTCGGCCACATTACGCGTCTTGGTTACAGTTATGATAGCGACGTCTTGAGGCTCACGCCCGGCATTGCTGGCCGCTTGTGCGACCTCATCTGCGAGTTGCCCGAAGTTCTGTGTTATATCTATTTGAGACATTGTGCAGGACTTTGCGCTCCCATTCAATTCTGTAGCTCGGCCATTGTAAATATCATCGCATGGCTCGGGCTTTCGTAAACAACTATCGCGTGGGTCAGGCATCCCCAAAAAATCCCGTAGGTCAAGCTTGCCCGCCATCTCGTCCGCCGAAGCCTTGGCGAAGGCGGGAGCTTTAGCGACGGCGGGGCTTTCTAGCCTGACAGTGCCCCAACTATTATCCGATAGCTCGCGCATCCCAAGTATTATCGCGTGGCACAGGCTTTCCAGCCTGTGAGCTTTTGTCGTTGCCGTTCTCCCCTCTCCCTGCGGGAGAGGGGCGTGGGGGTGAGGGCGGCTTTGGCGTTGCCGTTCTCCCCTCTCCCTGTGGGAGAGGGGCGTGGGGGTGAGGGCGCCTTTGGGCGTGGCTCGGCCTTCTCAACAGATCCCGTGGCTCGGCCTTCCCAAAGAATCCCGTGGGTCGGGCATCCGCAAAAAATCCCGTGGGTCGGGCATCCTGCCCGACTCCGTTGCCGTTGCCGTTCTCCCCTCTCCCTCAGGGAGAGAGGCCGGGGCCGAGGGCGCCTTTCCCGAAGACTCTATTCTTCGTCATCGAAATCAAGCGACCAGCCGTCCAGGGGTTCTTCTTCCTCTTTCTCCTCCTCGGCCGCTTCTGTTGGCAGCTCTGGCGGAGGCTGCAGCTCTTCGGCAGGCTCGGGTTCGGCTGCTGCCGGAGCCGTAGCATCGTCATCAAAGCCCGGCAGGTCCTCGGGTACTGGCGGCGCCAGGTCTTGCTCGCTCAGTTCGCCGGCCGCCTCGGGTTCTGCCAGCGGGGGAGGTATGAAGTCTTCTTCCTCCTCCTCCGGCTTGGGTTCCTCCATCGCGAGCGGCTGCCCCTCCTGCGGCGGGGCGGTATCTTCCATCGCAAGCGCGTCTCCCGCCGCGGGCATGGCGTCCTCCATTGCCAGGACCGGCTCCGCCGGTGGTGGCGGCGCTAGCTCCTCCTCCTCCGCCTCAGACGGGCCCATTGCGCCCGCTTCCAGCGACAGGGCCGAAGGCGGGGCAAACTCTTCCTCTTGCTCCTCATCTTCGGCGGCTGCGGGCCCGCCAGGCGCTGCTGCATCCGCGTCCGTCTGCTCGGCCCTGAACCGCTCGAACTCCGCCCGCTCTTCTTCGGTCATTGCTTCTTCGTCGAATTCTTCTTCGTCCTCATCATCGGATGCTTCGCCGCCAGTCGCGTCCATGATCGCCGCGGCCGCTTCCAGCACGCCCGGCACCGCGCTGGGCGCACCCTCGACGAGGGTCGATCCGCAAGCAGCGCAGAACAGAGCATCCTGGGTGTTCTCCACACTGCAGTTGGTGTTGGGGCACACTACGCTGCCGTGCCCCCTATCGTCCAGATAGGTGTAGCACATCAGGCAAGCGCCGCGTCCTTCATCGTTGGGGCAACCGCACCTAATACAGTACTTGTCGGCCAAATTGATTACCACCCTTGGGCATAGTATTGGTCACGCCGGGGCCACTTCGAATCGAGCCAAGTATAACTCAGTGCTTGGGCCTTGTCAAGCTGCTCCTTTTACCCCACAACTCGCAGTAACACACTGCCAACACACCTCTTAGCCCGAATAATTCACAAGACGCCCGGCTCGGGCATCCCCAAAAAAATCCCGTGGGTCGGGCATCCTGCCCGACTCCGTCGCCGTTGTAGGGGGGCAATTGATTGCGCCCAATTACGTAGGCGCCCACGGCGCGATAAATCACGCGCGTTAGTGGTCGCCGTCGCCAGATTGGGGAGCGTCCGAGCCCGGGTGTGACTGTCGTTTGTTGTTGGCGCGTCTGGCACGCGGCAGGTGCCGGGACAGGGACGTGAGGCAGACGATCAGAAACACTACACCCTCCGAAGCCAGCAATTCAGCCGGGGCGTCCTGCAGATACGTCTCGATGGCGTATGCCGACTGCTCTGTCTGTGGCGGAAGGCTCTCGTGGCGGCTAATCAGACCGGCCATCTTGAGGCAGTGGCGGGCAAAGCCCTCGTCGTCGTCATTGGCCAGGTCCCCAATCGCTTCATTCACCGTTCCCATCAGTTCGGGATATAGCTCCCAATCCCGCAAATCAGCCCCCCGCAGCAGCCGCTTGACTCGCTCCATCATGGCTTCGCGCAGCGCGGCCCGCTGCAGCTTGTCGGCCGTCGCGATGCGGTAGAAATGGTTCTTCTCGCCCAATACGCGGCACACCGCATTGATCACTTGCAGTCGCACTACCGGCTTTTTCAGCCGTTTGAGGCCGGCAAGTACAGGCTCCACGATGCGCAGGTCGTTGGTCCGCCCTGCCGCGTCCGCCAGGGCGGGGAACAGGTTAAAGTCGAACGGCCCGTACAGTAGCTCCAGCAGCGCCTCCGTGGCTGGCGGAGTGCCGATATAGCCTAGCGCCTGCACCGCCGAGGTGCGCACTCTTATGTCCGGGTCCTCCAGCGCGTGCAGCAGCGGGCCGATGCTGGCCTCTGTGCCGATCTTGCCCAAAGCCTCGGCCGCCTCCGGGCGGATGTCCGACTCCTCGTCCTCCAGCGTCTCGATCAGCGGGTCCACCGCATCAGCGAACCTGCCGTCACCGATGGCGCGCGCGGCCGCCGCACGCACATGGTGGGACACATGGCTCAATGCACCTAACAGCCTGCTGAGAGCCAGCGGACTGCCTGAACGCCCCAGCCCCCGGATCGCCCCTGCACGCGTCTCGTCCTCACGCGCCACGCTATAGACTGCAAAGTTGTAGGCCAGCGAAAGCAGGTTGCCCCGGAACTGCCCCAGCAGATATTTGGGCGAGGCCGCCGCATCTTCTTTCAGAAACGCTGCGCAAATAAGCGGGATCACGAACAACACAGACGCCAGCAGGAATATCGCCTGGATGCTGTTGAAGCTGTGGCCGAACAACATCAGCTCCTGCGGCAAAGTGTTGCGCAGCACGCCGCCGGCGAATGCCCCCGATGCACCGGCGATTGACGCCACTGCCATCCACGCCCCGAAATACGCGCTGTTCTCCTGACCCCTCGGCACCAGCTTGAACAGCAGATTGACGGTGCTGACAAAGATGCCCGAAAACGCAATGCCGTTTATCGAGAAGATCAGTGGCAGCAGCCAGCCCGCGTTGGCCTTGGTCGCCAGCGCCCACAGCACCGGCGTCACCACCACCGGCACACCCAGTATCTGGATCAGCGCCTTTGAGCCATACCGCTGCGCCAGCGCGCCAAAGCCCAGGTAACCCAGCATCATGCAAAACAGCGCCAGATTGGTATAGATGGCGATCCGGCTGTAGGGCAGCTCAAGGTAGTTAATCATATAGACCCCGTAAAATGCCGAGGCCATCTGTAGCGGCAGCAGTCTGGTGAAAAGATACAGGCACAGCCTGCGGAACGAAGCGTCGCCCAGCGGGGCGAGCAAGCTTCTGGCATAATTGCCCTCATCCGGGGAGGGTTCAATCTTGGGATATCGGGTAGCGCATACCACCACATACCCGGCCAGTCCACCGATCCAGCCGATCGCGAAGATCGTCAGAAAGCCGTAGTAGCTTTCCTCCATGTGGTCAATCCACAGGCCTGCCAGATACAGATGCACCATGGCCACAATCGTGGTCACACTCATCTGCTTGCCCATGAAGCCGCCCCGGAACTCGTCAGGCAACACGTTGCTCAGCCAGGTGCTATACATCGGACTCACAGTGTGACCGATCAGGTAGGCAGTCACCAGGCAGCAGGCAATACCTGTGAAACGGTATTGCTCGGGCACAAAGGCCATCAGAATGGTCGCGCTGCCGATCGTGACCTCCAGCGGCCCCAGCGTCAAGAGAAACCGCGGTTTGTTCGCCACATCCCGGCCGATATAGAAACTGAACAGTTCCCAGACCCCAATGATTCCGCCGAGACCCACCAGGAATGCTATCTGCGCCTCCGCCACGCCGATCGAGAGTGCATAGCCGGTGAAGATGGCCGTTGCGGGCATCACGATGGGGTTATACAGCGTCCATAGTGCGGGCCCTGCAATGAAGTTGCTCAATGCGTGCGCCGTTGCTTGTTGCGGAAGAGTGGGCTCTTCAGACATGAGGATCAAACCGAAATGATGACTGTCGGTCGGGCTTCCAGCCCGGCAGCACTATCCGAATCTTGTTACTCTGTTGCGGTGGTATAGCAGGAACGCATCCGCAAGTCAATACTGCGCCGACGTATTTTTTCCAGGGCCGGCGCTTGGGTTCTTACTGTCTTCGCATCTGACATTTTGGGGAGGCGGTGCTTTCCAGCCTGACAGCAGTTGTCGTAGCCGTTGGATTGTGGAGGGGCCCGCCAGCGCGCCGACGCTGCTGCCCTTCCGCTCGGGCTTCGCCCTCGCTCCAGGGCAGCAGCCCCCCGCCCCGGCGTCACACCCGCACCCGACCACCCATGGCGCAACAACCTGAAAGGAGCCTTCACATCCCAACGACAATAGGACATTTTCACTTTGCACAAAAGCGGACATTTCTACTTTGCGTTGATAGATTGACACTCTAGCCGCCAGCTTCTATAATTATAATCTACGCGGAGGGGTGACCGAGTGGTCGAAGGTGGCGGTCTTGAAAACCGTTGAGCGAAAGCTCCGGGGGTTCGAATCCCTCCCCCTCCGCCAAGCAATATTGCAGTGCCTCCTCGGCCCGCCGACTCGTTCGAGCGGGCCTTTTATATTTGTCGTCCCCGCAATCTCGGCAGGAATCTCTCTCTCCCCGCTGGAATTATACTAGAAAGCCAGACTATGCAAGCAGATACGGGGTGGGATTCTATGCCAGCTAACGGCTCTATCAAACTCGGTTTTATCGGCTGCGGCGGCATTGCTAATAGTCATTTGCACTCATACGAAACGCTACCTGAATTTCAGGTCGTCGCCGCCTGTGACATCAACAAGCAGCGCGCCCGTGACTTCGCCGAAGCAGCCGGCGCCGAAGCAGTCTTTACCGACTGGCGCGAGATGATACGGAATACCGAGCTCGATGCAGTGGACATCTGCACGCCGCACACGCTGCACCACGAGCCCGCGATCGTGGCAGCCGAGGCGGGACTTCACATCATCACAGAGAAGCCCATGGCCACCGAGCTGGCCCATTGCGACGCCATGATCGAGGCGGCGGACCTCAACGGTGTCATTCTCATGGTCGCCCAGGTGCTGCGCTTCCGCGATCCGCATATCGAAGCGCGCCGGCTCATTGATGAGGGCCGCATCGGCAAAGTTCAGAACGTCATCCGCCGCCGCTGGAGTTTTGTCAGAGAGATTGCACAGGACCCCTGGGCGTCAGATCCGTCACTCGCCGGCGGATGGGTGCTTTATGGCTTCGGCTCCCACGCGGCGGACCTAATCTTGTGGCTCACCCGCTCCGAGGCCAGATCTGTGTTCGCCGTGGGCCGCAAAATCAACCCGCACTGGCAAGACTTCGACGACATGCACATCCACATCGAGCTGTCCAACGGCGCTATGGCGCTGCAGTCTCATTCCATAAACTCGCGAACGAGCGCCTGGGACTGCACCGTCATCGGCACCGCGGACAGTCTCTATATTGCCGGGGACAAGATCATCGTCGGCGAGGACGAGCTGCACGTGCCACTGCAGGAATTCAACGGCATGCGCGAGCAACTGGCCGAGTTCGCCGCCGCCATCAGAGAGGACCGCGAACCCGAGGCCTCGGGCAAGGATGTTCGCAAGACGATGGTCCTGCTGGAGGCGGCAAAGATATCAATGCGCGAGGGCCGCATCGTTGACGCCAGCGAGATGTAGCGGCGACAGGCAGGAATCAGCGCCTCACGGCTGGAAGTGTATAATATGGATGAGGATGTCCGCAACTGGGTGGCAATTTCGGAGTACGACCTGGGCACTGCGGAGGACATGCTTGCTGTGGGGCGATATGTTTATGTGCTCTTCGCGTGCCAGCAGGCTCTGGAGAAGATCCTGAAGGCACTCATAACGCAGTGTAGCGGTGAGATGCCTCCCAGGATACATGATCTAATAGAACTGGCAGTCCGCGCGGACGTGGAGATTGATGACGAACACGAGCGCCTCTTCCGTGCGCTGAATCTCTACTACATCGAAACACGTTATTCAAGCAAGCTCATAGAGCCTGGGGGCCAGGTGAACGAAGAACTGGCCGGTGAGGTCCTAGAGAAGACCAGGGAAGTGTGGCAATGGCTGAGAGCGAAGCTGCAGTAAGTGAGGCCGTCGAGCGTGCCCTGGAATTCCTTCGCGAGCGCATCACGATAGATGCCGCTGTGCTGTTTGGGTCGTATGTAAACGGGGAACCCCACGAATATAGCGACATAGACCTCGCTGTGTTTTCTAAGGATGTTGAACAGATGGGGCTGCGCGAGCGCGTACAGATTGCTGTCGAAATCCAAATGCAGTGTGACTCGAAGATAGAACTCCATCTCTATCCCAAGAAGGCCCTCGAAGAGGCCCGTCCTACCAACTTCCACGGCTATATCCTCAAGACCGGCCGACGCATTGTGTGACCTGTCCTCAGCGCAATCTGATTGCTAGAGCGTGCCGGCCCCTCCCAAGCGACTCACCCAAGAATGCCTTGTGCCCACATGATATTATTTTGCACTGTGGCCTTGACAATCGAACGTACGTTTGATATAATCCCTCGGTTTGGGTCGCTGTTCGCGCTCCGAGGCACATCCGCCGCCAGGGATAATCCCACAGTCGCAGTCACGCAGTGGCAGTCGGCCCGCCGTGCAAAGGGGTGATGTCATGCTGATGCAATCTCTGGAGGCCTACGGTGTACCCACCCAGCTGATTGACATCTGGCGCACCGAATATGGCGACACGCTGCTGCCAGTGCAGCAGCAGGCGGTGCAGCACTGTGGCGTTCTATCGGGAAAAAGAGTTGTGATCTGCGCGCCGACCAGCTCCGGCAAGACGCTGGTCGGCGAAATGGCCGCGGTCAGGGCCGCCATGGAGGGCCGCCGGGCGTTGTACCTCGTCCCCACCAAGGCCCTCGCCGAGGCCAAGTACGCGCTTTTTCGCCATCTCTACGAGCCGCTTGGCTTGCGGGTGAGAATATGCACCAGGGACCGTCGCGCCGATGAAGAATCCGTGAGGCGCGGCGAGTTTGACCTTGTCGTGGCCATCCCCGAGAAAATCCGCGCCATGTTCGACCGCCCGGCGGGCCACTCGCTACGAAGCAGTGGATCCGGTTCAGCTTTGCCCTCGCTTTTCGCATCGGTAATTGCTGATGAGCTTCAACTGGTCACCGACCCTCAGCGCGGCCCGTGCCTGGAGCTTTTGCTAAGCCGTCTTGCCGCTGATTCCGGAGTGCAGATCGTCGGCTTGTCGGCATCCCTGGGCACCGACCGATCAATCGCCGAGTGGCTCGGCGCGCAGTGGTTGCAGCTCGAGGCGCGTCCCGTAGAGCTGCGCAAGGGCGTGCTCATTGGTGATGAGTTCCGCTATGTCGAGCACAACAGCGGCTCGGCCGGCGTGGAGACGTGGGAGAACGCTGACGTTGCCGATGCTTCGTCACTACTCGACGCCCTGTGCATCATCGCCCTCGCACTGGCCGACGAACCTACGCTCGTGTTTGTCCGCGACCGCCGCAGCGCCATCGAACTGGCCACGCGGCTTGTCGAAGCTATGACTCAGTATGACGAAGCGCAGACGGTCGCCGAGTTGCGTGGCCTGCCGCAGACGTATATCCGCCGCCGGCTTGCGGAGCTGGCTCTGTACGGCGTAGCCTTTCACAGCACCGACTTGCAATTCGCCGAGCGGCAAGCCATTGAAGCCGGCTTTCTGCGCGGCGACATCCGCGTCTTATGCTGCACGTCCACACTTGCGCTGGGCCTCAACCTGCCAGCTCGTAATGTGCTCGTTGACCCGTTCTTGTGGCACCGCCGCGACGGGCTTGGCCGCAGCAGCTTTTCAGTGCAGCCGCTGACCCGCGCCGAGTTTGACAACCGCGCCGGACGCGCCGGGCGACTCGGCTGGAGCGACGAATTCGGGCGCGCCATTGTGCCTGCAGATTCTGAACTGCGCGCCGCAGCACTCATGCGCCGGTATGTGCTGGCCCCTGATGCCAGGGTGCACGATTCCGACCGGCCCGGACCGCCCGACTACGCGCCCTCACACCGACTGATGCAGCTTGCTGCCGTCTTTGGCACATGCACTGAATCGGACCTGGCCATCGCCTGGTCGCGGACATACGGTGCCGGCTTCCTGCGCGGCGCTTCGTCTGCGGAGCGTGTGCCGCAAGAGCTCATAGACGCCGCCGACGAATGTCGCCATCTGGGCTTGCTCGCAGATAGCCCTGAGGGCTTCTCCGCTACCGCGCTGGGCCGCATCTTTGGCACCAGCGACCTTTGCCTGGCAAGCTTCACATGGCTCGTACGCGGCGTCAAAACCGCGGGTAACCACTGCAAAGCAGTGGGCGAGCCGCCGCATCCCTGGCACGCGGCGCTGCTCTGCGCGCTGACTGCCGAAGCAGCAGATGGCATTTACCTGCCGGCATCTACTGGGGACCACCGCGACTGCTGTGCCGAACTGCTCGCCACTGCCTGCGAGCAGTCCGGGACGAGCTCTCAAGTTGCTGAGTGCCTGGCTGACATTCTCGCCGACCAAGCCATCCCAGTCGCCCGCCGCAGTGCTGCGGCCGCGCTGGTGCTGGCATTATTGCGCTGGATCGGGCCGGAGCCGGCTGCCGAACTCGAAGAGGCTTTACACATTCCTGCCGCACGCCTGGCGCACGCCGCCGAGACCATCGCCTGGCTGGTGGACATCACCGCCCGCATCGCTGCCGAGCTTGGGGGGAAAGCTGCTGAGCACAGCCTTGCCGCCTTCGCCCGTCGCCTCTGTGGCGGCATCGAGGCCGAGGCGCTGCCGCTGTACGACCTGCAAGTCTCCGGCCTGGACCGCGACCTGATGCAGGCGCTGTTGGGTGCCGGCTATGCTAGCCCCGCTGCGGTACTCAAGGCCGGCCCTGACGGCCTCGCCGAACTCATCCCGCCACTGCTTGCCCGCCGCCTGTACCATGCGGCTCAGAGGCGTCTCAGCGCCGACGGTCTCAGCCGGCGCCATACCGCGCCCCTGGACGAGCCGGCTTTTGTGCACCCACCTGCTTGCGGCGGGGGCCCGGCGCTGCTGATATACACCGCACGCCCACACGAGGCCAGCTTTTGCGGTCGCAAGGTCCCGCTGCGGCCTGCCGAGTTTCGCATGTTGAAAACACTCGCCGAAAAGCCGGGGCAGTGTGTGCAATATGAGGAGTTGTATAGCACCATGTGGGGTGAAGAGCAGTTTGCATATCCCGGGCAGCTTTACTCACATCGCAGCCGCCTGGCAAGCAAGCTGCGAAAAGCCGCGGCAGAAACACAAGCCGACACTCCCGACGACCTGCTCGTCACCATCCGCACCCACGGCATCATGCTGAATCTGCCGGCGGATCAGGTGGCGGTGAAATGACGGGAGAGGTCGTTCGGCGGCCGGCTCTGGGGCCACGTAGGATCGACACATTCTTCTCATCATCTGGCCTTCCAGACGCAAGGGTGGGGAAACGGTCCAGTGCCTTCAAGCTAATGTCGCACCTATGCAGGTGCCGTGAGCACGCCCAAAGAAGATTGGACCTATTAATGGCATATGTTGAGAATGCGCGGTGCGTAAGGAGACGGGCACCGTTTCGGGAGGTGAGTACTGATGGGCAAACGGGCCATCGCGGTTGGTCTTTTTGTCGCAATTGTCATCGTTACAAGCATAGTCTATTTCGGGCCGTGCTATCAGGACGATCACACCTTCACAGCAGCAGAACGTGTGGCGGCTACAAACCCGGACTACAAAGTGGTACTCAGGACATACGAGGAGTACCTACGGCGATTTCCGAGCGGACGCCACGCTGATGCTGCCCGCGCAAGAGTGTTGGAGACCCGCGAAGCACTCGCGCGTGCTGAGTTCGAGAAAGCTGTCGCAGAGATTCTAGGGAACGAAGCGTATGAAGAGGCGCGCGCGGAACTCCACAATACCTTGGCCAAAGAACCCAACAACCGTTACGTCCTACTTCAGCTCGGTCTCTTGGAATGGGGCCTTGACAGGTTCAACAAGCAGGCTTGGGAGAGGTCGAACGGGTATTTGGACAAGGTCTTGGCATTGGACCCTGACAATGCTGTTGCGAATCGGTTGAAGCAGCATAACGCAGAGTTTGAGCCGGGCACAATTCCGACTGCGGATAAACAGGGCCTGTCCGGAACGAGCGAGATAACCGTTGACACATACTGGCGGCCGAGCTTCGCTTTCTTTGCTCTCCTCCCTGGAGAGACGATGCGTTTCTTCCCGGACGGAAGATTCCGCTCTATCACGGATGCCCAAGGCAATAACGTATGGCGTGCGGACAGCGATCCTGAGCTTGGTGAGGTGATGATATACAAACAAGGTGAAAAACACCTCTGGCTCGCACGGGACTGCTCTTGGGGGAGCCACTGTCCTGCTCTGACCAAAATAGCCAAGGCGCGCAAGACAGCCCTGGACATAGAATCGAACTAGAAGCGGAGGCATGCATCTGGCGCCCAGCTCTCAGCATGTAACCGCTATGTGTAAGCGCTGCGAAGTCTGGCAGACGTACAGCCGGCACATATCATCAGTTGCACCCGCGGGGCCAGTGGTGTGCATTGCCCATGGGAGCCCGGGTGTGGTCTTTTCCGCCAGCAAACTGACGGCGTGGCCGCCTCAGTCTTCGCGCACTGCGTAGATGTCCAGGCTCCCCAGCGGCTGGCTCATCAGACGATCGGACCACATCGGGTGAGGCATGAAGCTCGGGGTGGTGAAGCTTTCCGCGATCAGTACAAAGCCGCCCAGGATCTCATCATTGTGGCCCTGCTGCAGGGCCACGGCCAGCTCGTACAGCGCCGGGCTGCCCACCGACGCGGCACAAAACACCAGCGTGTTGTCCCGACCGTGCTCCCAGGTGAGGTCCAGCAACTCCTGGGTTGACAGAAAGAAGCTGCCGGGCTCCTGGCGAATCTCAACCTTCCCATCACGTTGCCGTACCAGTTCCTGCAGTTGCGCCTGCTGCTGCGGGTCCGAGGTGAATGCAATCTTCGGCTCCCAGTACTCCCGCCCCAGCTCGTTCTCGAGCGCGGTCGCACTCTTTACGAACTCAAAGCTTTCCGCATACATATTGGCCAGCACGAATTCGTCGAAATCCATTTCGCTCTGACATTCTGCGAGCAGGTTAGGGTCGCCGCTGCAGAAGAAGTTGGCGCACTTGACCGGCTTGTACCTGCCCAGCAGGCAGCCTTGGGCGTGGAACATGCAGCGCGGCGGTGCCAGCTTGCGACGGCGGAAATGGAAGCTGCCGCCCGGAGCGCACAAGTTGGCAAGTGCCGCCTCCGCGCCGGGGAACTCCCGGATTTGCCGCAGCAGGTTGTGGCGTATTGCAGAAAACTGAATCAGCCGCCTCAGATTTTCCGGGCTCGGCTCGAATTGCGAAGCGACAAAATCCGTGAACTTGCGCCAGTCGTCAGTCAACGCCTCGACTTCAGCAAGCTCTTCGGCCATCTCCTGCCCGTAGCTGGTCCTGAGCATCCCGGTGACTTGCTCGATCGTATCCAGGTCAGCGGCCAGTTCCTTGGCCCGCTCGTCCAGGCCGTCCCGCACGCGGCTTGCCACTTCCCGGTCCAGCCGCATCCCCTTGTATAGCCGGCGCACGCCGTGGCTGCCCACCATCGTGCCGGTATGACAGCAACTATACTCGCAGGCCCCGCAGACCCGCTCGACTACGGCATCCAGCTTCTGATTAGCTGCCAGGACCGCCTCTACCAGTTCGTGTCCCACCATCGCTCTTGCCTTCCGTTGCGCCCGAGGCATCGGGCCAGGACTGTAGGCCAGGCTTTCCCCTTCGACGTTGCTCCCCTTCGGCAAGCTCAGGGCAGGCAGGGCGGTGAGCTTGTCGAACCGCAGCCCGACGCCGTTGTCGGTGAGTCGTTCGGAGGGGCCGCATGGGCTGTGTTTTGCCAAGCAAAACACAGACCATCCGGCCCACGGCTTGTCATCCCGCCATCGCCCACAACCAGCCGTGCGCAGGTCACAAACCAAGAATCTGCATAACTGCTGTAGAAAGCCCGACCTACGCGATTCGGGCGCTGGCAATCGGGTCCGTCAATGGCCTGCAACCGGCCGCCCGTACTTCTCGATAAAGCTCTCGGCGATCTCAAAACCCAGCCCCGGCTTGTCTTCGAAGATCAGGAAGCCGTCCTCAAACTGCGGCGGCTCCTGCAGCATTGCCTCCATCAGGCCGGTCTGGCTGCCTTCGAGTTCCAGCCGCTCCGCATACGGCATCGTCGCCGAAATATTGGCCGCCGTCATCAGCGCCACCGGTGAAATCCAACTATGCAGCGACATGCGCACCTCGTACAGCGGTGCCAGTTCGCCGATTATCCGCGCCGCCGAGATCCCTCCACACAGCCTCGGGTCAGGCATCACCACGTGCATTGTCTGCCCCTGCAGCGCCTCGTGAAAATGTTTCAGTCCGTACAGCGTCTCGCCACCGGCAATAGGCGGCTGCAGCGCAGCGGCCAGCTTCCGGTAATCATCCCAGCGCCCGGCCGGCAACGGCTCTTCGATCCAGTATATGTCATGCTTGGCAAGCTCCTGGCCCACGGCAAGCGCGGTCTCGTAATCATCGTAAGCGCCGTTGGCATCGGCCATCAGCACCACCTGATTTGTCACCATCTTTCTGACCGCGGCTACGGCTTGGACATCTCTAGCGGGATCCCCGCCCAGCTTCATCTTCAGCGCCCGAGAGCCGCTGTCCACGATCCGCTTCGCCTTCCTCACCAGCTCATCGTCCGGCTCCAGGTACAGACCCGTTACATAGGTGTCCAGCAGGCGGCTGCGCACACCGCCCAACAGCCGCGCCACCGATACCCCAAGGCTTTTCCCGGCAAGGTCCCACAGAGCGGTGTCTATGCCGCTGAGTACCGCGTGATGGTCCCGACACCCCTGTGGCCCGACTTCCTTCGCAGCCTTGCCGCCGGCCACCAGCGCCATCCGATCCCACAACAGCATCCGGTCGAGCGGGTCCTGTCCGATGATCAGATCCCTCAGCGCCTCAGCGGCGGGGCCGAAGTTGCTTTCTTCCTTCAGCCATGCCTCACCCCATCCGCAGGTGCCGTCCTCGGTGGTCACGCGCAGCACGTAGATGTTCAACTCCGCTGTTTCCGGTCGCGCCGTGCTGCGCGGAAGCGGCGGATCTATCGGAAAGGTGAGCGCTATCGGCTCGACATCGGTGACACGCATCGGCTGCTTTGCCTCCAGTTGCCACTCAGCCATCCCTTACCCCGGTGGCTGCAATCTTAATCGAATCTTCGCCGGCGGCGCCCGAAATCCTTTGACGACAAACGGCCGCCTCACCAGCGGCCGCATGACTGCACATGGTTACGGACTTACCAATCCCACCTTCTGCGTCCCCAAGTTGCAATTGTAACCGAGCGGGGCCTGCGCCTTCCCGAAACGACTGTCCGCGAGGTCAAGGGGCCGCTGACTGTCCTCTTTAAGGGCGCAGATCATCACCCGGCAACCTGCCGAGTGCCGCCGCGCACTTCACTCACCAGCGCCATCGGGTGGTTCGTGCTCGGTGCCGACGGCCGCCATCAGCCGGACTATCATGCTCCCCACTACAACTATTGCCGCAGCAATGACCACCCACAGCACCCAGAAATTGGCCTCCGTCCATGGCGGCCTGTCGCCCACGTACGCCTCATTGTTAGTCTCAGCACCAAGCTTCAGGCCCGTCTTCGGCTGAAGCTGCTCGTAGCGGAGAAACGTGGACAGGTCGTAGCGGGGTGAGCCGGCGCTTTCGCCACCGTAGTAAAGCCTCACCCGCGTTTTGGGGTCGCATTCGAAAACCACGGTCCGGGGCTTGCCATAGAGCGTGACGCCCGTGACGTTAAGCGGCTCGTCATCGAAGTTCAACACCGACACGCGCACGTAGCGGGAGCGCGTTTCAGGAATCGCCATCGTGGCGCGCTCGCCAACGAACGTGGCGGTATGATACCGGAACACAACATCGGAGGCTACGGTACGCCAGCCTGCTTCTTCCGGGGCATTGGAGACCCGCACATAGCATGGGCGGCGGACGTTGTCGTCCGAGAACGCGACCTCAACCTCGTCAAACGGCTGTCCCGCGCGGCCCAGGTCCAGGTACACCTCATTGGCATTGCGCTCAGCGTTCAGCTCAATGCGTTCCTTGACGGGGCTAATCTGCACGCGGCGAGCAGCCCGGAAGAGCAGCTTGTTAACTTGCGCCCCGCTCACCTCTATCGGCTTTTCTCCAGTGTCCCTTATGGTCACGCGAAGATACCGGAAATTGGTCTCCGGGAGCTTGACAATGGTGCTGCGGGACCGCACGTCACCGCTGAAATCAAAGATGGCGCCATCGTCGCGCAGCATCGCCCAGTTGCGTGCATCATGGCTGCCCTCGACTGCCACCTGATAGCGGAAATCGTGGTCGGGCGTATTGATGGTGATCTCGCGGATGAACTTCTCCCGTGTCTGCAAATCCAACTCGAAGCGCGTGCCCTTTGCCGGAACGCGGGACAGATTGTACACCTTTGCAGCCACCGCCGCGACGGTGCGCTCGCCGCGGTCAATTCGCACCTCGTACGGTTGCTCGGTGGCTTCGCCGGAAATGATACGCAGGTCCGCGAGCTGATACTGCGCCCGGGCCATGACATCCGCGTCCAGATCAACGGCATAGAAGCCGGCGGCTCCGACCCCTGATATCTCCTTGTAATAGCGCCACTGCCTGGCATCGAAGTCGCCATGTGCGGCCAAAGCCCCGAGCAACACAGCCCCCAGTACTCCCGCGATTCTCAAGCGGAATCGTCCTCCCTCTCGCCGCCCAGCAACAGATCTCCGTAGCGGTTGTACAGATAGCCCGCCCCGATCAGGATCAGGCCAAGGCAGACGAATGAAAGAATCCGCCAGATCGTCTGCAGACCGGCGAGGTCAAAAACGAAGACTTTGATTATAGCCGCGCCGAACACGGCCAATCCGAACAGACGCACGGGCCGAGACCGACGGCTCATCCCGATACCCACCATCGCCGCAGCATAAATGCACCACAGCGCCGATATGGCAAACCCCCGGCTGTCATGGGGCACGCTGGCCCAGGTCAATGCCCCACCCAGCTCCTTGGTCAGACCCCACAGCACTATCACCCCGATCAGTATTGCCGGCACCGGTGACCGAACTGCCTGCGCTTCCCCGAAGCGGTCCCCGCTCTTGGCGTATAAGCTCAGCGTCATAGCGAAGGCTGCCAGAGAGCCGAAGAAACACACGAATACCTGGTTGAATATCGGTATGTACCAGCCTGCGCGATGGGGCTGGGCAATGTCATATATGAGCAGCAGCCAGGCTACCACGACCGCCTGCACAAGCAGACCACCAGTGCGAAAGATGGGTCGTTCCCACCTGATGCCCAGCCACACCAGGAATACACCAGCCGCCGCCCAGGTGAGCATGACGATAGGGCCGCCCACCCCGTCACGGAGCATCTCCACGGTCACACCCCACAGCGTAAGAACGGCTATCGCCACCTCCAGGAAGGTGCCAGCCCCCTCGGTTTCCCTCTCAAGTTGGGCTGAGCCTCTGTAGATATATAATGACGCCGCCAGCGCCAGCACACAGATGGCAAATGAAAGGAAGGTCGCATTCAGGAACACAAGCGTATCGGGGCCGCGGTACGCGAGTACGGGTAGGTAGCCCAAGAGCATTACCGTTGCCGCCACGGTCTGCAAAATCAAGCCGACCACGCGCAGCGCGACATGCCGCAGGCGGTGGCCCATCCACACTATTACGCCTCCCTCAATTGCCCAGCCGACCATGATCCAGTGGCCGCGCAGTTGCAGCGGGACGGCCAGGATGATGAAGGTCAGCCCCAGGCCCAGCCAGGACAGGATCAGCAGCTTGTCGTCCGGGCTGCGTTCGCGGGCCAGGCCGCCCAGGCCCAGATAGAAGACGGACATGACCACTGCATAGAACCCGAGATACTCGTTGAGGTCCGTAGCAGTCGGCAGCAGGGCGACGGTGGGGAAGAAGAACGCCGCGTTCAGCAGTATCAGCCACAGATCATCCTGGCGCGTGCGGCTGCGCTGCCACAGGTTGCGCACGACCGGCACGAAGGCGAAGATGAGAAAGAACAGGCCCATAGTTATGTATGCGGGCCAGGCCAGGTGAGTGTCGTATTTCGACCCCAGCCACCCCCACATCATCGCCCATGTGCCCACAAAGCTGAGAAACTGCAGCACCCGCCACTGCTTGAAGAAGGACAGCGCAAGCAGGCCCAGATCGAGGACTGCGATGTACCCAAACAGCATAACCATGCCCGATATCCCGGCCCCGGTGCCGCTTTGCCGGATTAGTACCGGAGTCAGAAAGGCACCCACCGTCGCCAGTATCACGGTGCTCAGCGCATTGGCGCGCACGCCAAGTGTGACTGCAAGAGCCGTGACCAGAGCCATCAGCGCGAATGCCAGCGGCTGGGCCAGCAGCCGCGGAGAAAAAGCCGCGTATGCGGCGTAGATTGATGCGAACAGTATCGCTATGCCGCCGCCGACTAGCGCCTGGCCGAAAGCGTCTCTGTCCAATTGCCGTTGTTGCTCGCCGATGGCCAACAGCACCAGGCCGACAATGATACCCAGCGATACCTGGCCGACGGGGCCGATCCAGTTGCTGGCAAAGGCGTGTTGCAGGAAGAACGCAGCGCCGATAGTCAGGGCCACGACGCCAACCCGCGCCAGCCATTTGAGGGCGATCTCCGCCTCGAAATCCTGTGCGCGAAATCCTCGTGCCCTGGCGGGAACCGGCGGAGTGGGGGGCGCAGCAGTGCTGGGAGCTACAGAAGGCTGCGGTGTTGCGGGGGCAGCTTGCTCAGGAGGCTGCTCCGTTTCATCGCGCACGCTGGCCGGGCATTCTTCGACGGGGGGCACCGCAGACACCGGGGGTGGCTCTGCGACCGCTGCTTCCGGGGGCGGTTGTTCGGTGGCCGGCGGCCTTAGAGACTGCTCCAGAGAGAAAACGCGCCTGACAAGCCCTGCAACCGTCTCCTCTATCCACTCGAGACGGCTTGCCATCCGCTGAAGTTCGTCGCCGCGGTCCTCGCCATCCTCTGACAACGTGGTCACCTTCTCTCAAAACCGCGCTATCAACTTGCAGTCAAGCGTGTCATACCCGGCAGTACATTGCCGAACTACCTTAGCCACGATCGGCCTGAGAATAGATTGGCGACAAGCTACTATGCGCGCCAACTCAGTCCACGCTATTGTGACTGCACCCCAACTGCGACATTTGCCCTACATTTCGGCGACACTCGGCCTTTCTCCTGCTGAGGATATCGTAGCGCCACGCTGCTTAATCGTGTAGCCTGCTGGGTTGTGCCGCGAGCAATGTATGTAGCGGCTGTTTAACCGTCGCCGCGGCGCGGTCGGCTCTTTTCGGCGTGCCAGAAGTGCAGATAGCTCAGCAGGTAGGCGGTGAATACCGCCCCGACCACAGCGAGCAGACCGGCCCACAGTATTGCCCCGTAGTAGTCCCCCATGCCCAACAGCGCGCCGCTCACTCGCCATATCGTCAGCACCACGATCACTGTCATCGCCAGCACGCTCGTGCAGCTTCCGGAGAGCGGTTGGTCAATGGCCCAGCCACCGGAAGTATCCGTCGGCGGATAGCCCCATCTTAGCGTATTCTGACGCGCCGGCGGCGCATCTGACCACACCCAGTCGCGCAGCGCCGCGTACAGCCGCAGGTTGACCAGCCCGACGCCCTCCAGGGTGTTCGCCTCCCGGCACACTATGCTGAAAGCTCTCGGCCCTTCACGCGGCGCGTGCCAGCGCACTATGATCCGTCGCACTCCCGAACTCGACGCCGCCAACTCCACCTGGTCAATCTGCTCCCTCGGCAGCGACCACTTATATTCATCGCCCACATAAATCAACGTATTGTTCTCCACCGCCAGGAATCCCACGTCGCGGTCGGTTTCACCGTCCCAGACCCGCATCTCTTCACCGGGAGAGAAGCCGACAAAAGCCGCCCCGGCCTGCTCGATGCCGCTGCCAAGCTCGGCTTCAGTGAGCTTACCCAACCGCTGTTTCAGCCCATAGTTCCCCAGCAAGGCCAGTGTCCCTCTGCTGTACCATGCCGCCAGGCCCGCAGCAACGAAAGTCGCCACCGTCAACAGCCCCGCCGCGTAGCGGGCAGGCGAGCTCCAGAATTGCAGGACCGCCAGTGTCAGCATAAAAGGCGCCACACCGGCGGCCATCGTCACCGTCGCTGCAATCAGCCGATTTTGGCGTCTAAAACGTTTTGTATATACCCTGGCCGCCATTGTTGCTCCAACACTTCAGCGCTTTGTCACGTGATTATGCTGGCTCCCATGGCCCCCTGTGCGCCGATGACACAGCTCAAGATGCCCGAAGTCCAAAATCAACCGCCGCCTGTGCATGAATTGCCGTCGTGTCAAATACGGGAACTTCGATGCTTTCCTGTCTAATGAGAAGTGGCAGTTCCGTGCATCCGAGGATTACACCCTCCGCGCCGCTTGCCACCAGACCCCCGATTACTGCCGTCACCATCTCTGCTGATGATTGCTTTATCACTCCCAGGCACAATTCTTCATAGATAACGTTGTGGATTGCCTGCCGGTCCTTTTGACCGGGTATGACGACCTCAACGCCATACTTCTGCTCTAACCTGGTCTTGTAGAAATCCTCTTCCATCGTGAACTGTGTCCCTAATAGAGCAACTCTACTCAATCCTGATTTCCGAATCTCATCACCAGTCGTATCGGCGATATGAATCAACGGAACGTTGATGCTGCTTTCGATGTCATCTGCCAGTTTGTGCATAGTGTTTGTGCAGATGACTATGCAGTCAGCCCCTGCCCCCTGCAGTCTCTCGGCAGCCTCAACCATTAGGCCGGCGAGTTCTTCCCATTTTCCTTCACGTTGCAGTTTCCCCAATTCTCCGAAGTCAACAGAATAGAGAATACACTTGGCGGAGTGCAATCCGCCCAGCCTCTCCTGGATGCTCTCATTTATGATGCGATAGTACTCCAGTGAAGAATTCCAACTCATGCCGCCGATGAGGCCGATTGTTCTCACCGTGATCGTCCTCGTCTCATGTCATTGCCTATAGATTGGCCGTCAGCATCTGCAGTGCTGCGTCGGCCAGCCTCTGCCCCGCATCAGGCCTGAAACGCGCGCTGGAGCCTTCGTAGCCGCCCTGCTCCAGCGCCGCGGCCGTCGGAATATATCCTATCGACCCATTGGCAAGCTCGATTACAAAGGTCGCCTCAGCCGGGCTTTGCTCCTTTATCTGCAGCCCGAACTCCACGAAGTACTCGCCGGGGATGCCGACGATTGCCAGAGCCCCCAGCCCCAGCACCTGCACTTCCACTTCTTCCGAGGTAATCCCGGATTCAACGATTTTGAGGGCGCGCAGGGCCCGGCCACGCGCAAAGTTAGCCGACGACATCTGCGAGGCGGTAGCTTCCGTCTCCTCTATATCTCTGCGAAACTGCGCGATCTCGTTGTCCGTGAATTCGCGTAATCCAAGTTCGATCTTTTCGGATCTATACCATAGCGGCTTCAGCTCTACAGGCCGGGCGCTGTGGTCAACCTTCATCACTTCACCGGCCAGAGTCCGTCCCATCATGCGCGCATGGTCATAGCCGCCCTGACGTTTGTTGCCAAACACGTTGATATGATTGAGGTTGCCGCAGGCCCCGTTGGCGAACATGGCCACAAAATCGGCCCCATAGACATCCCCGAGCATCTCGCGCATATAGTACGGGTAATCGGCCGAGTACCGATAGTTGCCGCTGCCGATCACGTCCAGGTGGCAGGCGAAATTGACCAGCGCGGCCCGACTGCGGCCCTCCTGATCCAGCAGCAGCACGCCCACATCGGGGTCAATCGGCCCATCAAAGGCGGACACGCCGGGGTTCCCTACTCCCGGGTTAGTGCCCGTGTCACCGCCGAGCATCCGGTAATTCCGGTTACATGAGATGCGCTGTTCGCTGCCCGACGCCACTCGTGCCGTAGTTTCCTGCATTTTCTGCGTTGCTCCGGCCACGCACCCAGCCAGAAGTTTCGGCAGCAGCGCATTATACTGCGGCGCCTCGGGGTACCACCCAAGGTCTCCCAATTCCGGCCCGGCGTGGGTGTGCGTAGCCCATATCATCACCGCGTCCTGCCCTATGCCGGTTTGCTGTGAGACCAGCGCGCGTGCCTGGCCGGCCAACTCTGCCGGTAAACCGACCAGGTCCGTGCCGACCAGCGCCACCTTGGTGTTCCCGTCATCCAGCACCATCGCGTACGCCGTTAGCGGGTCGTGCACTTCATTCGACGGCCTGGCGTTGAAATGCCCGGCCAGATGCACGCCCAGCGGCGGCGTAATATCAACTACTTGAAAACCAGCCAGCAAGGTGGGGACCTCCCTGTCATTAACGCCACGTCGGCACTCACGCCAGCGGCGTGGGTCAGGCTTCCCGCACGCCCTGCCGTGTGCGCCCTGAGCCTGCCGAAGGGCAGCCCGACGCCGTGGTGGTTGAGTCGTTTGGAGGGGCCGAATAGGGTGGATTTTGCGAAAGCAAAATTCGGGTTCCCTATCCGGCCCAAGGCGCATCACAGTACCAGCGCCTACAATTACAGATGCATGAGCCACAGACCAGAAATCTGCATAACTACAGTTCCAGCCCGACGCCAATTGCCGTGCCTTACGGTCTCGACAGATCGAAATCTAGCTGAAAAGCGTCGTCAGGACCCAGATTCAGATCCATCGCCTTGGCCTGGTAGCCGTACTTGAAGCCGATGATCGTCTGCTGGCCCGTGTTGGTGCGAAGCGAGTAGGCTCCTGCCGCGTCGCTCACCGTACCCAGCCGCGTCCAGGCAAACCACGGCCCGTCTATGAGGCTGAAGCCGGCCAGGTTTTCGACTTCGGTCGCACGCTCGGCCGTCAATTGACCCTCATAGGCCGCGTCCAGGTCGGTATAGACCAGCGCATCAGCCAGCCCCTCAAGCCCGTTCTGCGTCACCGAGCCCAGCACCGTCGCCGAATTGTCAAGCGGCTGACCGGCCAGGTACAGGTCTTCGTTCCGGCCATCGCTCCCCGCGCTTGTGACTAGCACCCGCGCGTCAGCGTAATAGCCCGGCAGTGCGGTGGTCACAAGCCAGCTTCCATACGCACACGGGCCTAGCCGATAGTTGCCTGCGCTGTTGGTGTAGCCCATCACATAGGTCGTGTCATCGGTCGGCGGGATCGTGATGATAACGCCACCATTCTCCCGCAGCGCACTGGCGCCATCGAAGACCGCGACCACCAGCAGGTCAGCCACTCCCACACGGCCGCCACCAGCCTGGCGCTCCACTTTGCCACTGATCACAGCTCCTTCCAGGGCGTTGTAATCAGAAAGTTGCAGGCCCGCCTGCCCAGGGGTGATCTCAACCGACTGATGGAACCCGGTGCGGTAGTCCTCGTCAATCACCGATATCAGGTGCCGGCCGCTGGGCAGCCCGTCTAGTTCCAGCTCGCCGCTTTTCTCGGGCCGCTTCCCCAGCAGATAGCCGTCAAAAAACACCTGGTATTCATCGGGGTCCTTGAAAAACCTGTCCTTCAGATCCTGCACGTCTCCAACCAGTTTCCCAACGGTTACCAACTGCAGCACCATTCCCAGCAGTCCGCCCGCGCAGCCGCTCAAAATCGCCACCAGCACCACAGCCGTCAATGTCGCTCCCAGCCTGTTTCTGGACAACGCTTGCTGCATTTCTCATTCAACTCCTCTTAATCCGGGCATTTGCACACTCAGCTTCAGCCGTCCATTCCTTAGACAGCATACTCCCCACACCAGTCGCGATCAATTGCCTTGTGATGGCTTTTCCGCTACCGGCAGTTTCAGCCAGTCGTCGAAAAAGTCCACCACCGTCCGCTCCTGGTGTTCGGCTGTCTGTTCCGCAACATCTATCCTCAACCTGATCTTCTCGCCCATAAGATCGTAGCCTTCAGAGATGCGCCGGGCCGCCTCGGCGGCCAACTCCGGGGGCAAATTCGGTTCGTGGCGCTGATACAGGCAAAGCGGCCGCGGCGCGATGAGACACGCCAGGTCCTCGAAGTCCGCATAGGCTAACAGACCCGCCGGCACCGTGCCAGCTACCACTTCACATAGCGCCCGCCGCTGCTCCTCGCTTGCCACCAGCGGCAGCGACCGGTAGCGGGCAAGGTACCCGCACAGTGCCGTCGCCTGCAGCCCCGTCTCCATTATCGCCGCATAGAGTGCCGCCGCTGCGCCCTTACCGATGCCGACGATTCCGATCCGCTCGCTCTGTACGTCCGGCCGCTGGCAAAGCACCCGATAGGCCGCTGCCAGGTCTGCGGCGTCCCGGCCCACAGCGGGCCTGCCCAGCCAATCCCACATCTGCGCCGCCTCGTCTCTGCGCGGACGCTCCCCGCAGCCCCTGCGATCCATGCAGCAGACTACATACCCGGCGGCGGCCAGGCGCGACCCCGGTGCCGCCTCGGGGTTGCCCGCGTCCAGCAAGCCCGCCATCGCCTCCTTCGAGGTGCCGGCATCGTGGCTCAGCACCACTGCCGGCAGCGGCGTTTCATTATCATGCGGCACGCATACATACGCGGGAATCTGCGTCCCGTCGTCGGCGCCAAAGCTTATCTTCTGCAGGCTGAAGTTCTGCGCGTCCTTCTGCCCCAGAAGCTGCACTTCGACTTCGCCATCTTGCTGCTCCCAGCCAAGCAGCTCGGCGACTCTCTCGCGCAGCAGCCTCTGCCACTGCTCCCAGTCATCACTCCAGCGCGCCAGCAGTGACAATTCCCCGCTGCTTTGTGTCGCCCACTGCCGCCACCACTCGTCCTCTGCATAGCTTGGCCAGTCGCCCAGTTTGAAATCCATTATTCTCCCATCCAGCATATTCTCAGGTTTGCCCGCCAGCCTCCATTATACTTTACTACACTGCCGGCGAAAATCCTGCACGCCCCTCGAACAGCGCGGCTCCTATTTGTGTCTCACAAAAGCAGGTGACCAGGGGTTGCGAGCGGAATATTGCATCGTTGTCTGCTACCACCGTACTGAGGAAGGATTGCCAGCGATGCGATTGACAAGGATGTTGAGCTTCGGACTCTGCGTGGGTGTCATGCTTTGTAGCATGTCGGCTTGTGCAGCGACCGTCCGTGCTATCTGTAATGTGCCGGCCCATCTTGTCATGCCTCTCGTGCAGCAGGCCGAACCGTTTCGCGTCTTCATCAAGGCCGGCAAGGGTCAGTGGCAGCCGGCCCAGTATGAGCTGCAGGACGGCCGCATCATTTTCCATCTGCAGCCTGCGAAGTTGGGCGGTTCGGACATAATGCTGCTGCTCAACCCGCCTCGAGACCTTGACATCTATGACAGCAACCCGCCGGCTCTGACCGGCCTTAAGGTGGACGCCAGGCAACTGCCGACCGAAAGCGTCGTCCATCTCGGCCTTTCCAACAGAGCTCCTCGCCTGATTCGCATCGAGGTGGCCGATGCCGAGAACGCGCTTGACCTTACTTCCGTCCGCGCTAAGTTGGACGAACTGACTGTGCGTGAAAAGGACATCAATATCCAGTCCACAGAGCCGAGCAAAGCTACGGTCAGCGTGCGGCTGCGCAACATCGAGTATGGCAGGCACCGGGCCATTGTTTCCATCCCCGACGCCTCGCCGCAGGTCAACGCGCTGCAGGTCGTCGTCGCCTTTGACTATGTGGACACCACCAATTTCCTGCTCGCGGCGCTGGCCGACATCAAGATGCGGACTGATAGCTGCTTCCCGAACTACGAGATCCTTGAGCCGCTCAATGACGGCTTCAAGGACTTAACCGGCGTTCACTGCCAAAATGACGTGTCGTGGGCTTCGGCCGAGGGTCCTGGCGATCACTGGGTTGAGGTGACCCTCCCTGAGCCGAAGAGCATAAAGGAAGTCACGGTCTATTGGGCGTACTACGGTGGCGCCTATCATACCAGCCGGAAGATTGAAATCCAGGTCCCAGAGGATGGCGACTGGCGTGCCATCTACTCCTCCCCTGAGGACGAGCATCCCGTCAGCCGTTGCACCACTTTCCGCTTTGCGCCGGTGAAGACAGACAAGTTCCGCGTCTTTCAACATTCCGGTGGCGGCGCTGCCGGCCGCCCTGACCTGATGTGGCTGGCCGAGATCGAGGCACGCTAAACGCCGACCCTTGTTAGTCACGCCTCGCTGATACAGGAGGACGACAAAGATGCGCTTGTTCAAAGCCGTGGCCGATGCCTGCGTAGTCGCGGCGCTGCTCGTTTGTGCCCTGTTTGCATCGCCCATACGGGCCGAGACCCTAATCAGCGCCAGTTGTCAACTGCCGGCCCGGGTGGCCGTCGCAGCGCCAGACACCGCAGGCGAACTGCGCATATTCACCAGGGATGCTCAGGGACATTGGGGTCCAGCGGATTTCGAGCACCAGGATGGCATGATAGTCCTGCAGCTCAACCCCGAAAAGACGGGGTCGAGTCGGATGTACTTCCTCATCAATCCGCGCCCGCACATTGACCTCAATGACACCAAGCCGCCGCTACTTCTGGGCGTGAAGGTTGATGGCAACCCCTTGCCTCTATCCACTGATCAGCACATCGGCGAGTTCCCAAACCCCCCGCAAACGATCGCTTTCGGTGTGGCCGAGCGCGAGAACCCGCTTGACTTGCACTCGATCAGCGCCAAGATCAACAACCAGCCGGTTGATGCCAGCCACATGCCTTTTTCCGTAATCAGTCTGCGCCAGGCGCGCATTTACGTCCTGACCGCAGACCTCAGTTATGGCAAGCACAAGGTGGAGATGTCCGTCAGCGACGAGGCTCCGCTACCGAACACGCTGACAGCCGTGGTGCGCTTTGACGTCTTCGATGCCACCAACTACGCTCTGGCGGCCCAGGGCGCGACTTTAGCGGCGGACAGTTGTCTTTCGAATTACGAATCGCTGACATCGCTCAATGACGGGGTCGCCTACCCTCCCGGGCCGGGCCGTTTGAACGATGTCTCATGGGCCTCGGCCGACAGCTCGGCCGAGCACTGGCTCGAAATCCGCTTCGGCCAGACCCGAACCATCGGCGAGCTGGTCGTTTTCTGGACCCTGTACCGGGGGAGGCATCATCTTCCCCGCGAGACTGATGTGCGGATCCCCGAGGGCGAGGACTGGGTCAAGCTGGATGCCAAGCGAATAGATGGCAGCGGCGACAATTGCATCACCACCTTCAAGTTCGAGCCAATCGAGCTTGACCGCATCCGCGTTTATCAGGGCGCGCGGGCCGGCTCCGACAACGCCCCCGGTTACATGTGGGTAACCGAAGTCGAGGCCCGCTGACGCTGCTCCTCTGCCCAAGCTTGACTTGCCGCACTACGCCCATTACAATTCATCCGCAGTTTGGTCACCCGATATGCCGCATATCCCCTGGACCCAGAGAGCGCTTTGACATGAGCAAACGCGACCGTGCCTGGCTAGAGATTGACATCGGCGCGATAATCCACAACTTCCATATAATAGAGGAACGTGTTGGCGGCCATACGACGGTAATGCCGGTGGTCAAAGCCGATGCCTATGGTCATGGTGCGGTGCCGGTGACCCAGGAGTTGGAGAAGGCCGGAGCCGGATGGTTCGGGGTGGCGACTGTTGACGAGGGTTTGGAGCTGCGCGGCGTGGGCGTACGCGGCAGGATGTTGATTCTTGGATGCAGTGCGCCACAGCGGGCCAGGGAGATTGTGGCCGCAGACCTCACTCCCGCTGTCATGAGCCCCGCCGAGGCCCACGCCTTTTCCCAGGCCGCCGCTAATCAGCCGCTGCCGGTTCACATCAAGATTGACACCGGCATGTGCCCGATGGGCGTGCGTCACGATCAGATCGCCGACTTTTGCCGGCAGGTCAGGGACCTGCACAATCTCGACTTCGAGGGCATCTTCTCGCACTTTGCTGATGCCGGGCTGAACCCCGAATTCTCGGCTTTTCAGATTGACAATTTCCGCCAGGCCGTCAGTGTCGCCGAGCAGATACTTGGCCCTTTCAAGTGGCGGCACATGGCCGCCAGCGCCGCATTGCTGTTATACCACGACAAGCCTTTCAACATGGTGCGGCCCGGCATCAGTCTCTACGGCGCAGTCGAAGCGGTCACCGGTGACCAGCGGCCGCCACTGAAACAGCCGATGACGCTGAAGGCGCGACTGGCGCTAGTCAAGCGCGTTGTGCCAGGCGACAAGATCGGCTATGGCTGCACCTACGAAGTCAAGCAACTCCAACATATCGGCATAGTGCCGGTCGGCTATGCGGACGGCTATTCGCGGCATCTTTCCAACAACGCCGATGTCATCATCCGCGGGCGGAGGCGGCCAATGCTCGGGCGCGTGTCCATGGATGTGACGGTCGTATCCGTCGGCCAGGAGGCTGACTGCAAGCCCGGCGACGAAGTTGTACTGATGGGTCGGCAAGGCGGAGAACAGATCACTGTTGACGAGTTGGCCCGCCGCGCTGGCACCATTCCCGAGGAGACCTTCTCCTGCATGGGCAAGAGGCTGCCTCGAATATATCAGGAGTAAGCTGCCTTATGCAAACTGAGCGTTTCGCGAAGGTACAGGCACCCGCGACCACGGCCAATTTGGGGCCGGGCTTTGACTCTCTCGGCATCGCCCTGGCCCTGCACAATACCGTGGAGCTACAGCCGGCGTCCGGTCCACGCGTTGAGGTAACCGGCCAGGGAGCCGGCGAGCTCCCCACGGATGAAACGAATCTGTGCTACTGTGCGGCCCAGCGCCTCGCTGAAGAGGCCGGCTACAGCGGCCACTGGCATCTGTGCCAGCAAAACAGCATCCCTCTCGCTCGCGGCCTGGGCAGCAGCTCCGCCGCCATCGTAGCCGGAATCATCGCCGCAAGCCAGGCCCTTGACTACCCGCTTGACCGCCAGGAAGCCCTGAGGCTTGCTGTCGAGATGGAGGGCCATCCCGACAATGTTGCTCCCGCGCTCTTCGGCGGGCTGACTGTCTGTTTTGAGCAGCATGACGGGACCAAGGCTGCCGTGGCGTTGGATGCGCCGGAGGGCCTCGTCGCGGTCCTGGCCATCCCGGATTTCCAGGTCAACACTCAACATGCGCGCGATGTGCTGCCCGACCAGGTGCCGATGTGCAACGCGGTATTCAACACCGGACAGGCGGCGGCGGTAGTGGCGATGCTTGCCAGCGGCCAGTACGACGGCCTTGCCGACGCCATGCGCGACCGCTTGCATCAGCCTTACCGCGCGCATCTGGTGCCCGGGATGGATGAGCTGATTCAGGCGGCGATAGAGGCCGGTGCCAGGGGTGCGGCGCTCAGCGGCTCCGGCCCTACGATCGTCGCTCTGGCCGAGCACGACAACTCACAGCGCGTGCAGGCGGCGATGCTGCAAGCCGGTCCGCGCACCGGCAAGAACTGGACGGGCATGATTCTGTCGCTCGACAGCCATGGTGTTAAGATACTGACCTGACCCGAATAATCCACAAACGCGTAGGTCGGGTTTTCCAAACATAGTCGCGTGGCACAGGTCTTGCAGCCTGTGAGCCCAAACATAATCGCGTGGCACAAGCTTGCCCGCCAAAGCTTTAGCGAAGGCGGGGCTTTGCACAAATCCCGATCCTATCTTGCCTCGTGCAGGATTCCCCTTACCCTGCAAAGAACTTACACATACCAATAATTACTACCAATAGAAACCGGAGTGAATTGCGATGCCTGAAGCGCTGGGCTGCAAACAGGTCAGCTCCGCTGTGGACGCTCTCAACGACAAGGGCCTGCGGTGGCTGCAGGAGATGATCGAATTCGAGAGCGTGCAGGGCAATGAGATGGAGATGCAGGAGTACACCAGGCAGGTGATGACTGACATCGGCCTGTCGCCCGAGTTTCGCGAGATCCCTGACAGCCTCATGGACGACCCTGAGTACAGCCACAACGAAAACGAAACGTCGTACGAAGGCCGCTACAACCTCGTGGCCCAATGGGGCCGCGATGAGGGCAACAGCGCGATCATCCAATCCCACGTTGACGTCATCCCCGGCGGCGAGTGGCAGGAGGCTTTCACCCCGCGATTTGACGGCGAGTATGTATATGGCCGCGGCGCTACTGATGACAAGGGCCAGATCGTCATGATGCTTCTGGCGCTCGCTGCACTCAAAGACCTCGGCTTTAACCCCGGCGGACGCATCGAGACGCAGTTTGTCATCGAAGAGGAGCCCGGGGGCAATGGAGCGCTGGCACTCATCCGCCAGGGCTGCACTGCTGACGCGGTGATAATCGGTGAGGGCTCGCTGCTCAATGTTTTCCCTGCCAACCGCGGCGCAATCTGGTTCAAGCTCATCACTTACGGCAAATCGTTGCACATGGGCCGCCGCAATGAAGGCGAGAATGCCATCGAGAAGATGATGGAGGCCATCTCGCATATCCTCGAATACGAAAAAGAGCTAATTGCCGACAGCCAGAACTATCCGCTGTTCGAGCGCTACGAGGCCCCGGTCCAGGTATGTATTGGCATGATTGATGCTGGCAACTGGCCCTCGATGGTGCCGGACGAGTGCACCATAGAGGGCGGCGTAGGCTTCTTGCCGAACAAGCAGATGCCGCAGATTAGGCAGGAGCTTGAAGACGCCATCCTGCAGACCGACGACGAATGGCTCAAGTCGCATTACAAGCTCACTTTCGACAAGCTCCACAACGACGCTTACGAGAGCGATCCCAATCACCCGCTGGTCACGGGGCTGAACCAGGCGGCAATAGAATGTGGTATTGATTCGGAGATATTCGGCTGGAACGTGAGTTGTGATGCCCGTCTATACGCCAAGCTGGCTGGTCTGACGGCGATGGTTTATGGCCCCGGCACCATTGCAGATGCCCACGCCGCTGGCGAGAAGGTCGAGTGGCAGCAGGTCATCGTCGGCGCTAAGGCCCTGGCACTGGCCCTGTCCCGCTGGTGCGCATAGCAGAATGATAAGCAGCGGACAGCCGCGCCGGCAGGGCTTTGGCAGTTCCATTTCCCGCGTAGGTCGGGCTTCCAGCCCGACACCAAGATTCAGATATTGGAGGCCTGAAAATGGCACAGTGTCGCGTCGGTGTAATCGGAGTTGGAACGTTTGGAATCAACCATCTCCGCTGTTTCCGCCAGCTTGGCTACATTGGAGTGGCGCAACTGGTGGCCGCAGCGGATATCAACGAAGAGCTGCTGCAGGAGCGCAACCAGGAGTTCGACTTTGCCCCCTACACCGACTACGAAGAGATGCTGGCAGAGCAGAATCTCGACGCGGTCACGGTGGTAACTCCCGACCCCTTTCACCGCGAGATTGCCATCAAATCCGCCGAGGCCGGCGTGCATGTACTATCTGAGAAGCCGCTGGATGTCACCGTTGATGGCTGCCAGCAGATGATTGACGCCGCCGAGGCCAACGATGTCCTGCTGATGGTGGACTTCCACAAGCGCTATGACGAGTACCACATCGCGATGAAGCAGAAGCTTGGCGCCGGCGACCTCGGCGAGATCGAGTACGGATACGCGTACATGGAGGACCGCATCGAGGTGCCCAAAGACTGGTTCGCGGAGTGGGCGCAGAACTCCTCACCAGCGTGGTTTCTGGGCATCCACCTCTATGACCTGACCCGCTACGTGATGGAGACCGAGCCGGTCCGCGTGTGGGCCACCGGCGTCAAAAAGTGCCTGCTCGAATTCGGCATTGACAGCTATGACTCGATCTCGGCAAAGGTCGAGTTCGACAACGGCTCAACCGTCGCTTTTGACACTTCCTGGATTCTCCCTTACGAGTTCGAGGCCATTGTGAATCAGGGCATCCGGCTGGTCGGCACCAGGGGCCTGCTGGAGTGTGACAGCCAGGACCGGGGCACTATCACCTGCTGCGTGGACGAGGGCATGATGACGCACAACGAGAGCTTCCTGCGCCAGCGCACCGACAAGCAGGGCCGCGAGATCTGGGAAGGTTACGGCATGGACTCCATCGCCGATTTCGCGCATAATGTTAATGTGCTGCTTGACGGCGGCAGCCTTGAAGACATCGGCGATTACCCAGCGGGCTACGACGGTTTGCAGGCGACGAAGCTAGCTTGTGCTGTTCACGAGAGCGTGGAAACCGGCGGCATCGTCGAACTGTGAAGAGGCCGGATGACAGAATAATGGAGGAAACGCTATGACGAGACACTTTGGCATCATGCTGATTATCTGCGTACTGTTGTTTGGACTTTGTGCTGCCGTGCATGCGGAGAATGCCGCATCCGGCTACAAGAATGTGGTCAGCAAGAGCTATTTCATGCCTGCTATGGTCACTCCCGCCTATGACACGTGGGGCCAGGCTCCGGGCTGGCTGCCGGCGATGAACGGCTCTCATCCCAAGCCTCGTAACCGCACGCTGGATGACAAGGACAAAGCGGACCCGGCCAACATCCCTGGCGTCTATCAGATGCGATCCAGGGAGATCGTAATATTCTCATCGAAGAAGCGCAACTAGAGGTCGGGGCCACTCATCTACTTTTTCGTGGCACAGGCTTGCCCGCCGTCCTGTCCGCCATCTCGTCCGCCATAGCTTTAGCGACGGCGGGAGCCTTGGCGGAGGCGGGAGCTTCAGCGAAGGCGGGGCTTTCCAGCCTGTGGGCCCGCGTGGCACGGGCATCCAAAAAAAGCCCGTGGGTCGGGCTTCCAGCCCGACTCTGTCGACTCCTCACCATCTCCGTTAGGGCGTCAACTCGAATTTCTGGACCCGGTAGTTTAAGGAGTCAACGACGTAAACGACCGTGCCGTCGTCGCTCACTGCGACGTCGGTGGGAAAACTGAACTCCCCGTTGCCGTTTCCTGCGGAACCCCAGACGGCGATAAAGGTGCCGTTGGAATCAAATTTCTGCACGCGGTGGTTTATCGAGTCAGCGACATAGACATTGCCGTTGCCGTCCACATCCACCCCTCGCGGCGAGCTGAACTGCCCGTTACTGGCTCCCTGAGAGCCCCACTTGGTGATGAAGGTGCCGTTCGAATCGAACTTCTGCACCCGGTGGTTGAGCATATCCGCCACGTACACGTGGTCGTTTGGCCCTACGGCTACGCCCCAGGGGAATTCGAACTGGCCGTCGCCGCTCCCCTGATTGCCCCACTTGGTGACATAGTTGCCGGTATTGTCGAACACGTCCCCCTGATGGAGCAGTACGGCCTCGGTGACGTAAACATTTCCCTGCGAGTTAATGGCAAAGTCGGTCGGCTTGAACTGGGCTCGTGGCGGCGCAAAGTCGTTCCTGGTCCAGGTGATGATCGCCTGGATATTCGCCGACAGAATCTGGAAGCAGTCCACCACCGAGGTGTACATAGTCCCGAGACCGTCAACATCTATGCCCCCGGTCGCACCCCGGCACGGGGCCGGGCTCCAGTCCACGTGAGACAGTTGCCAGACGCCGTCGCTGTCGAATATCTGAATGCGCGAGGCGAGACCGCCAACGGAGTCGCTCACATACACCGCGTTACTAATGTGCGCGATGCCGCCGATGATGTTGAACTGTCCGTCGTTGTTGCCTTGGGAGCCCCACTGCGACAGATACGCGTACACCTCGGTGGGAGTCGGCGCAGCATCCCCACTTCCGCATCCCAATACACATGCAATTCCAACCATCAACGTCAGCACAACTCCATAGTGCAGCTTCCATGGCATTGCTCTTTTCATTGCCATCTCCCTTTCCATCGTGAGATTCAACTGATCTTTTCCAACCCGAAGCCAGATCTTTCCACCATCCACTTCATCATGTGTAGAGTTTTCCCTACCTGAACCTGGCTTTGGTCCTCAGAAAAAGCGGCAGGCCCGATGCCCCGCTTCTCACCCCCGCCTCCCAAGAAATCTCGTGGGTCGGGCTTCCAGCCCGACTCTGTTGCCCTGCTCTCCTCTCCCTGTGGGAGAGGGGAATCAAAGGGGTGAGGGCTCTCGTTAGGTCGGGCCAGCGTACCTGAGGATCCCGCACCTCCCAAGAAATCCCGTGGGTCGGGCTTCCACTGTAGTTATGCAAATTTTGTAGGTTCTATGCACAGCCGGCGGCAGCAAAGACTTGGTCGATATCGTTGGTCGTTTCGTAAATCTTGATTAGAGCTCGCAGTTTTT
>JAUVVY010000004.1 GCA_030604405.1 bacterium | reverse complement strand
TTGCACGCGATCTTCGCGGCGACCGCACTGAACGTGCGGCGGCTGCTGCGGTGCCTGGCGTCGCAAAAGACCCCTAAAGAGGCCCTTGCTTGTGTTTTTTTGTCGCTGCTGCAGGCGGCTCTGAGGCGCGCGTACAAGCCGCGTGGGGCGACTCAACGCCGAATCCGTACCGATCAACAACAACTCTGGCACATCGCCTTCTCACATACATAACCGCCTCCCAAACCAGCCCCAAAGCAGCAGCGTCTAGAAAGCCTGTGCCACGCGAAGAGTAAGGCGGCGGGCCGGGCCACGCGATGGGTAAAGGCAAACGGCTGCGGGCCGTGATCGTCGGGTGCTTTCATGGTGTGTCATCTCGGCCTCGGTGCCAATGTCGGATATCCGGCATATCAGTTGGCGGCGGCAATCGCGGCGCTGGCCGCGTCACCTGAAATGTCGCTGCACCGCATCTCATCGGTCTATCTCACTAAGCCGGCAGGCTTCACCGATCAGCCGAGCTTTCTCAATATGGCGGTCGCCATAAAGACCGACCTCAGGCCCTCCGAGTTGCTCCATATCACCGCCAACATCGAGAGTGACCTAGGGCGCGAGCGCACTATCAAAGATGGCCCGCGCACCATTGACATTGATATCCTTGTCTGCGGCGAGATCACCTGCGAGCGGGCCGAGCTTACAGTGCCGCACCCACGGATGAGAGAGCGGCAGTTCGTACTGACGCCGTTGAGCGAGATAGCCCCCGGTCTCGTCCTGCCCGACGGTTGCGCGGTAGCTGAGCTGGTCGCAGATGACTGCCGGGAGGTGCGCAGGCTTGGCCGCCTGGCTGCACTGGTACGGGCCGGCAGATTTGCCCCTGAGGTGTGTGCAGATGCTGAGTAGCATATTGGGCGTTGATCAGCGTGTGACGTTCTTCCGCGAGCTGGCGACTCTGGTCAACTCCGGTGTCAGCATCGGTGAGGGCTTGAGCATTCTTCAGACCCGGCCGGGCCGTCCGGAACTGAGAGCGGCAATCGCCGACGCGGCCAAACGGGTGTCCTACGGCGAACGCTTCTCAGACGTGATGGCGGAGCATCCGAAAATGTTCAGCGCTCTGAACCTGGCGATGATCGCTGCCGGCGAGGAGGGCGGTCGTCTGGATGAGATGCTCAACGAGGTCGCCGACTATCTCGAAAAAGAACAAGAGCTGCGTCGGATGCTGTCGCGCGAGACTTTCTATCCCAAGGTCCTGATCGGCGCAGTGATTCTCATCCCGCTGATTGCGCAGATGGTCATCGCAGGGGTGATGGCCGGCGTGGGCGCGGCCATGGCGGTCGGACTGAAGGCGCTCGCCGGCTACTTGGTCTTCTTCCTGGCGCTCGCCGCGCTGTGGTTCGCCTACAGCAAATACCGGGAAACGGATCAGGGGGCTCAGAATATCGATCGCGCCAAGCTCAGCATCCCGGTTCTGGGCGCTGTGATCTCACAACTGGCGTGGGCTAAGATCTGCCGGGCCATCGGCGCGCTGTACAAAGCCGGCTTGAGTCCCGCGCAGGCGCTGGAGTTGGCCGGACCAGCCAGCGGCAACCGCGCCCTGGAGGCTACGCTGACTCAGGCCATACCGCACGTGCAAAAAGGCGTCCCGCTGTCCGAGGCTCTGACCAAGAGCGGCTACATACCCGACCTGCCGCTGCGGATGCTGCAAACCGGGGAGAAAACCGGCGACATTGACGCCACTATGGAAAAAGTGGCCGAGCACTTTGAAGCGCAGTCGCGAACCTCGATACAGCGCATGGCGATTTTGATCGTGCCGATCGCTGTGGTCATAATGGGAGTTGTTGTACTGCTCATGGCTGCCAGCGCCTACGGCGGCTATTTTGATGCGCTGTTGGACTCGCAGTAGTGCGATCAAGGCATTGTGACTACTCACCTACCCCCGGCGGATGCTGGACATCCGCCGCCCCCTTCCGACACGGAAGGGGGCAAGAAGGACAGGCGGGACGCCTATCGTACCGTCCTGGGTTGGTTTGACGCAGTCTATAGCCGCCTCTTCGGCAAGCTCCCGCCTCCGCCAAGGCTACGGCGGACACGCAGGGCAGGAAGGTGAGCAGTTGCGGTGTTAGAAAAGTGCAGATGATAGCTTATGCGTATCAGCGACAGAATAGATGAAGTTCGTTCGATAATTGGGCGCGTGCGGGGCAACGGCGATAGCGTCGGGCTGGTGCCCACGATGGGAGCGCTGCACGAGGGCCACAGTTGCTTGATTCGACGCGCCAGGCAGACTGACGATTTCGTGGTTGTCAGCATCTTTATCAACCCTATACAGTTCGGCCCTGGCGAGGACCTCGAGGCCTACCCGCGCCAACTGCAAGAAGATGCGGCCGTTGCCGAGGAACTTGGCGCGGACTTGATATTTGCACCCACTGCAGAGGAAATGTATCCGCCGGACTTTACCACTTATGTTGAGGTCGGGGAGCTCACTGACAAGTTGTGCGGGGCTTTGCGGCCGGGACACTTCCGCGGCGTGACCACCGTGGTGAGCAAGCTGTTCAATATCGTCAGCCCCGACCGGGCATACTTCGGGCAGAAAGACTACCAGCAACTGCTGGTCATCGAGCGTATGACAAGGGACCTGGATATGCCTGTCGAAATAGTCGCCTGCCCGACGGTTCGTGAAGCTGACGGTCTGGCGGTTGCTTCGCGCAATAAGTACCTGACACCGGAGCAGCGGGCGGCCGCGCCGGCTATCTACCAGGCTTTGCAGAAGGGCGCCGAGGCGGTCAAGAGCGGTGCGAGCGCCAAAGAGGCCGAAGAGATGGTTGCCGCGCAGATTGAGAATGAGCCGCTATTAGAGCTACAATACGCCCGTGCGGTAGATCCGCGCACCCTGGCCGAGCCTGGCTCGGCCGGCCCGCCAATGCTGCTGGCGGTCGCCGCGTTTGCAGGTGACACGCGCCTGATAGACAATATAGTAGTAGAGGAATAATCGTGTCGGGCTGCCCTTCGACTTGGCTCAGGGCCTGCGGGAAGCCCGACCTACGCGACAATAATTAAGCAAGCTCGACGCACGCGGATAATGGATGTGTGGGAAACTAGCCTATGGCAGCGCGCGAGTACTCAATAAGGTCGCTGGTCACGGAGGCGCTGGGCGAGGACATCGGCCCGGGAGATGTAACCTCCGAACTGACAATCCCGACCGATGCAATGGCCCGGGGGCGATTTCTCGCCAAGCAGGATGGGGTGCTCTCCGGCCTGGATGTGTGCGAGGAGTGCTTCCGCCAGCTCGATGCGAGCTGTGTCCTTGAGGCGCTGCTGGACGAGGGCGACAGCTTCACCAGCGGCAGCGATATTGCCATCGTCAGCGGCCCGGCGCGTGCGGTGCTGGGTGCCGAACGCACTGCGCTCAACTTCCTGCAGCGCCTTTGCGGAATCGCCACTGTTACCCGCAGATTCGTTGACGCCATAGCCGGCACCAGCGCCCGCATCGTTGACACGCGCAAGACAACGCCGTGCCTGCGGGCTCTGGAAAAGCGCGCGGTCAAGGCCGGCGGCGGGCATAACCATCGCTTTGCACTCTACGACGGTATCCTGCTCAAGGACAACCACATCGCAATCGCCAGCGGGGTGCAGGCTGCAATCGCCGCCGCCCGCGCCGGTCGGACACATACTCTGAAGATCGAGGTCGAAGTTACCGACCTCGACCAGCTCCGCGAGGCGATCGAGGCCGGCGCCGATGTCGTAATGCTGGACAATATGACGCCAGCGCAGCTTGCCGAGGCAGTAAAGGTCGCCGGCGGGCGGGTGCTCACGGAGGCCTCAGGAGGTGTCAGCCTCGACAACGTGGCCGCTATCGCCGCCAGCGGCGTTGATTTGATATCCGTGGGCGCGCTGACCCATTCGGCGCCGGCAATAGATATTAGCCTGGAAGTCAGTGGGGTCTGAGTGATCTTTCAGTTCGACCGGAAGCGCGCGGGGTTGTAGCGCGCCAGTCACGAAATAGTGCTGAGATGCGAACGGAAGGTGTCGGTGCGCCGTGGGCCAGGCTCAGGTATGTTCGGCTGGGCCGAACATACCTTCGACAGGCCCCTCCAACGGCACACTGCTTTCTGTCACCGCCTAAAATCACTTGGAACGCTTGGCAAGGTATTGTGGGGAAAGGAGACTCTGTGGTGGTATCGAGATTGTGTGGGGTGAGCGTGGCGCTGCTGCTTGGCAGTTTGATCGTGTGCGGCGTTGGCGTGGCGCAGGAGCCGGCGGAGAATATCGGCCTGCATCGGCCGTACCGGTGTTCGGTGCCGCTTCTGGTGGGCTGGACCGGATTGGTGGACGGCAACCGCGAGGCCGATACCGCGCCGGAGTGCTTTGCAACTGCCAACATAGATAAGTTCCCGAAGCACATAACTATTGACCTGGGAGCGACCTGTACGATCAACCGCGTCGTCGTCTATAACTCCGCAAATGGCAATACCAGGAAAGTGTCTCTGGAATGTTCGGTGGACGCTCAGAAATACCAGCACCTGCGGCAGGGCTTCATCTTTCCGGACCGCACGGCGATGGCGCTGTCGCACGAGTTCAAGCCGCGGCAGGCGCGGTACGTGCGCCTCACGCTCTATGACACCTGGGGCAACGGGTTGGGTGGGGACAACTGCATGTTTTTGCGCGAGGTCGAGGTCTATGGGCGGCGGCCACATGCGGGGGTCGCACAGCCGCCCAACCCGCTGAACGCCTTCAAGGGACAAGCAATGACCGTCGCCTATCCGAGTTTGAAGATACTCCGCCGCTACTGCCTCAATAACAAGGACGCGCCACTGCGCATCTGGCTGCTGGGGGATTCATTTGCTGTCGCCGATGAGGAGGCCGCTCACTGGACCGCGCTGCTGACAGCTCGAATCGAGGAGCGATACGAGAAGACGCCTGAGGTTGAGTTCGGCGGCTGTAGTGCCTTTACACTTACCGACTGTCAGCTCTTTCTAAGGCAACAGGAAGACAATGAGCCGGACCTGGTGATACTGACGCTCGGCTGCGACGCCGCCGTCAGCCAGTTGCAGGTGCCAGCATTTCGCGCCGCAGCCGGTGACATCATCAAGCTGCTGGCTGAGAAGACCAACGCTGTGGTGGTGATTCTGACGCCGCCACCGGTGGCGCATAATAAGAGTCTGAAGCTGTACGAGGTGGCGGCCGACGTGGACAGCGCGGCGTACGCCTGGCAGCTTGAGCTACTGGCCCAGACCCAGAAATTGCCCGTCGTGCGCAGCGGGGCAGTGCTGGGCAACTCCAGCTACGATTTGGAAGACGTCTACGCGGACAACATGCACCTTTCTGATCGCGGGCATGAGACACTCGCCATCGCGCTGGACAGGCTGCTGGCCGGGGAATAGGAATACAGGAAGGCTCTAAGACAGTTGCCGGGAGGGAAGGGCACATATCACCATGCGAACTGCACTCGGCGTCATCGTGGGCCTGGCTTTGTTCTTCCCCGGCATTGTGTTATTGCAGTGGCTGAGCACCGCACTGGGCCTGTACGATGACATGACCCTGACCGACGGCTGCCTGGTCATGATCATCATCCTGCTGTCAATCCTGCTGGTACGCGGCAACCGGGGCGGCGATAGTGCATCAGGACGACGCGATGCGACGCTCGCAGGGCCTTCTTCACGAGAGTCGCGCGGCCGCCGACCACGCGGCCGCACTGAGCCGTGAAGTGAGCTGGCCTCTCCGAACGACAGGGACAACGGCAACCCTCACCCCCGGCCTCACCCGCTCCGAAGGAGTGGGTACCCGCCGGAACGGGAGAGGGGAGAAGCAAATGACAACGGCTGTCGGGCTGGAAAGCCCGACCCACGGATTTTTTGGGGAAGCCCGAGCCACGGATTTTTTTGGGGAAGCCCCTCCGAACGACAGGGACAACGGCAACCCTCACCCCCGGCCTCACCCACTCCGAAGGAGTGGGTACCCGCCGGAACGGGAGAGGGGAGAAGCAAATGACAACGGCTGTCGGGCTGGAAAGCCCGACCCACGGATTTTTTGGGGAAGCCCGACCCACGGGGTTTTTTGGGGAAGCCCGCCCCACGGTTTTTTTGGAAGGCCGACGCACGGCTTTCATTCTTGGTAGGCCGCGCCAAAGGGCTTGACGGCATGGGCTCACAGGCTGGAAAGCCTGTGCCACGCGATAATAACTAGGGAAGTCCGAGCCACGTGGCGATGAATAATTCGTGCTGGAGTGAGGAAGCAATGAACATACTGCTGATCGCAATTGATACGCTGCGCGCTGACCATCTCAGTTGCTATGGCTATGACCTGCCCACCAGCCCGCAGATTGACAAGATCGCCGCCGACGGCGTGCTCTTCGAAGAGTTCATCGCACCCCATATTCCCACACACCCCGGCTTCACGACCATCATGACCGGCAAAGACGTCTTCGACCACCACATCGTCACGCAGGGCGGCGCGAAAGAGCTGTCAGAGCAGATCAGGACGCTTCCCGAAATCCTCCACGAGCATGGCTACCTCACCGCCGCGGCCGATAACATGGGCCGCTGGTTCGAGTGCGGCTATGACCTGTACGAGCGGTACGCCTGGGAAACAGACACCTCCCAGCCATGGCGCAAGGGCGAAGCGGTCAACAGGGCAGCCTTCAAGGTGTTAGAGGCTTGCGACAGCCAGGAGAAGCCATGGTTCGCCTTCCTGCACTACTGGGACCCGCACACGCCCTACCTGCCGCCACCGCCATTTGACCGCATGTTCTATCACGGTGACGAAGAGGACCCCACCAAAGACTCCGCCTGCGAGATGATGAACAACTACCCGGCCTTCCAGTACTATTTCGCGCAGTGGATGCCGGGCATCACTGACGTCGAGTTCCCCAGGGCCCAGTACGACGCTGAGATCGCCTACTGCGACGCCTGCCTGTCACACGTCTTCACCTGGCTCAAGCAGATGCGTGGGGCCGAGGACACGCTGATTATTATCACCTCCGACCATGGTGAGGAACTCGACGAGCATGAAATGTGGTTCGACCATCACGGCCTCTATGAGACCAACATGGCCGTGCCGCTGATCCTTTACCACCCGGAACACTTCAGCGGAGGCCAGCGCGTCGGCGGCATGACGGTGCACCAGGACATAGCGCCCACTATACTGGAGGCGGCGGGACTTGCGCAGGCCAGCGCCGATAACCAGCTACAAGGCCAGAGCCTGCTTGCACTGGCCGAATCGGAAAGCGGCCGCGGCACTCGGCAAAGCGTGTATATCAGCGAATGTGCGTGGATGAAGAAGCGGGGGTTGCGCACCGGGCAGTACAAGTTCTTTGAATCACTGTACGACGAGCTGCACAAACGAGCTCCCTTCGAACTCTACGACCTGCAGGCCGATCCTGCCGAACAGCACAACCTCGCCGAAGAAAAGCCCGAATTGCTGCAGAGCTTTCGCGATGAGTTGGCGGCGCTAATCGAGCAAAGGCTGAGCGACACGGGAGGCACTGACCCGATCCTGGAACAGGACATTACTCTGACCCACGTCGGGGACGTTGATGTCGCCATCCCGGAGGACCAGATCCTGGAAAAGGGCGACTGAGCCTGCTGCCTCACCTTGTCGAGCCGCTGAACTTGTTGGCAGACAATTGGGGCTGGACACAAAGATGGTGATGAGGATGTTGAAGTCGAATGGTACGAGTGTGGTGTTATGCAAAGCCGTGATGATGCTTGTGCTGATTGCAGCCGTTATGCTGTTGGCATCATGCCGTCGTCAGGAGCAAAGCGGGCCTGCGGTTGAGCAGCCGCCTGCGCCCGCGACACTCACGCAGGAAGATACCCCGGCAGCGGAGGAGGAAGAGATGAGTTGGCAACTTGAAAGCAGCGCGTTTGAAGATGGTGCAAACATTCCAATCGAGTACACGTGCTCAGGTGAGGACGTTTCGCCGCCGCTGACCTGGGCCGACCCGCCGGAGGGCACTGCACAACTGGCATTGATATGCGACGACCCGGATGCGCCGGCCGGGACCTGGGTACACTGGGTTATCTATGGGATGCCAGCCGATGTGCGAAAGCTGCCCCGGGCTGTGCCTCCTGAAGAAACGCTGACCGAGCCGGTGGTAGCGACACAGGGTAGTAATGATTTTCGCACAGTCGGTTACCAGGGCCCGTGCCCGCCGTCCGGAGCACCGCACCGCTATTTTTTCCGCCTGTACGCACTAAGCGAAGAGCTAGAGCTGGCGCCCAATGCCACCAAGGCCGACCTGGTAGCGGCGATGGAGGGGAAGGTGCTGGCTGAGGCGAAACTTATGGGGAAGTTCGCCCGCTGACGTGAGCCGGCGCATGGTAGTCAGCACACCATATCCGTGACCAGCATAGGGCCGCGGTAATCTGTCGTGCGAGAGGTGAAAGAACGATGCCGAAGTCAGAACGTTCCGCAAGCGAACTGGAGCTCAGCGCGCTTAAGAGGAGCATATCCCAGTTGACTAAGGAGGCACCCGAGCTCCAAGGAGCGTTTGGGAACTTCCTGGGGGCCGTGCTTAGCGAAGGTGCGCTGTCGGTGAAGACGAAGGAACTAATCGCCCTGGGCATAGCCGTCTCCAAGGCGTGCAAGTCGTGCACCGTCCTGCACGCGTCCAAGGGTCTGGAAGCGGGCCTGACCCGTGAGGAGATGATTGAGGCCGGTTATGTTGCCATACTCATGGGTGGCGGGCCGGCCTTTACCACCATGCAACACCTGCTCCAGGCACTCGACGACCTGGAGGCGTAGTTCCCATCCAGACAAAGAGGCGCCAGCAGATTCTGCCGGCGCTCTTTTTCTCGGTGCGATCCGAACAGGCCATAGCTGCCTATTTCGGTGGTATGTGAATGGCGCGGTCAAGGGTGTCCAGAGCGGCCTCGCCTACGGCTTCGAATAGCGTCGGGTGAGCGTGGCAGGTTTCGGCCACGTCCAGCGCTGACATACGGTTTTGCACCGCTACGGCCAGCAGGGATATCAAGTCGGCGGCGCTATCGCCGATGATGCTGGCGCCGATCACTCTGTCGCTCCTCGCGTCAACAATGACTTTGACAAAGCCGATGCGAGAGCGCGTGGCGGCAGCTTTGCCCAGGGCCGAGAAGTGAAAGGTGCCGACCCTCACACGCCTGCCGGCCTCTTCGGCTTCGTACTCTCTGAGGCCGACCGAGGCTATCTCAGGATGTGTGTACATAGCGGCCGGAATGGCTAGATCGCGGCGCCGGTCTCTGACACCGAGGGTGATCTCAGCGGCGCAAGTGCCCTCACAGGAGGCCTGGTGTGCGAGACCGATGCCGCGTATGCAGTCTCCGATGGCATAGACGCTCGCGACGCTTGTCTGTAGCGTTTCATCGACTACTATCCCAAACTTGTCCGTCTCAATGCCGACTTCCTCCAGGCCCATATCGTCGATGTTGGGACACCGGCCTGCCGCCAGCATGACCATGTCCACGTCAATAGCCTCTGCGTCTTCGGCACATTCATACTCGACGCGCTTGCCGCCCTTGCAATCGCTGATGCAGGAGCACTTGCAGGAGGTGTAAATACGCACACCCAATTTGCTGAGTTCGCTGGCCAGTATCTGGCTGATCTCCGGCTCTTCTGTGGGCATGATGCGGTCACACATTTCGAGAAGATGCACCTGCGTGCCCATCTGGGAATAGATATAGGCGAACTCACAGCCGAGAGTGCCACCGCCGACTATAGCCAGTTCCTGCGGCGGCCCGGGAAGTGTCACGCCGTCGTCGCTGGTGATGACATTGTCGCTGTTGTCGCAAGGTATCGGCGGACGTGCGGGCAGCGAGCCAGTGGCCCAGATGATGTGTGGGGCCTCGAGGACGCCTTTGACCTCGCCGTCAGCCTCCACGGTCACCTGATTCGGCCCCGTGAGGCGCCCGCGGCCACCGCTGGAAGCAATTTTGTTGCTCTTGAGCAGGCCGAGGATGCCCGTGGCCATCTGGTCTATAGTTCGCCTGGCGTGGGCGCGGATTTTGTCAAAATCAATCTCCGGCTCGCCGAACGTGAGCCCTACGGCTCTTGCTGCTTTGGCGTTTTGAATCTGGGCTGCGCAATGGATCAGGGCCTTGGAAGGGATGCAGCCACGGTTGAGACATGTTCCGCCGAGGTCGTTGTTGTGTAGGAGTGCTACCTTGGCGCCCAGTTGCGCGGCTCGTATCGCCGCCACATAACCGCCCGGGCCGCCGCCGACTATGATGAGGTCCACTTGCTTTGCCAATCGCTTCATCTCCTGTTACTGCGGTGTCAATACGATCTTCATGCCCTCACGGCGCTCGAGCGCCGCCAGCGCCTCATTCGCCTCCTGGAGCGGGAGGCGATGGGTCACCATCTCTGCCATCGGGTACTTGCCGCTCAGCGCAAGCTGCACAGCCTGGTACATGTGCCGCGCATCAGATACCCAGACTCCCTGCAAGCGCAAGTTCTTGAGAGATATGTCCTCATATATCGCTATCGGGGTTTCGCCCTGCGGCACGGCGACGCCGACGACGGATACCGTGCCGCCGCGTGCGGCCAGGTCAATAGCCTCAGGCACCGTATGCCTCGTGCCTGCCGCGTCTATTACCACATCAGGGCCGATGCCGTGGGTCATATCCAGCACCATCTGCTTGCGCTCGGCGGCATCAACTGCATGTATGTTGACAGACGTGCAGCCGAACGCTTCGGCCAGCTTCATGCGCGCCAGGTCGTCTCTGGTGCCAAACGTGATGACCTGCGAGGCGCCGCGCTCCATGGCGAAAGCCGCGCAGTAGATGCCCAGCGGCCCCGGCCCCAACACAACGACGGTGTCGCCGATTTGTACGTCAGCCAACTCGATTGCGTGGGCTGCTGTTGCCCCGGAGCACGTGGCCGAAACCAGGATTGCTTCATCTACGTTGTCGGGCAGCTTGAGGATTTCGCTCTGGGGCCGGACGTAGAGCACCTCGGCATAGCAGCCGTTGAAATGCGGAGGGTCGGCGCAAGGTAGCGTAATGCCATACACCTTGCGATACATGCACAGCGAGGCCTGCCGCTTTACGGCGCAGTAGTAACAGCGCCCGCAGGTCACGGCTCGGTGCCAGACGATCTTGTCGCCCGGCTGCAGCAGCTCGCCGAACATGTCGCGCTTGTCGCCACCGGTGGCGATGACTCTGCCGACACCTTCGTGGCCGACTATCAGCGGCAGCTCGATGCGCGGGTCGAGCCCGCCAGTGATATCCAGGTCCGACCCGCAAATGCCGGCGGCGGTTACCTGCGCCAGGACCGCTCCCGGCTCGGGCTCGGGTATCGGGTACTGTGTGGGTACCAGCGGCTTGCTGAAGTCCTCCAGCACCATCGCCAGTGCGCTAGCATTTGCAGTCATGTCGGTATCCCAACTCCCGTCTCGGCAGCGACTGTGTATATAGACTTTTACCATTAGGCTTATACAAATATTTACAAGAGGTCTGCGCCAGCCTCCCGCACGTAGGCGACAGTCTGTGCTATGCCGTGCGGGAATTCGATTTGCGGTCGCCAGCCCAATTCACGTTCTGCTTTCTCGGAATTCAGCGCGATGTGGCGTATCTCTCCCTTGCGCTCATCGGCATAGATCGGCTTGCCCTCATAGCCAGCGGCCTTCGCGACCTCGTCAAATACCTGCTGGTCGGTGGTCTGCACGCCGGTGCCGATGTTGTAGGTGCCACCGCTGCCAGCCTCGATCGCCGCCAGGTTAGCCCGGACCACGTCCTCAATGTAAACGTAGTCGCGGGTCTTGTCGCCCTGGCCAAAAATCGTCGGCTGGCGACCGTCCAGCATCAGCCCGGCGAATATCGCCACCACTCCCGCCTCGCCATCGGTTCTCTGCCCGGGACCATAAACATTACTATAGCGCAGGATGGTGTAGTTGAGCCCTTCCAGCCGCCCGTACGCGCCGAGGTACTGCTCCGCCGCATACTTGGCCACACCATACAGAGACATCGGCCGGACCGGGCTGTCCTCGGCGGCGGGAAGCTGCTCCGGCTCCCCGTACATGGCCCCACCGGTCGAAGCGAAGATGAGCTTCCTGGTGCCGCACTCGATGCAGTTCTTCATGACATTGAGACTGCCCAGGATGTTGACCTGCGCGTCATAGGCAGGGTCCTCCACCGATTTGCGCACGTCAATCTGGGCGGCGTGATGGTTGACGATCTCGGGCCGGAACTGTTGCCACAGCCTCGCCATCGCCGCCTGGTCGGTTATATCAACCTCTGCAAACTCCGCGCCCGCAGGCACGGATTCCCGCCGGCCAGCGGTCAGATTGTCAACAACCAGCACCTCATCGCCACGGTCAAGATGCGCCGTGGCGATGTGTGATGCGATGAAACCGGCCCCGCCGGTAACAATAGCTCGCATAGTCCAAATTCTCCAGTCTAGCCGACCTACAATTGCGGCGTCATTTCGCCGTGGCCTGGCGGATGTCCTCCCTGTAGCCACAGTAAGGAGGTCTGCTTTGCCAGGCAAGGAAATCCTCGCTGCCATACCGTTCGCGTGTAGAGGCCATTGATTCTGAACTGAGGATGGAGTGTCTGATAATGTCTGATAGCCTCAAAGTTGGCATAGTCGGCTGTGGCAGTCTCGGTAGGAGCCAAGCCAGTATAGTCAATGAGCTTGCCGACGTCAATCTGATTGGCGTGGCTGACGTCAACCTCGAAAGCGCCCAACAGCTCGCCAATGAGCTGGATGTCGCTCTGGCCACGGCGGATTACCATCAACTGCTCGCCGCCGACCTCGATGCCGTGCTGGTCGTCACCCCCACCTATACCCATAAGGAAATCGTGATAGCCGCCGCAGAAGCCGGTCTTGATGTCTTTTGCGAGAAGCCGATGGCAACTTCGGTCGGCGACTGCGAGGAGATGATGGCCGCCACCGATGCCGCCGGCGTGCAGCTTATGATCGGCTATGTGCTGCGCTTCTATCCCGCTTACATCGAGATGAAGGAGATGGCTGAAGACGGCCGGCTTGGTGAGGTGCGGCTGGCCTGGACGGTGCGGATGGGCGGGCGTCCGCCTGCCGGCATCGGGGCATGGCGCCGCGAAAAGGAAAAGGTCGGCGGGCTTTACTCCGCCGCGTGTCACCAGATGGACCTGCTGCTGTGGATGGTCGGGCCGGCCACAGAAGTCACCGGCTATGTCAACTGGGGGAGCTTCGATGACACCGACACCGAGGATAGCATCATCATAAGCTGGTGGGCCGAAAACGGCGCGGTCTGCTCACTGCACAGCAGCCAGCTTTATCCGGTGGGAGGCTCGGAATTCGGTCTCGGCGGCACTAAAGGTTCGGTCAAGCTGATAGACAGCAACACGGTGCTGTTTGCCGATCACGAGGGCAATACGGAGACAATCGCGGGCGAACCCGTTGAGGCGTTGCTCGTGGAGCTGTCTCATTTCTTCGACTGCTGCCGGAGCGGGGAGCCCAACTGCATCCCCGGCAAGGCCGGTCGCGACAGCCTGGAGATCTTCGAGGCCGCGTACCTGTCCGCCGAAAAGAAAGAGCCGGTGAAGCTGCCGATTGTCTGACCCCTACAAGGGCCAACACAAAAGGATGCTCTATTCGGACTTCCCCGCCGGCGTCGTCGGCTGTTGCCTCTACGACGCTGCTCGGCGGTCAGTTGATTGGCGTTATCCTAGCTGCATCTGACCATGTCGCCATTGCCCTCGGTACTCGTCTTACGATTGGCAGCGTTATCACACGCTCCAATTCTCTGGGCCTGCCGGCGCTCAGGTACATTCTATCACAGCGGTGACATACTGGTTCTCATCGTGGTGTATGTCCACTCTGCGCTGACACATCGGACAAAGCCAATGCGCTACGCGCGCTTCCTCCGGTCCATCCCATCCGGTCTTCATCATCGGCACGCTGTCGTGGCCTGCTGCGCACCGAGGTATATAGTAAACGTACTCGACCACGGCCTGCACCAACGCCTCGAACGCCTCTTTGTCGTGTCGCGAGCGACCCATGCCTAACATCGTCTCACCTCTCATGCTGAAAAAAGCTTCGCTGAAGTCTCTTACACAATGTCTCGCCGGCCGCACCGCGCGCTACTTCGCATCGCCGGCGGCTGGGCCGGGGCTTGCACTTGTCTCGGCGCCTGTTGCACACGTGATCCGTTTAGCGACGGAGACATGAACAACGCGAAATAGAGTCCGGAAGCCAGCCACGGGCCCAGCAGTATAGCGACCAGGCTGCGGTTGCGCCACATGCGCTTGAGGGTGAGGGCAAACAGAGCGAGGGGGTTGCGGACAAGGCTCATGCGCTCGCCGCGCTCAGTGCACTTGCGCCACTCGGCGTAGTACCACGCCATGACTCCGACTGCGCCGAGGCCGATGAGGATGGTCGTGGTCGGCATGGTTGCTATCTACCCGTCAGTTGGCTGTACGGCCGGCCGATCCGTTTCCTCGTCATGGCCGGTCTCTTGCGGCTCGCCATGCTGCTCGGTCTTGCGCAGCTCAGTGTAGAGCACAACGGCAGCCAACAGCAGGACAAAGCGGAGCGCCGAGGCCCCCAGACCAAGAAGCTCATTGGCCGGTGACTGCCAGGGAGCCAAGCGCGAGATCGCTGAAACGAAGCATGACACCGGCCATACGATTATGATGTAGCGGAGAAGAAATGCTGTTAGATGCTTCCAGTGACGGCCGATGAGACGGAAATTCTCGACTATCGCGGGACCGAGGCCGCCTTTGCTTTCCAGGATGATCCAGGGCACGAAAAGCAGTACGAGTTTCAGATACGTCGGTAGAACAGACAGAGGTTTGTTGATTAGCAAGATGCTAAGCCCAGACGGCAGGTATATCAGCAGCATCACTAACGCGACAGGCAGCCACTTCTCGATGCTCGCAACTAGCGCCCGACGCACGCGCCAATCCTGTCCTCGGCCCACCTGAAAAGCAACATGCCACAGCAATGCAGTCAATGCGCCGGCGAGAAAAAGCGATGCTATGCTATTCAGACAGGTCCCCCACCGGGAGTAGTCCATCGCGCCCGTCCGCATCGCCTCGAACTCCAGCCACCTCCATTCGGCCATTGTCAGGAATGCAGCTAGCGTGACGCAGGCGGGCCAATGGATACTCCGATACGCAGTTGCGGGTAACCATGCAGGCGGCTTAATCCACACGTAAATGAGCGCACCGGCCAGAACGGCGAGTGCGAGAATATGCATAAGGCCTCCGCCAAAGCCGATAGACATGCTCTCCACTTGTGGCAAGCACTTGAGCATTTCCGCAACGGCAAGCCCAAGGTGCCATTCGCTGGCGAAGTGCGCTCTCAGCGAGCCAACCAGATCGCCCCACTCTAACCCGGGCTGCGGCGATGGGACACCGAAGCCGCTGTTAGCCACGTACGGAACGACGACGAGAGGGTGATAGACAAAAGCGTAAAGCGCCGCGGATAGCAGCCACAGGCCCAGCAGTATAGCGACCAGGCTGCGGTTGCGCCACATGCGACGGAAGGTGAGGGCAAACAGAGCGAGGGGGTTGCGGACAAGGCTCATGCGCTCGCCGCGGTCAGTGCACTTGCGCCACTCGGCGTAGTACCACGCCATGACTCCGACTGCGCCGAGGGCGATGAGGATCGTTGTGGTCGGCATTGTTGCTACCTACCCGTCAGTTGGCTGTACGGCCGGCTGATCCGTTTCCTCGTCATGGCCGCTCTCTTGCGGCTCGCGAGGCTGCTCTGACTTGCGCAGCTCTGTGTAAAGCACAACGACGACGAACATCAGGATTATCTGCAAGGCATAGAGCCCCAGCCGGCCGATGTTATAAGAAGACAGGCCCCGTTGTGCCATGTTGCCAATGTGGGAAAGCAGGCCGTACGGCGGCCCCGCGAGGATGAGGTATCCCGCCAAGAATACGGCCAGCTTGCGCCAGTGGCGATCCATCATGCGAAAATGCTCTACAACGGCGGAGGCAAAGCCGTATCTTCGTTCGAGGATCACCCACGGGACAAATACAAAAGCAATGCTCAGGTATCCGGGCAGGCTGAACAGATATTCTGTGGCATTGAACAGGGCCCAGCCAATGTCGGTGGTTGGGCCGCCTTGACCGGCAAGTGCCCTGCTGACGGCAGGGTAGATAATAATAGGCAAATAGATGACAAACATCAGCCACGCTACCGGCAACCACATATCTATTGCGGCGACAGTTGCGCGGCGTAGATTCCACCTATCTCCACTGCCGGCTTGGTACACGGCGTGCCAGAAGAGTGCGGCGAGTGCAGCGCCGAAAAACGGTGCCATGAGGCCGTACAGGAGCATGAGCCAGCGCTGGCTCGTCCATCCGGACCATAGTTCGCCGCGAACCATAAACGCGTAACCGACCCCAGTGAAGCCCGCCGCCGAAAGGAAGCCAGCCATTGTTAGCAGTGCCGGCCAGGCAATTGCCCGACGCGCGCTTTCGGGCAGCCATCCTGGTGGCTTCCCCCACAGATAAATGAGCGCACAGGCAAAGACTCCGAAAGCCAGTATGCCGATAGCCGAGGTGCCCATGCCGCCGCCACCACCGGCCGACACTTGCGGCACCTTGGGCAATGCGTCGAGCGCCCAGTACCCTGTCTGTCCCGGAATTACCACCCGCAACTTGACGTCAGTGCGCGGTTCCTTGAGGTCTTCTTCGCTGTAGCCCATCTGTTCGAAATAAGGCTTGAACACCAGCGGCTCTATGACCAAAGCGTTGAGTGTCCAGGACGCCAGCCACAGGCCTAGCAGTATCATCACCAGGCTGCGGTTGCGCCACATGCGGCGAAACGTCAGGGCGAAGATGTGCAAGGGGTTGCTTGCCGGAGTATGCCGGACGAAGTCCACGACACTGCACGCGGGAGCCAGCACCCACTCTGCAGACAATGGTGGCCGCCGTGCAAGATAGTACCAAATGGCGATAACCAGCACCGTCAGCCCTAACAGCGTCCAGTGCTCAGTCGTCATGCCGGTCCGCCTCCTCGTCATGGCTGCTCTCTTGCGGCTCGCCAGGCTGCTCGCTCTTGCGCAGTTCTGTGTAGAGCACAACGACGACAAGCATCAGAATTATCTGCAAGAGATAGAGCACCGCGGCCTGAGCATAGGCAAACCGCAGGCCCCGTTCCGTCACGTAATAGCCGTACGTAAGGACTCCGTGTATCGGCGCGGCCAAGACGAGGTACCCCGGCAGGAATGCGACCAGCTTGCGCCAGTGGCGACCCATCATGCGAAAGTTCTCTACAAGAGCGGAACCAAAGCCGTATCTTCGTTCGAGGATCACCCACGCGACGAATACAAAGACAATGCTCAGGTATCCGGACAGGCTGAACAGATACTCTGTGGAATCGAACAGGGCCCAGCCGATGCCGCTGGCCGCGTCGCCTTGAGCGGCAACTGCCGTGCTGATGAGGGTGGCGCGGACAAGACTGGGCAAATAGATGACAAACATCAGCCACGCCACGGGCAGCCATGCATCTATTGCGGCGACAGTTGCCCGGCGTAGATTCCACTTGTCTCCGGAGCCTGCCTGGTACAGGGCGTGCCAGAAGAGTGCGGCGAGTGCAGCGCTGAAAAACGGTGTCATGAGGCCGTACAGGTTGGTGAGCCAGGGGTGGCTGTACCAAGCGGGCTGTAGCTCGCCGCGAAGCATAGACGCGTAGGAGAGCATGGTGAACTCCACCGCGAGAAGGAAGCCGGCCAGTGTCAGCAGGGCGGGCCAGGCAATTACCCGACGCGCCCTTTCTGGCAGCCATCCTGGTGGCTTCGCCCACAGATAGATGAGCGCGCACGCAAAGATTCCCGAAACCAGTATGCGGATGAGCATGCCGCTTATGCCGCGACCGCCGACCGACACTTGCGGGACCTTGGGCAGTGCGTCGAGTACCCAGCCCCCCACCTGTCCCGAAATCACCACTCGCGGTCGCTTGTCCGTGCGCGATCCCTTGGCGTCCTCCTGGCTGTAGCCGATCCGCTCCCGGTGCGGCTTGTACACGAGCGGCTCTAAGACGAAAGCGCCGAGCGCCCAGGACGCCAGCCACAGGCCCAGCAGTATCATCACCAGGCTGCGGTTGCGCCACAGGCGGCGGAAGGTCAGGGCGAAGATGTGCAAGGGGTTGCTTGCGGGGGTGCGCTGGACGAAGTCCACGACACTGCGCGCGGGAGCCAGCGCCCACTCTGCGGACAATGGTGGCCGCCGTTGGAGATAGTACCAGATGGCGATAACCAGCACCGTCAGCCCTAACAGCGTCCAGTGCTCAGTCGTCATGCCGGTCCGCCTCCTGGGGTACAGGACTTCGAGTCGGAACAGGCGAGGGCAGACTACAGTGTATGACTTCGCCACGAACTTGAGGATTCCTGCACTACGCGTTCGTGTTGGCGGCTGCCATGCCCGGCCCGTGTAGCCCGAAGACGTAATGGCGGGGCGTTAAGACCTGTCAGTGCCCCTCAGTGGCCGGGCCGTTGGGGACCAGACACAAGAATTCCAGCGGCTCGTCGCCGGTGTTATCGAAGTTGTGGAGTTCGTTCGGGGCAATCAGTATGGTGTCGCCGGGCTCGATCGGGTGCTCGCCATCTTCGGTGGTCATGATGCCTTCGCCGGTCAGCGTATAAACCTCGTGCTCCCAGTCGTGCTGGTGATAGGGGGTATGGCCGCCGGGTGCGATGACGAAGCGGCGCATCGCGAAGTTGGGCGCGCCGTTGGCCTCAGCAAGCAGCCACTGTATTTGCACCCCTTCGGCCCCCTCCTCGTTCACAGGGGCCAGGTCCGCTTCGTAGGCATTTAGCTTATACATATCTGCCTCCTCCAGCTTATTTAGCTTTGTGTGATATGAAGATAGTCGGCTACGGCATTGATCTGAACGACATTTCACGGGCGGTTGGAAACAGTAGTTATGCAGATTCTTGGTTTGTGACCGGCGCACGGCTGATGGTAGGCGATGGTGCTGTGACAAGTCTTGGGCCGGATGGCCGTGAGTTTGCAGGCAAACTCCCGTCCATGCGGCCCCTCCGAACGACAAAAAGACTTTCAAAGGTTAAGATATTGCCTTTCGGACTGTACAAGAGCTGTAGCTAGATCCGGTCCCAGAGGTCTTCAAGATACTCGCGGCTGGCACGGAGAGTCTCTTTGCGCTGATCGTCCGGGACGTGCTCAAAGGCGATACAATGGGCGCGGTCGGTGGTCTGCGGTTTGATTACTTCGATGTACTTCTCGAACGGTGTGTCGCCGGTGCCTAGCTGGATGGAGTCGAACGCCCGCCCGGCTTTGGATGCGGGGACATGGTCCTTCCAGCCGATAATGGGCGTCCGATCCGGATAGTTTTGCGCCAGCTCCCAGCCCGGCTGGTTGCAGGTGGTCATGTGGCCGGTGTTGAGCAGGATGCCGGCATTGGTGGATGAAAGCTGCTCAAGATAATACTCACAGTCGGCAACGCTCTCCACGGTCCCGTGACAGTGCACGTCCACGGCGAAGTGCAGCTCCGGCATGGTGGCGGCGACTTCGTCCACGATCTCAGCCAGCCGGTTGATCTGATCGTGCTTGTCCGCAGTGCTCATCCCCGGCGCGCCGGCCGCTCCGCAACTGTGCCCCACGTAGCGGCAGCCCAGTTGTGCCGCCGCCTCGGAAATGGCCTGCAGCCAGTCAGTGCTTTGATCCATCGCCTCGGCCGTACTTGCGTCAACGCCCGCGGCATGGACAACCTCGACATCAAGACCTGCCCTGCGCAATTGCCCGGCGACGAGGTCCAGGTCCGATGTGGCGAGGTTCAAGAACGCCCCATTCGGCGTCTCTCCCCGCCTCAGCACCGGGCCGCCAGGCACTGACACCAGCATCACGCGGTCGAAGCCGCAGTCAGTGATGATTGCCAGCGCGTCTGAGAAACGTATCGTGTCATTGCCAAAGTCCGTTACGGCATGGATTCCCGCAGCAAATTTCATTCTGGACCACCCTTTTCTCGGCACTGTCTGTAGATTTCCTCGACAAGCGCCATTGTCTTTATCGTATCGGCCACCGGACAGCGGTCTGGCTCCTCGCCGCGCGCCGCGGCCAGGAAATTGCGCACGTCCTCGACATAGCCGAAATGCTCCAGCAGCCGCCCCGGATAGTACGTCCCCGCTCGCAGGCAAAGGTCTGCTCCATCCGGCCGATGGTAGCGCAAATCGCCGTCGTGCGAGGTTACATAATGCTGGCTGCGCCCGGTTATCTCAAAATAGATGAACTCGTCCCGCATGTCCTGCTCGGAGGTCGTGTTGAGCGTTGCCAGCGCGCCGTTTTTCATCCGCATCGCCGCTATGTAGCCGCGCGCGTCTTCCTGCAAAAGCGGCTCGACGTGGATGCTTTCCACCTCGCCGAGCAGGTACAGCATCGTGTCGGCTGCGTGGCAGTGCTGGTCGTAGATTGCGTGTCGCCAGTCCCTGCCGCTCACCAGGCCGTAGCGATAGATCATCAGCGTCGGGTCGCCGAAGTCAGCGCCGGCCATGAACTCCTTCGTCATCATGACCGCGCCCGAGGAGCGCATGTTGAAGCCGACATGGCAGACGGTGCTGTTCTGCTCGGCGAGCGCAGCCATCTGCCTGGTGAGCTCTGAAGTGCCGGCCGGCGGCTTCTGCACGTACAGTGGCAGCCCGCGCTCGATAATCTTCATCCCGACCTCGTAGTGCACCTGCGGCCCGCCTACGCAGAACACCGCATCCGGCTCCTGCTCATCACACATCTTCTCGAAATCGGTATAGACATTCTGGAAGCCGAATTTGGCCGCCGCAGCCTGGGCCTTCTGCTCAATGAGGTCGCACACCGCCGCCAGCTCGACATCATGCTGCGCAAGCTGCGGGTAGATGAAACCGTTGCTGAAATTCCCGGCGCCGATGTAGCAGATTCGCTGGGTCATGTCTTGGTAACTCTCCGTTGCATCAAGATATCCCCGGCAAGCTCATCTGGCCGGTGTCCCTTTCGGTAAGGGCGCGGCCGTACCTGCCACCGCCGCCGGCCTGCAGCGGCAGCGTCCCCTCGCGGGCCTGGATTATCAGCTCCGCCCTCTTCTGTCCGACGGTCTGCCCGAGTTCCTCGCGAGTGGCCTGGTGCAGGACGGCCATCTCGCTGCCGAAACGGTTGATCAGCCGGTTGAGTGTCACGGTGCCGACGCCAGGGACGAACTGCAGCGGCACCTGGTACTGGTATGGCCCTCGGTGGGAGGGCTGCTGCGGCTCATCGTAGTCGGCTATCTGCACGATGCGGTCCAGCACGCCGCGCGTGATGTTGTGACTGCCGCAGCGCTCGCATATCTGCACCGGCGGCTCGCCTGCTGCGATATGCCCGCAGGCCTCGCAGTAGGTGCGGTGGTATTTCCCTAAGCGCGGGTCAAGGCCGAAGTTCGCCGCCACGTGCCGCCCCTCCTGCCGCGACAGCGCCATCAACAGCTCGTCATACGAGGCGGATTGCATCTCGATGAGGTTGTACTCCCGGCCGATCCTGGGCAGACTATGAGCATCCGAATTGGCCAGCAGGCTCTTGTCCGCAAGCTCTGCGATGCGGTCGGCCAGGTAAGCATCCGCCGACAGGCCGAGCTCAATTGCCGGGATCTGCTCCCATGCCTCGCCGAATATTGCCGTCATGCTGTCGGTGCATGCCCCGTAAAGGCTCTTGTGCGGGGTGAAGCAATGCGCCGGGACAAAGAACGCTCCGCAGTCGTCGGCTACAGTGAAAAGCTCGCGCGCGGTCAGCCCACAGGCCTGCGACGACAGGTTGATATTGGTGACATGTTGGCTCAGCGTCTGGGAGAATTGCTTCAACTGCTGCAGGCTGCGGAAATAGCTTAGATGGTGCGACATGCCGCCGGTTTTCTCACGGGTCTCGATCTCAGCGCCGAGAATCATCGTGACCTGGTCGCGGTAGCGCAGCCCGCCGCCGTGAGTTTCTTCCATCTCGCCACTGTCCAGGCACGCCTCGATGTCGGCGATGACCGGCGGCGAGGCACAGTCTATCACCGCGACGATATCAATGCCCTTGCGCTCGGCGGCCTCTTTGGCGATATTTTCGAAGGTCAGATCACGAGCGGCAGTGATCTTGACGGCCTCCCCGGTACTCGCCCGCCCAATATGCACATGCAGATCGCAAACAAACAGCATTTCCTGAATCACTGTCCATCGAGCTAGTCAGAAGTCGCAGACTACATTTCGTATATTCTGGGTGTCTAGTCTCTAACCTCCCAACGTATGGCAACAAAGCCTCATTCATTCGCTGAAACACCTGATGCTATATGTACGTTGTAGTGCAATCGGAATCTGTGACTTATGATTGGCTTTGTATGAAGCAGAACCCGATATATGCTTGACATAGAACAAATGTTCTATGTATAATAAGAGGGTATCCACACAGCTTGGTTGAATATGTAAAATAGTTCGTGTGAACACGTAGCAGAAAAAGAGGATGAGTGCAATACCGGTTACTGTTTGGGATGCTATTCACGGCAATATCGCCCTGAATGAGCTGGAAACACAGATTGTGGACTCAGCCCCATTTCAAAGGCTACACCATATTCGACAACTTAGCATGAGCTACTGCGTCTACCCCAGCGGGGAGCATTCCAGATTTGCTCACTCGCTTGGAGTGATGCAATTTGCCACAGACATGTTTGAAACACTTGAACGCAAACACTGCCTCAAGCCGTATGCCCCAGATGAAGAGGACATTGGGCGCGCCAAACAGATACTCCGGATCACCGCATTACTTCATGACGTCGGGCATGCACCGTTCTCTCACGCAAGCGAGACACACGATCTCATGCCGATGCCACATGAAGAGTTTAGTTGTAGGATCATAAGAGATGAATACTCTTCACTTCTCGACGACAGCAAACTTAACCCATATGGCATAACCGCCAGCGAAGTATGTGACACACTTACTGGCGAAAGTACGTCCAGACTCGGCCCCTTGATGCACCAGTTGATTTCTGGCGACTTAGACGCCGATCGGATGGATTATCTCTCGCGTGACAGCCATCATATCGGCCTCAACTGTGGGCGTTTCAATTATCCAAGGTTGGTCCATTCGCTCACAATTCCTCCAGCCTCTGATAAAGATGAAGAGCAGGGCCCGCTACTGGGTATTGAGGCAGGAGGGGTACATGCTGCGGAAGAAATGATTTTGGCCCGCTACTTCATGTTCACACAGGTGTATTTTCACAAGACCAGGAGAGCTTTGGACTACCATCTTGGAAATGTGATTCGCAAGGTGCTAAAGGCCGAAGGCCTTGAAAAATATCCCACCGACACATCCAAGTACCTTCAATGCAATGATGCCCGCATTATTACTTGGATGACTAATAATCCCGGTGATGAAGATGTGCATAAGATTACGCATCGCCAACACATGAAGCTTTTTCGCGAGACGTTTGAGCACGCAGATAGTACGGAGCTCACACATTTTGATGGATGCATAGCCAAATTGCCAGAGAAGTACACCCCGAATTTGTGGGTCGATAGTCCCGAAAAGGCCCTGCACAACTTCGAAGAAGCCAATTTCTTGGTTATTGACGAGACCACCGGGGTGCCCCAGCCGATTCAGGAATGTTCTGCTCTTATCACGCTTCTCCGTCCTATTTCACAACGCCGGCTGTATTGCGAGAGGGATATAGAACAGGATATAATCCGCCTATGGAGGGAACCACAATGAAGCCAACTTTCGTAGATGATAACTGGGTCTATGCGTTGTACGTCGCCAACAGAGCACGGCAACGGGAAGAATATCTGAACAAGACGCGCTTCCAGAAGCTCGTTTACTTCGCACAAGAAGTTGGTGGGTTACCATCAGATTATCGGTTCGCAATTGACTACTACGGCCCATTTTCCAGAGATCTAGCTGCCCATCTTTCCCTGTCTAATGTATTAGGGTACACGGAGATTGATGACACACATCGTAGAGACCACAGAATCCAAATTACACGCGCCACAGGAGAACTTCTTACGGAAAACGAAGCAGATATAGACAGGTTGCCACGGCAAGTTAACGAGGTCATTGATTGCCTTTTGGGGCGCAGTGCTCCAGAATTGGGCCTGCTTGCTACTATCCATTTCGTTGCACAACGGAGTGACAACCAAACTCGTGAGGAGATCAGCAATGCCGTTATGCGTTTGAAGCCCAAAGTAAGTCGCACTCAAATCTCGGAAGCTTACGAAGAACTCCAACGGCTAAATTGGCTGCCGTAGCTTTCAGCTTTGTTGCTGTGTGCCTATGTGCTTGTCTATTGTCCTTCATGCACAACTATCTCACTCCCAAGAAGCCTAACGACTCGCTATCATGCGGATTATCGGAATAGATCCGGGGCTGCAGTGCACAGGCTACGGCGTCGTCGAGGTCGCCGACGGCAAATGCACACTCGTCGAGGGCGGTGTGGTGCGCACTGACGCCGAGGCGCCACTGGAACTGCGCCTGCTGTCTATCTACGAGGGCATGCTCGAGGTGCTGCGGGAATTGCAGCCTGAGGTGGCGGTGGTCGAGCGGCTCTACGCCAAGTACCGCCACCCGCAAACCGCGATACTCATGGGCCACGCCCGCGGGGTCATCTGCCTGGCTGCCGCTGCTGCGAGCATACCGGTGCGCGAGTACGAGGCGTCAAAGGTCAAGAAGTCCCTGACCGGCAGCGGACGAGCCTCCAAAGAGCAGGTCGGGCGCATGGTCTGCGAGCTCTTGTCTCTCGGGCAGCCGCCCAGGCCGGCTGACATCACCGACGCCCTGGCGCTGGCCATCTGCCACAGCCGCGGCCGCGAAAATGCCATCGAGGCGAACAGGAGATATCGCAATTGATACGACGCATCCGCGGACAACTCGTCGAAGTCGGCGCTGAGCACGTGCTGCTGCAGGCCGAGCATCTGTGCTACGAGGTGCTGGTCGCGCCCTCCACCGCCGAGCGGCTGGCCGAGCGCCCGGTCGGCTCCGAAATCGAGCTGCACACTTTCCACTATCTGTACCAGGAGCAGGCCCGCAGTACGCCGGTGCTGATGGGCTTCGAGACGGATGCCCAGCGCGACTTTTTCGAGCAACTCATCGAGGCGCCGCGCTTCGGCCCGCGCTCGGCGCTGCGCAGCATGACCATCCCGCTTTCTACCTACGCCAAGGCCATCGAGATCGGCGACACCAAGACCTTGAAGTCCCTGCAGGGCGTCGGCGCCAACACCGCCAAGGCGTTGGTCGCTCAGTTGCAGGGTAAGCTCGGCCAGTTCATCGGCGCCGAGGAACTGGAGCCGGTGGCCGCCGGTGCGACCGTAGAAAGCGACGCCGAGGCCCAGGCCATCGAGATCTTGCAGCAGCTCGGCGTGTCGGAACACGAGGCGATACAGGCGGTGCTGGCGCTCCATGCCTCAGGTGCTGAGTTGACGGACGTCGAGGAGATCGTGAAGGTAGTGCTGAAGCGCTAGAACAACGGCCCCTCACCCGGCCTTCGGCCACCCTCTCCCAGAGGGAGAGGGTTGACAGCTAATGCGAAACTAAAATCCGAGTCCGCGCGCCTTTTCCCCTCTCCCTCAGGGAGAGGGGTCAGGGGTGAGGGCCGGCAGAGGTCTGTTCCACATGGATGAGCAACCCGGCCGTGAGAGAGTTGTAACCGGCCACCAGCGCGAAGAGGACGACATTAACTTCGCCCTGCGCCCGGAGACCCTGGACGAATACGATGTGGGCCAGCGGCAGCTCATAGACAACCTGCGCGTGTCCATAGATGCCGCCAGGGAGCGCGACGATGTGCTGGAGCATATCCTGTTCCACGGCCCGCCGGGTCTCGGCAAGACCACGCTGGCCCATATCATCGCCCACGAGATGGGCTCCGAGATCACCCGCAGCTCCGGGCCGGCGATCGAGCGGCCCTCCGACTTAGTCGGCATCCTGACCAACCTCAAGCGCGGCGACGTGCTGTTCATAGACGAAGTCCACCGCCTGCCGCGCATCGTCGAGGAGTACCTGTACTCGGCGATGGAGGATTTTCGGATTGACTTCGTGGTGGACAGCGGCCCCTATGCCAAGTCCATCCCGCTGCACCTGGAGCCGTTCACGCTGATCGGCGCCACCACCCGCGCGGGACTGCTGACCGGGCCGATGCGCGAGCGCTTCGGCATCTTCCACCACATAGACTTCTACACCCCCGAGCAGTTGGAGCTAATCGTAGAGCGGTCGGCGCGGCTGCTGGAGATCGAGATGACCCCGGACGGCTGCAGCGAGCTTGCCACCAGGGCGCGCGGGACGGCGCGTATCGTCAACCGGCTGCTGCGGCGAGTGCGCGACTATGCGCAGGTCAAGGGCGATGGCTCGATCACCTGCGAGATCGCCCAGGAGGCGCTGGCGGCGATGGGCGTGGATGCTGTGGGCCTTGACGAACTGGACCGCAAGTACCTGCTGGCGATCGTTCGTTACTATGGCGGTGGTCCGGCGGGTCTTAACGCGGTGGCCGCGACGCTGGCCGAGGACGAGGGCACCTTGCAGGAGGTTGTGGAGCCGTACTTACTGAAGATCGGGTTCGTGATTCGCCTGGCCCGCGGCCGCCAGGTCACCGCCCGCGCCTACGACCACCTGAACCTCGAACCGCCGGAGGACAAAGAGCCATCCCCGGCGAATATACCATTGGACTTTGAGTGACACTGCACGTAAGGATGGCGACAAGGGGTACCGATGAAGGTATAGGCGGATCATCGACTCGGGCCTTGTTGGGCGAAGGGAACGTCGTAGGTGATGGTGGCAAGCGGGTTGAGCGGTGCTTTCGAGGCTTCTGCCGAAGGACTTAAATGCACAGTGGAGGGACTCTCGTGAGATTAAGCCGCGCGAAAGACGTTGCGTATTTCATGGTGTCCGTCAACGATTTGGAGTACGGGGACCTTGTGCTACCCGCAGACAAGACTCTCAAGGCGTTACTGCGGAAGAACACCTGGCAGATGGGCGATTCAGCGGCGAACCGCCGAGCCCTTAAACCGGGGGATTATCTTGTTTTCTATTTGGCTGGGACAAACAGATCTTATTTTGCCGCAACTGCGAGGGTGTCTTCCGAAACAAGGGCGATTTTCGAGGACTATAGTGACCCCCGCCGGGTCCCAAAGCTTCCGTTTATGGAGCTTGAGTTGGACTTAAGCGATGTGGTGATTTGGAAAACTCCCAAGCCTGTAAGGCCACTTCTGGAGAAGTTGAGTTTCGTTGAGCCTCGGTTAATGAAATACTGGGGTCTCTATTTCCGACAAGCAATGCGGAGACTCACTAAGAAGGACTACTCTCTCATCGTCCGCGGAGCGAAGTGAGAAATGCTGACTGGTGATGCTATTCGAAGCGCAGGCCTGCTCGAGCCAGCACAGGATATGTCACCTGTGAGCTATGCGGATATGCTAGCCCACTGGTTTGCGGAGAACGTTTCTGAAGAACGCAAAAAGGAACGAGGGCAGTACTTCACGCCTCCAGAGATAGCACACTTCATGGCGCAGTGGTGCGAATTGGACCGGAAGGAGGAGCGTATCCTTGACGTGGGTGCGGGCACTGGAATACTGACTTGCGCATTAGTCGAGAAGGCGGTCGCCGATAGGACGACAAGAGTACTCCACGTAGATGCGTATGAGAATGACCCAGATTTGGCTTGCCTGGCAGCGCGCGTTCTGGGGCACGCACGACAGTGGGCTAGCCAGCGCGGGTGCAACGTGCATGCGTCGGTGATCAAAGAGGATTTCGTGTTAGCGAATGGGGAGGCTTTAGGCTCAGGCACTCTCTGGGGACAACCATGTGCAAGGTACAGCCGGGTCATAATGAATCCCCCCTATTTCAAGCTCCGAAAGCTGGACCCGCGAGCTCAAAGAGCCAAAGAACTTGTGCATGGGCAGCCCAATATCTACGCGATCTGTATGGGTATTGCTGCCCATCTTCTGGTGCCTAACGGAACCATGGTCTCAATCTCGCCGAGGAGCTTTACCACTGGTTTATACTTTCGATGTTTCCGCCAGGCATTGCTTCGAATCACTGTGCCTGAAGCCATCCACCTCTTTGACTCTCGTAAGGATACTTTTGCGAAAGATGACGTATTGCAGGAAAACGTGATCATGCGAGTGCGTAGACGTAGCGCAGATGTAAGCGGATTGGGGGCCAAGCGCCTCGTCGGTATTTCCAGCAGTCGCGGAATCTCCGACATCTCGAACCGCCATCGGATACAGGTACCGTTGCCAAGCGTGATTGATCTAACTTCCTATGAGAAGATGCTTTTTATACCCACAACGCAGGCGCAGGAGCAATTGCGCAAGTGGATGTTGTCATGGCCACACACCCTAAGATCTCTGGCGGTGGAGGTATCCACGGGTCCCGTAGTAGCTTTCCGTGCAAAAGCCCTTTTGCGGTACCATAATAGGGACTTCACATGGCGAGGCAAACCACTGACTGACGTGGCTCCGCTATTGATGCTGAACAATGTGGACGTGATGGATATCGATTGGCCGCTAGAGCAACTCGAAAAACCACAAGGTATCATGATATCGCCAGAGTCCATGAAGCTTCTCGTGCCTCTAGACAATTACGTGTTAACAAGACGGTTTACATCGAAGGAGCAAAAGAAGCGCATCGTAGCCGCGCCCCTGACTAGAGGTGACCTGGACGCTCCGTACATTGGATTGGAGAACCATCTGAATTATATTTACAGGGTGGAGGGCGCTCTAACAATGGATGAGACGTATGGTCTTGCCGGCTTGCTAAACAGCCGACTCGTCGATACGTATTTCCGCATACTAAACGGCCATACGCAAGTAAATGCGACCGAGCTACGCGCACTGCCTCTGCCAGCCATGGATGTCATTAGGGCAATCGGCATAGAAATTCAACAAAGCACCAGCCGCACGCTAGACAGTATCGTGGAGACGGTGCTGGGTGCGCCGGCAGGTCTAGTATCAGAGGGTGAGACAATAGATGGATAGTGTTGAAATGCGCATAGCCGAGGCACAGGCGATTCTGAAAGCACTTGGGCTGCCAGTCGCGCAGCAAAATGAATTCTCCGCCTTGACGTTGTTATCGCTAGCAAACTTGGGGCCACAGGATGCATGGAGAAATTCAGTCGCGGTGCCGACACGACCTCACAATATTCTGTTGTTTATCAATGAGAGATATGGCAGAGCGTACGCCGAGAACACGCGGGAGACCGTGCGTCGCCAAGTGCTTCACCAACTTGAGCAGGCGGCTGTTGTGGTGCGTAATGCGGACGATCCCAAACGTCCCACCAATAGCCCGAACACAAACTATCGACTAACGCCGGAAGCTCACGAGGTTCTTCAGAGGTTCGGCGCTGGGAATTGGGAACAGAGCGCCAGCAAGTTCAGAGCGTGCGCAGGGTCTCTTGCGGAACTCTATCAGAAGCCCAGAGAACTTGCCCAGATAGAGGTCGTGACGGCGAACGGTCAGAAGTTCGTGCTTTCGCCAGGCGCGCACAACCAGCTGCAGGCCGCTGTGGTCCAAGATTTTGCGCCGCGATTCACGCCAGGAGCCAGGATTCTATACTTCGGCGACACGGCAGAAAAAGCACTCTTCATCGATGCACCACAGCTTCTGGACTTCGGAGTTCAACTGGCTGAGCACGGGAAACTGGCTGACGTAGTGCTCTTCTGGGAGCAGCGCCAACTGCTTGTGCTGGTGGAGGTAGTGACAAGTCATGGGCCGGTTTCTCCAAAGCGATGGAATGAACTCGAAGAAATCCTTTCTGGATGCGAAGTCCAACGGATTTACGTATCTGCCTTCCCATCATTCACAGAGCTGAAGAAGCACGTGAATGACATTGCCTGGGAAACTGAGGTCTGGGTTGCGGAGGTTCCAGATCACATGATTCACTACGACGGCGAGAAATTCTTCAGCGTCGGAGGCCCGCCCGAGAACGAGTGGACTACTACACTCGATGAAAACGAGCCCCCATTGCAGTAGGTGGTCGAGGTCTGGTCGCTCAACACCGGGTCCTTGATTCCGAGTTCCTGCGGCTGCAGCATCATTGCGTACCCCTAGCGCCATACGAACCTTCAGCCGCCGAAGGATGAAGAGGCGTGCTCCCCGAATATAGCCCTCGGTTTGAAGTAGCAACTTCAGCGATCTGCGACAATACGGAGTGATACCCCAATATGACTACGCATACCCAAGTCTGCTCGGCACCGGCTTGTGAGGAGATAGCAAAACGCAACGTCATGCCCTCCCTCTGTTATGCTATCACTCCAAAGCCGAGCTCCTGAAGGACAATCAGCCATCCTCCCCGAATATACCCCTCGACTTTGAGTGAACCCAGCAACGGAGGCTATATTCCATGTCCCTGCGGATCGGCGTAGTCGGTGCCGGAAGAGGTAGCGGGCCAGCGAGCGTCTTCAAGGACCATAAAGACTGCGAACTCGTCGCTGTCGCGGATAGAAATCCCGACCTCCTCAAGGCGCTGTGCGACAGGCTCGAAGTGCCGCAGCGGTATGATGAACTCGACGACATGCTGGAGGCCGACATAGACGCAGTGTTCGTCGCTACGCCCGCGCCGCTTCATGCGGAACATTCGGTTGCTGCGCTGCGGGCGGGCAAGCACGTGCAGTGCGAGGTGCCGGCGGTGCCCAGCATCGAGGGCGGCCAGGAGCTAGTTAAGGCCGTCAGGGAGTCCGGCCTGAAGTATAGCTTCGCCGAGAATATGTGCTACTTTCCGTATTGCCAGATGTACTGGGACCTGGTGCGCGATGGCGAACTGGGCGAGATAATCTATGCCGAGGGCGAGTACATCCACAACTGCGAGAGCCTGATGGAAGGCCGGCCCGATGGCATGGGCGGCGGCGTTGAGGGCAAGCCGACCTGGCGCGCGAGCCTGCCGCCGATACACTACTGCACCCACGATTTAGGGCCGCTGCTGCAGTGGCTTGAGGACCGCTGCGTGACGGCAGTGGGCATGCACACGGGCTGCCGGCGGCGAACCGACCTGGGCGTCATTGACATGGAAGTGGCGCTGCTGAAGACCGCCAGGAACGTCACGATCAAGCAGCTTTGCGGCTTCGCGACGGCCAAGGAGCCGGCGCATCACTGGTTCTGCGTCTATGGCACCGAGGGGCAGATCGAGCAGAGCCGCTTTGCGGTGGAGGCCGGCTGCAGCACGCACCGGCTGTATCGGGAGAAGTACGACAAGCTCGGCGGGCCGATGACGTTGCATGTGCCCAATAACGACCCCTCCGCCCCGGCGGAAGCCACCGTCGGCGGTCACGGCACCAGCGAATACTTCATGGTGGACGAGTTTGTGCAGTGCATCCTCAATGACACCAAGCCGCCGATAGATGTCTATGAGGGGCTGGATTGGACGCTGCCGGGCATCTGCGCGCACATCTCGGCGGAAAACGGCGGCGAGCCGGTGGCAGTACCGGATCCGAGGGAATGGTAGGCGCGAGAGCTTTGCCATGTTGCGGGGGCCTGGAGTCGTTAGTCGTAATGGAGGGGCCTGTCACAGGAAGCTTTGCGAAGCTTTCAAGGCTGGCCCAGCCGTTGTCATTCAGCGTTTGGCTCTGAAGATCTCGCCAGGATAGCGTCCTGCGTGGGCCGGGCTCGCCACGCTCGACGCGGCCCCTCCGAAAAGCAACGGCAACGGTGACAGGCAAACATCTGCCTGATGGGAGCACAATTAAGGGAGGCATAAGATTATGGCACTGAAGATCGGTGTAGTCGGATTGTTTCGGGGACTGGGGCCGGCCAGCGTTTTTGCCCATCACAAAGATTGCGAGCTGTACGCGGTGGCCGACCACAATCCGGACAAGGCACAGGCGGCGGCAAAAGAGTTCGCTGTCCCCAACGCCTACGGCAGCTTCGAGGAGCTGCTGGAAAGCGACTGCGAGGTAATATACATCGCCACGCCGCTGCCGCTGCATGCCGAGCAGTCCATCGCGTGCCTGGAGGCGGGCAAACACGTGCTGGGCGAGGTGCCGGCGGTCTCTAGCATCGAGGAAGCCCAGACGCTGGTGGCGGCGGTCAAGACCAGCGAGGCCAAGTACAGCTTCGCTGAGAACATGAGCTACTTTCCCTGGGTGCAGACCTACCGCCAGATAGTCGAGGCGGGCGAACTGGGCGAGATCATCTACGCCGAGGCTGAGTACGTGCACCCATACGAGGAGGGCATGGTCCGGCAAGCGGACGGCGCCGGCGGGAAGAAAGGGGAACTGGCATGGCGCGCGAGTATGCCGCCGATCTACTACTGCACCCACGACCTGGGGCCGATCATCCAGATGTGCCACGACCGCTGCGTCACGGCGGTCGGCATGCACACCGGCAACCGCCGCCGCCCGGACATCGGCTGCATTGATATGGAAGTCGGCCTGTTCAAAACCGCCAAGAATGTGACGCTCAAGCTGCTGTGCAGCTTTTCGGTAGCCAAGCAGCCGCCACATCACTGGTTCACCATCTACGGCACCGAGGGGCAGATCGAGTCATCGCGCTTTGGCACCGTCACCACGGCCAGCCCGCACCGGCTGTACCGCGAAAAGTACGACAAGCTCAGCGGGCCGATGCTCTTCGACTGTGACGCCGACCACCCCGGCGCGCCGCCCGAGGCACTGACCGGCGGACACGGCAGCAGCGAGTACTTCATGGTGGACGATTTCGTCCAGTCTATTATCAATGACACCGACCCGCCGATTGATGTCTATGAGGCCCTGGACATGACGCTTCCGGGCATCTGCGCGCATATGTCGGCCGAAGCCGGCAGCGAGCCGGTGGAAGTTCCCGACCCCAGAGAGTGGTAGAGGGCCGGGGCGAACAGACGGCCCGCTGTGGTTGCCGCTGCAAGGAGGAACGAATGACCTCTCGACAATGTTTCCACGCCATAATGAACTTCGAAACACCGGATCGCATTCCCCTGTGGGACCTGGAAGGGTTCACTGAGGGCGGCCTGCGAACCTGGGTCGCACAGGGCTACCCCGCCCAGATGAACCCATTCGACTACTTCGGTATCGAGCGCGCCGAGAGAGTCGGCCTCGATGACGGGCCGATTCCCGCCTTCATCCCGCGCATCATCCACGAGGACGACGAGTGGGTGATAACGATTGACCGGTATGGCACTACCGTCAAAACCCTGAAAGAAAAAAGCGTCACTCCGACGATCTATTACTACCTCAAGGGTGCCGTGGAGACACGTGCAGACTGGGAGCGCATGAAGCAGCGTCACGATCCGCGCGACCTGCGCCGCTACCCGAAAGAATGGAGCGAGGAGCTGCTGGAATACTATAGCAGCTTAGACCGTCCCGTGTGGATCTGGTCGCACTGGGGCCCGGGGCGCGGCCCGAAAAGTGGCTGCATGATGGGGCTCGAGAGGTTTCTGGAGGTCCTGATTGACGAGCCGGCGTTTGTGGAGGACATCTTCGATTTCTGGGCCGACTTTTTGATCGAACTGATGCGGCCGGTGGTGGAAGCCACGCGGGTTGACTACATGTTCTTCATGGAGGATGGCATCGGGTACAAGAACAGTACTCTCATCTCGCCGGAGATGTACCGGAAGCTGTGGATGCCGTATCTCAAGCGCGTGTGTGATTTTCTGCACAGCAATGGTGTGAACTATGTCGGCCACTACACCAGCGGCAACATCGAGCCACTCATCCCGGCGTATCTGGAGACCGGCATCAACCTGTTTGGGCCGCTTGAAGTGGCCGCTGACATGGATGCAGTTAAGCTGCGCAAGGAATACGGGCGGGATCTGCTGCTTATGGGCAACATAGGTCGGCAGGCGCTGATGGACGGGCCGGAAGCGGTTGAGAAGGAGTTCTACGCCAAGGTACCGTGGCTGATGGAACAGGGCGGCTACATTCCGGCAGTGGACGACATGATTCTGCCCGATATCTCCTTCGCCGCCTATCAGCGCTACGTGCAACTGGTCAGGGAATTCGAAACGAGTTGATGAGCGCAGGCCCCGGTCCAGGGGCCTGAGCGCTCGAGATTGGTAGGTCTGTTGCAGGACCGAGCCCAACAAGGAGGCGATACGGATGTCTATGAGATGTCAATGGATGTGGCTGTTGATTCTCGTGCTTATGGTGGTGTGGGGCGCGATCCCGTGCGGCGCCGACGAATTGACCTTCCTCGATCAGCATCCCGAACTCAAGGCCCAACTACTGCAGTGGGAAGCGGAAGCACCGGATGCCGAGAAGGCGTATATAGCCATACTGCGGACCGGCAGCGCGACCGAAAAATCTGACACCGTGACGGAGATGGGGCGCAAGGGCTTGAGGGGCAAAGGGTCCATACTGGCCTTGCTGGAGACACTAGGTGATAGAACGCCCACTAAAAGCACCCACTCGTGGACAGACAGTGGGCCGGCGCCTACATCGCCAGGCCAGGAAGCCGCACAGGCCCTGGGGCGAATGGGTGAGCCGGCGTTTGCACCCCTCCTGGCTGCCTTGGGCGATGAGTCCGAGCTTGTTCGCGTGGGCGCGGCAGAGGCATTGGCCGAAGCCCGCGATAGACGAGCTGTCGAGCCGCTTCTCTCCATATTCACGGATCACAGTCCGCAGGTGCGGGAGGCCGTGGCCCGAGCACTGGGCGAACTTCGCGATCAGCGCAGTGTCGAGCAACTGATTGCCGCCTTGCAGGATGAGAATAGCGGTGTCGTATCGGCGGCCGCGAACGCGTTATCCGAACTGGGCGACCCGCAGGCTGTTGAACCTCTCATTGTTGCCTTGCAAGATGATGATAGCGATATTCGCAGGGCTGCGGCCTACGCGTTACGCGATGTCGGCGACGAGCGGGCTATCGAGCCGCTCATCGCCGCATTGAAGGATGAAGATAGCCGCGTTCGCAGGGCTGCCGCATTCTCGGTGGGCTGGCTAGGCGACAAGCGGGCGGTCGAGCCAGTCATCACCGCACTAGGTGACGAGGATAGTGATGTCCGCAGGTGCGCGGCGGAGGGACTATGCTGGCTTTGTGACATACGGGCACTGCAGCCGCTGATAGTCGCACTAGAAGATGAGAATCCGAGGGTGGGCGCATACGCAGCAGTGGCGCTGGGCAAGCTCGGGGACCCGCGGGCCGTCGAGCCGCTCATAGTCGCACTGAAAGATGAAGCCAACCGCGTTCGTTCCGCCGCAGCGACAGCACTGGGGACGATCGGCGACTTGCAGGCGGTCGAGCCAGTAATGGCAACTTTGGAGGATGAGGACAAGGACGTGCGGCGGTGCGCGGCATCTGCATTGTGCGAGTTTGGCGACCCCAGAGCTGTGGAGCCCCTCATCGCTACACTAGAGGATGAAGATAACGATGTCAGCAATGCTGCGGCTTCGGCATTGGCCGCGATTGGGGATCCCCGTGGCACCGAGCCTCTGGTAGCAGCCTTCAAGACACGCAAGAGGTATGGCAGATTCGATGCGAACTACGCGTTGAGTCACAGCGGCGACCCGCGGGCGCTGGAGCTACTAGTCGGCGTCATGAAGGACGAGGACGACAACCTCCGCTATCGCGCGGCGGGGGCTCTGGCCTACAACGGCAGTCCCCAGGCGGCAAAGCTACTCATCGGCCTGTTGCAGGACGAAGACGAGGACGTGAAAGTGCGGTGTACCGCTGCCAGTACCCTGGCTGACATCGCCGACCCGCAGGTAGTTGAGCCACTCATAGCCGCTCTGAAGGACCCGGGGTTTGAGGTGCGCAAGGCCTCGGCGTGGGCGCTTGGTAAGATCGGCGATCCGCGCGCGATAGAGCCGCTGTTCGCGGCCACCAACGATGACCATAAGGAGGTCCAGAGCTCTGCGGTAGGCGCGCTGGGAAAGCTGGGCGATCCGCGGGCAATTCCGTACGTGCTGCCATTCTTCGAGTCCGGCGACAAATGGCGGAGCTTCAGGGCGGCGGAGGCGTTGGGCAAACTTGGCGATGCGCGTGCACTGGAGCCGCTGGTGGCACACGTAGTCGCAAGCTCGCAATTCTGTCGCGATGCGGTGAAAGCGCTCGGCGCACTTGGGGACCCGCGTGCCGTCGAGCCACTTATCATGCTATTGAACCAGCAGCCTCTCTTCACAAGCGTTGCCGCGGCAAAGGCGCTGGGGGAGATCGGGGACGACCGGGCCATCGAGCCTCTCATCTCTGCGTTGGATCGCGATCAGCCCTATCTCTTTCGGACGGCGGCGGAGGCGTTGGCCAAGTTTGGCGACCGCCGCGCAGTTGAGCCACTCATATTCGGCTTAAGGGACAAATACGCCGGAGTGCGCCGTCCAGCGGCGGAGGCCTTGGGCAAGCTGGGCGACGTGCGCGCCATCCAGCCCCTCCGCTCCCGCCTGGTCGTAGAGAAGCTGCCGGTCGTGCGGGAGGCGATCGAGGCGGCCTTGGTCGAGCTAGAGGGCCAGCAGTAAGCCGGTAAAGGCTCCGAACCTACAGAGGGCGGCAAAATCAACCATGAATTCCAGAGAGCGGATAGAGGGGGCGCTTGAGCACCAGGAAGCGGACAGGGTTCCGCTGGATCTGGGCTCAACGCCGGTAAGCGGGATCGCAGCCAGCACCTTGTCGAAGCTGCGGCTGGCGCTGGGATTGGACAAGCCCGGTGACCGGGTGAAGGTCATTGAGCCGTACCAGATGCTCGGCGCGGTGACCGACGACCTGCGCGAGACGCTTGGCATTGACACAGTCGGCGTCGGCGGCAGCAAGACCCTCTTTGGTTTCGAGAACCGTGACTGGAAGAAGTGGGAGCTGTTCGACGGCACACCGGTCCTGGTGCCGGACGCATTCAACACCGATCCCGAGGACAACGGCGACATCCTGATGTACCCCGAGGGCGACAGGTCCGCTCCGCCAAGCGGGCGAATGCCGGCAGGCGGCTACTATTTCGACACCATTATCCGCCAGCCGCCAATTGAAGATGACAAGCTCGATCCGCGCGATAATCTGGAGGAATTCGCGCCAATCAACGAAGCAGAACTTGATGGGGTAGCCGCAGAAGCAGGTAGGCTGTATGCGCAAAGCGACTATGCGGTAGTGGCCAACTTCGGAGGTACAAGCTTCGGTGACATTGCGCTTGTCCCCGGGCCATTTCTGAAATATCCCAAGGGCATCCGCGATGTCGAAGAGTGGTACATATCCACCCTCGCCCGCCGAGATTACGTGTACGAGGTGTTCCAGGGCCAGTGTGAGATCGCCCTGCAGAACCTGGAGAAGATTGCTCCGGCTATCGGGCGCCGAGTCCAGGTCCTGATGGTAACAGGCGCGGACTTTGGCACCCAGCGCGGGCCCTTCATATCCGTTGCCACGTACCGGGATCTGTTCAAGCCGTTTCACAAAGCAGTCAACGAGTGGACCCACAATAACACTACGTGGAAGACGTTCATCCACACGTGCGGTGGGGTCGAGCCGCTGATTGAGGACTTCATTGATGCAGGCTTCGACATCCTCAATCCGGTGCAATGCTCGGCGCAGGGGATGGCCCCGCAGCACCTGAAGCGGGAGTACGGCGAGCGTATCTGCTTCTGGGGCGGGGGCGTGGACACTCAGCGGACTTTGCCCTTCGGGAGTCCGGAAGAGGTGCGCAAAGAGGTGCTGCAGCGGCTGGAGATCTTCGCGCCCGGCGGAGGCTTCGTCTTCAATGCCATCCACAACATCCAGCCCAATACGCCGGTCGAGAACCTTGTGGCGATGTTCGAGGCGCTGCGGGAATTCGCATCGTAACACAACCTCTATAACCGCCAGCGAGGAGATATGAAATGAAAGAGCTCAGGAAAGAGGCCGCGGCGCGCCAGCGCCGCATCATCATGAACAACGACGGCAACGAGGTGGTGTACCTCAGCCAGCAGGTGAGCGGTAAGGAGGCGATGGTCCAGGAGATCCTGCGGCACCACACCTCGCCGCTACAGGGCTCGCAGGTGGACACCATATTCTACTGCGACTGGAGCTCCGGCTTTGGCCTATTCACTCACCAGAGCAACATTGCAGAGGTCTTCACCACCAAGGAAGGCATCTTCGAACACAACCTCACAGCCGACCTCATCGCCGCAGGCACCGATCCGCTGGAGATCATGGTGGACTACTGCCGCCAAAGCGGCATCGAGATATTCTGGTCAATGCGAATGAACGACGTGCATGACGGGCAGGTGCAAGACGGGGAGCTGTACTACCCGCAGCTCTTCCCGCAGTTCAAGCAGGACCACCCCGAGTACCTGTTCGGCAGCCAGGGCCAGCGGCTGCCCGGCGTCGGCGAGGGCAGGGCGTGGTCGGCGGTGGACTATGGCCAGGATGAAGTGCGCGAGCGGGCGTTTGCCATCATCGAAGATGTCTGCCGCCGCTACGAGGTGGACGGCATCGAACTCGACTTCTTCCGCCATTGCCTTTTCTTCAGAGAGGTGGCTTACGGCGAGCCGCTGACGCAGAAACACCTCGACAAGATGACCGAGTTTGTGCAGCGGGTGCGCGGGATGGGGGACGAAGTAGGGGCCAGTCGTCAGCGGCCGATCCTTATCGCCGTCAGAGTGCCCGACTCGCTGGACTACTGCTCCGCAGTCGGCCTTGATCTGGAAACGTGGCTGGCACAAGGCTTGTTCGACCTGCTCATTCCCAGCGGCTATTTCCAGCTCAATCCGTGGGAGTACAGCGTGGAACTGGGGCACAGGTATGGGGTGCGGGTGTACCCATGCCTGAGCGAGTCGCGGGTCCGGGGCCGGCCTGATGCAGAATGGCAGGACGACATTCGCAACCAGACGGAGTGTATGCGGGCGCGGGCCACCAATATCTGGAATTGCGGCGCCGACGGGGTCTATCTGTTCAACTACCACCACATCTTCAAGCCCACCGCAAGCATCTGGCGTGAACTCGGCGATCCTGAGACTCTGCAGCCGCTGGAGAAGGTTTACCACGTGACTGTGCGGGGGGACCGCGCGGCAACGTCCTACCTGCGCGACGGCGAGGAGTTTATAGACGTGCCCACCTTGTCACCGGATCATCCCGTTGAGCTAACCGCCGGGGAAGCCGCCGAGACGACACTGGCCTGCGGCGAGGACCTCGAGGATGCGATGGAAAAGGGCCTCAAGCCTGGTTTGCGCCTGAGGGTGTGTGTGGAAGGCCTCGACAAGGCGAGGCACTTGCACGTGAGCCTGAACGGCCAGCCGCAAGGTGATGGGACGCTGGCAGACGGATGGCTGGAGTTTGCGGCCGCGCCGACGCAACTTCAGCGCGGCGACAACGATATGGCCTTGCAGCTTGCGCCGGACGCGAGACAGCCGGTGACAATCAAGGACTTGCAGTTGTGGGTCACGTACGATTAGCCGCGCCGGCCAGTGCACCTGAAGGGAGCTGAATCTGTGCACGTTGAAAGGAAGAAATCAGATGAATGTGGTCTCCCGCTCACCGGACGAGGCTGACCTGCCGGGCGTGCAGGTGGGCCAGCGCCTGATGCTGTTCGGGCCTGAGGCATAAAGCATACAAGGAAGGGCTGATGACAATGGTCTTGGTGCAGGGCTTTACCGTGCGTTGGACACTGATGCTGCTCGCCGTGGTCTTCGTGGTCGCAACCCATTTTTCGACCCCAGTGAGGTGTGAAGAGATGAAAGAATTGCGCAAGCAAGCCGCTTCTCGGACCCGACGCATCATCTTCAACAATGATGGCGACGATTCATGGAAGCCGACGACCCGGCAGGAATTCCTCGACCTGCGCACTACCCCGCTGCTGGGCACCCACGTGGACACCATCTTCTATTCAACTGCCCAGAGCTTTGCCTATTTCAGCCACAATTCCAGAGCGTGCGAAGTCAATGCGCCTGACGGAACGATGGCTGCCAGGTTTATTGCGCAGGGCACCGACAATCTGGAGGTCATGACTGATTTCTGCCGGCAAAATGGTATCGAGATATTCTGGTCCATGCGGATGAACGACACGCATGACTACAGTAACGTCAAATTCAGGTCGCAGTGGAAGCTGGACCATCCGGAGTATCTGATCGGCACTGAGGACAACGAGCCCAGGTGTCGCACGTGGACCTCCGCCGATTTCGGACACCAGGAGGTGCGGGACAAGGCCTTTGCCATCATCGAAGACGTCTGCAAGCGCTATGACGTTGACGGCATTGAGCTGGACTTCTTCCGGCATCTGTGTTTCTTCAAGGGGCCTGCATTCAGCGGAGAGGCGAGCGACGAGGATCGCGGACAGATGACCGAATTGCTGCGACGCGTGCGGGCGATGTGCGATCAGGTGGGCCAGGAGCGCGGCAGGCCGATCCTGATTGCTGTGCGCGTGCCTGACTCGGTGGGATATTGCCGCGGCGTCGGCTTTGATCTGCAGCTCTGGCTTGAGGAAGGCCTCTTCGACATCCTGATCCCGACCGGCTACATGAAGCTTTCGTCCTGGCAAGACACCGTCGAACTGGGTCACAAGTACGGTGTGCCAGTCTATCCGTGTCTGAGCGATTCGCGCGTCAAGGGAGAGGCCGGCAAGGCGCGTAACAAGCTTGAGGCGTACCGGGCACGGGCGATGAGCGTGTGGGAATCCGGCGGCGACGGTGTCTATATCTTTAACGTGTTCAATCCGCGCCATCCGCTGTGGTCCGAGCTCGGCGAGCCGCAGACCCTACGCGGGTTGACCAAGCACTACTACGTCAACTACCGCGGCGTCCAACACGCGAACAATTACCTGGCCGGCGGCGAACGCTTCCTGTCGGTCCCGACGCTGGACCCACAACACCCCGTGTCGCTGCAAGCCGGCGCCGAGCAGGATACCAGTATCGCGGTCGGCGACGATGTGCTGTGGGGCAAGGACCAGGGCATCGTTCCGGAGATCACGTTGCGACTGCAGGTCACCGGCCTGGCTGGCGCCGATGATATGCTAGTCAAGTTCAACGCTGAGGCGCTGGCGGGTGGCGCAATTGCGGATGGCTGGCTGGAGTTGGCGGTCGCCCCCGAGCTGGTCAGGCAGGGCGAAAACAGCGTCGGGATGGCGCTTGCGGCAGGGGCAAAAGATGAAGCCGTGGTGCACGACCTGCAGATGGTGGTCAGCTACCAGCAGCGGTAGGATTGCAACGCGGCCCTACAGATACCCGAGGCTGCGCAGGCGCTCCTTCACCCTGATGAGGTCATCTTCGCTATAGGGCTCGGTCTCGGAAAGCGCGTGCGTCGAGGCGATGTCGCGCAGTACATAGACCACAAAATCGGTGACCGAATTGTAGCCGGCGCCTTCGATGACCTGGCTCAGCTTCTCATAAAGCGGCCGCGGAATCTTGATGGTTACCTTGTCAGAGCTACTGCCCATTTGAAGTCACTTTCCTTGCGGCGTTTTCGCTGTGAAATACCTACCCTTTTCAATTCAGCAATACCGCCCTGCATTCCTGTATGCGAGAAGAGAAAAAAAGATCTCGTTTGCAGGAATTAGGACGGTTTCGGCGAATAAGTTGGCGGGAGACCCATAATTAAGACCTGACAGCCAGTCGCAAGAGTGCCTTGTCAAGGGCACCATTTTTGTGGTCAGCAGATCACAGGTGGAGGTGCATGATGCGCAAAGGTTTCACTCTCATTGAGTTGTTAGTGGTAATAGCTATCATCGCCATTTTGGCGGCGATACTATTTCCGGTGTTTGCCCGGGCGCGGGAAAAGGCCCGGCAGAGCTCCTGTCTGAACAACGTCAAGCAGATGACTCTCGGCCACATGATGTACGCACAGGACCACGACGAGAGGCTGCCGGCGTCATATATGCCGGGCAGTCCCGGCGCCTACAACCAGTGGTATGAGGTGATCGATCCCTATGTGAAGAACACCCAGGTTCTCGTGTGTCCAAGTGGGGGAAATGAGACAGCGTATGGGTTAGGATACGGCCAGAACTACTCCTACCTTACCTACAACTGGCACGTTCCGCCCGGCTACGGCTATGGCGGCTGCCCACTGGCGAAGATAGGCAGACCCGCCGAGACCATCTTGCTAGCTGACAGCGGCCAACACCTGCTGTCAAGTGGCGGCTGGAGTGTGGGGATGACTTATGTCATCACCTGGTCCAGAGAGCCGAATGGCTATTTCGTGTATCTGCGCCACAACGAAACGGCTAACGTAGGCTTCTGCGACGGTCACGCCAAGTGCCAAAAAGAAGCATTTGTGACCGACAGCAGCAATTTCGATTTGGAATAACCCGCCGCCCGGGGATGCGATATGACTGGCCGGGGCCAAAAGGCTCCGACCATGCGCTGCTGGATGTGATCACGCCGCAGCTAGGCGCTGCGGCTTGTTTTTTCGAAAGGTCGCAATATCACAATGAACGTCCTGGTAATATCCCTCGACACCGTGCGGCCCGATAAGGTCGGCGCGTACGGGCCTACCGTTGTGCAGACTCCCAATCTCGACCGCTTCGCCGAGCAGGGCTGCCTGTTCAGCCGCGCTTATGCCGAGTGTCCCAATACGATCCCGGCGCGCACGGCGATGGTTGCCGGCATCTACACCTTCACCAACCGCCCGTGGCAGGCGCTGGAGCCGGATGATCTGCATATCGCCGAGCTGTTCGCGGATGCCGGCTATCTGACCGCTGCCTTCTCCGATACTCCTTTCAATGCCGGGGCCAACATGGAGCGGGGGTTTAAGCACTTTGTCCACTATCCGATGGGCAAGTGCCTGCCTCCAATGGACGGCCAGCCGTTGATGGATGCCTCGGAGGCTTTCTTCCCCCCTGGGTTCCCCGAAAATGAGTACCTCTTTTACTCGAAGACAAAGACCAACCGGGCGCGTTCCCATGAGAAGTATGGCAAGTACCTGCCGCAGATGATGATCGAGGATGTTGCGCAGTGGCTGGGTGAGCACTGCAACGAGAATTTCTTCCTATGGGTGGACAGCTTCAATCCGCATGAACCGTGGGACACGCCTGAGCCCTTCGCAAGCATGTACGAGCCGCGCCGTGGCTTTGAGGGCCGCTATATTCCCATGCCGATGGGGCCGGACATGAGTTGGACGCGGCCCGGAGACATGGAGCACGTCCACGCCCTGTATAATGCCGCCATCACCGAGACCGACCATTGGTTCGGCAAGCTGCTGGATCAACTGGACGAGTTGGCGCTGAGTGAGAACACGCTGGTGGTAATCATCTCGGACCACGGGATGCCGCTCGGGGAGCATGGCACGATACGTAAGTTCGGTTACCCGATCCATGAGGAACTGGCGCGCCTGGTATTGATGATGCGGTGGCCGGGAAAGATACCTGCCGGCAGCAGATACGACGACCTGGTTAGCAATGTGGACCTGCCGGAGACGCTGCTGGAGGCGGCCGCACTGGACATTCCGAAGCACATGCAGGGCCGCAGCCTGCTTTCGGCGGCCAGGGGCGATGGGCTGGAGCCGGCCAAGGAGCTGTTTCTCGGAGCCTTCAACTTCCACGCCGGCGTGGTGACAGCCGACGGGTACAAATTCATTGACAACCGTGGGGAGCGGCCCAACAAGCTATATTTCCTGCCCGACGACCCGGCGGAGCAAAACAACATCATCGACCAGCAGCCGGAAAAGGCCACAGAGCTGCACCGCGCAGTGTGGTGTTTCCATGAGCCGTGGCGGGTAAAGCGCTCACGGCATCATCGCTACTGAGCCGCCCAGGAAAAGTCGGCGCATCCTGGAGGTATTGCCTGTCCCCCAGAGAATAGGCCAAGGACGAAATACGCGGTCGGTCAGGAGCAAGCTGTGAGCACAGCCAAACGCAAGCCCGTAGTGCGGCACTACAATGATGTCGAGGCCGTGGCGTGCCCCTGCGGGCAAAGCACTCGTATCATCACCGGCGACGACGGGGCCGCAATGAGTGCGCACGTGACTCACATTACGCACGGTGCCGCGCACTTCCACGAGATCGCCGACGAGATCTACTACATCATCGAGGGCGAAGGGTACGTGGAACTTGACGGCGAGACGCACCAGGTCCGGCCGGGCACGGCAATCTACATCCCCGCCGGTGTCACGCACCGTGGCTGGGGCGATTTCAAGGCACTAATCGTGGTAAATCCGGCTTTTGATCCCGATGACGAAATAGTGGTCGGGACTTAGGCATACAAGCAATTGTCTGATTCGTCGCGTAGATCGCGAAATGGGGAGCCAATTATCCCATCCTCCGCGTAGGTCGGGCTTCCGCTGTAGTTATGCAAATTTCTGGTAGGTGATGAGCCCTTGTTCGTAACAGGCAATGCTGGCGTGATAAGTCTTGGGCCGGATGGGGGCCCCTTCGAGTTTCTTCGAAACTCTCATCCCCATTCGGCCCCTCCGGACGACAACGGCTGTCGGGCTAGAAAGCCCGACCTACGCGCTCAAGGGTTTAGACGTTGTCTTTCGGAGGGACCGAATAGGGTGGATTTTGCGAAAGCAAAATCCGCGTTCCCTATCCGGCCCAAGGCGCATCACAGCACCAGCGCCTACAATTACAGATGGATGAGCCACAGACCAGGAATTTGCATAACTACAGTTCCAGCCCGACTCCACGAAGGACTGCTTGTGACGTAAGAACAGACCAATTCAGGGAGGCTTTACTGATGGCTAAGAAGCTCAGGGTCGGTATTGTAGGCGTGGGCGGCATCGCGCAGGGCTGCCACATACCCGGGTGGCAGGAGGTAGAAGACGCCGAGATCGTAGCGGCCGCCGATGTGAGCAAGCAGGCCCTGACCACGGGCGGCGAGTTGGCCGGCATCGCCAAGGACCGGCTGTACACCGACTACAGCAAGATGCTGAGAGAAGTTGAGATGGACATCGTTGACGTCTGCACCCCGAACTGCGTGCACAAGGCCCCGACGATAGCGGCCTTCAAGAGGGGCTGTCACGTCATCGTCGAAAAGCCAATAACGACTTCTGTGGCTAACGCCAGGCAGATGATAGCTGCGGGCAAGCAGGCCGGCAAGCTGTTGATGGTGGCCCAGAGCATGCGTTTCGGCGAAGATGCGCTGATCATGAAGCGCTGGGTTGACGAGGGTCTGGTGGGCGACATCTATTGGGGCCGCGCATCGTATCTGCGCCCGCGCGGAGTGCCGGCCTGGGGCACCTTCATCTCCAGGGAGCTTTCCGCCGGCGGCCCTGCCTATGATCTGGCAGTTCATATCCTCGACCTTTGCATGTGGCTGATGGGCCACCCCGAGCCGGTGAGCGTGTCAGCAAACATCTACCTGGAGATATCCAACAAGCCCTCGCTCATGACGCACGATCCCAAGAAATTCACCGTCCCTGACGAGCTGGCGGTCGGATTCATCCGCTTCGCAAACGGCGCCTCGCTGACGCTGGAAACCTCCTGGGCGATAAACTCAACCCAGCCTAACAACGGCGTGTTTCTGGCAGGCACCAAGGGCGGAATCCAGAACAATCCGCCGACGCTGGTGCGCGAGGCAGCCGGGATGCTGACAGATACCACAGTGCAGGTCAGCCCGGACCGGGGCATCGCTTCGCACCACGAGGAGATCCGGCAGTTCGCCGAGGCGATTCGCAAGGGCAAGCCGTCGCCGGTGCCGGGGGAGGAGGCGCTGATGACCCAGCGCATCCTGGACGGCATCTACAAGTCCTCCGAGCGCGGCAAAGAGGTGAAGGTCTAAGGGGTTACGAGAGCGGAATGTGGCAGCGGGTTCAATGCTTCCAGCCGTACCAGAAGCCGGTCGCAAAGCCGCCGGTGAAGGGCAGGTTGTACGTGAGGACCTTCCAGAGCACCGAGAAGCCCGATTTGGCCGCCGCCGAGGCAGGGCCGGCGGCATGTCCCAGCGCATCCCAGTGCCATTCGGCGAAACCATAGTAGGCCAGTAGTTGCATCAGGATGAACAGGATCCCGATGATGCAACCGACCAGCTTGGTAACAGTCTTAAGAAATGTCGCAGCGCCGTAGCCGAGGACACCGCCCAGGCCCAAAACGCCGACAAAGGGAAGTAAGAACTGCATCGCAAAGCTGCCTCCGATAGCTCAACCTATCTTACCGTCGCTGCCCACATATTGTCAACCGGAGCACAGGCCGATGCTCAGCAGCCGTGTATATTTGCACAACTTCGACCCCGATTGGCAAGCGCGCTTTTCGGCAATCTGCCCGACGCGGGGCTTGTGCGTGGCCGATGAGCCGCCTGCCGACGTGGTGGTGCTGCGCGTTGCCGAGGGCTGCGATATTGCCCAGGCACTGGACACTTTCATCGCTGAGAGTGGTCTGCTGCACACGCCGGTGGTGGTCGCTGGCGGGTCGGATGAGCCGGCGGCTTATCACGCTGCGGCAGCCGGCCCGGCTCAGGCCTATGTCCCGGGATGTGATCCGGAGAATATCGCGGCGGCGGCACGCATGGTATTGGATACAGTCCATGCCTACGCGGCCGTGAACCCCCTGACCGGTCTGCCGGGCAGTCCGGCGCTGCAGCGCGAGATCGCCGCCCGGCTGCCCCAGCGCGGGACGCTTGCCGTAATCCAGTTTGATCTCGATAATTTCAAGCCCTATAACGATATTTATGGCTACCAGCAGGGCGATGAGATGATATTGTGGCTAAAGCAGCTAATTGAGCAGGCAGTGGCGCGCCACCACCCCGAGCACTGGTTCATCGCTCACCTCGGCGGCGACGACTTCTTCTTGACTGCTCCCGTCTCGTCGGCTGGAATTCTGGGCCCTGAGGTGGTTGAGAACTTTGAGCAGGGCAAAGAGCGTTTTTTTTGTGAAGAACATTTTCGCGACGGCCATTTCCGCGCTCTCAACCGCGCCGGCGAGTACGATAGCTTCGAACTGACCACTCTCAGCGCCATGATGGTGACCAACGAGGCGGAAGATATCACCCATCCTGGACATATCGCTGCGGTCCTGGCGGAGTTGAAGGCCTACGCCAAGACGATGAGCGGAAGCAACTTCGTGTACGACCGGCGCCGTCAGCACTGGATGACGTAAAGTAAGAAGAGCTGCACTTTACACGAAAAAGAAGGAACTTGGCACTGCGCGGGAAATATAGTATAGTTATCGCGAATGTTTTCTGATACCAAGTAGCTCCGCCGCGGTTATGGTGTGGGCACAGAAGTGTGATTAGCAGGCTTACAACTCGAACCCGAAAGCGCCAAGGTGAGCAGCTATGGCATACTCAATTCTTTTTGTGGATGACGAAAGAGATCTGGTCAGATCCGCCGAGATCTATCTGACCGAATTGGGCTATGAGTTTCATGCCGCCTATGATGGCATTGAGGCACTGGAGAAGCTTGAGGAAATAACGCCCGACCTGATCATCCTCGACATCACCATGCCGCGGCTCAACGGCTGGGACGTACTGCGCATGTTGCAGCAGGACCCGGAAAAGGCCGATATTCCGGTACTGGTACTCACAGCGCACAACCGCGACGCAGAGAAGGCCCGGGGCTGGCAGCTAGGGGCCACGTGGTACCACTCCAAGCCCTTTAGCTTTGATGAGCTGCTGCTGATAATTGACCGCATTCTGCAAGCAACCAGTGAGCCGACAGAGTAAGAAGAGCTACAAACCAAGTTGACATCTGCGGGCCGTGTCGCAAGTAATGCGAACGGCTCGTTTGTCTTTGAGGCAGTGGCATCGGGCCGGAAGACGAACCCACGCGAATGATGGAATAGGGGGTCTCGGGATGAAGCTGGCAATTGATGGCGGCACGCCGCTACGTACCGAGCCGTTCCCGAGCGGCAAGGACATCGGTGAAGAAGAACTCGCACTGGTCGCTGAGGTCATCGAATCGAGGCAGCTTTGCCTCTACGGCGGCGAGAAGGTACCACAGTTCGAAGCCCGGTTTGCTCATCACTACGGGGTAAAACACTGCACCGCCAGCACCTCGGGGACATCTGCCTTGCATGTTGCAGTGGGTGGTATCAACCCCAATCCATGCGATGAGTTGATCACCGCGCCGATCACCGACATGGGCACGATAATCGCAATCCTGGGGCAGAACTGCATCCCGGTATTCGCTGATATTGACCCCGACACTTACAACGTCTCTCCCGCCTCCATCGAAGAGCGCATAACTGACCGCACGGCCGGCATCATCCCGGTGCACCTCTTCGGCAACCCCTGTGACATGGACGCGATCGTGGCCATTGCCAAGCAGCACGACCTCTACGTTATCGAGGACACCTCACAAGCCTACGGTACGATGTACAGGGGCCGCCGGTGTGGTAGCATCGGCCACATCGGGGCCTTTTCGCTGCAGCAGAGCAAACATATCACCACCGGTGATGGCGGGCTGACGATAACCGATGATGATGAGCTTGGCGAGCGGATTCACCTGTTTGCCAATAAGGGCTGGCCCAACTACTCTGCCAGGGGCGCTCGCGACTATCCGCTGTTCGGTTTCTGCTACCGGATGACCGAGCTAACCGCGGCGGTGGGCCTGGCGCAGTTGCGCAAACTCGACCGCATCACCGCCGCGCATAACTGGGCAGGTGACCTGCTCACCGAGAAATTGCAGGGCATCCCCGGCCTGACGCCGCCGATAACCCAGCCGGACGGCCTGCACACCTACTGGCTGTTCGCGCTGCGAATAGACGAAGAGCAGTTCGGGATGAGCAACGAGCGTTTCGCGGAGGCCGTCAGAGCCGAGGGCGGGCCATGCAGCGCCGGCTACATCGGCTATCCCATCTTCATGTACGAGGCGCTGCGCCGCAAGCAAATCTATGGCGACACACTGTTCCCGTTCGACTCGCAGGAGTACGGCAGCGGCCACGAGGTCCCCTACGAGCCAGGCTATTGCCCGGAGGCTGAGAAGGCGCTCGATGAGATGGCGTGCCTGTGGGTCAACCAGTACTTCACTGAACAGGATATACAGGACATGGCCGACATCGTGCACAAAGTTGCCGAGAATGCTTAAAGGGGGATCGTTTGTGGGTCTCGCGAAGAAAGCAATGATCGTAGTCATTGATGGCTGCCGGCCCGACGGTCTGGCCGAGGCCGACACCCCTCACATTGACGCGCTATGGCAAAACGGCGCGTACACCTGGCAGGCGCAGACTGTCTCACCATGCGTCAGCCTGCCGCCTCATTGTTCGCTTTTTTGGGGCGTAAAGCCCGCAACACACGGTATCACCTCCAATAGCTGGCCCGAAAACTATGCCTACAAGGTGCCCACGATCTTTGATCTGTGCAAACAAAAGGGCCTGAGAACCGCGATGGTTTTCGGCTGGCAGCCATTTGAGCCTATCCCCAGACCGGGCACGGTGGACATATTTGATTTCGACCCACATTACCTGAGTGACGACGTCGCAGCAGGCACCTCAGTGGCGCGTATTGTGCGGCAAGAAAACCCGGATTTCTTCTTCGTTCACCTCAACCAAGTTGACTCCGACGGCCACGCGCACGACTGGATGTCGGATGAGTACGTGGCGGCCATAGAAACTGCCGATATCGCCATCGGTATGGTGATCGAGGCCCTGAGAGAGGTCGGCGCTTTCGGCGAGACGATAACAGCGGTCCTGGCCGATCACGGGGGCCATGAGCGGAGCCACGGAAAAGATATACCGGAAGATATGACAATACCGTGGATTGTTTCTGGGCCGGGGATACAAGCTGGCCGAGAAGTCAACTGCGATGTCACGATACACGACACCTCGCCGACGGTTGCACACGCGATGGGGCTGCCGATACCACCCGGCTGGACGGGCAGTATCATCGAGGAAGCCTTCATGCAGAGGTGAACTATCGAGACCGCGCAGCGCTACTGCGGCGACCAGAGGCTCTTGGGGCTGATGGTCTGCTCAGGGCGCAGCCACCTGGCGTGGCTGTCCACGAAGGCATAGTTGGTGCCGTTGCGGTGTCTGGGAGCCACTGCCGACAGCCCGCTATCGGTGTACGAGATGCCGAGACGATGCAGGCTGGAGTCGATTCCGAAGAAGAGTATGACCTGGGTCGGGTCACTGATATTGGCGAGGTACAGCGATGAATTGTTATAGCCGCCGACCATGGCAACCTCATAGTTGATGCCATAGCTGCATTTTACTCCATAGGTGCCGATCGCCACGGTGGGGTTAGGATCAGAGATACAGATAAGTATCAACTCGTTGCGCATGTAGGGCTGCAGCAGTAGTGCCCAGCCGATACCGAAATAGCCCGCCGGGGCACCAGAGACCCGCGCGGGTACTATCCCATCATCGTTATCATCGGCGTATATCCGGGCCGCGATGCCAATGTTGCGCATGTTGCTGAGACAAGACGTCGCCTCAGCGCGCTTGGTCGCCATCTCATACACAGGCAGCAGCATCGCCGCCAGGACGATGATGATGGCGATGACCACTAACACCTCGACCAGCGTAAATCCGCTTACGGGTCGAAGCATCTCTCCCACCTCTCGCATTGCGTACAACTGTGTATATCCACGGGCGCAGCCATTCGTCAGGCCCGTGGCCGCGCGGGACTTCCGCTCACAACATCAGCGCCTTAGGGGTAGATACCGCGCAGTTCGACGGCCTTGGCGACTCTGTCGACAGCGACGTTGAACGCGGCGTCGCGCATGTTCCAATTGCCTCTTTTCGCTTCGGCGCGCACGCCGCAGTAGGAGTTGACCATAATGGTTTCGAGGCGGCTATTGACCTCATCTTCGGCCCAGAAGAACATCTGGCTGCCCTGTATCCACTCGAAGTAGGAGACAGTGACGCCGCCGGCGTTGGCGAGAATATCGGGGACCACGAAGATGCCTTTTTCGTCGAGTATGGCTTGAGCTTCCGGGGTGGTAGGCCCGTTGGCGGCCTCGGTAATGATCTTCGCCCTGACAGCGTCGGCGTTGTCAGCGGTGATGGTATTCTCCAGAGCGGCGGGGACGAGCACGTCACACTCGAGCGCCAGCAGCTCTTCGTTGGTGATCTCGTCGCATCCCTCAAAGCCTGACACAGCGCCGGTGTCGGCTTTGTGCTCGATGGCAGCTCCGGTATCCAGACCGGCTTCACAGTAGATGCCGCCACGGGAGTCAGAAACAGCGATAGTCTTGGCCCCCATTTCCTCGAGCACCTTTGCGGCCACCGAGCCGGCGTTGCCGAAGCCCTGAACCGCGACTGTAGCGCCGTTGATATCCATGCCCTGCGTCTTGAGAGCTTCGCGGGCGACGAATGCGCAGCCGCGGCCGGTGGCCTCATTGCGGCCAAGCGAACCACCGACCTCCACCGGCTTGCCGGTTACGACGGCAGGGATGAGATGGCCCTTGTTCATGCTATAGGTATCAAGAATCCACGCCATTGTCTGCGGGTTGGTATAGACGTCGGGCGCGGGGATGTCCTTTTCCGGCCCGATGAAGTCTATCAATTCGGAAGTGAAGCGCCGAGTCATGCGCTCCAACTCGCCCAGCGACATCTCCTTGGGATTGCAAACGACGCCGCCCTTGGCACCGCCGTAGGGGATGTTGACCACTGCGCACTTCCAGGTCATCCACATTGCCAGAGCCACAACCTCGTCCATCGTCACCTGCGGGTGGTAGCGGAGGCCACCCTTGGCCGGACCACGGTCCACATTGTGCTGGACGCGATAGCCGGTGAACACCTCGAAGCTGTTATCATCCATCCTGGTAGGGATGCTCACTTGCAGGATGCGCTTGGGATGCTTCAACTTCTCTACGATTGAATCACGCACATCAATACGGCTTGCGGCCTCCACCAATTGCTGCACGGCTACTTCTCTGGCATTGTAGGACGCGGACTCGTCCATCAAACTGCACCTCCGAATGTTTGCACAAATAAGTTGATCTATTCTCTCCTTGCTGATTTAAGCAAGGCAAACTGCATCTCTTGATTTGCGTACCCATCCGCAATACCTGCCAGCGGGCCGGGCGTCTGTTTGCGTATCGCCGCCACAAAGCGGCTCAGCGAGACATACATGAAGTCGTCGCTCTCGGCCTCGAGCCCGTCGAGCGTCAGGTAGGTGCGGAATACGCCGTTTTCGTCGTTTCGGCCCTCGCAATCGGCGATCAGATCATTGATACCGAACCTGCGGACTAACTCTTCAGTGCACCAGGCGCGCACGAGTATCTCAGCTTGGCACACAGGCCCCCCAGCCGGCTGATATAAGAACCGCGCCACGACCTCTTTCTCGCTGATAACAACATCCTCGCTGCCGGGCACTATCCGCCCGTTGCCGCAAAAGACCGTCAGGACGCTCAGCGGATGACTCGCCAGGTCCACCCAAACGCGGTCGTATATCTTGTTGGTGTTCCGGGAGTCCATCTGCATGAAGAACTTCTCAGGGGGACCGGCATCGAGCCCAATTTGCTCGCAGAGGGCGTAGTATGCGGCCGGAGCTGCAGTGTATTGCGTGTTGATGGCGTGGACTTCGTCAATGCTGCCATATTCAGCCATTTCACGCGCTTCGAGCAGAAGCTGGTCGAGGCTCTTGTCTTGGTCCCAGGTCAGCGGCTTCTCGCACATGATGTGGCAGTTCCTGGGAGCAGCCGCCATGAAGTGCACGTAGTGAAACTCCGGCGGCCCGCAGATGTTGACTATCGCCGGCTCGACCTGTTTGAGCATATCGCCTGCATCTATATAGCCGACGGCATCAATGCCGAGGTCGTTACGCAACATTTCGCCGGTAGTCTGGACTGAATCCGGGGTGGTTCCGACAAAGGCCGCCACATCGCAGCCCAGATTATTAAGCCACTTGGCGTGATGCTTGCCGATTCCGGAAGCTCCGATTACGGCTGCCGTCAATCTTTCGGCCATTACGTGTACCTCGACATTTGCCCGGATCGCGCCCTCGTGATCCCGTGTCAGGTGCGACAAAAGACCCGTCGGCGACAGTCACCGGCAGGTATATTCTTCATAGACCGGGCCCGACCTCTTGGTTTGGGATTAATTCTTCGTGTCCGGGGGACGGTGCATTTCTACTTCTCGACTTCCTTGGCCACAATCTCTACCTTGTGGCCCCGACTGTGACTGGTGACAACGATCGAAAAGTTGCGCTTCTCGCCCGGCTTGATGTCTTTCAGGACCACATTATTGGTGCCGCGCTTGTCACCATCGGCGCTGAGCAGAACGGCCTCCATCTTGACTTCCCTGATCAGACCTGCGCCGGTATTCTCAAGCTGCGCAAAGACCCGGACGATCCCTTTGTCCTTATCAATATTGTAGCGCTTGTTGGTGACGAATAGATCATCAATGCTGCCGGCGGGGTAGCGGGGCCCGCACCCACTCGCACAAATGAGGGCCACGGCCAGTGCGATTACTGGTATCATGTACCAACGACCAGAGGCTGTGTTTGCTAGTGGTGCCATCAGGCGGAGTATAGCACAGGCCCACACAGAGAACAATACAGGCAGGCCTGTCGTCATATTGTGTCGAAGCATACTGTGAAACCCACTGTTGTCGCGTAGATCAGCCTTCGCATCGTCGTCGTAGCGGCTGTGGCGCGTCGGCGACCAGCTCGACAGTATTGGAGTAGGTAAAGGGAGAACGCATGTTGCGCGGCTGGCGCATCGGTACCGTCGCCGGTATCGCTATCGAGATAAACTCATCGTGGCTGATCATTTTTGGCATCTTCCTGGCCAGCCTGGGCAGCGGCCATTTCCCGGAAGGCTTCCCACAAGCGCGTGCGTGGCAGCATTGGACCGCCGCACTTGCCGCCACTATACTGCTTTTCGTGTCGGTGCTGGTGCACGAGGTTTCGCACTCGCTGATCGCACGGCGATACGGGCTGGGAGTTTCGCGAATAACGTTGTTCATCTTCGGCGGTGTGGCGCAGAGCGAGGGCGAGCCGAAAACCGCACTCTCGGAGTTGTGGATTGCGATCATCGGGCCTCTGACTAGCGTAGCGGTGAGCGGCGTTTCATACGGGATCGGGTGGGCTATTGGGCAAGCTTCGGCGGCACCGATCTGGGCCGGAGTATTTCAATTCAATGGCATGTTGAACCTGTGGCTGGCCGGTTTCAACATGGTACCGGCCTTCCCACTCGACGGCGGACGAGTGCTGCGCGCGTGTATCTGGTATCTGACGGACGATTTGCTCAACAGCACGCGGATAGCGACAATTCTGGGCAAAGCCTTCGGCTATCTGCTGATGGGGCTGGGCTTGTTTATGCTACTGGTGACCGGCAACATCTTCGGCCTATATACTCTCGGCCTGGGATGGCTGCTTACGGTGGTCGCAGCCAACGCCTTTCAGAGCGTACGACTCCAGGTGATGCTGCAGGGAGTGACAGTAGGCCACTTAATGAGACCTGCGCGTGTGTTGGTGGACGCCACCTGGCCGGTGCAGTACGTTGTTGATAATTACTTCGCGCCCTATCGGCTCACCGCCCTGCCGGTAGTTCATGGCCATGAGGTAGTAGGGATACTGCGCCTGGACAGCGTCCGAGGCGTTGACCCGGGGAACTGGCCGTACTTGCCGGTGCACCAGATCATGAATTCTCTGGACCCAGAAGCCGACTTCATCAGCATCGGCGCCAGCGCCATCGAAGCATTGCAACTGATGATGCGCAAACAAAAGGATTACCTGCTGGTCACAGATGCAGAAGGGTTGGCTGGCACCGTCAGCGAAGCCGATGTGGCAGCCGCTGTGGAAGGGCTCTGAAGAATTCTGAATGCTCTGGGGGACTGTCCCTTCAGGGACTGTCCCCGCTCATCAGGCCAGGCCGTACCAGCCGCTTGATAACACTGCTATCCGCGCAGTGCGGGAGATCTCTATGAAGAAGAATGAGCGAGACTTCATCGCCGCCATTGTCATAATCGGCTTGGTCGCTTCGCTCTGGATGGCCTATGTCCGCATCGGCAGCGAAAGCAGCAACCCACAGGTGGCGGTGTGCTTGGATTATCGGGAGGCGGAGCGGCTGGCCGCGCTGACCGGGAAATCAGTGGACAAACAGCTCGCCGAGCTTAAGCAGGCGGGGGCGACTCATGTCGCTCTGACGGAGACTGCTCTCGGCGATCTGCTGCTTTCCGACCGCATCAACGTATCGTTCAGCTTCGGGCAAACGGCGATATTCGGGGAGGGACGCCGTGCCTACATGGAGGCACTGCAGGCAAAACTGCCAGGGCTGAGGGCCGATGAGTGGTCGGCCGGTGCGATTCCCAATCCAGCAAGACCCAGGATAGTGCGGACGCCAGTGGTTCCGGACGGCGTTTTCAACGGGGACGTAACTGTCTTCAGGGCCATCGGTGTCGGCTACGATCCGGTTGCGCTGGAGGCGATTAAGGAAAGCGGGCTGCAGCTTGTGGCCCGCCCGATTCCTGACTACTGCTTCAGTGAGCAGGCCGTTGATTATTCGCTCAAATCCGCTAAGGACGCCGGGGCGCAACTGGTTATCTTCAATGGCATCAAGGTGCTGGGCAGCCGCGGACTGCTTCAATACACCGCCCAGCGGCTCAGCGAGTACGGGCTGGACTTCGGCATGATCGAACTGGTGCCGCAGGAAGGCGAATACACACTGGCGCGTGCGCTGGACGGCCAGGTGGTGCGCTGCCACAGCGTCTCGGCAGAGGAGATGGAGCAGATGTCGCCGCAGCGGGCATTTGACCGCTTCCTGCTGGCGGTGACCGAGCGCAAGGTGCGACTGTGCTACGTGCGACTTATCTTTACCGGCGCCGACGACCTGGCCGCAACAAACGCCGACCACATAGGCAGCATCGCTGCCGCCCTGCAGGAGCATGGTTACGCATTGGGCAAACCGGCAATGTTTTCCGATGTTGCGGCCCCGGCGGCGGCCCTGATTCTCATCGCCCTTGCCGTGCTGGGCGGGTTCTTGTGGCTCCAGCAGACCTTGAAAGAGTTGCCGGCGCGGATATTCTGGCCGATGGCGGGCGCGGGCCTGCTGCTGGCAGTGGCCGTGCCCGCTCTGGCTCCTGCAATGGCACGGCCGCTGGTGGCGCTGGCCGCCGCGCTGATCTTCCCGATATTGGCAATATCGCTCATCGCGCCGAGCTATCCGGAGATGAACCAGAGCAAACGCGGCGTCAAGATCCTATGGGCAGTCGGCCTGACCGCCCGCACTGCCCTGGTCACGGCCATCGGCGGGTTGCTCTGCGCGGCGGCGCTGACTGACACCATGCATCTGATCAAGATCGAGCAGTTCCGGGGTGTAAAGCTTGCGCAACTGCTACCGCTGGCGGCGCTATTGCTTATCCTTGCCGTGCGAGCCACTGAGAGCTACGCTAAGACTGCTGCATCGCGACCACGATGGCAGGCGCTGAAGGCGGGCCTTGGCGAAATCGGCGCCGAGGTCGTCAAGTATTGGCATGTGGCGCTGATAGTGCTGGCCGCAGCGACGCTGGGCTACATGCTGATGCGGTCGGGCAATGAGGCGAGCATCGGAGCCAGCGGCCTCGAAATACAATTGCGGGCCGCGCTCGACAAGTTGTTGGTTGTGCGGCCGCGCACCAAGGAGATATTGCTCGGCTACCCGGCGCTTTTCGTCGGCATCATGCTGCTTCTGCACCAGCGCCGCAAGATTGCCTGGCCGTTGGTGGCCGTCGGCGCGATATCGCAGGTGTCACTGTTCAATACCTTCTGTCACATGCACACGCCGCTTGCAGTGTCGCTGGTGCGCGTCGCCCACGGCCTGTGGATCGGGATATTGATAGGCCTGGTGTGGTGGGGTATCAAGCGTCTGGGCGACAGCTACTGGGCATGGGTGCAAAGGCTGGAGCTAGCAGACGACGGGTAATAACCTGCACAGATGGGCATAAGAGTGTCGTTGCACGGGAGGCAACTGCTCATGGCTTCCGTCACGCTCGCATTTGGCCGTGGCACAGTCGAGTTTGAGGTGCCCGATGAGCACTTCCTGGGACATGTGCAGCCACGGCCAGTGACGGCGCTGGATGATGTACGAGAGGCCGTGCGTGCGGCCCTGGCCGACCCGATCGGGAGCAAGCCCTTGTCCGAGATGGCCGCTGGGGCGGACACTGCCCTGATACTGACGGTTGACTACACGCGCCCCTCACCCGGGCCGCTTCTGGAGCCGGTTTTGGAGGTGCTGGCGCAGGCCTCGGTCCGGCCGACCATCGCCATAGCCGCCGGGCGCCACCGCCCGATGACCGAAGATGAGATGCGCCAACACCTTGGCCAGCAGATCTGCTCGACCTATCCGATAATCCAACATGATTCATTCGACCCCGCGGCCCATGTGGACCGCGGACGGACCTCCAGAGGCACTCCGATCAAGGTCAATAGCGCCATCTTCGAGCACGATCTGGTGCTGGCCGTCGGCATCATCGAGCCGACTTATCTGGCCGGGTTTTCGGGCTCTCGCAAGATGCTTATGCCCGGCATGGCCTGGCACGAAGCGATAGACGCCAATCACTACCTGATTACCGATCCGGCCTGCCGCGTCGGCGTGCTCGACGGAAATCCGATTAGTGAGGACATGGAGGAATTCGCTCGCGACATGCCACTGGATTTCATCGTCTATTCAGTCGTGGGCCCCAACGACGAGGACACCGCCATCGTCGCCGGCGATCGCTGCCAGGCACACCGAGAGGGTTGCAGGCTGTCAAAGCAGATTTTTCGCGTGCCGGGCCCGATGGCGGACATAATCATCTCTTCGGCAGGCGGCTATCCGTACGATTGTGACCTGGTGCAGGGAAAGAAGACGATCATTCCTGCCTATGAGCTGGTCAAACCGGGCGGCGCGATCGTCATGGTGTCGGAGACTGAAGAGGGCTGGGGGGCTGAGGATACTTTCGTGAAGTGGCTTAAGCAATTTACCCCCGAAGAGATTGTTGTCGAGGTCATGAAACGTGAGCTGTTCTCTTTAGGCGCTCACGGGGCCAGGATATTGGCCAAGCCAGTGGTTGACCGCCAGGCGGCTGTTATCGCGCTTGTGGGAGAGCACTTCGTGGACGAGCTTGGTGGGACGTTCGTTCGTGCGACTTCCGATCCGATGCAAGCTATGGCCTGGGCACAGGAGTATGTTGGCGGCGACGCGACCACGGTCGCCGTTCATCAGGCCCGTCGCCTGATCGTGGAGCCACAATCGGCGTGACACCTCTCCTGTGAACGCAAGCCAGGCGCTGTCCTCCTAAACGAGGCTTTTGAGTTTGATGAAGGTCGCGCTTCTCGAAGACTTCTCGCTCGCTTCGATGATCGCGGTTGTCTTCATTCCTGCCTCGCCCGGAAGCGCATTAGGCTCCCCCGAGAGGAGGCACTGCACGTAGTGCTCGATCAGCGGCAGGTGCGTGATTTTCGGCGGCGGCAGGTGAAATTCTTCGGTCTTATCGGCCTGCATAAGTGTCAGGTTGCCCGCGCCCAGATCGGTGGCAATCAGCCGACCGCCGGGCCCGGCTACTTCCAACATATCTATATTCGCGCCGACGTTCCAGTAGAACATGCCGATGCCGTGCGCGCCACTGGCAAACTGCATCACCAGCGAACTTGAGTCATCCACCTCGATGTCAAAGTGTAGGGCGTCCACGAGCGCACCCAGCGAATCGACATCGCCCATCATCTGCAGCAGCAGATCCAGCCGGTGTGCGCCGATGTCCCATAGAAAGCCCCCGCCGGCGATTTCGGGCTGGATGCGCCAGAAGCTCGAGGCATCCTCAGGTGGCTGCCACAGGCAGGCGCAATGCGCGCGGGCGATTGTCGGCCTCCCGACCGCACCTTCGTCCAGGAGCTGTTTCATCTTCTGTGCGATCGGCCAGAACCGCCGGTAGTAGGCGATCATGAGTTGCACACCGTTGTCCTGGCACGCGGAGATCATAGACCGGCACTCGGTCACATTCATCGCCATCGGTTTCTCGCACAGCACGTGCTTGCCCGCTTCGGCGGCGGCGATAGTCTGCTCGGCGTGCACATGCGGCGGCGTAGCGACATAGACGGCGTTGACTTCCTCATCGGCCAGGATCTCTTCGACGGCCGAGTAGTGGCGCTTGGCCCCATGCCGCTGGGCGAAGTCGGCGGCGAGTTTTTCATCGCGGCGCATCACTGCGACCAGTTCGGAATTTTCCGCACTATAAAGCGCCGGCCCGCCCTTGTATTCCGCAACATTACCACAGCCAATAATGCCCCATCTGACGGTCATAGCAGACCCTCCTGGTGAGTTCGCATCTACTGCGTTTTGCACGGCTGTGAGACACTTTGTCCTTCAGTCAGGTTTCGAGCCCAAGCCTCTCACTCCCACGGCTTGAGGATTATCTTGGCACATTCATGCGACGCCGACAGCTCCATTGCCTGCTGTATCTCAGTCATAGGCAGTACGTGGCTTATCAGACGCTCGATTACTGGCGACTCTTGAATGACCTGCATGACCTTGGGATACAAAGAAATGTTGTAATGCCACGAGCCGTACAGGGTCAGCCCTGCGGTAATCAAATCAAGAGTCGTCTTGATCGGCAAGTCCTCCATGCTCTGGCCCACAAAGGCCACCTTGCCCTTTCGCCGAGTGGCCTCAATACATAGCCTTTGAGCCTCCAGCGCACCGCAGCAGTCAAGTGCTTTATCCACACCCTTGCCCTGCGTCAATTCCCCAATCTGGCCGGCCAAATCCTCGCCGTGAGGGTCCAGGACGACCTCAGCGCCCAATTGCTCTGCCCGCTTTGCTCGCCAGGGGTGGGGCTCTGCAACGATTACACGAGCGCCACGATAGCAGGCGTTGACCACCGCGCCGAGTCCGACCGGGCCGGCCCCGGCGATTAGCATCGTATCAAAGGCGTCAACTCCCATCGTGTCGAAAGCGCCGAATGTTGCTCCCAGAGCGCAGCAGGCCAATGAAGCGTGCTCATACGAGATGCCGTCAGGAATGGGAAGAAGAAGCCAGCCGGGCTTGAGCACATACTGCGCCATAGTGCCTTGCCCTTCTCGCGAACCGGTGAAGGCGCCGAAATCATAATTGTTCTGACAGTGGATGTAGTCCCCGGCCAGGCAGAGCCAACATCTTCCGCAGGGGAATTGTGGCATCACCACCACCCGGTCCCCGACCTTGACCGGCCCGGGCTGCGCCACCGCTGCCACTTCCCCGGCGGCTTCGTGCCCAAGGAATTCTTGCTCAGTACCGGCGACAAAGGCTTTGTACTCGGTGCACATAGGTGCGGCATGGACCTTTACCAGCGCCCAGTCGGCCTTCGGCTGGGGGTCTGGGGCTTCCACCAGCGCAGCTTTTCGCTCGCCTGTTATCACTGCCTTTTTCATTGCACAGCTACTCCCTTCAGTTGCTCACCGAGATGTCGGCTTTGGCGTCGAAAGCTCCGCGAAAGTCCTCGAACTGCCCTCCGCTTCGCCATACAACGCCAGCTTCCCTGCTCAGATTCGGCTCTGTGTTGTTGCTGGCAACAGAGCAGCGCTACCAGTGACCGACCAGAGTGAATTCACAGGGGAGGAGAATGGTCCCCAAGAGGTGAACGCAACAAGGCCGGCAGTCGAAATACGATTTGACGCACTGCCTGGCCGTCAAGTCCACTCGCACAGAAAGCGCCAAGCATGAGAAAAGTCCGATATGAGGAAATGCGACCGGACGAGCTTGCAGCCGTCCGCGAGCAGACGCCTTTGGTCTATTTTCCCATCGGGTCGCTGGAGTATCACGGCTTCCATCTGCCGTTCGGCTTCGATGCAATGCACGCGCACGAGCTCTGCCTGCAGGCGGCCCAGCAGACCGGCGGCGTGGTCTTGCCGCCCACCTTCTGGGGCACTGAGGGACACGTAGGCTGGCCCGGCTCGCTCTTGCTCAGCAACGGGACCATCGCCGGCATCGTCGCCGATGTGCTCAGCCAGCTCGACCAGCAGGGCTTCAAGCTGATCGTAGCCTGCACCGGCCATTACCCGCGTGTTCAGGGCCTGCTGATCCAGGGCATCGCTGACGCGTATATGGCCAGGCACCCGGCATCGAAAATCATTCTGCTCGATCCCTTCAACCTGCACCCCACAGACCCTCGTAGCGAACACGCCGGCATCATCGAGACCTCCGCGATGCTGCACATGAGGCCCGAGTTGGTGGACATGGAGCAACTCGACAGGCCCGATGCGCTCGATGGCATCAGCGAGGACTGCGTGGATGCCACTGTGGAGTACGGACAGACTCGGTTTGCGACCGTTCTCGATGCAATGGTGAGAACAGTTAATGAGGAGTTAGAGGCTCTGTAAATTGGGGACAGTCACCTATTTCAGCCAATTTACCCCGTACAGGAATACGAGTGGAGACTGCGGAAATGCGAAGAAATAGGTGACTGTCCCCAATTTACCGAAAGGGTGAGAGCAATGCCAAAAGCTGAAATGACAGGACGTGAGCGGCTGCTGACTACGATGCGACATGAGGAACCCGACCGCGTGCCGATATCGCCGCGGTATGCGGCATGGCTCCTCTCCGAGTATGGCTCGGTGCCCCTGGAAAAAGAGCTTGGGATGCTCCCCGACCTGGACTACATGCACATCCTTGGGGACGGCACTCGCGACTACGTAACCAGCTACCCGGACGAATACGATCTGCCCGAGGTGGAGGTTGAGCAGAAACGCTACGAAGAGGGCGCCTATAAGGTCGTAGAGAGAGTCTTTCAGACCCCGGCGGGAGACCTCTCAGACCGCACCAAGATCCCGCCGTCGGGCCGCGAATACGGCGTCTCGCCCAACGCAATAAAGACCGAGTATCTGGTCAAGGCCGCTGAAGACCTGGAGAGCCTCGCCTACATATTGCCGGAAATAAGCACCGACTTCGACTACTACCACCAGACCAAGGAGATCATCGGCGACCGCGGCATCGTTCTCGTCTGCATACGCAGCTCCCTGGACCACAATGCCGGCCAGGCGCGCGACATGCAGGAGCTGATGATGGACTACTACGACGACAGGGAGTTCTTCGACAGCCTGCTGGGCATTTTCCATGAGCGTTCACTGCAGCGCATTAGGGCCGCCCTCGAAGCCGGTGTAGAGGCCATATTCGGAAGCTGGTACTACAATTCGCTCTCAGCCGGCTGGTCGCCGAAGATCTACCAGGAAATCTTTGTCCCCGAGATTAAAGAGCACGTCGAGCTGACCCACTCATACGGGGCTCCTTACGATTTCTATGATGACGGCAAGCTCGCGGACAGCATGGCGATGATTGCCGATACCGGCATAGATGTGCTGGAGACCTGCACGCCGCCGCCGGTAGGCGATTTTGACCTGCGCGAGGCCAAGGACAAGATCGGGCACAAGACCACCATCAAGGGCTATGTGGACCTGCTGTACGTGATCAAACACGGCACGCCGGAGCTGGTCGAGCAGACCGTGGCCGAGGCGATGCAGATAGCCAAGCCCGGCGGTGGTTTCATCATCGGCTCCTCCGACAGCTTCCGCGAGGGAACGCCCAGGGAGAACCTGGAAACCTACTGGCGGTGCTGCAAGCAGTACGGGGTGTACGAATAGAGCTGCCCAGCAGCTTCTTGGGGAGCACACGTGCGGCCTTTTGCATCTTTGTGTAAGTGCGCAAGGGCTGTTGGCATCCACGGGGAAATAGCAGGTGCACACATAACCTCCTGCATTCGAAGGTGACCGCCATGGCTAGGATACCTGTTTTCTTAGGGCTTGATGTTGAAGATGCGAACAATCCCGAATCCGACGATGCGCTGCTGCGGCTCTGCCAGATACACAGCGATGTCGGCGTACCGCTGAATCTTTTTTTCGCCGGACAGAAGGCGCGGTTCATGCGGCTGAACGGGCGGCATGATGTCGCCGCCGCCCTGGCCGATCACGACATCTGCTACCACGGCAACTACTGGTTCGACTACCCGGAGCCGGCGCTGGTCTATGGGGCCAACGATGACTGGGACACGGCTCTGAGCAAGGCACTCAGCATCGAAATCCCGGGCCTGAACGAAGTGGCCGAGGTCACAGGCCAATTCCCGACTGCATACGTGCAGCACCAGGCAAACCACAGCCCGGCGACCCAGTATGCGGTGCGCTTGGGCGGAGTGCGGGTGAACAACGGCGGCTTCGGCGATGACATGCCGCACAATGCGTGGGTCATGGACACGCTGTTTGTGGGCCGAGCCAAGCGCGTCGTCGGTCCCCAGGGTGACTGGAGCTTCGAATACGATCCCCTGCACCCGGAGCGACAAAAGCCCGCCGTGGATCCCGAGCAGCAGTTGCGGCAATTCCAGGAAGCCTTCGACCGGCAGTTGGAGAAGGGCTATGACCACGTCAATGTCGTGGGGCATCCCACCTGTTGGGTGGTCTCCGAATGGTGGGGCTGGTACGAGGCCACGATTCCATTCCGAATTACCGAAGAGCACGGGGCGGTCGGCTACTACCCGCATGACAGGCAGTGGCGCAAGACGGCGATGCGCACCGCCGCTGATTCTGAGGCCCATTTCGAGTGGACGCGGCGCGCCGCCGAGTGGCTGGCAAGTCGCGATGATATCGAGGTCATGAAGCTGGCAGACTACTATGTGCGCCACGAAGAGCCGGACGGCCAGTGGCTGACCCTCGCCCAGGTGCAGCAGATGGCCCGGGATTTGATGCAGAGATTCGACGCGCTCAAAGCCGGCGATACGACCGTGTCCACGGCGGATGCGCTGTTCTTGTTAGCGACACTTGGCGAGCACGTCATGCGGCACAACAAGCTGCCCGCCAAGCTGCAAATCCGGCGCACCCTGGGGCCTGTAGAGGCGGTCCCGGAGCTGGCCGCGCCGGTGACATATCTGCGCGCGAATTACCTTATCGCCGCCCGCTCGGTGTACGCTTACATCATGGCTCACAACCGCACGCCTCATGCCATTCGCGCGCACGCCGTTGATGCCGGCCCGGGCGAGGTCCTGCTGGCGCTGGCTCAGGCCTTTTCGCAAAATGAGTTGCCCGAGCAAGTCACCGTCCAGCCCACCGGCGGCTTGCCCGAGTGCGCTCAATACCCGATCTTCCAGAACGCCAGTGCCGGCTCAACCAATGCGCCGCCCTTCTACGACGACAGCCGCATTGCCATGCTGTGCAAGATGCAGTCCTGGAGCTACCGGCCGCTGGTGCTGTGACAAGTCTTGGGCCGGATGGCCGTGAGTTTGCAGGCAAACTCACCTCCATGCGGCCCCTCCGGACGACAACGGCTGTCGGGCTGGAAAGCCCGACCTACGCGCTCAAAGGCTTAGACGTTGTTTTGCGGAGGGGCCGCATACGGAGGTGCCGGGTACCCACACCGGAGGTGTGAGTGCGCAGTGGGTGGCACCGGAGAATCCGGCCCAGCCGTTAGCAGAATTTGTACAATTACAGTTTCTAGCCCGACAGCTTTGCGGTTGAGTTTGCCGCCAGGCTAAGCGCGTACCTGCTGGAAAGCAGATAATTCAGGCGTGAGAAAAGAGTTGAGAGACAATGCCTAATTTCATCATGCACTGCAACTACTTCGAGACAGGTTATTCGGTCGAGACCACCTTCGACAAAGCTGTCGAACACGGCTATGACGGCGTGGAGATGCGCGGCCGCCCGCGGGATGAGTCAATGGCCCTCGACGATTACCTTGACCTTGTGGACAAGGAGAAGCAGCGGACAGGTATCGAGGTGGTGCTGGCCCTGCACGGGAACTACATGACCGACGATGCCGACGAGCGCAAGGCTGAGGTGGAGCACTGGGGCTATGTGCTCAAGCGTGGAATTGACATGGGCGTGACGACGTACAATGCAATGTGCGGCGGCATCAGCCCCGATGACGTTGACCCCCGCGAGTGGGACAAATGCGGCTCCGGCGCGGCTAGCGACGAGCACTGGAAATGGGCCACCGAAGCTTACCAGGCCCTCGGCGCCATCGCTGAAGCAGGCGGCGCTCGCCTCGCCTTCGAGACCCACATGGTCGCCTTGACCGACATCGCCGCACCAACCGGGAAGCTGCTGGACATGATTGACTCGCCCGCCGTCGGCGCTAACATTGACATGGGCAATATCGTCCTGCACCCGACCGGTGAATCGCTCGAAGAGGCCCTCGACATCCTCAAGGGCAAGATCTACTACACGCACCTCAAGAACGTCTATATCGTACCGGGAGGCGGCTGGATCTGCTGCCATATCTCCGACGGCGTCATTGATAACTACAAATTCATGGAGATACTGAAGGACCAGGGCTATGACGGCCCCATCGGCCTCGAAGCGCCGCGTCAGGGCGACCGCAACTACTTCGCCAAAGTTGACCTGGCCTATATCAGGTCGGTCGTGGCGGATTTGGACTGGGACTGAGGTAAGTTCCTATAGCGCAGCGGCGTCCCACTGGCGGGGCGTTGGTTCTGTTCGCTAATCACATCCGAGAAAGTGCATCAACCAAATGCTACCAGAGCTTAACATCGGCTACAGCCCCAACGCCGGCGTAACCCGCGAGATCGTGGTCAAATACAACATGGGCATCGAAGTAGTCAGAGGCTTCGAGGAAGTGGCACTCGCCGAAGCCGCTGATCTGGCCTACAGCGTGCACATGCCGTGGAGCGAGCCGGGCATCGGGCGGCTCAATTACGCCGCCACCGATCCAGACTTCCGCCGCCTGTGCATGGAGATGATCGAGGGGCGGATCGTCTTTGCCGCCGAAAACTTCCCAAGCGCGCGGTTGGTGGTCATCCACGGCGCGCCATATCGCTGGGTCGCACACGAACACGCCGGCGGCCGCATCGGCGACTACGAGCTATTCATCTCGGCCCTGCGCGAGCTGGCAGATTTCTCCGCTGAGCACGGCCTGCTTCTGACCTTGGAGAACAACAACGCCTACTGGGTCAACGCGGCGGGCGAGTTCTCCTGGGAAGACGGCGTGGCCACTCCGGATATGCGCTATTTCGGATGCACGCCGGAGCACTGGCTGGCGGCGTATGATGACGCGGGCCATGAAAACTTCAAGCTCTGCCTGGACACCGCTCATGCCTGCACCTATGCTCACACCTTTGAGGACCATGCCCAGCGCCCAGGGGTGCTGCTGAGTTATCTGGAGCGTCCTGAGGCCATCGGCCACGTACACTGGAACGGGCACGAGCTGTTTGAACCCGAAGGCCGCCTGGATAAGCATCTCAACGTCGGCAAGGGCACCATCCCGATCGAGGTGCACCGGAAGGTCAAGAACCTGGGCATCCCTGTCGTTCTGGAGCATTTTCACGGCGAAGCGGCGCTGGTCGAAGAACTGGCATATATCGCCGCGCTATAGTGAAAAAGCGCGGAGGTGACATCTGTAGATGGCCCCGAAGCTCGGGATAATCTACATGAAACCTAAACATGAGCCTGGCGCCGATATGCTGTGCAGATACGACCTGACGGTCGAGGTAGCCAGCCGGGAAATGACCGAGCTGCCGCCGGAGATAGCAGAGCGCGTCGCCAGTGTGCATATGCCCTACAGTACCCCGGCACTGGGGCGTCTGAACTACGCGGCCGTTGATAATGAGTTTCGGCACATCAGCCTGCAGATAATCGAAAACGCGATGAGGCAGACCGCCGAATTGCTCCCCAACGTCGGCCTGATCGTCATTCACGGGTCGCCGCAGCGCTTTGTGTGTGAGTCGCAGGCGGGCGGAGAGATCGGCGATTACGAGCTGTATATCCAAAGCCTGCGCAGGCTCGCGGACACAGCCGGCGAGAATGGCCTCCGGCTGATGTTGGAAAACAACCGCCGCTACTGGACCAACGCCGCCGGGGAGATGGCGTGGGAGGACTCTGCGCCCGCCGAGAACTTCGTTTATTTTGCTATCGAGCCGGATGACTGGCTGCAGTCTTACCGCGATGTGGGTCATGAGAACCTGAAGCTCTGTCTCGACACCGCGCACGCCTGCTGCACGGTCCATGCCATCGCCGACCACGATGAGCGCGTCGAGCAACTCATGCGCTTTCTCTCAGATCCTGAAGCCATCGGCCACGTACACTGGAACGGGCACGAACTGTTTGAGCCAGAGGGCCGCCTGGACAAGCACCTCGACGTCGGCAAGGGCACCATCCCGATCGAGGTACACAGGAAGGTCAAGAACCTGGGCATTCCGCTGCTCCTGGAGCATTTCCACGGCGAAGAGGCGCTCGTCGAAGAGCTTGCATACATCGAGGAGCTGTAGCCAGCGGCCTATTGCTGCAGAGTTCTCGGGGGACACGACAGATGGCGACAGAGGACAGCTTTACCTATCGGCTTGCCAGACCGTCATATTATCTGTGGCTGATGTTTCTGGCTTTATTCGGTCCAGCGCTGTACGGCCTGATCGCCTTTTTCGTCCGGTTTATGATCCCTTACTGGGCAAAGACTGTGTCGCCAGAGAGCTGGAATGACCCCGACTTTGTGATGGCCTGGTGGAGTGTCACTCTGGTAAGCATCCTGATGCCCATCATCGTACTGGCACTGTGCGGCTGGATGTTTTGGCGCGAGGTCAAATTGGCGCGGAACTTCCGGGCCATTGTTGGATCGAAGGCATTGCAGATTACTGACCGCAACGGCAGAATCACGCAATACCCATGGGAGAGTGTCGAGGCGATTATATTTCGCAGGGAGGACATGCCAATGCGGGTGTCCACCTCCGGGGGCAGAATAGGCATACCCTTCGGCTTGGAGCGTCGCGATGACTTTGTTTTGCAGGTGAGTGCGCGTGCCCGCCTGATGGTCGACAGCAAGGACTGGCTGGGCCGGACCGTACGCCGGCGTGATTAGCCGGTGGTAACCATTTGCGCTGCGGGGTATAATAGTTGATGTGAAGGTTGGGCTGATAGCGAACCCGCAGGCCGGGCGGCGTACCGGCCTGAGCATTGCCGAAAGCGTGGCGCGGCTGCTACAGCAGGGCGGCTGGGACGTGGACTTGCAACCGACTGCGACGCCGGGCCATGGCGAAGAGTTGGCCAGGGAAGCTGCAGGCGCGGGCTATGACTTGGTCGTCGGTGTGGGCGGGGATGGGACGCTTTCGGAGCTGCTTAACGGGCTGTTGGGGACAGGTGTACCGTGCGGGCTGGTGCCGTGTGGGACCGGCAATGACTTCGCCCGCTTTGTCGGCATCAAGGAGAATGTTGCGGAGGCGGCGGAACAGCTACTGAATGGCCAAGCCGTCGCAGTTGACCTCGGCCGCTTGAGCAATCCGCAGCGGCATTTCATAAACACCGTCGGCGTCGGCTTTGATGCGGCCGTGGCCGAGCGCATCAACCGTCGCAAGCGCATTTCGCGGGGTCTGATGGCCTATTTGCCCGCTGTTGTTGCCGAAGTGGCCGGGAACAGTTTCCTGCCGGCACGAGTCGAAGTTGATGGGTGCAGCTTTGAGGACGAGTGGCTGCTCGTCGCAGTGGCCAACGGCAATGCCTACGGAGCGGGCTTTAGAATCGCGCCCAAAGCGGCCTGTGATGACGGGCTGCTGGACGTGATTCTGGTGCAGCGGATGGGGCGGCTTGAGGTGCTGCGGAGTCTGCGGCTGGTGCTGCGGGGCGAGCACGAAGGCCACCCGAAGGTGAAGATGCTGCGCGCGCGGAATGTGAAGATCGAAACTGAGCGACCCGCACCGGCGCTGGTGGATGGCGACGTGACGGCACGGACGCCGCTGGAGATCGAAGTAGCACCGGGCGCGGCGTTGCTGTGGAAATAGACGGACTCTGACCGAGGAGAGTTTGCGATGAACGGGTATGTGAAGATGGTTGCAGGTCTATTGATACTGATTCTGCTGGCCGGTTGTGGGGGCGGAGTGGAGCAGGCCAGGCCGCCTCGGCAAGTGCCGGGCATTTCCGGTTCAACTGGCATAACTGAGCCGGCGGCGAAGGCCACCGCGGAAGAGTTTAACTACCACGGCTGGAAAGCCATCCGCATGAGCAACGGCCTGGTGACACTGGTAGCGGTGCCGGAGATCGGCGGGCGGATCATAGAATACAAGCTCGGCAGCCGGCCGCTCCTATGGGTGAATCCGAACGAGCTGGGGCAGAAGTACGAAGCCGCGGACGCCGAGAACCGCACCTATCGCGACTTCGGGGGTTACAAGGCATGGCCCGCGCCGCTCAGCAAGTGGGAGGGGCCGCCGGACCCGGAGGGCTCATCACTCGACAGCGGCAGGTGGACCTTCCAGATCATCACCGGCCGCGGCCGCAAGGTGGAAATCGAACTCAAAAGCCCCGCTGACAAAAGAGTCACCGGCCTGCAGATCACCCGCAATATCGTGATGTACACAGGAACCACCAATGTGGTGATTACCGAGAAGTTTGAGAACGTCAGCGACCGGGAAGTCGAATGGAGCATCCAGCACACCTCGCAACTGCTGGGGTCGCTTGCCGAAGATGCCAAGTTCTCCCCTGAACCGAAGGTTTATTTCCCGCTCAACCCGGCCAGCAAGCACAAGCGGCGGTTTGTCTATCTCAATGAGGGTGGCGTTGACCAGTTCACCCCGATTGAGGACAACTTGCTGCTGGAGGTAAGCTGCCGCGGGCAGGCAGGTCGCATCGGTGCCGATTCTATGGGCGGATGGGTGGCACATCTGGACAGCATCAGCAACTACGCCTTCGTGCAGCGCTTTACCCAGCGCCAGCTTCAGGACTATCCCGAAGACAATTCGACAATCACCGTGCGGGTCAGCGCGGAACATTCGTACATGGAGTTGGGGATACTCAGCCCTCTGGAGAGAATAGCTCCCGGCGATACGGCGGAGAGCCAGGTCAAGTGGTACGCAACGCGGGTTGCCGGGCCGGTGCGCCATGTCAGCGAGGTGGCCGCCGTCAACGAGCGGCTGAAAGTCACCAGGACCGCAGACGAATTCAAGATAACCGCCAAGTTGGGGCTATTTGCGCCTGGTGAGCTGGACATATACCTGAAGGATAAAGACGGCAAGCCGTTGGGTGAGACGCTGAAGATTAAGGCCTCCGTGAGTGAAATGGTGGAGCTCGACAAGGCGCTGCCGGCGGAAAAGAACGCCGCCAGTCTGGTTGCCGAGTTGAAAAACGACCAGGGCAGCCCGCTGGGGCAAGTGGCCTCGGTCAGCGTCGCCCCGACACTGGCCAAGGCCGACAAACCCTCCACGGAGGCCAGCGGCGAGAAAGACTAGCCCGAGCTACGCGGTTGTAAACAGGGAGGGCTGAATGATGCGGCACCCCAAACTCAAGCTGCGAAGCACCGTAGCACTGCTCAACGGGATGAATGAGCACATGCCCAGGCTGATGGGCTACGATGAGGCCGGCGGCAAGCGCAATTTCAAAAGCTGGCAGACCAAGGCGCGCAAGCAGCTGAAACAACTACTCGGCTTCTTGCCGGTGCGGGTAAAGCAGCCGAAAAGCTGGCTTCTGGGCGAAGAGCAGGACCAGGGCTTCAGGCGTGAAAAGTGGGCCGTGGAATCGCCCTTCGGCGACCACATCCTGTTCTACCGGCTGGTGCCTGACGCGATGGCAAAGCCGGATTGCGTCCTGCTGGCTCTGCACGGTCATGGCCCCTTTGGGGCCGACCCGGTGGCGGGTGTGGATGAGGGCCGCCCGGGCGAGAAAGAAACCATCAAACAACACAACTACACCTATGGCGCGCAGTTCGCCCGCCGAGGGTACCTGGTCTATGCGCCCTGCCAGCGCGGCTTCAACCAGCGCAATGACCAGGGTGATCCGGTCGAGACCGGCGTAGGCAATTCCTGTGTGGACATCAACGCCCGCGCGATTCTGCTCGGCACCAGCGATATCGGCCTGCGGGTGCAGGATGCCATGCACCTGATTGACTGGATCAAGCGGCGGCCGGACGAGAAGAATGTGGCTCTGGGCTGTATCGGGCTGTCGGGCGGCGGCCACACCACCGAGCTACTTAGCGCCGTTGATGCGCGCATCAAGGTGGCCTGCATCCAGGGCTATTTCTGCTACTGGACCGAGCAGATAATGGATGTGACGCACTGCAACTGCAACTACGTGCCCAGTCTGCTGCGCTACTTCGAGCAGGACGATGTCTGCGGCTTAATCTGCCCGCGGCCGCTGCTGGTCACCACCGCCGACGAGGATGACGTGGCACCTGTGAAAAGCTTCCGCAAGGCATACAAGGCGCTCAAGCGGATCTATCGCGACCAGGGCGCGGAGAGAGTGCTGCAGCAGGAGATATTCGAGGGCGGCCACGCCTTTACCGGCGTCAAGGCGTTCCCGTTCTTCGACAAATGCCTGAAGGGCTGAAGACCAGCTTCTAACTCGCCCGAAGGACGACAAACACCGCCCCGATGATAAGCCACAAGATCCATATCGGCACGCAAATGGCGGCAGTGATCCTGTTGCTCTTATCCAGGTCAATGTCGAGATAGCGATCCGCCGTGAAAGAAACAATGAACCACATGGCGACCAGGCCGATCACAGTTGTCAGTGCCAGGGGCAGCATTGCCAAAAGGGCGTACACGGCGCTACCTATGCCGCCGCTGATTGCCGCCGGAGTCAGCAATGTCCTGAGCTTGTCTCTGTCTTCTGACTGTTGCCAGAAGACGATGTAGGCCACCAGCAGGCCGATGGGAATCTGATAGGCGAACGCCCACCAGGCCGGATAAAGCGCTCCAAGTATCGCTCGTCCTGCTGCATACATTCCAAAAGACATCTGATCACCTCCTGGAAATTGGGGACAGTCATCTATTTCCGCCAGTCTAGCCCATACAGGAATAGGAGTGGAGACTCCGGAGATGATAGGAAATAGGTGACTGTCCCCAATTTCCTAGAAGTCCAGCACAGGCCGGTACGAGCGCAGAAGGGCGCCCATGGACTTTTCGTTATCCAGCGCCTGCTGCATCTTTTGAGCGGGCGTATCATTGCCCCACGGCTGAACCAGGCTGCCGGGGAATTGCACCACACGCGGATCCAAAGCGGCCTTCACCGCAGGCTGGGAAGCGCCGGCGAGCATATAGACCCGGGCGTCCTGAACCATATCGTGGCGTTCGAGGAGTTCGTAAAGGTTGGCGCCTGCGGCGTTGGGGTCCTTGATGTCGAGCAATATCTTTACCTCATGCTCTTTGCAGTACGCGAGCACCTCCGACAGCAACGGTATGCGGGCGTGGCTGAATTCGGGGTCCTTCCACGAGCCGGCGTCGAGGTCCTTAACCTGCTCCCAGGTGTACTCAGATAGCTTGCCGGTGCCGGTGGTGGTGCGGTCGAGTTCATCATGCAAGAGCACTATCTTGCCGTCTGCGGTGGCATGGAGGTCAATCTCGATATACTTGGCCCCGAGTTCTACGGAGTCTTTAATCGCCACCATCGTGTTTTCCGGCACGCCGTCTTCGCCGCCTCGGTGAATCACCCACATCGGCTTTGCCCAGGGCTCCCTTGAAGAGGCAGAAACGGGGCTTGCACTCGCCTGCTCGCCAAGTGCTGAATCTCGCTGCAATTCCTCCATAGGCGGTTCTTTCCCATTCAGCCGCAGCATGCTTCCTGCAGCGGCGGCGGCGAACGCGACGCGGCCGTCCTGGACGGATATAACGGCGACTGCGGCATCAGTTTGCAGCTTGCCTGCCGGAGTGTCAATCTCGATCTCAGCCGGCTCAAGCTGGCTCACAACGAGGTCCGTGCCCAGCTTCGTCTCGATTGCCAGCACCACAACGTTGTCTCGCTGCTCTTCAGGGACGGCCAGACGGAATGCCGATTTCACCAGGCCTGCGTCGGGCTTATGGCCTTCATAGACGGTGCAGAAGGCCGATATGCCTTCGTCGGGCTTATGGCGGCGGACGATGTAGGGGATGGTGACGCCGAGGTCGCTGTTGCGATGATCGCGCTGGCCCCAGCCGTCGCCGATGCAGGTAACCTCGCCCCTCTGTCCGCAATGGTAAGCTGAAAGCTGCATGTCTTCGGCTACCTGCCACCTGGCGCTCCACGTGTCGGGGCTGTGTGCGGATTTGACGTTCTCCAGGTCCATCCTGCTCCTCTCGAACGAAAAGTCAACCGTGTGCTGGACCCACTCCTCGGTTGCGGGAATGGACGCCAAAGCGATATGCTGGCGGTCGCCGGGATTATTGGGGTCGTTGGGCCACATCACAAATCCGACATTGCAGGCGGCCGCCTTGCCCCGTATCCAGAAGCTGACCTTGCCCTTGCTGCCCTCGCGCATCTGCAGGGCGTTGGTTCCGGTGTAGCCCTTGGTATCGCCGTGCATCAGCGCCTGATTCACTCTCTTCTTTGGCTTCCCTGTCACCTTCAGATACGCGCAGTGATCGTCGCTGCGGCCCGGCGATGAGGCGCCCCACTCAACTGCACCGTCACCGGAATAGTGGTTCCATCCCGCCGGCTTGTCTGTCTTCTCATTCATCTCGGTGATTGATGGATTGACTGCCACTTCGGTGCCGTCGGCGAGCTTGATGCTGACGTCATCAACGAATATCTCGTCAGTCTCACCCGCCAGATGGAAGCGCAGGGCGAAGCGGATTTCTTTCTCCTCAGGGGCAATCTTGCCTTCCTGTAGCTCTATGCCTGATAGCTGGTAGTCGCTGTTTGGGCCGTGATAGACCAGGTCACGAGAGCCATCGGCTTGGAGACGAAAGATGTCCACGAGATATGAATTATCCGGCGCATGGTCAATCTGCACAACGGTACGGCGGTAAATGTCGGCCTTGTCGTAGGCGTGCGATGAGGCTTCCATGACCTTGATCTTCTCACCAGTGTGGAACAGGTGAACATACCCGCCGCGGCCCTTGGCTTTCTGGCCGGTGAGGTCCACCATGCCGGTGTTGTGGGCAAAGGTGCGACTGATCATCTTGTGCATCGGGTGGTCCCAGAGATAGCCGAAGTCAGTCAGCAGCTCGTGACCATCCTGCCAGTAGTACAGGTTGAGGCTGTCGGACTGATGATGGCCGCCCCAGTGGGTGGCGCTGAGCAGGGCCAGCGACTTGCGCCCGTGCTCGCCGCTGCGGAGTTGGCCGAGACAAAGAATCGGGAAGAAGTTGTCGTCGAAACGCAGCGGCGGCGTTTCTTTCTCCTGCAGGCCTGGCTGCCGGAAAAACAGCGCCGTCTGGCGGTCGGCTTTGCTCAGGTCATCGCCCGCATACGCCTTCAGCAGCGCCAGGTATTGCAGGTTGTCAGGATAGTTGGCGGCCAGAAGCTCGCAAAATCGTGCACCCAGGGCCGTGGTGCGATACGAATCTGCATACGGCGGGTAGCGCAGATTCCCCTGCAGGCCTTCAAACATCCGCTGCCAGACCAGCTTGTACTTACCCTCGTAGAGGTTGAGACTGTCTATCCGATTCCCATCTTGATCCACATAGCCCGGCGGGTCGGAGTAATCCCGGAGCGCCTGCGCAAGCGAGTACATCCCCCCAAGGGTCATCATCGCATAGCCCGGTGACTCGGGTGTGCAGCCATCGGCCAGGAACCAGTCATCCATCGTCAGCTTCCAGCCCTCCAGCCCGAAGCGCACAAAGCCGGGCAGGCCCAGCGCTACCCCGACCATGCCCACGGCTTTCCGCCCACTGACAGACTTGTTATTGATACCCTTATGAGCGTACAGGTGAATGCAGCTTTCCAGAATTAGATCGCGCTCGATTTTGATCCGTTCTTCTTCGCTAAAAAGCGGCGTCCCATCAGCTTTCTTGGCATTGTGGGCCAGCTCATAGGTCTGCAGCATCATCTGTGTGAAACCGCCCTGTGCATCCGCCCCCCCGCCGGCTTTGCCGCTCTGCCAATAGCCCGCGTAGAGCTTGCGGTTCGGCTGGTTCGGCGGATAGACCAATTCATCCTCCGGCAGGTGATCGAGGTTGAGCGCCGCTATGTGCGGATCCATGTCCGCGACCTCACCATAGTCGGAAACCAGCAGCCAGTGCGGGTACACCTCGGCGAAGCGCAGGAGTATCTTGCGCGTCACTTCCGCATACTCCGGCTTTTCAGTGAGTGCGTAGGCGAGGGCGAACTGGTATGCCCTGCCTCTAGACCACCCGACCTTGCAGTAGCGTACATGGCCGGAGAAGCTGGGCCGGCAATGAGCATAACCCCACTGCTGGAACGGTTCGCCGCCGTAGTAGCTGAACTTCTGTCCCTTGCCGGCCTCCGACTGGCACTCGAGCACAATTGTCTCGGGGTATTCGTCATTGGGGAAAACGGTGCCGCACAGCCGGCACTTGATGTGCTCTGGATCATCAACTGACCAGGCCCAGGCGCCACCCGGATGTCGTGGCAGGTCCTTGTCACGACATGCCGGACACTGGAAGCACCGCTGCACGGAGTTGGCCGGTATCATCTGCTCGAGGAATTCGGGAGTGAACTTCTCCAGGTGCGCCACGACGTTGGCTTCGATTCCCTGCACATAGTCCTTCGCCCACTGGTAGCGCTTGATATTCTCGCGGGCGTTTTCCAGGTCCTGGGCGTTTATGTACCCGGCCGGGTGCTGTACCGTACTGCGATACTTCTCCCACGGCGACCAGTCCATCAGCGGCTCATCGGCCGGTATGATAACGTCGTCAGCGAAACTATTAACAGCACTCAGCACCACAATGATTAGTACCGCCACAAAGATGTTTTGCGCTGACATTGTCATTCCTCCTGGCTAAATTGGGGACAGTCACCTGTTGCTGCAGAGGAGTAGGACTTACAGAAATTACAAGAAATGGGTTGTCCCCAATCTAACTCTCTATTCGACCATCGCGCGGTGGTATTCCTGCAGCGGTTTCGGGTCAATGTGGCCGTCACGCAGGGCTTCGAGGCCCAGGGCAGCGACCATCGCACCCGCCATCGTCGTAATACACGGCACTTTGTAAAGCACCGCTTCGCGGCGGATAGCAATCTGGTCTTCGCGCGGCTCCTGGCCGGCGGTGGGGGTATTGATGATCAGGTCAATGCGGCCGTCGCGGATCAGGTCAATGGAGTTGCGGCCGCCACTGGGGTCGGAAAGGCGCGAGATCTCCTCAGCCTTGACACCGCAGCGGCTCAGCACATGGGCTGTGCCCCGGGTGGCCACGATGTCAAAGCCCAGCTCTGACAGCCGCTTGGCCAGGAAGATTGCATCGCGCTTGTCGCGGTTGCGCACGGAGATAAAGATGGTGCCGCGGTCGGGGAGATCGTGACCGGCGGCGATATAAGCCTTCGCAAACGCAGCGCCGAAGTGTTCGTCTATGCCCATGACCTCGCCGGTGGACTTCATCTCCGGCCCCAGCAGCGTATCCACACCGGCGAACTTGCTGAACGGGAAGACCGGGCACTTGACGGCCATGTGTGGAGGCTGAATCTCTTCGGTGAAGCCCAGCTCTTCCAGGCTCTTGCCGACCATGACCCGGGCTGCGATCTTGGCCAGCGGCACCCCGATCGCCTTGGACACATACGGCACAGTGCGGGAGGCGCGTGGATTGACCTCCAGCACGTGAAGCTGCTCGTTGCGGATGGCGTATTGGATGTTGAGTAGGCCTATGACCTGCAGTTCCAGGGCGATGGCCTCGGTCTGTTCGCGGATCTCCTGGGCTTCAGTCTCTGCCAGGGAGAACGCCGGCAGAACGCATGCTGAATCGCCGGAGTGGACGCCGGCCTCCTCGATGTGCTCCATGATGCCGCCGATGACACAGCGCTCGCCATCAGCGACAGCGTCCACATCTATCTCGACGGCATCTTCGAGGAATTCGTCAATGAGGACGGCGTGCTCGGGCGAGGCCTCAAGGGCCCACGCCATGTACTCGGCCAGCGTCTCATCGTTATAGACGATCTGCATGGCCCGGCCGCCCAACACATACGAGGGCCTGACCACCACCGGATAGCCGATGGTGATTGCGGCTGCGATGGCTCCCTCCACGCTGGTGGCTGTGGCGTTGTCGGGCTGGCGGCAGCCAAGCTTTTCGAGCAGTTGCTTGAAGCGCTCGCGGTCTTCGGCGCGGTCAATGCTATCAGCGGTAGTGCCCAGTATCGCAACGCCGTGCTCGACCAGCTCTCTGGCCAAGTTAAGCGGAGTCTGGCCGCCGAACTGCATCATCACGCCGTAGGGGTTTTCCTTTTCGCAGATATTGAGCACGTCCTCAACCGTGAGCGGCTCGAAGTACAGTTTGTCCGAGGTGTCGTAGTCGGTGGAGACGGTCTCGGGGTTGGAGTTGACCATTATCGTCTCATAGCCGTCTTCGCTGAGCGCAAAGGCGGCATGTACGCAGCAGTAGTCGAACTCTATCCCCTGGCCGATGCGGTTAGGCCCGGCACCCAGGATCACAACTTTCTTGGCATCGGTGCGCCGGTGCTCGTCCTCCTGCTCGTAGGTCAGGTAATAGTATGGCGTGTACGCTTCGAATTCGGCGGCGCAGGTGTCCACCAGCTTGACCACAGGCTCGATTCCTAGCTCCTTGCGCACCTGGCGTATGTGCGCGGGATCGGTTTGCGTCAGTACCGCGATCTGCTGGTCAGAAAACCCGGCCCGCTTGGCCTCGCGCATCACATCAGTCGGAAGCGGCGACGAGGCCGCTCTTGCCTCGGGGTCAATGCTATCCGCCTCGGGTGGGTCGCGGTACTTGACTATCTCATCCTGCATTTCGACTATCTGCTGGATGTTGTAGAGGAACCAGGGGTCAATGCCAGTGATATCGTAAAGCTCTTCAACGCTTATTCCCGCGCGCATGGCGCTGCGGAGCTGGAAGAGGCGGTCGGGGTGCGGGAGCAGAAGCTGGCGCTTGAGCTCCTCGGCCGGCATCTGGTCGTAATGCACGCCCTTGCCATCCGCGCCCAGGCCGAAGCGGTCGATTTCGAGACTGCGGATGCCCTTCTGCAGCGACTCTTTGAAGGTGCGCCCGATCGCCATCGCCTCGCCCACCGATTTCATCTGCGTCATCAGCGTCGGGTCGGCAGCGGGGAATTTCTCAAAAGCCCAGCGTGGGATCTTAGTCACAACATAGTCTATCGTTGGCTCGAAGCACGCGGGCGTCTCGCGGGTGATGTCGTTGGAGATCTCGTCGAGCGTGTAGCCGACGGCAAGCTTAGCGGCGATCTTGGCGATCGGGAAGCCGGTCGCCTTGGAGGCCAGCGCCGACGAGCGGCTCACGCGCGGGTTCATCTCGATCACCACCATGCGCCCATCTTGCGGGTTGATGGCGAACTGGATATTAGAGCCGCCGGTGTCAACACCGATCTCGCGCATGATTCTGATAGCTTGGTCGCGCATGATCTGGTATTCACGGTCTGTCAGCGTCTGGGCGGGGGCTACGGTAATCGAATCACCGGTATGGATGCCCATCGGGTCGAGGTTTTCGATGGAGCAGACGATAACCACATTGTCCTTGCGGTCGCGCATGACCTCGAGTTCGTACTCTTTCCAGCCGATGACAGATTCTTCGACAAGTACCTCGTTCATCGGGCTGGCGTCAATGCCTCTGGCACAGGCGTGCTCCAACTCTTCCATATTGCTGGCAATGCCGCCCCCACTGCCACCTAGAGTGCCGGACGGGCGGATAATAAGCGGGAAACCTATCTCGTCCGCTATCAGCCGCGCGTCACGCAGATTGGAAGCGAAGCCACTTTGCGGGACCTCCAGGCCGGCGGCAACCATTGCGTCTTTGAAAAGCTCGCGGTCCTCGGCCTTCTTTATCGCCTTGCGCGAGGCCCCGATTAGCTCGACGTTGTACCGAGACAGCGCCCCGGTCTCAGCCAGTTGCAGCGCCAGGTTAAGCGCCGTCTGCCCACCCACTGTGGGCAGCAGTACATCGGGCTTCTCGTTGGCCATGATCTCAGTGACGCTTTCGACGGTCAGCGGCTCGATATAGGTCCGGTCGGCCATTTCGGGGTCGGTCATGATGGTGGCCGGGTTGGAGTTAACCAGGATAACCTCGTAGCCTTCCTCGCGCAGCGCCTTGCAGGCCTGGGTGCCGGAATAATCGAATTCACAGGCCTGCCCAATGATGATCGGGCCTGAGCCGATGAGGAGAATGCTATTTATGTCGGCGCGTTTAGGCATCAATCAACTCCACCAGGTTCCAGCGTTGGCGAACACACACAAATAACGGTGCCCGTCATTGATGACGGCCACCGCGCAATCCGACGTATGCAGTCTGTCTGTTAGTTTCCGACTCTGCAGTTGACTCCGCGGTCCTGCACAGTCTGAGCCAGTTCCGCCATCAATTCCTTGCCGGGTGGTTTCAGGCCCTGCAACTCATACGTCATACCCAGTCGCTCAAACTTCGCTTCACCGAGTTCATGATAGGCCAACAGTTCCATGTCCACAAGCCGCGTCAAGCCCGTCAAAAGGCCCGCGATGGCAGCCAGATCCTCCACCGTAGCGTTGAACCCCGACACCACCGGCGTCCGGACCAGCACTTCAACGTCATCCTCGAGCAGCGCTTCGAGATTCTGTACTATCAGCGCGCTCGGGCAGCCTGTATATTCGTGGTGAACTGCGTCATTGGTTGACTTGATGTCGTAAAGCACCAGGTCTGTATAGGGCAAAGTTGCCTCGAATGCGGACCACGGCACGTATCCACAAGTATCCACACAGGTGTGCAAGCCCGCTTGCTTGGCTGCCTTCAGAAGCGCGACAGCAAACTCAGGCTGATGCAGCGGCTCGCCGCCCGAAAGCGTTACCCCGCCGCCGGAGTTCTCGTAAAACGGACGATCCTTTTCCACCTCGGCCATGACCTCGGCCACCGTCGCCTCTTTGCCGTACATGATCATGGCCTCGGCCGGGCAGACTTCCACGCACGCGCCGCAGTTGGTGCAAACGACGCGATCTCTGACTATGCCATCTTTACCCGACGACAGTGCGTCTTGCGGGCAGGCCTCAATACACTTCTCGCAGCCGATGCAGTTGGCCTGCAGATAGCCCACAATGGGCTCGTCACTCTGTGTTTCCGGGTTATGGCACCAAAGACACCGCATCGGACAGCCCTTGAGAAAGACTGTTGTCCTGATGCCCGGCCCGTCGTGGATTGCGAATTTCTTGATATCGGTTATCAGGCCCGTAGCACTCATAGGCCACACGTTGCATGGTTGCAGTTTTACCTGTGCTTGGCTGGCGGACATTCGCGCTATTCTAACTGCATTCGGCAGGTGTGTCAACAGATGGCGGAGAGAGTGTAAGCGCAACGTGATAATGTCCTATTGCTGCAAAGTGAAAATGTCCTATAGTGGTGTTTTTGCCGTTCGGCGACGAAGTCACCGGGCTGCAACTTCTTCCGCTAACGAACTCACTGACGTCATCCGCCGAGGCCGCGTGCTCTTCACAGCCGCTCTTCGAGCTGCCCCAATCGTTTTTCGAGGCTGGCCTGGCGCAGCGCGTTGGTGAGATCGCCACGGGTTCTCTCTACCATGCCCCGGGCCGCGTCAGAGCGTCTGCGCAAACCCAACGTGATAGCGTCGGGGTAATCGAAGGACATGATAATCTGATAGATGTCGTCCATTGCGGCGAGGAATTCTTCCGCGCGCTCCGGCTCGCCCATGCGGATGAGGTCCAGCACATGACGGCGTAGCTCACCCACCACCTCGGCCAGCCCGTTGAGCCATACTGCCCCGCATACGCCCAGCGTCGCGTGATCCGGAACGTCTTCGCCGGCTATGCAGGCGATCACTATTGCGGCCTCGACGTATTCCTTCTCCGCGTCTGCAACGAAGCCGCCGCGGCTGAGTTGGGGTGCGTCGGCGAGCGCCTCCTGCATTTCGGCAACAAGTGCCGCGGTCGCGCCCAGTTGCCCGCGCGCCTCATCAACCTCGTTGCGGTGCATGTGCTTTATCGTTATTGACGAGGCACGTACGATCTCGCGCGAAAGCTTGTAGGCCTTTTCACGTACGCCGTCAAGCACGTCGAGCCGCTCACGAATCGCATCTGCTGTCTTCTCAACTCCGCTAAGTATGGCGTCCACCTCCAAAGAGTATTCGAATAGCGACCTAAGCTGACAAAGCTTCAATCTTCATGCCGTCGCATAGATCTCACGCCAGGCAATGTTGCCCCGAGTTCGCGAGATGGTCCAGGCTCCTTGCTAGTCGCCCAATACTTTCGATATCTTCTCAATTTCAGAGGCGATTTGCTCTCGCGCTGTCAATATCTGGTCAGCCGTTATACGCTGGTGATAGTAGGCGTCGGTGGTCACAAAGTCGTCGCAAGTGGCAAGGACGCGCTTTGCTTCCTGCACCAGCGGCTCTTGCTCCGCGGTTTTCCTTCGCCCTCTGGCATTCCCGCCACAGTTCGAGGTCCGTCTCCGACACTTGTGTGGCCGTCCTCACATGTTTGACACTACGACGCCCTGGAGCATTATGTCCAGACCGCAACTTCATTAGCCTGCAAACGGAACTCGCACACGTCACCTGCCAGGGCTTCGACAGAACCATCAAGACGATGCAGTTGTCCATCAGCGCTGTCACCAGGAGCACTGAATGCGGACCGGTCAACCTGCACCCGGCCGTTGGCAGCAGCTCCCGGAGCGGCCACGATCACCGCCGGTCCGGCCGGGCCGTCGTAGCTATGAGCAACAAAGCCCTCATCGGCGTCTATCGTCAGACCGCGGCAATCCACAAAGCGCGCCTGCACGGTGCGCTCGGCCGTGGCTTTCCGCAACTCCCCGAGGGTTCTCACCAGATGAGCGAGGCTGGGTTCATCGTCCAGCGTTCCCTCGCCGCCATGGATCATCAGGCACAGATACATGCCTGTCGCAAAGGCCAGGGCCGCACGTTCAGGCTCACGATCCACAACCCAGGAGAGCATCGTGTGAGGGATCGAGTAATGCGTCATGGCCACTGACGCGGCCACCGCCGGGACGGAGATGCTCCAGCTCATCCACATGTCAACCCAGGGCGTGGCGAACACGTCACACTCCTCGCCGATGATGATGGCGTTGGGATCATTCCGGAGGAGCAGTTCGCGGACACGGGCGATGAGTTGAATGGCTGCGTGATGGGTGTGCGCAGGGCGATGGCCTTGCTGCAGGAAAGCATAGTCCGGGTAGGATTCAAATGGTTGGTCATAGAACATGGCGGTGTAGCCAAGGTTGAGATACTCACGGGTCAGGCGCATCACGCGCTCCTGATGGGCTTCCGAAAAGGGACTGAAGACGTAGCTCTCGGGTCCCAGGTGTTGCGTCGGCAGCCCGGCGTGATGATGAGAGCCCGACCAGTTCTCGGTGCGAGCAGTGCCGTCATAGCGGCGCTGGATCTGCCGCTGCACAGTCGGGTCAGGCAGATGCAGCCGGACATTGGGATGCCGGAAGTTGATCAGCGCGCTGGTGTAGGTGCCCTCGGCTTCCGCCTGCTTCAAGCCCTCGCTCAGCACGGCGCGTTCTGCGGCCGGGTAATCAGTCAGGTCCCGAGCTCCCTTGTTGGCGTAGTTGCCCAGGGTCAGCGAGTCCCATACGCACAGGTGCTCCACCCCGTACTCACGCCCGATGGCGGCCACCCGGGGGATTTCGTCGAGACTGCGGATGGGGCTGCCATCGAACCCCCGGAAGAAGACATTCTGGAAGCCGATCATGGCCCGCAAGGACCGGCGACTGAGGTCTGGTGGGTATTGCGTCTCGAACCACCGGCGGTAACGGTCGGCGGTGTCGTGCCAGTCGCCGTCGTGAACCGCCAGGCCAACCGGTGGCGAGGTCCATGTCTCTCCAGCACGCAACACGATGAAGTGTGCCCATCCGAAGGCCAGTCGCAAGCCGGAACCGTAGCCGGCCAGGTTCTCGATGGAGATGCAGCCGTTCTCAGGCCTCGACATGTAGTTAAGATAGGACAGCCCGCCGATGGGCCCTGAGACATCCAGCCAGGGCGCAAACAGGTTCACAGGATACAGGAACTTGCGCCGCTGATCATTGAGAGCATAGGTGTTGCCCACAGGCGTCGGAAAGGAATGGGGGTCGAAGAAGTTGTGGGCTCCGAGGGCCATTCGGTCCAGGCCCTTGCCGCCATAGCCGGTCCATCCGCCGACCCATGGGAAGCGCACCTCGTTGATCTCCGTGGGACCATCGTTCTCCAGACGCAGCGTAAACAGCGCTTCGTCCGCCGCCGGAGACGGCGTTACCCGTACTTCCGCAGAGACCCCGTGAGTCTCGCCTGTGGCCACCACCAGGTCAGGATACCATAGCCGCAGGCCATCCTTTTCCCGCGTCAACTCCACGGTGGCCTGGGCATGGCTATCTGCATATCGGGATGACCAGGTATCGCTGGGCACGTTCACCCTGAAAAGCCGGCCATCGCTGCACCCGCCGCCGAGAGCATCCAGATGCACCAGCCCGCTTCTTGTGTCCACGATGCGAGCCAGTGCGCCCGTGGCTGGCTCAAAGCTGAGCTTCAGGCGTCCGTTGTTGATCTCTATGATACACGTCCCTCCCTATGCACCTGTCTCTAACGCAGCAGGCGCTCGCGGATCGTGTCTGCTGTTCCTGGTCTGGAGGCTTCGTGTGCCCAACGCCGGGCGGGGTACACTGTTGGGAAATGTGACAGACATTTGCGCGCCCTCTGGCTCTCAGGAATCCGCGATCAAGGGACTTGTTCGGCGCCCAGGTTTACGGCCTCAATGTTCAACGGTATGTGTTTGTGGTGTCTTTCTGGCAAGACGGTCTTGAGCGCTGCTTCAAAGTGCGACAGTTGCAAGACGCCCCGGGCTTTCACATACGTCCCCAACAGGATGATGTTGGTTACCTGTTCGTTGCCCAGTTCGGCGGCCATCCTGGTAGCGGGCACCTCGATCAATTCTGCATCGGCTACCGTCAAGGGGCCGGTCAGGGAGGAATTGGCTACAATCAGGCCGCCGGAGCGTATCTTGCCGAGATGCTCGTCGGCGGCCCGCTTGTCAAACAGCAGCAGCGAGTCGACCTCCCCGACGATCGGGCTGCCGACCTCGCCGTCAGCGATCACCACAGTGGAAGTAACCCAGCCACCACGCACTTCTGGACTGTACACGCTGATATAGCACACTTCAAGGCCCTGCTCCAGAGCCATCTCGGCTAGCAGCGAGCCCGCCGACACAACGCCCTGGCCGCCGGTGCCTGCCATGAATACCTCTTCGCGCATGCAAGCTCTTTCCTAAGCCTCGTATTCAACGAAAACCTGCAACGGGTACTGCTCCAGCATCTCCTCGCGGATCCAGGCTATGGCTTCCAGAGGTCTCTTGTACCACCACACCGGGCAGGTGCTGATCAGTTCGACCAGGCTGAAGCCGGCCCCGTCCACCTGCGCCTGGAACGCTTTCTTGATGCTGCGCTTGGCGTTTCTGACTGTCTTGGGGTCTATCATCGTCTCGCGTGCGAGGTACGCCACGCCGGCGATAGACGCCAGCAACTCGCACACCATCATCGGCATCCCCGCAATTTGCGGGTCGCGCCCACGGGGCGTGGTTGTGGTCTTCTGGCCCACCAGTGTCGTCGGCGCCATTTGCCCCCGGGTCATGCCGAATACCGCGTTGTTGATGAATATCACGGTAATACTCTCACCGCGCTGAGCCGTGTGTATGACCTCGGAAAGGCCGATGGCCGCCAAATCACCGTCGCCCTGGTAGGTGAACACTATGCTTTCCGGGGAGCTGCGCTTGATGCCGGTGGCGACCGCCGGCCCGCGCCCGTGAGCGGCCTGCACTGCGTCAACGTTGAAGTACTTGTCAGCATAGACCGAACATCCCACCGTCACTACTATCACTGTGCGGTCAATCAGGTCCAGCTCCTCCAGCACCTCGGCGACCAGTCTGTGCGCTGTGCCGTGGGTACAGCCAGGGCAGTAGCGCATCTGCACCTCGGTCAAAGCTGCAGGCCGCCGATACACCACCTCAGCGTCTGCTAGGTCCTGTGCGTCTGGCATTTCAGCCTCCTGTGACCTGTTGGCTCAATGGCAGTAGCTGCGATCGTCCCTGTCGCCTACAGCAGTTCCTTGACCCGAGCCATGACTTCTTCGGGAGTCAGCACCACGCCGCCGGTACGCCATATCAAATCCACCGGGCATTCGCCTGCTACCGCCAGCCGCACATCCTCCACAAACTGCCCCATGGACAACTCGACGCACACAATCCGTTCGACGCGTTGTGCCCACTCGGCGAAAGGCTTATGTGGGAATGGAAACAGGCTTACGGGTCGTATCAGCCGGGCGCGGATGCCTTCCTCAGCCAGCCGGTCAATGACGGTCTTGCAGATGCGCGCCGATATGCCGTAGGCCGCGAACACGAAAGTGGGATCATCATTCCCGTACTCTTCCCAGCGGGTCTCGTTCTCGGCCGCCTGCTCGAAGCGCTCCTGGATACGTATGTTGAGCGCCTCCATGACCGGCACGTCGGTCCACAACGAGTTGACGATACGCCGCGGCCTGCCGTTACGCCGCCCGCCGATGGCCCAGTCCTGGTCACGTGGCGGCGGCTCCTGCCGCTCCCGAAGCCGCACCGGCTCGGCCATATTCGCCAGCAGTCCGTCACCCAGTATCATCACCGGACACCGGTATTTCTGTGCGATGGGAAAAGCCTCGGCGGCCCAGTCGTACATCTCCTGGACCCTGTGGGGGGCGAAGGTCAGGCAGCGGCCGTCACCGTGCCCGGCCCCGCGAGTGGCCAGCCAGTAGTCCGACTGCGCGGCACCGATATTGCCCAGGCCAGGGCCACCGCGGACCATATTGACCACCACGCACGGCAGTTCGCTCCCCAGCATATACGAAAGGCCCTCCTGCATCAGCGAGATGCCCGGCGACGACGAGCTGGTCATCACGTAGGCCCCGGTAGCCGCCGCGCCATAGACCAAGTTTATAGAGGCCAACTCGCTTTCCGCCTGCAGATACACCCCACCGACTTCCGCAAGATGCTCGGCCATGTATTGCGGGATGGCGTTTTGCGGGGTTATGGGATAGCCGAAAAAATATCTACAGCCGGCGGCGATAGCCCCTTCGGCCACGGCTTCATTCCCCGTCATCATCACGCGCTTGCTCATTACTCTACGCCCTCTTCTACGGGCTCACGGTCGTCTTCGACCGCCAGTCGGTAGATTTCGATACACGCGTCGGGGCACATCAGGGCGCACTGCGTACAGCCGGTGCAACTGTCCTGATCTTTGACTTCCACCGGGTGGAAGCCGGCCCTGTTGCGCTGCTCCGATGCGCCCAATACGTCTTTGGGGCAAAACTCAATGCACAGACCGCAGGCTTTGCAGTGCTCCTGATTGATGACTACCCGGAAGCGTTTTTTCATATATTGTCAATCTTCAGCCCTTCCGTACCTTCGCTCGCAGCTTAGCCGCCTCGGCCAGCGCCTGCCCGGCATGTTCTGTCGCGGCCTTGCCGTCTCTGTCTCCATACATGCGAGCGACTTCCGCTACCCGCTCTTCTTCTGTGAGCTCGCGCACCAGGATCTTCGTCCGCCCGCCAACCACCTGCTTATACACCAGCAGGTGATGGTCGGCAAAATTCGCCACCTGTGGCAGGTGCGTCACACACAACACTTGCGCGTCCTGGGCCAGGCTCATCAGCCTCTCGCCCACGCGTTGAGCCGTCACACCGCCAATGCCAACGTCAATCTCATCGAACACGATTGTCGGCACCTCAGCCCCGCGCGCACATAGTGATTTCAACGCCAGCATCAGCCGCGACAATTCCCCTCCAGAGGCCACCTTCGCCAGCGGCTTGACCGGCTCCCCCGGATTGGCGCTGAGCACAAAATGCACCTTTTCCACGCCGTCGGGCGTCGCCTGCAGACGGCTGCCGTCAGGCATCATTACCCCATCGGTGTCCGGCGCAGTGGCAAACTCGACCTCAAAACGCGCTCCGGCCATGCCGAGATGGCTCAACTCCCCGGCCACACCCTCCGAAAGCTCTGTGGCCAGTTTCCGACGAGCCTGGCTGAGCTTGTGGGCCTGCTGTCCGGCCTCGGACGCCAGCCGCTGGATCAGCTCCTCCAACTCACCCAGCCGCTCCGTGCTGCCGGAGAGCTTTTCCGCCTCTGCACGAGCATCTTCGAAGAATTGCAATATCTCCGCAATGCTTCCGCCGTACTTGCGCTTCAGTCCACTAATCAGGTCCAGACGGGCCTCGAGTTCCTCGATGGCGGCCGGATCGAGGTCCACCGCCTCGAGGTAGTTGTTCAGCGTGCGTGCCAGGTCGTCGGCCTGGTAGGTCAGCCGTTGCAGCTCATCTGCGGCTCTTGCAAGCTCCGGGTCCACGCCGCCGACGCCTGCCAGCAGATTTGCCGCTTCCTGCAGGGCGTCTTTCGCGCCCAGGGCGGTGTCTTCGCCTCCTGCAAGCAGCTCGCAGACCGCGCCGAGCGCTTCCTGCAGCTTCTCCCCGGCTTGCAGGCGCCGGCGCTGGATTAGCAATTCTTCTTCTTCGCCGGGCTGCAGGCTGGCGGCTTCGATCTCCTGGACCTGGAAGCGGAGTATGTCGAGACGCCGGGCTCGCTCCTGCTCATCCATCTGCAGACTTTGCAGTTCCGATCTGGCGGCGGCGAACTCGCCATAGCTTTTCCGATACTGCTCGGCAAGCTGAAGCTGAGCTTTGCCGCCGAACTGGTCCAGATAGTGCAGGTGGTTTTCTTCGTGAATCAGGCTCTGGTGCTGGTGCTGGCCGTGAATATCGGCGAGGTACCGACTCACCTCGGACAGCAGACCCAAGGTGCTCGCGCGCCGGTTGACACGATAGCGGCTGCCACCGGCGCCTATCTCACGCGAAAGGATAATGGTGGCGTCATCGTCCTCGCCCAGGCCGCTTTCAGCCACTATCGCCATGGCCTTGGGCGCATCGTCGGCATCGAAAACCGCTTCGGTAATGGAGGTGTCGGTGCCGCCGCGAATGACCTCCGAGCTGACTTTCTCGCCCAATGCGGCGTCGAGCGCGTCCACGATGATTGACTTACCCGCGCCGGTTTCGCCGGTAAGAACCGTATAGCCCGGCTGCAGCCGCAGGACGAGCTCGTCAATCAGGGCGAAGTTCCGAACCGTCAACTCGGTGAGCATTACGGAAGTTCCAACCGACAAGCCGGTGCCGTTACTCAGCCAGGCCCGGCATCAGCTTGTCCACGAGGTTTGTGAAGTAGGACTCCGGCCGCAGCCGTACAAGCCGTGCCCGGTGCGTGGCCTTGGTGATCGCAACAGTGCAATCGGCACCAACCACATAGCTTTCCTGGCCATCCACCGTGGCAAGGATCTGCCCGGGACGTTTCCCGTCCGCTGGCACACCGATCCGCACCTCTACTGAATCAGGCAGCAGCAAGGGCCGGCTGCAGAGTGTGTGCGGGCAAATTGCTGTCAGCACCATGCACGACATCCGGGGGTCAATGATCGGCCCGCCCGCGGAAAGATTATAGCCTGTTGAGCCCGTCGGGGTGGCCACCATCACACCGTCGGCGCAGTAAGTGCCGATCGCCTCGCCGTCCACCCATGTCTGCAGGCTCACCACTCTTCTGCCGTCGCTTGAGGCTATGACAACCTCGTTAAGCGCGCTGTCCTCGGCGGCAATGCTGCCGTCGGCGTGCTGCACGGTCGCCTGCAGCATCATCCGCTCGTCAATGCAAAGATCGCCGCTGATGACCGCCTCGAGATTCTTGAGCGCCGCCTCCGGCGAATGTTTGGCCAGAAAGCCGAAACTACCCACATCCAGGCCCACCAGAGGTGTGCCTGCAGGACCGGCGCAGCGGGCCATCGAAAGCAGCGTACCGTCACCACCCAGCACTATTATCAGGTCGCTTTCGGCAAGGAACGCCCTGTCACCGAAGCTGTACTCACCGCTGCAGTGCGGGGCGAGCGCTTCGGCCAACTTCACCGCTATGCCCAGCTCGGCCAGCCTTTGCGCGAATAATCCCGCCCACCGGACTGCTTCCGGCTTGTGCGCGGCGGCTATGATGCCTATGGTGGCGATATTGTGACCCGATGCCATCCTGGTTACCTTCGCAAGTTGCTCTAGCCGGTCGCCGTCTCGGCGGCGGGCTCCAGACGCTGCAGGTTTTTCTTGGCCGGCTCACAGTCCGGGTCAATACTGAGGGCTTTGCGGTACATCTCCTTGGCCTCTTCGACCTTGTCCTGCCGCTCCAGAGCCACGCCCTGGTTGTTGGCGGCATTGGCAAAACCGGGGTTCTGCTGCAGGGCCGTGCGGAAATGAACCGCCGCTTCTACGAAATTGCTCTGCTCGAGGTAGATCAGGCCAACGTTGTTGTGTGCCTCTGGGTTTTTCTCCTCGGTGGCCAGGGCGCGCAGATATTCCTGCAGCGCCTTATCATTCTCGCCGCCAGCGTAGTAACTGTTGGCCAGGCCGAAATGGGCGTCGGCGTTCTGTGGGAAGCGAGCGGCCGTGTTCTCCCACTGCTTGCGTGCCGCCTCATTGTCGCCAGCCTGCTCGTAGGCCAGCGCCAGGTTCACATGCGCCATATCTAGCTTCGGATCAGCCTCCACGGCCTTTTGCAGTGGCTCGATGGCTGAGTCGGGCTGGCCGCTCTGCTGCAATACCCAGCCCAGGTTATTCAGGCACTTGGCGTGCTCGGGCTGCAACATCAGCGCGCCGCGGTATGTCTTCTCAGCCGCTTCCAGATCGCCCGTCGCGGCGAATGCCAATCCCAGGTTGTACTTGGCCGCAAAGCTGCTCTCTTCCAGGGTGCTCGCCGCCGCCAGCGGCTGCACAGCGTCCGCGAACTTGCCCAGATTGTACAGTGCGATACCCAGCCCCAGTTGAGCTTCGGCCATATTCGGGTCGCCCTCAACCGCTTGCTCGTATGCTCTGACCGCGGCGGCACTGTCGCCGCTATTGAGATACAAGACCCCCAGCGCATTGAGCACCTCCGGGTCTTTGGGCTGCAGTTTGTTAGCCGCCTCGTATTCTCTGATCGCCTTGTCAAGCCGGCCGGCCTGCCACAACGCGTGGCCGAAGTTCCTGTGGATGTCGGCATCGTTGGGTGCCAGCTTAACGGCCCTGTTGAACTCGTTGAAGGCCGCATCCCACTGTTTCTGTTCGGCATAGAGGTTGGCCAGATTATAGCGGGCGTCAGCGTAGTCCGACTCCTGCGCGATCGCCTTCTGGTAGCTCTGCTCGGCCAGGTCCACCTTGCCCTGCGCCAGATACACATTGCCCAAATTGTTGTGCGCTTCCGGGTAATCGGGCTTTTTTGCCAGTACCTCGGTCAGATACTTTTCAGCATCGGCCAGTTCTCCCGCCTGCAGCGACGCTGAACCCACCCAGCACATTATTACCATGTGACCGGGCTGCTCCTCGAGAGCCTCCAGGAAGAGGTCTCTTGCCGCTTTGAAGTCCCCCTTCGCGTAGGCCGCAACGCCCTGGTCGAAAACTGTCGGCTCGTCGCCCCAGGCTGCAACGCCGATGCACAACAAAGCCGCAAACAGCAGACAGACAATCGGTCTTGCGCTCCTCATCTGCACACCTCCCGTACTACCCTTGTCACTGCTTGACGCGCGGTACACGGCACGTCATCGGCTGACTGATGAATGTATTGCTGAAATCGTGTGTTTGGCTCTGACAAGCTCTACAGCCTTTGCCGCTATCGCCTCCGCTGAAAGCCCGGCCTTTTCCCACAGTGTCTCGACATCGCCGTGTTCGACGAACTCGTTAGGCAGGGCTACGCAGCCCAGTTCGGCCTCGATCTCATTGCGTATCAGCGTCTCGCCCACCGCAGAGCCGAACCCGCCGGCGAGCACATTCTCTTCTACGGTCAGTATCTTGCCGCAATCGGCCGCCATCTGACGCAGGCAGTCTTCGTCCAGAGGCTGGGCAAAGCGCGCATTTATCAGGCGCGCCCGGATGCCCTGAGCAGACAACAGCTCGACGGCCTGCCGCGCGTTTTGTAGCATCCGCCCGATGGCGAATATGGCGATATCATTCCCGTGTGTGAGAACCTCCGCTTTGCCGATTTGCAGGATTTCCGGCGCCGCCGAGTAATCTACGCCAGGCCCAGACCCGGCGGGGTAGCGGATCGCGCTGGGCCCGTCGTGAGCCAGCGCAGTGGCCAGCATATCCTTGAGTTCCTTTTCGTCCTTCGGAGCCATAACCACCATGCCCGGGGCCGAGCGCAGGTAAGACAGGTCGAATACACCGTGATGGGTCGGGCCGTCATTGCCGACCAACCCGGCACGGTCCAGACACAGTACCACAGGCAGATTCTGCAGAGCCACATCGTGAATTATCTGGTCATACGCCCGCTGCATGAAGGTCGAGTAGATGTCAACCACCGGACGCAATCCGGCAGCCGCCAGGCCGGCGGCGTACGTCACAGCGTGCTGCTCAGCCATGCCGACATCAAAGCAGCGGCCCGGAAAGCGCGCCTTCAACTCCTCCAGTTTCGTGCCGACGAGCATGGCCGCCGAAATTGCGCAGATTCGCTCATCCTTCTCAGCCAGCTCAATCAGCGAATCAGCAAGCACCTTACTGTAGCTGGGATTGGCATCTGCGGCCACTATCTCGCCGTTTTCTACTACAAAGGGCTTGGTGCCGTGAAACCGCGAGGGGTCGTCTTCAGCAGGCTTGTAGCCTTTGCCCTTCTTAGTCAGCACATGAATTAAAATCGGCCCCTTGATCCTGCCGGCGTGCCTCAACATCGCCAGCAGTTGCTCGATGTTGTGACCATCTATCGGCCCCAGATAGGTGAAACCGAATTCCTCGAAAAGCATCCCGGGCACCACCAGTTGCTTGACGCTGTCGCGCAAGCGGTCCATCGCCTCCAGCATCGCATCACCCAGCGGCAAGCGCTCCAGCGCCCTGGCGACATCGGCTCTGGCCTGCCTGGTGCGCGAGTGCAGGGTGGCACGCATTCTCGACAGATAGGATGAAATCGCCCCCACGTTGGGGCTAATGCTCATCTCGTTGTCGTTAAGCACCACCGTCATGTCAATGTCTTCGTGGCCGGCCTGGTTGAGCGCCTCGAAGGCCATCCCGCCAGTCAAGGCGCCATCACCAATGATAGCGATAACGTTTTCATCCCCGCCGTTCAGGTCACGGGCCTTGGCAAAGCCCAGCGCGGCCGAGATCGAGGTGGCGCCATGACCGGTGCCGAAGATGTCGTATTCGCTCTCGCAGCGCCTGGGGAAGCCGGACAGTCCCTGCCACTGGCGCAGGGCGTCAAACTCCTGGCCCCTGCCGGTCAGCAGCTTGTGGGTGTAGCACTGGTGCCCCACATCCCAGATCAGCTTGTCTCTCGGCATGTCAAAAACCGTATGCAGCGCAATCGTCAGCTCGACTGTGCCGAGATTCGAAGCCAGGTGCCCACCCGTTTGCGACACCGTCGTAATCAAGCGCTGGCGCACCTGCTCGGCCAGCGTCTTGAGCTGGGCAATACGCAACTCTTTCAGGTCATCTGGCGATCTTATTTTGTCGAGCAGTGAACTCATCTGTTTGCTCCGAGACCTTACGGCGCGCTATCTGTCCCCAAAGGGGTCATCTTCATCTTCTTCGCCCGCTGCAGCATCAGCCTCATCAGTACCCGCTTCCAGCTCCTCTACCGCGGCCTCCGCTTCGTTGAGCAGTCGTGCGCAATGTTCGCTCAACTCGGTGGCTAGCTTGAAGGTCTCAAGCGCCTCGGCCAAAGCCAGGTCGCCGCTGTCTATCTTTTCAACGAGCTCTTCGAGCTTAGCAAGCGCCTCTTCAAATGACAGTTCTTCGACGTTGAGCTTTCCCATGCACAGTTCCTTGTTCCCGCGTTGCCTTCAGCGGCGCGGATCAACTAGCTGGTAGAGGTCGCGCCGCGCACCTCGGCAGCGATCTCGCCGTCAGTCACAGCTATCGTCAGCACGTCGCCGCCGGCCACCGCCCTGACACTGGTAACCAACTTCCCGTCGTCGGCCCGTCGCACGATGCTGTAGCCTCGCCGCAAGACCGCTCTGGGATCGAGACCGGCGAGCCGAGCAGCAATGGTGTCCAGCCGTGCCCGCCACAGTCGGCCGAGCTGGCGGGCGTTAGTCGCTAGCGTCCTTTGCAGATCATCCAACTGCTGCGCTTTGTTGTCAACAAGCAATCGCGGCTGCTCTATCAGCGGGTGCGCAATCGCCGCTGCCAGCCGCGAGCTGTATTCCTGCAACAGCATCCTGAGCTGGCTCGACATCCGGTATCTGAAACCGTCCAGATGGCCCAGCAGCTCTTCGGCGTCAGGCAAGGCTATCTCTGCAGCGTGCGATGGTGTGGCCGCTCGCGCGTCGGCCACAAAGTCAGTCAGCACGTAATCGGTCTCGTGACCGACGGCACTGATGACCGGTACCCGACTGGCAAACACCTCGCGCGCCACCGGCTCCTCGTTGAACGACCACAGGTCTTCCTGCGACCCGCCGCCGCGACCGAGTATGATCAGGTCCACATCGGCCCGGTTGGCGGCCCGCAGCGAGTTGACGATGCTCTGAGCCGACCCCTCGCCCTGCACCAGCGTGGGTATCAGCTTGATTCTTGCCAGCGGATAGCGCGAGCCGAGAATCGAAATCATGTCGCGCACTGCCGCGCCACTGCCAGAGGTTACCAGCGCAATGGCTTGCGGAAAGCGTGGCAGTGGCCGTTTGCGGTCCTCGGCAAACAGGCCCTCCGCCTCCAGTTTGGCTTTCAGCTTCTCAAAGGCCGCGGCCAGATCGCCTACGCCGTCCGGCCGCATGAATCGCGTAATGAGCTGGTAGCGTCCCTGCGGCTCATAGACTGTAATACTGCCGCCGGCGATCACCTGCATGCCATCTTCGGGATCGAAGCCCAGACTTGCAGCATGTCCCCGGAAACAGACGGCTTGCAACACAGAGCGGTCATCTTTCAGCGACAAATACACATGCCCCGACGAGGGCCGGCGCAGATTCGAGATCTCGCCCCGCACGATGATATCTGCCAGCACCTCATCACGGTCCATCAGCCGTTTGAGATAGGCCGTGACCTCGCCGACGCTCAGAATTGGTGTTCGCATTTGTGCCAATATTGTTGCCGTCCAACTGCTAGCGACATCGGGCTTCCACTGTAGTTATACAGATTCTCGGCAACTCCAATTGCAGCCCGAGGGCCTGCAGGCGTTAGTCGTAATGGAGGGGCCTGCCGAATGGGCGTTCGGCTCCGCCGAACGCCCCTGAAACTGGCCCACGCCTTCACGGAGTGCGTGGTTCGCCCATCGCCCTGCCGCTCACGTCGGTTTCACTTCGGCCTCTTCGCTGCGCACGAAGGCACCAAGGATACCATTTATGAATTTGCCGGACTCTTCAGTCCCGTATATCTTGGCCAGCTCGACGGCCTCGTTGATCGTGGCGCTGACCGGCACGTCGGGCAAGTGCATCAGTTCGGCTATCGCCAGGCGCAGGATGTTGCGATCGATTCCGGGCATCCTGTCTATGGCCCACTCATGAGAAAAGCCTTCGATACACTCATCAATTCGTTGGCTGTCCGCGAAGTATGCTTCGGCCAGGGTGACACCGAACTGCCGGATCTCAGGAAACAACTTTGCACGTTCATCGGGGTCCAGACCCCACTGGCCGACCAGCACCTCTAGCACGTGATCCACGACCTCGAGCGCCTCGGCTGCCGTTTGCTCTCCGACATCGGTAGCGAATAATATGCTCAAAGCCAGCTCTCGGGCCTTGCGCCGTGCTCCTGTCCTCACTACATTCCTCCGGCCGCTGCCAAGCTGCGAAGTCGCCTATTCACCGCATCCGGCCGCGAAAACACCAACCAGGGCTCCCAGTACAATGAAAGCCAAGATAAGCAGGGCTGCCCAGAAGCCTGTAACGAGCCATACGCCGCCGACTATTGCTCCGAAAAAAGCACCCGCCACAGCCCGCCAGAATGGCGCTACGTTGAAGTCGCAGGCGTTCATAACTTGCCTCCTATTCCGTTGCCATCCGCCGCTGAATGAAGTTGAGGTCCACTTCGCCGCGCCGGAAAAACGCGTTGTCCAATATCCGCAACTGGTACGGTATAGTGGTGCGCAGTCCGGAGACCCGCATCCCCCGCAACGCGGCCTGCATGCGCCTGATGGCCGCTTCGCGGTTGGTATCCCAGGTGATCACTTTCGCTATCATCGGATCGTAGTGCGAAGAGATCCGGCTGCCGCAGCCGACCCCGCTGTCAACTCTGATGCCGGGGCCCAGCGGCAAACGCCACTCCTCGATGATCCCGGGAGAGGGTGCAAAGCCCCGGTCGCCGTCAGCGGCCAGGATGCGACATTCGATGGCATGGCCGTTGAACCAGATCTTGCCCTGTTCGCATGACAGCTCTTCGCCAGCGGCAATTCGGATCTGCTCCCGCACGATGTCAACACCGGTGAGCATCTCTGTCACCGGGTGTTCGACCTGGATGCGGGTGTTCATCTCGATGAAATAGAACTTCCCGCGCTTGTCCAGGATGAACTCTACGGTGCCGGCGTTGACGTAATCAGCGCTTCTTGCCGCCGTCAGGGCCGCCTCCCCCAGCCGCCTGCGCAGCGAGTCGGACACTCCCGCAGCCGGCGCCTCCTCCAGGAGCTTCTGATGCCGGTGCTGGATCGAGCAGTCACGCTCGCCCAGATGCACCACGTTGCCGTGGGTGTCGGCGAGTATCTGCACCTCGATGTGGCGGGCCTCGGCAATGAACTTCTCCAGGTACAGCTCGTCGTTGCCGAAGGCAGCTTTCGCCTCGGCCTGTGCCGAGGCCAGGAACTGTTCGAGTTGCTCGCCGTTGTGGGCGATGCGAATGCCACGGCCGCCACCGCCACCCACAGCCTTGAGCATTACCGGATAGCCTAGTTGCTCAGCAATGAGTCGAGCGTCGTGGGCGTCTTCAATAGGCCCATCACTGCCCGGCACCACCGGCACACCGGCTGCACTCATCGTTGCCCGCGCCTGGGACTTGTCTCCCATCCGAGCTATCACATCGGCAGGCGGGCCGACGAAGCTGATCTTACAGGCGTCGCATATCTCGGCGAACCTGGGCACCTCGGAGAGATTGCCGTAGCCGGGGTGAATCGCCTCGGCCCCCGTGATAACCGCCGCGCTGATCAGGTTGGCGACATTCAGGTAGCTATCCTGGTTCGGAGGCGGGCCGATGCAAACAGCCTCGTCGGCCAGCTTGACATGCAGCGCAGTGGCGTCGGCTTGGGAATACACTGCAACCGTGTCTATGTTAAGTTCCCGGCACGCCTGCAAGATGCGGCAGGCAATCTCCCCACGATTCGCCACCAGTAGTTTTCTGAACATCAGTTTCCCCTACAGGAACGCCTCAACTCAACCGTTGAATTCAGTATTGCGGATGCGTCTCACACCATACGCGGCCGGTACTCGGATCGTACTTGTACTCCTTGTCGCTCACCGGACATTTGCTGATCACATCCAGCTTCATCTCCGCCAGCGAACTCGGGGGCGGCTGTCCTTCCATCGTCTGCATGCTCACGACCTGCCGCAACTGGTTGAGGTTGCTCTGACATTCTATCGATTCAGCTTTCTCTATGGCGCGGGCGGGGATTGACTTCTTCTCGCCCTCGCCGCCTTTATCGCCGCCCAGCCCGTACAGACCCACGGCCAGTATCCCAATAATAGCAAGCACTACAAGCATGCCAATAATCGTGAAGCCGCACCTGTTGCTCATCCCAGTGGCCTCCCGAATCCAGCCTACGCCTTCGGCCTGATCGCCAGCAGGGGATCGCCGAACTGCACGGGCGCACCGTCCTCAGCGATGATGCGCACCACAGTGCCGTCAACGGGGCTTGTTACCTCGGTGAAGTTGCGCAATGCTTCGATGGTGCCGATGCTTTGCCCCTGAGCGACATCGTCACCGAGCTGCGCCAGCGGCTCGGCGCTGGGAGCGGTGCCGCGGTGGAACAGGCCCACCAGGTGGGCCGTGACTATGGTGGCGTCTTCCAGAGATTCCTCGGCACTCACTTCGGAGCGGCTCTCCTCAGCCGCATCCGGAATTCTGCTAGCCGTCTCGGCCGGCTGCTGCGTCCCCTCTCGCTTGCGCAATCTGATGCGCAGGTCGCCCTCACGCACCTCCAGTTCGGCCGCACTCGAGCTATTCAGCATATCAATAAGCTGCTTGATGCGTTCCCGATCCATCTGCAAGCAAAGCTCCTGCTCAGTTGCTGACGCGCTCTATGTATTCGCCGCTAGCGGTGTCTACCTTGATGACGGCCCCCTGGTTGACGAACAGGGGCACCGTGACTGTGACACCGCCCTCGATCAGGGCCGGTTTGTTGCCGCCCTGGGCGGTATCGCCGCGCACGCCCGGCTCGGTCTTTGTTACGATCCGCTCCACAGTCTGCGCCGCCTCCAGGCCCAACAGCTTGCCCTGGCACGAGACCATCATCACTGTCTCGCCCTCTTTGAGCCACTGCACCACATCAGCGATTTGCGCTCTGGAGACCTCGATCTGTTCGTAGTTTTCGGTGTCCATCAGGTAGAAAATGTCGCCCTGGGAGTAGAGATATTGCATGTTGCGTCGGTCCACGTGGGCGCGCTGCACCTTCACGCCGGCGTTGAAGGTCTTATTGAAAACCTTCCCGCTCTCGACCTCGCGCAGACGGGTTCTGACCACTGCTTGGCCTTTGCCCGGCTTGTGGTGCTCGCTGCTGACTACCTGATAGACCTGCCCGTCCAACTCAATGGTCAGGCCCGGCTTGAGATCATTGACCGAAATCACTGTACTATCACTCTCACTGACATCTCATCTGAAGGTTCGAAAGCCCAGGCGCCAGGGGGCCATCGCAGTGCTACAGTGTAGCGCAAAGCATGTCCAAAGTCAAAGACAGGCGCAAACAACGAGCCTGTTGCGATAGAGCACAGAGCGGCGGGTTAGCGATCGCCTGGAGTTGCAAGTGTCGTGCAACACAAAAAGCCCACGTCATGCCGCCGTGGGCTCAGTGCTTCCCAGGTGATGTCTGTTACTCGGCGACCCAGGCGATGAACTCGTCATAGCCCTCGGCAAATTGGGTGAGTGTATTGACGACCGGCAGGTAGTCGTCAAATTCGTCCACCGTCATGCCATCGGGCTCGTAGCCCTGACGGAAGAGCTTGGATTTGTAGAGCTTCTCGAGGTAGCCTTCGGGCAGCTCGGCCCACATGCCGTTGGGATCGAGTTCGCGCGGCTCCTCGTCGAACTCCTCGATGCGCTCGGGGAAGATAGTCAGGAAAATAGGGATAGGCCCGTTTTGGATTGACCGCAGAATATTCCACGGCCCGCGCCCGGAAGCCGGCAGCGGAATGCTCTTCTTAAAGCCCAGACCACCCTCCTCAGGCGGTAGGCACAACATCCGGTACTCGCGCTGCCGGATCGCCGTAGTACACCACTTCTTCACATCTTCCCAATCCGACACGCCGGCCGCTTCAAGCTCCTCGCCCACCGGGTCGTCAAGGCGGCCGTCCATGTACGTGCGGTAGCAGACCTTGGTGGTGCTGTTGCTCTCGATTGCGCCGGCGAAAGCGATCTGCTGGGGCAGCGCGAAGTTGACGGTGACGTTTATGCCCATGGCCTCGGAAGTCAGCGTCTCGGCTACGGTGATGCCCGCCTTGGTGCCGGGGACCTTGAATACGCAGTTTGGGGTGCCGCCGAGGCCAACGTGCAGCCGCTCCCAGACCCAGCGGGCACCCTCGACCATGGCCTCGACGTTCTGCGCCTCTTTGGGTGAGAGTTGCAGTGAAACGTAGCCCATCGCACCATCGGTCAGCTCCCAGATCGGGCGCAGCAGGCGGGCGTTAGACAGCACCACCGCGATGGTCATCGCGTAGCCAAGCTGAACCGGGTCGTAGTCGGGATACGTCTCCTTCAGACCGTCGCGCACCGGTGTCCAGTATTCCGGGTCTTCCGTGCGGGCGATGTTTACCAGCACCGGATTGGTAGTGACCATGGCCGCGCCCTTGCGCATGGCCCGGCGCAGATGTGCCGCGTAGTCATTACCCCAGTATGTGTTAACTTCGCCGGCCAGCGCCATCCTGGCTAGTCTGGCGAGGTTGCTGGATGCGATGGCCGCAATCTCTTGCCTTGCGCGACTGGCCAACTCGTTGCGGCCGAATTCCTCCAGGATAGCGATGCTCTTGTCGCTCTCTTCGGCGAGTTGCTCGTCGCTGAGCGCCTGGTCGCCGTGACGGGACTGGTTCTTTAGATTCCAATCAGCGAGTACGGACTGCAGGTCAACCGCGTTTTCAGTCAGCAGCTCGGTGGCCTCGTCGCGCAGCTCGTCGGAGGCTGCGCCCGCATACTGGGCCCGCAACTCCTCGCGCCAGCCTGCGAGCTCGTCAGAGAGGTCCTGGGGCAGTGTCCTGAACATGAAGTTCTCTAGCGTCTTCAGGCCTAACTCAGTCATTTGCCGATGCTCCCGTTCTCCAATCGGTCTAATGTCCAATACCTCAATATTCCACTTCGTGTACTCAATTCCTGCATGACGGCTACGGACCTTCTGCGCGCAGGACAAATTATTGACTTGGCGAAGGGTACGTCAGCAGATACCATCAGGTCCGGAGGCTACTATGTCAGAGTTCAAAGCCGCTCTAGTTTACGACGACAACCTGCGCGCACAGGCCAACGCCGCAGGTCGCAACTACTGGCCGATCTATTACCGCGAAATCCTCAACCGCGTGGGCCTACCGTATAGCGTGCTGGGCCCCGATGAGCTGACACCCGACGAGTTGGCGCAATACAGCATCCTGCTGTTGCCGCCGCTGCCGCAAGAGTACCTGGCAGATGCCCAGGTGAAGGCCCTGTCAGAGTGGGTGACATGCGGCGGGCTGCTGATAGGTTTTGCCACTGCCGGCCTCGATGAGCTGTTTGGCATCAGGGTGGAGGGCGTAATTGAACAGGCCGGGGATGAGTTCACCCCCTCGGCCTGCATCCGGCTGTGTGATGAGCAGTGGAATGTCGCTCTACTCACGCCGTACGAACGCGGTTGTGCTCTGCCGGTGCTGGCCCCGATGCAGCGGCTGCGTGCCCCGGACTGCCGCGAGCTGGCGCGCCTGCTCTCGTTCTTCGAGCAGGACCTGCACCAACCGGCGGTCACATACCGGACCATCGGCGACGGCGCGGCATGTTACTGGGCGTTCGACCTGGCGCAGTGCGCCTGGGTGATGCAGCAAGGGCGTCCGGTCTATGAAGACTACGATGGTGACAACCAACTGCGCACCATGGATCAGATCACCACGCGGCCCTGGGGGGCAAATGTACCCTATGCGGATCTGATGATGTTCGCACTGCGGCGCATCATCGCCGAGCACGGGGGCGTGTTCTTGCACCAGCTTCCGCCCGCCGCCGACGGCTCAATTCCAGATGCCGTCTTTCACTGGGGCGGCGATGACGAAGGTGCCACCGATGTGCAAATCCCCGCCGCTGAGTTTATGCTCGAGATGGGCCTGCCGTACCATATCAATATTATGCAGTCGCCGGTGCCCAACCACACGTTGTCGGCCGAGAAGTTCAACCAACTTAAACAGCTCGGCTGTGAGACCTCGATCCATTTCAACTTCATCGCCGATTTCGAGCAGCCCTATGCTTTCACAAAAGAGGACCTGGCCGAGCAGTTGAACGCTTACCAAGAGGCCTTCGGCGAAATACCGATCTGCACCGTGTTTCACCACATGTGCTGGAGCGGCTGGGCTGAAACGGCGCGCTGGCTGGCCGAACTGGGCATGAAGGGCGACAACAACCGCGCGCACTGGCGCTACCCGCCATCCAATCCGGTCAACAAGTGCAACTTCGCCTTCGGCACCTGCTACCCGTTCCACTACTATGACGACTACACTCAAGCTAACCGCCGCATTGACTTCACCAGCGCCCCAGTCACAGCCTATGAGTGCGGCTACGTGGGGGACAGTACCGAATTCAGCCAATTGCACCGCGCCATCGAACTGGCTGAGTTCTGGAATCTGACGATGAATTTGTTCTTCCATCCGGTGTATCTTACACAAGACGCGCCGCAGGCGGCGGTCAAAGAAGCCCTCGCATATATGCACAAGCTGGAAATGAACCCCCTCCACTTCGGCACCGACGAGATGTGCCTGTGGTGGCATGACCGGGATGCATCGGCAATTGCAGCCATAGAGTGTGACGAGAAGCAACTCACCGTCCACACACAGACCGACTATCCGGCAGGCTGCATCATCCAACTGCTGTGGCCTGACGGAGAGCCGGGCTCTGTGGAGGTCAACGGCGAGTCGGCGCAATACGTACTTCGCGAGCAGCATAACGCCCGGTGGCTGTATGTGGCGATGCCGACGGGCAAGGCAGAGGCTGTCATAGCGCATGTCTAGCTCGCATCAGGTGATGACAGTGTTACTGGAATCGCATTCTCAGCTTTCAGCCCGAGGTCGTTGCCAAGGGGCGCACGATTAGAAGTCAAGTGCCGGTGTCAGGCCTTGGAAGGCAGGCGAAAAGGATGAAAAGTGCATACCATCGAGATTGGGCAGGGGTAGCGACAGTGGCGTTACTCGCTGCGCTGTGTTCGGGTGGCGCTCAGGGGGCGGACCAGGGCGCGCAAGCGGTTGGCCGACCACGGCTGCTGCTGGGCGCCCAGGACCTGCCCGCACTGCGAGCGAAGGCGATTGATACCGAACAAGACGTGCTGGGGATATCCGGCGCTCTGCTGTGGGAGAGAGTGATAGCGGCAGCTGAGGCCACGCTGCAGCAGCCGGTCGCAGCGGAGTTTGAGGAGTATGCTGCCCGTGCGACGGGTTTGCGGTGGGCGCCGCTGGCGCTGGCTTACGCTGTCACCGAGGAGGAAAAGTATCTGGAACAACTGCGGGCAGACCTGCGCACCGTCCTGGCGTGGGACACGTGGGGTCCGCCGGTACGGCAGTTCTCCATTAACACGCTGACTATCGGCGTCGCCCTGACGTTGGATGTGGCGTGGGATAAGTTGCCCGATGAAGAAAGGCAGGCGGCGTGTGCGGCGCTGGTCAACAAGGGCTTGCTGCCGCTGTACGAGGCGGGCAAAGGGCAGAAGCTCGCCGAGCCTAACAGTAATGGCCGGGTGTTCTTCTACGCCGCTCTGGGTCTGGGGGCGATGGCGCTGCTTGGTGAGGACGATTATCCGGATGCCGAGCTGTGGGCTGATGAGGCCTGCACATCAATGGCGACTATCCTTGACAAGAGTAATCCCGATGGAAGCTGGGCCGAGGGCATCGGCTACGGTTCGATTGCCTTCGACGAAATGTACGGTCTGGCGCTGCTGGACGCGCTGAAGCGGGTGCGCGGGGTGGACCTGTTCGCTCACCCCTTCATGAAGGCCCTGCCGTACTTCGCCTTGCACACGCTGCGGCCGGGCGGGAACGGAGGCGTGGGCTTCAACGATACTTGGCAGCGGAACGGTTTTCACCTGGTTGCCTTGCGGGCCGCAACCCAATACCCGATCCCAGAATGTGGGTGGTACCTGAAAACCACCGGCTATCAGGGAGCTGCCGCGGCCGTTGCTGCGGTCAACAGCTTTCTGAATCACCGGCCGGTGCTGAAGCTACGCTCGCCCCAGGGAGTTGTGCCTGTTTCGCACCACTTCCGGACACTGGGCTGGGTCACGTGCCGGACAAGTTGGGAAGATCCCGACGCGATTCTGTTCGCCATGCAAACCGAGCCGATGGGCCACTATCACGAGCATAATGCCATGAACCACTTCGAGATCCACGGCTACGGCTCGCGCCTCGCGACCTCGCCGGGCTATCATCACCGCCGCTACTGGCGTGCGACCTACGGGCACAATCTGCTGTGGGTAGATGGTAAGGGACAAAATAACAAGATGATAGGCGCGGCGGGCGGGAACATCGTAGAGTTCCTCGGCGCGCCGTTCTTTGACTACGTTGTCGGCGAAGCGCACCCCTATGGGACGCCTGAGGACCCGTGGATTGAGAGCTGGCGACGTCACATGGTTTTCGCCAAACCCGACTATCTGGTCGTCTTCGATGACGTGAAAGCGACCAACGATACTGCGCGCGAATATAAGTGGATTCTGAACGTCACCTGCGCCCACGCCATCGGCCAAAAGGGAGAATTCCAGATCGAGGGCGATAGCGTACTTGCGCTCCCTGAACTGAACCCGTCCGGGCAACTGTTCGGCAAAGTGCTCCTGCCGACCGAGTTTACGGCCGAGTCTGCGATGTGGGATGAGAAAGCCTTCAACGAAACATACGGGCCATACTATGCAGTCACTCCGGACCAGAAGCGTGTGCGGGAGCGCTTCTTGGTCCTGCTGTATCCGCAGCCCAGAGGTGCGGCTGCGCCCCAAATCAAACGGCTCGAGGCGGAGGGCGGACAGCAGATCGAAGTCGAAGTCCCGGACGGCAGGAATCTACACCTCTACCGGCTAAGCGGCGACCGCGTCAGCGCCAACGGCCTGGAGGCTGACGGCCTCACATGCATGGTGGGGCTGGGGCCCGACGCAGCTTTGATCTCCTACGCCCTGTGTGATGGCCAGGAATTGACGCGCGACGGCGAAGTCTTAATCTCCTGCGACCAGCCTGTCTGGGCCGCCTTTGCAAAGTGGGCCACGTACCAGCGGCGCACAGACCGAATGCCGGTGAAGGCAATTGAGCCGAACACGCTTTACGGCACGGTCAAGGTGGCCCAGGAAGCCACTGTGCGCTTCTTCGTCGGCCACCAGCCGGAATCGGTCACCATGGACGACCGAGAGTTAGAAGCCGCGACGTTCGACCAGCGCACAGGCTTGCTCTCTGTGGCGCTGGCCGCCGGCACGCACGAGCTGGTAGTACGCCTCCGTTGAAGGGAAATTGGGGACAGTCACCTATTTCTGCAGAGGAGTAGGAGTGGAATTCACAGAAATCGCAAGAAATGGGTGACTGTCCCCAATTTCTAGTCGTTAGTCGTAATGGAAGGGCCGTGTCGAGCATCGGACGACACTGTCGTCCGATGGGAGGCCGGCCCACGCACAACGCTATCAAGGCAAGGTCGCCACACCGAAACGGCCAACGACATCGGCTGCTGACACAGGCGAAACGACACGCGTATCGAAATTACTGTACAGAATTCCCTTACACTGAGAAATGGTGATAACAATGCGCTGGGACTTATTGGTCGTCACAGGGTCGTTGCTATGTCTGTCGTTGTCTATCCGCGCCCACTCGCAGGATGAAGGTGCGGTCGCCTACAAGCCCGACATCGTCGGTGTGGACCGCCTTTTCATGGTGGCTCTGAACGTGCCTGCGGATGCACCGGAAATCAAAGTCACCTATCCCGACAGTGTCACTATGTTTGATCGCACGCCACTTCCTACCGAGAAGGAGCTGCGCAAGTACTATTTCCGCAGCCTCGAGCCGGCCAGGCAGGCCGACATTGTCTTTGCCCACCCGGACGGCCAAATCACCATATCCATAGAGATATGGTCATTTGACGACCTGAGGGAGTACCGGGAACTAAAGGACGTGCAACTTCCGCGCCGCTGGCCGCTGGGTGAACAGCTACCCGAACTCAAACAAGGCCAGACCGTCACCACTGAGGCGCAGAAGCAGGCCGCCAGCGGCAGGGGAGCTCCTGGCAAGCACTGGCTTGATGTCTCCGACGAGCAGATCTGGGACATGCAGCCCGACTCCACCTCGCCGAGGTATCACTGGGTCAACCTCACCGAGGGCTGCCCGATACACGGGCCGGAGATTTACGACAAGACGGCGTACTACCCGTGGGGCAAGGATCTCTCGTTGCCGTATTCGTGGAAAATCAAATGTCCGGTTGGCGGGGAGGAATATCCTTCCAACGACTTTGCCAACGGGGACATGACCAGCGGCGAGTATGTAGATGATGGCTTGGGCCCGGCGTGCAAATACGACGGCGAAACCTACGGCTTTATTGGCGAACTTTGTCAGGCGTATTGTCACAACATGCTGAAGGTAGCGCCGCAGTGCGCCGACGGCTATATGGCCACTGGTGAGATAAGCTATGTGCACAAAGCGCTGGTGGCGATGAGTCGACTGGCCGTAGAATACGCCTACCTGGCAACCATGACACATCACCGCCATCACAATGTCCGCGCATGTCAGCTTGACCGTATTGGGCCGATGCTCTTCAGCCAGGGGCCATTTTTGAGCAGCGGCTTTACCGTCTATCCCATTAGCCAACCTGGGTACCAGTGGGCTTATGCCGAGGCCTATGACAAGATCCTCCCCGCCATTGACCAGGACCAGCAGATCATTCCCTTCCTCCAATCAAAAGGTTTTGCCGTCAAGACCCACCAGGATGTACGCCGCTTCATCGAGGAGAACCTCTTCGCGGTGTGGATGCAGGGGGCGATGGACGGAGCGACGGCCTCGAACGAGCCTTATTCCCAGCGCGGCCTGATACGAATGGCCGAAGTCCTCAACTACGAGCGTGGCGACGAGTTCATGGACTGGCTCTACGATGATCCCCGGGGCAAGATGCGCTACTTTGTCCCGAATACGTTCTATCGCGACGGAGCTCCCTACGAATCCACCGGCGGCTACAATGGCATGCATGTGGTGGCTCTGGGCCCGATCGTGGAGTCGATTGAACACTTGCGCCAGATGCGGCCCGAGGTCTATCCGGACGCAAAGTATCCCAACCTCAGCAAGAGCCGGCGCTATCACAGTATCTTCGATTTCTCCATGAACACCGTCAACATTGACCGGACCTACTCCAGAGTTGGTGACGGCGGCAGCCACCCGCAGTACCGGAAACTGGGTAGGCGCACGTGGCAAAACGGCGGCGTAGAGGCCTTCGAGCACGCCTACAAGATCTTTGAGGACCCCAAATTCGCCTGGGCGCTGGTCAATGCACCATCCTGGCAACCGTCCCTGGAATTCCCTTATACTCGCGAGCAGGTTGAGGCCGCTGCGGCCCAGTGGCCGGATGACTGGAATGACGCGAGTTGTCTGCAGGACGGTTACGGTCTTGCGATGCTGCGCAGCGGCAGCGACATCAACAAGCGCTCGCTTTGGATGATGTACGGCCGCGCCCTCGGCCACACGCAGGATGACATCATGCAAATCGGCATGGATGCTTATCAGAGCGAGATTCTGGGGCACATGGGCTATCCTCGCAACTGGAACTACTGGGAGACCTGCTGGATTACCCACAACGTGGCCCGGCAGATCCCGTTCGTCCAGATGACGGCCAGATCGCAGCTTTTTGCCGACGCCGGACCTGTACATGTCGCCGAAGCCTACGCACAAGCCTTCTCCGACGAGGTTGCAAGCGGCGAGGGCTATCAGGTATCCGAAGATGACTGGCAGCGCCGCATGTTGGCCATCGTTGACGTCTCGGATGACCAGTTCTACTGTGTGGACCTCTACCGCATCCACGGCGGCGAGGAGCACTGGTGGGCCTTCCACGCTCAGGAGGGTGAATTCAGCACCGAGGGTCTGGAGCTGACGCGGCAGGAGGGCGGCACCGTCGCCGGCCCCGATGTGCCGTACGGCGACCCCAAGTGGATGCAAGAACACGGTTGTAGATACGCCCGCAGCGGCCGTGTAGGCTGGCGCGGGCTGATGTTCGGCTTTGCGCATCTGTACAATGTCGAGCGCGCCACGCCTGCTGGTGTATGGTCCGCCGACTGGGCCCTCAAGAACGCCGATGGCCTGCATTTCCGGATGACCGTACCCAGCGCCGCAGGTGCCGAGGCCATTTTCTGCGACGGCAAGTCACCCGCCGGCGCCTCGCCCTATGAGATGAAATGGGTGCTTCTGCACAATCAGGGCGAAGCTCCCACCGAAACCCAGGTCATCAATGTCATGGAGCTTTACCGTGACCAGCCGGTCATCAAGCAGGTCCGGCCCCTGGAAGTCTCTGGAGACGATGAAGCCGGCTTCAAGGCCTACGGCTGCGTCGTAGAACTGCAAAACGGTCGCACAGACACGATCTTCGCTGCCGCCGATGCGGGAGTGTTGCACACTGCCGAGGGCGGCTTTGAGTTCGCCGGCCGTTTCGGGTTGTATTCTGAAGAAAACGGTGTGCCGACCTCCATGGTGCTGATCGGCGGCACCAGGCTGACCAGGGACGGATCCGGCATCACCACGGATAACGCCGAGTATCGCGCCCACATTACTGCCGTGGACCGTGATACCGAAACCGTAACCGTCTCGCCCCCGCCGCCTAACCTCGAGGCACTCGTTGGCAAATCCATATACATCACCAACCCGGTCCGCCGCATTGCCTACAAGGTACTGGAAGCCAAAGCCCTCGCCGACGCAGCACAGTTGCGCCTGGAATTCGACTCGTGCATCGGCACGGGCAAGGTCACCGGCCACGCCGACCATCACGTTCAGACCTCGACACCGTTTATTCTCGGCCGCTATCGCTACTATCACGGCGCGCGGCTGGTCAACGCCGACCGCACCGCTGAATACCGCATCATCGGCGTCCGCAACCAGGCGGTAATTGACCCCCAAGTGCATGCCGAGGCTCCAGCCGAAAAGCTCGCAGTCGAATTCCCGGTGGACTCCTGGTTCGATGTCTATGATTACGGCGTCGGCGATGAAGTGGTCTGCCCGGGTGTTGTGAGCGTCACCCAACTCGGGCCGACCGCGTATAAAGTCACGGCCGCAGACAAAGTTGACCTCACTCTGCCGAAGAATGCCGAGGCCAGGCTGGCAGGCCGTTGAGCTCCCGTGGTACGGGCCTTGCCCTTCGACATTGCTCAGGGCGGTGAGCTTGTCTAACCACAGCTTGTGTGCCGTTGAGTCGTTTGGAGGGGCCGAATAGGGTGGATTTCGCGCAGCGAAATTCGGGTTCCCTATCCGGCCCAGCCGTTGCCGTTGAGTTGTTTGGAGGGGCCGGCCGAGCGCAGCGAGACCGGCCCGCTCATCGGCCAAGCAATGACTCCAAATGAGTCCATTAGCCACCAGGAGGCACACACATGAAGCAGCTCCTGACCGTCGTAATGCTTCTCGCATTATTTGCCTGTGGCTGGGCCGTCGCTTTGCCCGAACAGGGCCTGGGTGACAATTGGGTCACCGAAGACCACCAGGAGCCGGGGATAGTATCAGATTGGCCCAAATTGCGCCGCTAGCGAACTCATCCAATCAACATCGGCATTCAACATATGTACGGTTGCGCCTCATCTCGTCGCCCTTCAAAGCTGACGAAGGGGGGAGATACGTATGCTTGCTGACGCAAAGGTCTGTGCTGCCTTGGCTGTCATGTACGCGGTCTTCGTTGCGACAATGCTCGCACTTCTCTATGGCGGCCACCTGGAAATTGGTGGGGGCTTCACATTCGCACTCGTTGTCGCCTGTCGCCTCTTCCTTTGGCCGTTTCAAGGCAATGGTCAACGCGTTTCTACTCGAATCGTGAAGGAAGCGATCGCCCCGCTCTGTGGCATGTTGATAACAGTGTTGGCAGCGCTGTTGGCCCCTGGCAGGGAGTCCTCTGCCGGAGCGCTCATAGGTGGTGGGCTGGGAGTCCTGTTTCTCACGTTTCTGTGGCTTGTGGAAGCTAGAGCACGAACACTTCTGGAGGCCATGACCAGTGAGAATTGGTCCGATGAACAGCGCGTCACTGCCTACAAATGGATATCCGACTGGACACCGCACTTGCCTAAGACCGAGGCTGAGATATGGGCAGGACATGTCAGTGCCCTCGAGGGCGCCGGACGCTATCAAGACGCAGTGAAACGCTTCTTGCGCGGCGCTGGGCCGCACCGCCACTCACCGCAAGCCGGCAAAGCGTTAATGTCTGCCGCTCGTGCAGCCTCGGTCACCGGAGAAGAAAAGGACGGGCAGCAGTTGCTCCAACAGATCGCAGACAGGTATCCCAACACTTGGCTCGCACACGTGGCTGCAAGCAAGCTGGAGACGACTTCGGAAAACGCCAAAGCCGATCAGCAGCGGTGATGTGACTACGTGGACCTACGACAACGCCGGGCGGATGACCGGCACGGGGAGAGCAATAATGTATGGGAGAATACCACGCTGGGCGGTTTTCGTTGGTGCAGCCAGTGTCGTGCTGGCGCCGATACTGTCCGTGACCACATGGGGCTCAGAGCACGACATGGTATCTCTCTTTGTCTGGTGTTCCGGGTGGGTGCTAATAGGCGTGTACATAGCGCAGCACCTATCCGGGAAGAAGGCATAGCGTGCGCGTCGGAGCAGTCCAGCGTGGCGAAGTGCCGCGATATGGGCCCATGCGTGATATGACTTGCTGAGGACGAATGATCGTGATCACGACGCGCCCCTGATAGCTCGGTGGACACCGTGGCGAGGACAACTTGTACCTGCGAAGTCGCCGAGGGAAACCGGGCGTGTGGTGGGGAAGAATCCGGCTTCAAGGGGTGCTGTGTGGGAAGGCCAAAGAGAGTGACACGATCAAGTGGCCGCTGCGCATGGGGTCAACAGCAACGTCATGGACAGAAGCTGCCGCAACATGGTTTCCTCCGCACGTCGCTGTCACGGAGCTAGTCCGCCGGCGTAGCTTTCCACGCCGCTCGTTGTGTCCCGCTCCGTTCAGACCTGGCAGCAAGCGCCCGGCTTGGGCGGGCTCCTCAGTATTCGCTGCGGTCGTACCCGTTCAGCCCGATCCTCGCCACCGGGATTGCCTGGAAGCCCAGTTCGAAGGCGGGCGATTTTGCATCAAGCGTATAGTCATCGTTCTCCGGGGCCCTGAACATCGGGTCGGCGACGACGGTGTGTTCGTCGTAGCCCATCTCACGCCATTGCTCCAGCGACTTGCCCCCGAACGTGAACGAGGGCTCGTCCGCAGCGTTCCAGTACAGGTTGCGGTCGCACTCGGCCAGCACTTGGTCGGTCCATCCGAATGGACCGGTGAAGCGGATCATGTCGCCGGCCCCTTTGACGCGGTAGCAGATGTTGCGACGGAAGACGTTTCCCACCATCTGCCCGCCCCAGTCCATGAACTCCGCCTCCGCCAGGTTGGAGTCCACGAAAATGTTGTTCTCGATCACGTTCTTCTGGCCGCGGTGAATGACCACGCCGCCGCGGTAGTTGCGCACGCAGATGTTGCCATACACCTGCGCGTGACTTGAGTCGTCGTCCAGGTAGATGCCCCACGTAAAGAACGGCGTGAGTATTTCCCCCTCAGTGGTGGTCTGCAGGCCGATGGAGTCCATCACCAGATTGAAGCGGAAGACATTGCCCGCCGCCTCCCGGTTGCGCACACAGGTCGCGATCCCTCCGGTGTCATTCGTCTCCAGGTTGCTGCGGCGGATCTCATTGAACTCGACCACGTTGTTGCCCTGGTTCATCAGCATTCCGATGCCATAGCGGGGCACGTCGGTGATCAGGTTGTGGGCGATGAGATTGCCCGGCTGCTGAGCCAGCGCCGGATTGCGCGGACCGATGTGAACACCCCCGACACTCTTGTAGATGAGGCCAATGTGGTGTATGTGGCAGCCGGCTACGGTGTTCTCCATCGGACATGTGCTGGCGCCACCGCCATACATGTAGACACCGTTCTGGCCCACGTACTCGACGGTGTTGCCCAGGAACCTGTTGCCCCGAACATCTCCGACCAGATTCAGCGCGCTCCCACCCAGGCGCGTGAAGCGGCAGTTCTCGATCAGGCAGTCGCGCCCATACTCAATCCAGATTGCTGCGTCAGGGGGGCCGTACGGGTTGCCGGTGTGGGGCGTGTAGCTGGTGTCCATGAACGTGAAGCCGGCTATCTCGATGTTCCGCACCGGGCCCGCCCCAGCCCCGCCTCTGATATGAATGATGCGATCGTGAACCGGCGCCACTATCGCCTTTTCGGCGAAGTCCGGCTCGGTCGGCCAGTAGTGGAGCACGCCCGTTTCGCGGTCGAGGTACCACTCGCCCGGAGTGTCGAGCTCCTCGAAGATATTCTCAAGGAAGTAACGATTGCCGACACGCAACTCCATGATCCGGCCGACGAGGGTGCCGGTCCCGTTTTCGATGTCGAGGTCGGCGATGGGCTCAATCGAATTCACCCAGCTCTGGGCCGGGAAGACGTGCATCTCGATCTGCTTCGACCTGGGCCACTCCTTCAGCTCTCCCGGCGCGAACCCGAAGTCGGGCTTGCGGCCCCGAACGGCGACGGAGAGCTCTTCGCCCTTGCTCTGCACAAAGCTCTCCGCATCCACCACGATCATGTGCCTGCCGACGGCTGGCCCCTTCGGGGGCGCGCCTTCGGGGGTCCACTCTGGATCATCGCACAGCACAAAAGCGTCGTAGTTGATCCCCCCGCCCTTGATGTTGGTCCAGCGGATCGTATGCTCGCCTTTCTCCAGGCGAAGCGTCGCGTTCTTCGGGGACCACTTGAAGCTATTGAAGCTGCCGGTGTCCGGCAGGCTCTGCAATACCACCGGTTCGCCTTCGTCAACGCTGAAGGTCGTTCGCCCGCCCATGTCCACTATGCCCCAGGGCTCGTTGTGCGCGGCGTAGTAGTGGAACACATTGTAGTCGCCGCTGGCGGGCACTCGGACGCGCCACTGCATCATGTCGCCCACACCGTGGATACCCTCCACTACCTTGCCGAACCGGGCCTCGGCCTCAGCGAATGGCTTCACAAACAACCAGCCGCCTGTGTACGGATTCTCGGGGTCATAGTTCGGATAGCGGGCACGGACGGCCCAGTCCTCGCCCACACGGACCAGGCGGAAGTACCAGTTCCCATCGGCCACCTCGGGGAGTTGGGTCGTGTAGATCTTGCCGTCTGCGGTCCGCCACTCAGAGGTGATCGGCCGCCCGCCGCTCAGGATCACCTCTTCTCCCGGATGCGCCTGCCATCGCACCGGTCGCTGGGCAGTGCCGGAATCCTCGGACGTCAGCATCAGCGGCTCCGCCAAGTGATAGGTCCCGGCGCGAACCGTCACCGTCAGTTGCGCATCCGCGTCCGTGGCTTTTATCTCGCGAATCGCATCCCGCGCGCGGATCAGAGTCGCGAGCGGGCCGTCGCTGTTCGCTGCGTTTGGCTGGGCGAGCGTGCCGGACCAGGCATCGTTGCCATTCTTTGCCACGAACACCCCACCGCTTGCCGCCGGCAGTGCGGCGATCAGCATCGCCAGCGTCACGACACAGGCAAGTGATATCCACTTGAGCACATGCACGATGCGACACTCCTCTCGTTGCTTCGCGAACCTGGTCCAGGATTCCCGGCGCCCGGCGCGATCCCGGATTTGTTACATGAGACTGCTGCAAGAGTCTGCCATAGATTATGTCGGGAGGGGGTAGATGTCAATGCAGGTGTGTGCTGGAATTGTACACTGATGAAGGCGACAGCGTCCAATGCCGCTTGTGCGATATTCCGCAGTTCGCCGGCACAGCAACTGTGAAGAGCTAATGCACCGGAAAGCTGTGGCGCAGTCAAGAATCGGGCAGGAACAGGCAGCAAAATGCTATTAAGCTGCAGCAGTACTGACCATGAGCTAACTTCGCCGTAGCGCCGTTTTGTCAATTCTGCAGAGGCCTTTTTGGGCTATACCCCACCAGCAACGAAGCCGTGGCGCAGCGGGGCTGGGGGCAATAACTTATCGTGGTATGGGGTGCTACAAGCCGTTGCTGGGGGGGGTCAGTGCTGACCCCCTACCAGACAAGGAATTTAGCGGCAAGCGGCCAGGAGGCCCTGAAAACACGGGCCTCTTTGCTCAGGGGGGTCAGGGTGACGACGACTGACCGCAAGGGGGTGCTGTGGGGGAGTAAATGTGAAAAAAATGTGATAAAAAGCGATGAGGCCCTGATGCTACGGGCTTCGTGCTCAGGGGGGTAAACGTCCTGCCGGTGTTGTAGGCGTCCGCTGGATTGGCAAGAAACAAAGCGATTCACGCATAACGCGGACTAATGATTCTCAGGATACTGCCCTTCCACTCGCTCGGAATTGGGCCGCACGCACGGCACTTGCATTTGAATACCCCCAGCCTCGGCTGATTCGGCGGCGATAATGCCGGGCAGGACAACCGATGAGTTGGTGGTGATCAGGATAGAATGGGGCTTCAGGCAGGTCGAGCTGTTCACGGGCCTGGTTGAGTTTGGCCCGGTGCATATCGGCGACCGCGCTTGCCAACCTAAGCCCCCTACCCCTCACCCACCCCACAGGTGTGGGTAGCCGCTACCAGGGAAGGTGGAATCAAAGGGGGATAGGGTGGCTCATTCGCGATTGGCGCTAGCGGGCGCGCCATAGGTGTGTTATATGTCGTTCGCCAGGTATCCCTACAGGCTGATACTCATGAGGTGCGCGCGGCTCGCGAAATAGATGCGTCCGTTGATGATGCCCAGCCCGGCCTCGATGCCATCCGGCGGCGTGGCAAGCACCTCAACTTCAAAGCTGCCCGGCGTGATCCGCAGTAGCGCCTTGCTCAGGGCCAGGTAGATTTTGTCGTCCGGGCCCAGTACGATGGCCTGATTCGTGGTGTGGCGGCCGTACTCGGCCAGGCTGGCGTGGTGCACGACTTCTTTGCTCTGGGCGTCAAAGACCAGAAGTTCGCCATCACTGCCGACGCAGTAGTAGAGCCCATCGGGCCCGGCTATCATGCTTTGCATCGATTTCATCTGCTCCAGAGGCTCGCTCTGCCAGGTCACCTTCTTAGTCTGCCAGTCGAGGATATAGAGAGCCGCATTGTCGTGTACCGTGTTGGTGCCGTGGCCGCCACGCGGGCTGGTGCCGCAGATCAGATCGCCATTGGGCAGCGCCGCGATGGCCATGGTACTGTAGCCGGCAAGCAAGTCTTCGTGGGCAAGTTGCGTGATTTCTGTGGTCTCCAGGTTGTAGATTATCAGCCCGCCGCCCACAAAGCCGTAGCCGGGCTGGCCGCTGATCATGATGTGCTTGCCGTCCGGATGAGCGAAGGCGTTACGGGGTATGTTCACGTTGGGTTGAAAGCGCCCAAGTTGCAGCGGGTTGTTTCCGGCGCCTTCTTCGGGTTCTTCAACGGCTATCTGCTGGCCGAAGACCGAGGGTACGGGTGTCAGGGTAAGCGGCCTGGCAGTGTCTATCAGCCAGAGCACGCCTCCGCTGTAGTGGCCGCCGAAGAGATAGTTGCCCTGGGTGCGCAGGCTCTTGAACGCTACCTTTGCATTGGGATAGAAGAGCAGTTGATCGTTGGCCGGATCGTAGGTGAATAGCCTGGAGGGGTGGGCTGTGCTGCCGTAAATCTTCGCATCGGCGCCTGCGTACATGACAGCGATACCGGTCCCGGGTGTCTGATAGTCAAAGGCCACCTTGCGTCCGGTGCCATCTGCCTCGATTACGCCGAGGACCCTGCCCTCGAGGTCGAGTTTGCTGATCTTGCTGCCATCGGGCCATTCCCGTACAACGCTGGATCCGCCGCCCCGTCTCGGATGTGGCTTCACTGGTGGCTCTTCTGCGTCTATTGCCGTGGCCTCACCTGCAGACATCACATGCCAACCCCAGCCCGCGTTGGGTACGCCGGCGTACACCTGGCCGTCGGTCCCGAGAAAGACACGGCCGACGCCCTGCTTGCGGTCCTCCTGCGCAACATAGGCGCGACGCTCTTTGGTGGCCGGATTGAAACCTACCAGTTGGCCGAGTGTGTTGCCGATACCGACGTAAACCCAGCCTGCCTCATCTACAGCCATATAACTCGGATACTGTCCCCAGGTCTCTTCGTTCAACTGCCCGTGGTTGACCAACTCGCGGGTATCGGGGTTGAAACTGACCAGATACGCATTGGGGTAAACAGCGGCCCAGATGAGACCGGAGCTGTCCTCGTGCATTGACATCGCACAGCGGGACGGTGTCTCACCTCCGAAGCTGAAGCTGAGCGTCCTGGGGTCGAATTCGTAGAAGTGGCTCCCATACTGCGAGTACCACAGGCCGCGGGTGGAGTGCCACCTCGCAAACGCGTTATCGCCGGCATACGGCTCCACCGGGATCTGCCGGGTCTGACCGGTGTCGGCATAAATCACCAGTTGATACTTGGTGCCACCGTTCATCTGCCAGACCAGCACCACCCGATTGCCTTCGGCGTCCAGAGCTAGCGTATGACCACGGTTCTCCGCTGCGGACACCGGCACGCCGTGATCCGTGATATCCTCTGGCGTCTGGGCGAAGCCACTGACGGCACCAACCAGTAAGCTGAGTGCCACTGCAATTGCCCCTACTAATCCCATGACAATCACTCCTTGAGAGACTTCTGCTGAAGTTGCCTTCGCTCAGTGAGATGGTATTTCCCCGGTTCGAACTCAACCTGCCTGCTGCTTACGGCGGTTCAGTTGCCAGTGTCATCGCCTGCCCAGTGTGATGCGTGATATGCAATGTGAGACTGTTGCAAAAGCTTGTCACAGATTATAGGGGACTGGGGCAGATGTCAAGTCGCGAGTGTACTGCAATAGGTTTGGGAAGTTGATGGCGCAGCGATTGGAAGGCGGCAGGCCGCTATGCAAGGACAACGCGATGCGCAACAGAGGTGCTTCGGGATGATCTACCAGGAGCTGATGCCAGCGGACCATGTGCTGTGCAAGCTATCGGCAAGGGGAAAGAGCAAGCAGGTGACTGCGCCCGATTTAGTAGCGTTATTCTCGTACCGCAACTTCGATTTCTTCGCCGGCTTCGGCTGCTTCAAGGGGCACGAATAGATAGTCCTGCTGAAGTCGCCGCTGAAGCACGCCTTCAGCACGAACGCCATCAACCAGCACCTCGGGCATCTCGCCCTCTGCGTGTGTAACCGGCAGCATCAGCGGAAGGCTGCCGGCGAGATTTGAAACGGTGTAGCGGATTTCCTTGTCCTCGCCTATGCTGTGCTGGATTCGAACCGCGTCGCGGCGATCCAGGAATTCGCACCATTTATCCCCATTATAGATTGGCACATTCTCCTGCGCCAGAAGATCGAAGGCCGGTGCCATGAAGACCTTGCTGTAGGTGGAAAAACTCACCGGGTGCGAAAGTATTGAGATTGCAGTATGGTTCTTCTCCAGCGCATTGCGAAGCAGGCTTGCGAACTGCTCGATAAGCTGGGGGTAGTTGTTTGAGATTCTCTCCTTGATAGAGCCGTCGTCCATTGTGACCAGGGGCTGCTGCCAGCAGTCGTACAGCGTGCCGTCAACGTCGAAAAACCGCATCGGCCGGCCGGAGCCGCACATGTATCTGTTGAACAGGTTCATCGGATTGCCTATGAAAGCAAAAAGCAGCCGGAAGCCGTTTTCAACGTGCAGCGGCACCCAGTCCATGTATCCGTACCACGGGGCGCAGTGGCTCTGGATGGTGCTGCTCATTTTGCCGTAGCGGCTGCGGAAAAGCTGCGTCTCCTTGACCAATTGTGCGGGAAGGCCGAGACGAAAGTCCTCACCCGAAGAGTGGGCATTGACGTGAGGGCCGAAGGTATGGCCCTTTGCCCGCAAAGCCTGCACCTGTTGATCTGAGAGCTTGGTATCTTCCATGAGATAGAAAGTCGCAGTCCCGCCACGTTGCATGAGGGCCTCGGAAAGCTCTTGGAACTGCTCCGGCGTCGAGCCATCGTCATCACTCTGGAAGACTGCTGCGGTTCGGTGTTGTGCTTGCTCGTAGTACCAGAAGCGTGGCAGCGGATAGGCGCAGATATCGGTGAGTACCCTGGCGAGCAGTTGGCAGTGGAAGTCCGCCTGGGGCAGATGTGAGACGCGGCCGTCTAGATGGTCCACAAAGAGATTGAATGCGTGTATCATTTCCCAGTGCCCGTGGGTTACGAGAGATGCCAGATCGGGATTGCCACAGCGAATGCGGGCCACCGCTTTCGGCAGGTCATAGAAGAACAGAGCGACCTTCCCCTTGCCCACGTCCTGACAGGTGGCGGCCGGGATATTGCCACACGACCAGTCGGCACACATCGCGTCGGCGATATATGTGGATTCATCGCAGGAAGCGACGGGTTTGAACGCGCTTATCGGCACATGTGCCTGGATCGGGGTCCCAGAGCCGGGATAGCCTGCTCTTATGGTTACCCAGCCGGGATGGATCACGCGACTCTGGCTCTCCCAGCCGAAACGCTCGGCCAGACGTGGCGATGGCTGCAGGCAGACCAGCCGCGTGCCGGCCTCTACTGCACTATAAAGCATGTCAATCTCGGAGTTCCACAGAAAGCATCGCGTCAGCACCACCAGGTCGCGGGGCTGGAGCACCGGCATAGCCGAGGCGTCCAGATCAACCGTCTCGAATCCCATAAGCCCTTCTGCCTTGAGTATCTCACCCGTAAAAGGCCCATAGGTGTTTTCCCTTTGCTGCGAGCGTACCAGAAGATATTGACGTGCGGACATAGGTCGCCTCCCTTACCGAGAGAATGGCCGGTGATGTCAAATGCTAACTACTTATCTAACCCCCTTTGATTCCCCCTTCCTCACCCACGCCTTCGGCGCGGGTACCCGGGAAGGGGGCTAGGGGGTTAGGACAAGCCCCAACGTGAGTACTTGCGCCGAATGCTACTTCGAGAACAGGTAGTTGCTAACCTTGTGGGGAAACTGGATAGTGATGTATTCTTGCTTCGCAACTGCTTGCCTGAGGCTGGGAATGACATTGCAGTCTCGGCGAGGCGACACGGCAGCGGATCGGGCTGGTCAGGCGGGCGACGGCGATTGCGGATGGAACGGCTTGCGATGTCGAGGCGTTAGCGAGACCAATAACAGGATCTACCGCCAGCTTCTCGTGGCGCAGGAGGCCCCGGCTATGAGGATGCCAAATGCTGCTCCACTTACCGCGTTACGCATCTGTGTGACCGTGGTTGTGATGTGCATCATAATCACGTGCCTGGCCGTGACCGCGTTTGACGAGCGGACGGCTGCGGCTCAACCCGTCGAGCCGTATGCAAAGCCTTTTCCAAGGCGATGGGTCGAATGGATCTTCGATGAGGAACTGGTCAGACGGCCGCCTGAAGCCGGGCGGTCGCACACTCCGGCTCTACAGCCGGGCGATCTGCAGTTGTCGGTTGTGCTCTGGCCGGGCACGCAGATAAGCGCCGGCGAGCCGCTGATTGCACGCCTCAGCATAATTGCTTCCGGCGAGAAGAATCTAGTCCTGCCCTTCATTGGCGGTGTGGACGAAGCAATTCATTTCGCCGTCACCACTGCAGATGGCCGCCGCGTCGGCCGCCCTTATCAGCCACCGCCCTCGCGTATGGACGGAATGGTCGCGACGTTTCCCGCGGGCGTGGCGAAGCGGTACGAGACCATTGTCAGCTACTGGTACGACTTTGCCCAGCCTGGTGAATATACGGTTGAAGGCCAGCTTATCGTGATTGACGGGCACAAGCTGGATAGTGCGCCGATCACTCTCTCCTCACAGACCATGACAGTCAGCGTCCTCCCCCGCGACGCGGCTCGCCTGGAAGAGCAGTATGCACAGATTTTCCACGGCGAACGCCATCAAGGCGAGAAGTATCTGCAGCCGGTTGAGCTGGCGGATGGCAGTCTCTATCGTCCGAGCGATGACGCCTGCCGCCGCGCACTTCTGCACGTGACCGACGAGGCTGTCCTGCCATATCTGTCGCTGATGGTACAGATTTATCGAGACTATCGCGACGTAGTAACTGCCATTTCCTATGTGGATAGTCCGAAGGCAGTGACGCTGCTGCACCATCTGGCGGAGTACGGCCGCGGCAAGGCGCCGGAACACGCCAGGGCCGAACTTGAGCGCCTTGGGATCGCCCCCTCTGCTCCTCCGCGTCAAGCGGCTCTGCCTTCGCCGATTACGGCCAAAAGCCTCATTGAAAGGCTGTGTGAGCGGCCTGGCTTGGCGCTCGTCGCTGACCCGGAGGCAGCCCAGGCCGACATCGGGGTACGTGCCGACCCGTCGGCCCCGGTTGCAGAGATTGCCGCGGCCCTGGCGGCATCCGGCCTGCGTGCTTACAATAGCGCCGGCGGAGAAGCGCTGGTTATCCTGGGAGCAGCGGCGGAGGGAGCGAGCGATGCAGATGCCGACCGCTTCGTAACCGCCAGCCGCCTGTTGGAAACTGTCACGCCCGAGCAGGTATCCCACAGAGAACAGGGCTACATCAAATCCCCGCACTTGACTCAGCAGCAGCTTGAGCTGATCTACTCGCTGTTGCGCCTCAGACCGGGAACGCCACGGCGAGAGCAAACGCCGGCGAACAAGCTGGCTCTGGGCATCTGGCGGATCAGCGGCTTTGAGCTTGTGCTCAGGGCCGGCGAGGAAGCGATAGTCACTCACGGTGGCGGTGTTCTCAATTATGCTCCGCCGCTGGAACTGATGCCAGAGCCGCTGGATGGCTCGGTACTCTGGTGGTATTGGCCGTATGCGATGTCGCCGCACCTGGCGGACGAACTGGTGTCGGCTGGACCGGTGTGGTCATGTCTGCGGGAGATGCCCGGGCAGATACCGGCCGGCCTGCGGCCCGAAGCCGCCAGCGCCGCCGCTGACAAGCTGCTGCTGGTCTCAGCGCAGCAGGCGCCGTTAGGCCATCTGATCTGGGCCCTGGAGGTCGCGACAGGGCTGCCGGCCCTGGCGCCTGGCAAAGAGGATACACCCGTGTGGACATTCACCAGCGATCGCTATCCGAAGCAACCCGTTGGCACCGATGCAATTCTGCGCCTGCCGGCTTTGGGCTGCCGTTCGCCGCATCTTACGCCGGGGGGCGCGGCGGTCCTGGCCGGGCCTGGCGGACAGTCGCGCGTATCCGCCCGACCGCTGCCTGCCTGGAATGCGCGAACTCTCCCGCTCGTTTACCGCCAGCTAGTCCTGGATTGGATCGCCAACTCCCAGTCGCTGAGACGCCGACTGGATACTGACTATGAGGCACTGGCTGCTGAGGGTGGGGTTGTGGTCTTCTGGCCACAGGGCGTGCACCTGGAGCCGGCGGTGGTGGAGCCGGACGGATCCAGCGGGAGCCGCCCGATCAACCTGCCTGTCTTCTGACGGCATAGCGGGTGACAGGCAGTTTGCGCGTGGGGGTTTGAAGGACATGCACTGGGGCCTCTCATTGCCACCTGATGTAGCGATAATCTCTGCACGCACTCGCGAGTAGTCAGGGCAGGCGGGGCGCGTACATCCAAGAAAGTCTGACGAGGTGAACGCGGGTGGTATTGGTGCGATGAACTTCCGGCAGCGACTGCTCGCCGTCCTGAATGGGCAGCGGCCAGACATAATGCCCTGGTTTGCGGACCTGACCTACTGGTACCATGGCCAGGAGCTGAAAGCTGCCGTGCCAGCCGAGTACGAGGGCGACGAGGGCTTCATTAAGCTGCATGTGGACCACAATGTCGGCTACTACCTCGGCTACGTCTGGGCGACCACCAACACCTACGAAAACGTCGAGATAACCACCGAGCAGGACGGTCACCTGACGACCACGCGCTGGCATACGCCCGTGGGAGAGATCCGGGGCCAGCAAAAGTTTCTGCCGAAAACAGCCAGCTCCGCGCCGGTCAAATTCCCCGTGGCGACGACGGACGACCTGCGGGTGCTGCGCTACATCGCCGATGCCACACACTCAACACCAGACTACGAGCGCTTCGAGAAGTTGAACCGGCTGGCAAATGGACACGGCCACCCGACAGTGCTGCCGCCGCGCTCGCCCGTCTCGCAGATGCTGGCGGAGTGGAGCGGGGTGATGAACTTCGCCTACCTGGAGGCCGATGCGCCAGAAGAACTGAAATTGACCCTGGAAGCGCTGGGGCGGGCTGCCGATGTCGCCTATGACGCCATGTCAAGCTGGGATACGCCCTATGTCGAATTGCCTGACAACCTCACCGGCGAAGTCATGACCCCGTGGTTCAAGCGCTACCAGTTCGACTACTACGTGCGGCGCATCGAGCAGCTTCACGAGGCCGGCAAGCAGGTCGGCGCTCACCTCGATGGCACGGTGCGAGGCATCCTGCCGCTGTTGGCCGAGACCGGACTGGACTTCGTGGAGGCCATCACGCCGAAGCCGACGGGCGATGTGGGTGTGGAGGACCTGCGCGAGGTGGCGGGACCGGACATAATCCTGTTCGGCGGGATTCCCGGGGCAATGTTCGCGCCGCCGTTCAGCGCTGACGACATGCGCCGGCAGGTAGAACTGGTGGTCGAGCACCACTGGGAGTACGGCAGATTCATCCTGGGCGTAGCCGACCAGGTCCCGCCCGATGGCGACATGAGCCTGGTCCGGCTCGTCGGCGACCTGTGCGAGCAGTTGTGTGGTTAGTACTTGCCTGGCTCAATTCGCATTATATTGTCGGCATTGCATACGGCGTCAATTAGCGACATTCCGCAGGTCGTCGAGGTGCACGCCGGCGGGGGGATCGGGTTCGAATATGCCGGGTGGCAACTCGTCCGGGTAGTCCAATTCGACGTGCTCGGCCAAGCGCCACTGGTCGTCTAGCCAAATATAAAGCTCACGCTCTACTAGCCTTTTCGCGTCAAGGTCCAGCGTGAGCACTTCCTTTGACCTTTCCGGCAATTGCTTCTTCTCAATTGAAGGGGGCCTGGAGGTAAAATACCCAACTACGCGCGCCAATCTGCGGCCATCCTTCTCTCCGCGGATGACTTCGGGTTTTGCATCCGCGGGATACCCGCCAGCTCGGCCGGTCTGAAGGCCCCGCAACCATGCGTGAGCCTGGCTAGTAAAGAATGAATTGGACGACGGATCCCGATCCGTAATATAGCCGTCTTTGGCTTTGGTGCTGTACGCCCATCGCTGTTGCGGCGTGGCCCCATTCACTGTACCATTGACATACTCCGTTCGCTCTCCGACGCCGTTCTGCCGCCACCCCTCCCACTTGTCGAAGCCGTAGAATCTGCGCGTGTCGTTGTGGTATAGCGGCGCCTCCTCTCCAATCTCATGCATTGGAAGTGTCTTAACCGCCTTTATGGCTTGCTGTATGACCTCCCGGAGTTCCGAGTCGATACGGCAATCCACAATAGTCGCATCTGCCGGTGGCTCAAAGGTAAACAACGCCGCGTCTAGGGGCATGTCGTATTCTACTTCGGACCGCACGTATGTGGTCCGGCTTGCATCCTCCTGGAGGTCCCACTCGTCAATTGCGATCACGCGCATTGTGCTTGCATCTATCCAAATCGTTCCTATCACCCGAGCTTCACTATCTTTGGCGTCAATGCGCTTCACGGGCGTGCCATCCAATACCGTTTCAGACACGCGAAACCGAAGGCTGGAGGCGCCCTCCCGAAGTGCATCGAGCCAACGCGAGCCCGATAGTTCTTCGAGTAGCTCCTTACCGGGATCCGGCTCCGGGTCTGCAATAGTGACCTTGTTGGTGTCAGTGTCGTACTCCCAGAGGGCCTCCGAGGTTGATACACGCACTGTTCGACCGTACTCCCTGCGCAGACCATGATCCCGTGAGAACCATATTTCCCCGTGCGCGGAGACGATGTGTGCGGTCCTGACTCGTGCCATTGCATTGAGGACAGCCACCAAGACGTTCGGAGTACGGAGCAGTTGTGGCAATGGCTCGATAAGGGCGGCGGGATCGGCCTGCGCTTCTAAGAGCTGTCTCAAGAGGGTCTCCCTGCGCTCGGTTTCCTCGGGGTCATCATCAAGTGTCTTTGGTTTATATGGGATCTCGGGACGTGCACCTTTGAACACGTACGGGCTGAAGTAGTCTTCACTTAGTGGGTCGTTGACTTTGACGTCGGTAAATGCGTAGATATGCGCCTTGTCCAGAGTGCGCTCTGCGACGCCTTGATGGGTGCACCTAACGACTTTGGTACGCTGCGGGAGCCACAAGCCGGGCGCGTATTCGCGCAGATCATAGGCGTGGGCCATAACGTCCTCGAAGACCTGCCCATCACGAATATACAGGTGCGCCCACTTGCGGATTGCGAACCCCTTGTCAGGGTCCGCCCAGATGATCATACCGACGCTGTAGCCAGGATATGGTGTGAGCATGTCCCCAGCGATTCTGTAGCAATTTGCCCCATCAACTGTTTCCTCGCTAACGGCAGGATCGGAAAGCTGCAAGAAGGATCTGCGCCATGAGTTGTTGCCCCACTCACGCAAGCACAGACCATCGCGCATGAGTGTTTCATGGCGGTTACCAGGCTCCTTTGCATCTCTCAGGTTCCAGCGTCTCGCTTCGACGGATTTTTCCGCTAGGACCCCGCCATTGCAAAGGTGCACCCGGTGTCCCATACCCCGCTCTTTATCTGCTTCCGGGGGGTCGTGCCAGCTTACCTCAATCAGCCATTGGTTGTTGTCCTCATCTATCGCATAGAAACGGGTTTGCATAACGTCTGGCAAGTTTGTGCCGCGGGGACGATCAGGGCCCTGGACTAGGAGCAACGTTCCGTAGCCCTCGAACGTCCGCAAGAGGCTTGCCCTGTGATCGAGGCCGTCCGCTATTGTTCCCAGCGGCTGCGGCAGCGGGAAGCCGGTAGCTGCACCCACCATACCGCGCGCATAAGTTATTGCGAATTCCCTTAACTGTAGCGCTGTCTTCGCCGCCCAGACGAACCTTTCTGTCTCCCAGTTGGTCGCGACCAGCACCGGAGTGGCGATGAAGAGCGCGACCAGCAGCACCGCAGCCACAGCTAGCAGCGGCTTTTTGCGAATCGTCTTCGCGGCACGACGCAAAATACCTGGTGCAGCACGAGGCTGTCCAAAGCGCGTCTCAACATCCGCCTGCAGCCGCGCCCGCAGTGTATCCGGGACCGGCTCCTGCGGGCCACTCCCCAATAATGCTCTCAGTTGTCGGTCATTACTCCTGAGCCACATCAGCTTCGACCTCCTGTCTCGATGGCGACGGGTCGTCGGAGAGAACTTCGCGCAGTGTGCCTCGGGCAGCGTGCAGTCGGGAGAGCACCGTGCCCAGGGGGATGTCCAGCACGTGGGCAATCTCGGCGCACGTAAGGCCCTGGATATAGTGCAGCAGCACGACCGACTGCTGCGCCTGCGGAAGCTGAGCCAGGGCCTGCTGCACGGCGCCCCGGGCGAGCATCGGCTGATCCGCCGCAGGGCCGTTGGCAGCTTCTGACAGCGGCGCCTTCTCAGGCTCCGGGCTACGCTGCGCTCGCAGGAAGGCGTGGTAGGCGATGCGATGCACCCACGTCTTCAGCGAAGAGCGCCCCTCAAAGCCTTCCAGGCCTTCCCAGACCTGCAGAAACGTGTCCTGGGTCAAGTCGGCTGCCTGTTCGCTGTCGCCGCACAAATGCAGCAGCCAGTGGTACGCCGCCTCGTAATGCGCATCTACGAGTTGGCCGGCGGCGTCTCTGTCGCCGTTGCTTACCCGGCGCAGCAGTCTCTGCTCGCGCCACCGCTGCAGTGGCCTCATAAGCGTTCCCTCTACGGCTCGTCTCTACTTGCATAGAGACAAAGGAGAGCATAATTATTCATTTGTGGTGGCGACTTTGCGTGGGGGAGGCTGGGAGCGCGGCCGCCGCTGACCGGACGACTGCCGTCAGTGCTGACCGGCAGACTGTTTCTGTGCGCCTGAGAAGTGCGAATCGGCAGCGGGACTGCCCCGGGAGCTTACAGCGAGGACCATGGCTCCCTAATGAGAAAGAAAGCAGTAGCCAATGAGGCGATCCCGTAGAGCGTGAAAGGAACGCCCAAATAAATGCCCAAGAGCAAGCCGGTTGAATCCCAGGCGTACGCGCGTGCAAGTAGCGCCGAACCCAGACCCAATAGGAGCGCCGCGACGCCGCTAAGCAGTGCTGCTTTTCTAGACATGGTTGGTGGGCTTTGGCGGACGACGGCCAAGGCCTGAGCATCCAACTCGATGTCCCCGAGCAGCCTTTCCAAGATAGTCGCGCGGTCCGCTAACTCCCACCATTTCCCGGATTCGCCTGTGTAAAGCCACACAATGCCGGCCTCACCAATCACGAACCCGGCAAAGAACAGAATATCATGTGGCAGAGCTTCCCCCAAAACTATTGACACAGCCATAAGCCCGGTGCCGATGCCGATTAGCAGATAGCTCAGCATGCGCGTTCGAAGGTAGCCCCTGAGACTTCCGAGACACAGGAATGCCATCAGTAGTGCGCCGAAAGCCCACATTAAGCTGTCCACAGTGTAACCCAGTTCGTTCTCCTGCCCTCCGGCAAACAGGGCTTTCAGCAGTTACTTGATATTGCCATAGACATAGCCGTCATCGGCTCCGGCCACGATCTGCATAGTGCCGTCTCCGTTGAGGTCGGCTAGAGCTACGCCAGTTACATTATCGCCGGTCTTAAAGGTGCCTGCAATATTGCCCTCGGCGTCGATGACCCGCACCATGCCGCCCTCGGTGCCGACGACGATCTCCAGCTTGCCATCGCCATCAATATCACCGACCGCCAGGTCGAGTATCGCCTCGCCGACGTTGCAATTCCACAGGATGTTGCCATCCACATCGGCGGCCAGTAGATAGAAGTTCTTCGAGCCGGCGATGAGTTCGAGCTTGTCGTCGCCGGTCAGGTCCGCCATTGCGACCTGTGTGACCTCGGCGCCCATGCATTTTTCCCAGAGCTTGTCAGACTTGTATTCCTTGACGTGCAGCCCGCCGACGCGGGAGCCGACAGCAAGTTCGGCCAGGCCATTGCCGTCCATGTCGGCACCGACCACACTCATGGCGGCGCCGTGGTAGCCGACACTGATGCCCGTCAGCCCCTCGCCTGCAGGGCCGTAGAAGCTCGCGGAGTTGTAGGTGGAGCCGACCAGCGAGCCAAGAGTGCCATCGCCCAGCGGGGCAAACGCAATCGAGGTCGGCTTATGGACATTGACACGCTTCCAGAGCACTTTGCCCTCGTGGTCGAGGGCGTAATCCAGCCAGTTGTGGCTGCCGATGACGATTTCACCGTCGCCGTCGCCGTCAATGTCGGCACAGCGCACTATTCCGACCATGCCGGTCTTGGGCTCGACGACAGGGGTGTATGAATCCGCCGGTGAAAGGATGGCCCAGCGCTCTTTGCCCTGGTAGTCGAAGCAATACAGTTTGTGAGCATCGTCGCCGACCACAACTTCGCCGTGCCCATCGCCGTCAAGGTCATAGGCGTCCACACTTAGCCCGACGCCCTCGGTCTGCTGTTCCCACAGCACCTGGCCGTCACCGTTGATGCACTTTACCGAGGTTCCGGCGATGGCAATGACCTCATCCTTGCCGTCGCCATCCAAGTCAAATACGGCCAGCTCTTTGGTAGTGAGGGGAGTTCGGAAGTCCCTGGCCGGGGCCGCGTCCGGGACGGCGAACACCTTCAATTCCGCGAAGCCGGGCTGCCCCTCGCAATCTGTGACAAGGACCCTGATACGCGTGCTTGCTATAGGCTCGAAGCTGTGGATCCACTCGTTCGGGTTGTCTGGATTGACACGGGCATCGGCATCTATGTTGTACCAGTCTTCCCCGTCCCAGGCCTGGATGGCCTGGCCATCGCCGGGAGGCAGCGGATAGTTGGGTGCGTACTCGACATGGAGGCTGCCGAGCTGCACCGGAACACTCCAGTACACGCCCACATCCTTGGGCAGGTCGCCGGCCCATGGATTGCGGCTGGGCACATATACATAGGTCTCGGGGTTGTCGTCTATCACTCTCCGCAGGCCCAGTAAGGCTCGTGAGGCCTCGGCCCAGTGTGACAGTTTGCCGGTGCGGGCAAGGTTGTTGACGACCTCGCCCCGCTCATTGACGTACACGGCTCTGGTTGATGTCGAACTGTTCTCGACCTGCCATGCGGCGGCCATCTGCTCGCCGGTCGCGTCAGTGACGCCCATTGCCGCCAAGGCTTGCTCGTGTTGCCGGCTGAGGGCGGCATAGGCAGCTTGCCACGAGCCGATGTCTATGGTGGTGTCGCCGGGCGTGTAGGTGAGCGCGTACTTGCCGGCGGGCAGGTCAAATTGCATCCCTGTTGCCGACCGCTGGGCCGCTACCGGCTTGCCGTCGAGCTTGACCTCATCACCCTTCGCATGCAGGCGGACGGTGCAGTCCTCTTGTGCCTCGATGCTGCCGGCCGCTTGCTTGCCGAGCTTGACCTGAATGTTTACCGGTCGGCTGGCCTCGAACCACGTCGGCCCGGCCTTCAGCCTCTTCCCGCCAGCTAGAGCGAAGCCATCTCGTTCAATATAGAACACGGCGGCATCCACCTGCATCTTCGCAAGTGGCTCGGCGCGCCCCGTGCCGGCGATGGCGTAGCCGTCGGGGCTCTTGACCATCACCGAGCTTTCTGATGCCGGCACGATCTCGTATGGCCAGGCCTCCGCTGTCTCGCGCGAGTACAGCAAGCTCATGAAGTAGCACTTGTCACCCTGGTCAAGCTCGGCAGCCTTGGTCTGGACGATAGCATGTCTGCCGCTGACCGGAGGCATGGTACCAGCGATCTTGAGGGGGGCACGGCTGGCGCTGAGCAGATTGAAGGCCGTGCCCTGGTTCATAGCCTCGACACGATCCACGCCAACGTCGAGGTCGCCGAAAGTGCGGAACACCGCCTGCAGGCCGTAGGTGCCGGGCTCCTGCGCCTGTATCTCGTCAATGACCAGGAAGTATTTTTCCTTGTTCCAGATGATGTTGCGATACCAGTCGGCCCCGTTGTAGCCTCGCAGATAGGTCTGCGTCATGCCGATGTCGTCAAAGTCGCTCAGCGCAGCGAGGCCGGTCAGGCGTGGCACCGGTTCGAAAAGGCCGTCCCGGAAGATGACTACCGTATTGTGCTCGATGGTGTCAGGGACAAAGTAGCCGCTGTCGAAGATGCAGAAGCCGTTGTTGTCGGTGAAGGTAATGATCGAATTGCCATCTGGATGGGCGTGGTAGCCGTGCGATATGCCGCCGAGGAGCAGGTACTGGTCGTTGCGGTCGAAGGAGGTGCGGAAGGCGATTTTGTCAAAGCACTTTTGCTGCGGCGGAGTGGGATCGGCGTCGAGGACGGGATTCATGACTGGCGGCGCAGTGCTCAGCGCTGTTTGGCGGTGCTCATATACCCAGTCAGGCAGAGGCACAACTTGCACCCCCAGCGTATCTTTCAGCGCGGCCGGCTCGACCTCGTTCTGGAAATAGTGGTTGTAGAAAAGGTCGCTGCTGGTCACGCTGAGGCCGGGAGTAGTATTGTAGGCAGACAGGTAGCGGCCGTCCTGGTACTTCCAGGCGCATACCTGGAACAGTTGGGGCCAGTGGTGGGCCTTGCCGAGGCTGGAGATGTCGCCGAAGCCGGAGCTGCCGCCGAGGTTAGTGATAATCGCCACGCCGTAGTCGGCCATTTTTCTGGCCCTGCCGCTTTCGAAGTATTCGTAATAGTGGGCCGACAGGACGTAGTAGATGATGTCGAACATGGTGGCGGAGCCGTAGCTGGGGCAGTCCTCAGCCGAGCGCCAGAATTTGGCCTGGCTCTTGAAGCGGGTGTGTGCCCAGGTCCACAGGCCGCCGACATCGAGTTGATAGTATTTCATCCAATAGCGTCCGATGTCCCAGGCGACACGGGCGTTCCAACTGTTGCCGGCGGGTCTCGGGCTATCTTCGACAGTCTGCCCGGCATGTATGAACCTGTTGGCGAACTGCCACAGAAGCTCCGTTGCTGCTCGGCGGTCTTCGTCAGTGAACTGCGGCGCTTCCTCGATTACGTCCGACACGTTGACCAGGTATATCGCCCCGCGCGCGTCACCGACAGTGCCGAGTTTGATAATGAGCTCGCGCAACACGGGGACGAGCTGCTTGAAGATCTCCAGGCCCTCCGGGTTGCCGGTGCGGTAGTAGTCCATGCCCCCGCTGCACATGATGTCGGCCGCGGCCCGGAAACTCCTGGTCTTCGCCTCGGCGACCTTATTCTCTACGCGGTCGGGGGTAGGCTTGTAAGGCAAAGAGCCGTCGGGCAGTACCACTTTGACCGTGTGCGGAATAGCAACGTCGCCCTTTTCCGGCAGGGATGCTATGAAATCCTCAACGGCTTTACCCACGGATTCTACGTCGCAGCCGCCCAGAAAGACGAAGCTGGTGCCCTTGCCGAGCGGGTCGTGTATGGTGCGGATGGTATAGCCGCCAGGCCCGGGCCATTTCGCGTCGAGACACAGAAAGTACTCGTCGTAAAGCCACTCGACCAGCAGATTGTTGGCAAAGTAGCCGAGCAGAATCATGTTCGAGTTCTGGAGCGTTTCAGGTGACATGGCGGAGGCATCCTGCACCGCAACGTCGGCGCCGGAGGCTTTCTTTATGGCAGCGGCGATCTGCTGGCCTAGCTGCGCATACTCATCTCCCGGCGGCACGGCGATGATACAATTAGGAGCGCCACCGTGAGCGATCGGCACCTCGGTATAGAAGGTCTTCAACGGCGGCATCTCTGGTACTTCCGCGGCTAGCACTACCCCACATACCTGCAACAGCACCATCATTGTCATCAGAACTGGTGTCGCTTTGGGCCATTTCATGGTCAGATACCCCTTTTATAGAATACAGGCGCTATACTCTCAATGCTGTCGGCTTTACGCATAAGTGCCAAATTCGCGGTACGCTTCGATCAGAGTCACGACATTCTCGACCGGCGTATCGGCCTGAATCTTGTGGCTGGTGCCGGCGAAGAATCCGCCCCCGGGCTTCATCGCATCAAATAGATGTATTACCTCTTCGCGCACTTCGCGAGGCGTGCCGAAGGGGAGCGTGCGCTGGATGCTGATGCCTCCCTGGAAGGCCAGGTCGGCACCGTAAAGCTTCTTGATGCGGGCCGCGTCCATTTCGCGCGCCTCCGGCTGCAGGCTCTGCAGCACATCCAGCCCGGAGTCTATGAAATCGGGGATGAGTTCGAACACCGAGCCGCAGGTATGGTGCATCACCGGCACTCCGTACTGGTGCGCCAGCTCGATGAATGCCGCAAAGCCGGGTTTGAGTCTGGCCCGCCACTGCTCCGGGGCCATGATCGGCCCGTTCTGCATGCCGAAGTCATCACCCGTCATCAGCAGGTCAATCGAGCCATCAGCGGCCTGCAGGATGCGGCGCTGGTACTCGAGGTAGAATTCGCTGATGCGGCCGACGATGGCATCGAAGATGTCGGGAGCCACGCCCATGTCAATCAGGATCTGGTCGGCGCCGCGCAGGTACATGGCCGGTTTGAGCTGTGCGATGCGGTTGAGCCGGTCGCCTTCAAAGACCACGCAATAATCGTCGCAACCCGCGCACTGCTCTTTGATGACCGAATAATCGAACCAGTCGGGTGACGGCCACTTGTCGTAGGCGTCCACATCCGCCACTGATGCGCAGTCGGCCAGGGGGTAGCTCACCACTTCCCAGTAGATCTGCTCCCAGCCGTCGCCTTTGATGCCGACTTGACGGCGCGGTACACCCCACAGGTCGTAGCTTGTGCCGTCGTCCTGAATCTGCACCGGAGGGCCGGTGTACTCGGGGCCGGGGATGTAGCGAAAGTCAACGCCGAAAGCCTCCAGCAACTCTTCGCGGTTGGCCAGGCCCAGGTGCTCAAGCAGCCTGGTATCCGTCTCGGTCGTGGACCAGAAATCCACCGGTACGCGGTCGGGTTCACGGTGCGAAAGTGCCGCTTTGACGCGCTGCTTTGCAATCACAAGGTGGTCGCCGCTCTTGTCCGTACAATGATCTTTGGGCCGTCAGCCTCCACAATTCGCCGCTACACCCTGTCATACCTGTCAGGATTCGAGTGCTGTTTGTCGAAACTGCTGTCGTGTTTGTCACAAAACAGCTATTACACGATTGGCGCGGTACAAGCCCGCGCCCTACAACAACGGGCATTCTGTAGGGCGGGGACTTGTGCCCCGCCGCCGATACCGTTTTCCTGCGAGGTACGAATGGCAACCGTGGCGAATAGTACATAGCTATAGGTCTCAAATAGTGGGCTTCAGCAATGCGCACAAGACAGGTGGCGATTGAGCGATGATGAGACAAACAGCGGTGATACTTTGCCTGATATTCCTGGCCGGCATGACATACGCCAAGACCGGGCGTAGCTACTATGATGATGAACTGATGGCTCGTGTGCGGCAGAAAATCGAAGAGTACGACTGGGCCAAGGCGCAGGTGACGTCGGCGAAAGCGTCGAGTGCGCGGTGGGTGGAGATGTCTGCTGAGGAACTATGGGATTTCGTGCCACCACCGGGCCAGCTCAGGGCGCTTAACGTGTCTTTCGGCAACGGCTGCCCGAAATGTGGCAAGGAGATCTTTAGAAAAGGCGGTCACTACCCGTGGATCAAGAGCAGTGATAGACCGTTCAAGGTCAAATGCTCGGTCTGTGGGACGGAGTATCCGTCTAATGATTTTGCCGGCTGGAACCCCGATAGCGTAACCGACGAACCCGAAACAGGCCCGGGCTTTGTAGATAACGGCGCTGGGTGGACAGACGAGCAAGGCACCCGTTACTTCTTTGTGGGCCACTACGTTTTCTGGCATCGCTGGCAAGCGGAGGTGCTGCCTGCGATACGTGCCCTGGCACGCGCGTATCTGCTCAGCGAGGAGCCGATCTACGCGCACAAGTGTGCCGTGTTGCTGGCCAAGGTCGCACAGGACTACGAAAGCTATGACTACCGTGTCCAGGCTTACCACCACCGATGGCCGTCCCGCATCAATGGCCGGATACTCGACTACATCTGGTCCACCGGTGTCATCAGTAACCTGGCTACAGCGTATGACGCGATCTATCCGGCGCTGGATGATGCGCCGGAACTGGGGGCCTTCCTGAAGGAAAAAGGCATTGAGGATCCGCGCGAGCTGATGGAGACGAAAATGCTCAATGTGATGGGCGAAGACATCATGCGGGGCTTCATACGCGGCAATACCGGCATGTACCAGCGCGCGCTCTGTTTTGTCGCGATCGTGTTGGACAACGACGACCCGGAAAAGGGCCCGACGACAGAGCAGATGCGGGAATGGATAATGACAGGCAGCGGCGATGTGGAGTACCTGTTGTGGAATGGCTTCTACCGCGACGGCCACGGCGGGGAAAGCTCGCCAAGCTATTCATCCGGCTGGTGCAGCAACTTCTACGCCATCGCCGAGCTGCTGCCCAAGCTGGGCGTGGACATCTGGAGCAACCCGAAGGTCAAGAAGATGGCTGACATCGGGCTTGAGCTTCTGATCGGCGGGAGGGGAGGTCCGTCTATAGGTGACTGCGGCTCGATACTAGGCGCGGGGCGGATAGGCTGGAGTGCGGGTCTGCAGGGCCGGGCGTTCACCCATTACAAAGACCCCCGCCACGCCAAGGCTCTGACCATTATGAAGGCGCGATCCCAGGATCTCTTCGACGAATACTTTGATGAAGAAGAAGTCGGCACAATCGTAGCCGAAGAAGGCACTGACCTGGGGCTGAAAACACGTAATGTCGGCGGCTACGGTCTGGCAATACTTGAGGCCGGGGAAGGCGAGGCCAAGCGCGGGGTTTCGATGTACTACGGCTTTTCCGGCGGCGGGCACGGCCATTTCGACCGGTTGACCATGGAGATGACCGCCCACGACCGGCCAATGCTCACCGACATGGGCTATCCGGCCCACTGGCTGCCGAAGTGCACCTACTGGACCAACAATACCATCAGCCACTACTGCGTGGTCGTGGACCAGCACAGGCACGAGACTATGAACCGGGGCCATCTGAACACCTTGGCCGGCACCCCGCAGGTCCAGCTCATGGACGCCTCCGCCGAAACTGCCACGTATCCCAGTACCTGTTCGCTCTACCGGCGGACGGCGGCGCTGATAGACATCTCGTCGGAGACTTCCTACCTGCTCGACATCTTCCGGGTGCAGGGCGGCTACCAGCACGACTACAGCTTCCATGGGCCGCCGTTTCCCGAATTCACTGTGGCAGGCGCAGAGCCCGGTCCCGTGCAGACAAAGGGCACGCTGATGGGCGAAGAAGTTGAATTCGGGGGCCAGCCTACAACGCAGATGCGAATGCAGTCTCAGGGCGTTGTGGTGCCGCTGCGCGAGACCGATGATGTCATCAAAGACACGCCCAACTACGGTACGCGGTCGGCCGAAGGCTGGTGCACGTATGGCGGCGGCAATACCATCCTGACGAAGCAAACCAGCGCGCTGATGACTGTTAAGATCCCGGAGATACCGGCCGGCAAGTACAAGCTGATGCTCTATGTGTACGATTACAACGCCGGCGAGAACGTTCTGGATGTATCCGTGGGCGACGTGGCAAAGACGATGAAGTGGGAGGCTTCGGGAGCTGTCGGCAGCCGGTGGATATCCGAAATCTTCGATCTGGACAAGCCCGCTGACGAGTTCAGCATGATGGTCACTGCGCTAGGGCAGAGCTACGCCCTGGTCCATGACAGCGTCCTGACTACTGACGTAGAAGCCAAAGCGCCTCGGATGGCCGACATTCGCACCAGCGGCTTCCAGTACCTGTTCAATGTGCGGCGGATGAGGCCGGAGGGGGCATGGTCCGCAACCTGGCGCAAACCCGATGAGGACCTGGCGCTGACGATGACGATGCCGGCAGGCTGCGCCGATGAGGTGATCCTCGCCGACGCAGAGGCCGAACTCAAGCCCAGGCATCCCGATACACTGCAATATGTGTTGGGCCGCAACGTGCTTGACGAGCAGGCGGACGAGGAGGAGGGTCTGTATTCGGCTTTCATCTCTGTCTCCGAGCCGCACCTGGGCGAAGCGGCAATCACGAGCGTGGATCGCCTGACGCCGGTCAAAGCCGGCGAACGGACGGTCGGCATCTCCGTCGGCTACGACGACCTGCAGGACTTGATTCACAGTTCCCTCGATCCCGTGGAGCAGTGCACGTGGCAAGCTGGTGACAAAGAGTTGGCGGCGACTGCTGAATTTGCGATGGTTACCCTGGATGCTACAGGCGTGATACGCGCCTGCCTGGTGAATGGTACCGAGCTGCGGTGCGGTGACTTCGAGCTGCGGGCGGAGCCGTCGCCATCCGGCAAGGTGCTCAGCGTGGACCACGAGCGCAACACGATAACGATTGATGTTGAACTCGGCCTGCCCGAGGCCTATATTGACCGGGTCGTCATCCTGGGCAATGAACTGCAACAGACCAGCTACACCACCGTGCGGGCCAGCGTCGGCGACGGCAGCACAACTCTGGAATTCGGTGACACTCTGTTCCTGATCCAGATGGGCTATGTCGAAGAAATTGACAGCGACAATAGCGTGCTGAAATTGGCTAAACTGGGTCGCGTTGATGGCAGACAGCACCAGGGCCGCTGGCTGTACAACGAGGACAAATCGGTGGGCCTGCGCATCGTCAAATGCAGCGGCAACGCATTCACAGTCGAGGGGGTCGAAGGCGACCTGAACGAGATATTCGCCGACCTCGATGGCGACGGGAGAAGGTTGTACTGGGTCAGCGACATCGGCCCCGGGGACAGCTACCACATACCGACCGTCACCTACGTGGAGCGTCGCGGGCCGCATCTGTACGAGGTGCAGGCCATGACCGACGTAGAGCTTACAGTGCCGCAGGCGAAAGTGGTGACCGTTGCCAGCTTTACGGGCAGGCCGTGAGGTGGGATTGCGAAGTACAGTCGGAATCTCTCTCCTGTTCTGACGTCTAAGACAGTGATATCGCATTACCCACATTTTCGAATAATAAGTATGGTGTGGCACGATGCACCCGCAGGGAAATGACGCCTCTGCACACCCTTGTCGCGTAGGTCGCGCTTTCCGCAGGTCCTGAGCGCAGTCGAAGGGCAGCCCGACTCCGTTGGCAGTGACGCTCACCCGAATTCTGACATTCTGCCGGCGAGTACGCCAACGGCACTCACAGGGCAGAAAGTCTGTGCCACGCGACAGAGGCAAACCTTCTTTTAACTCGCACTACTGCGGTCTTCCTTGCACTTGTGGGCAGTGTATGATACGGCTACGGAGGGGAAGATGATGGAATACCTGTATCCGACTTACGGGATTGACCTCACGCCGGACATTGTCGAGCAGTGCTGCGCTACGGCCACGAAGCTGTTGGACGAAGTGGGCTTCGTGGCGGCACATGAGCCATTCCTGCAAAAGCTCAAGGGCAAAGCGGGCTTGCGCATTGATGGGGATCGTGTGTACTTCGAGCCCGCTTTGACGCACGAATACCTTGAGCGTTTCATTTCATCCAAGTCGCAGGAACAGGAGAAAGCCGACCGGGCAGCGCCGTCGGATGAATGGCAAATCAGCATCGCCGGCTTTTCCATGTCGGTTCTGGACATCGAGACCGAACAGGTGCGCCCTGCCACCTGCCAGGACTTGCGCGACCTGATTAAACTGGCCAACTCCTTCGGCATTGGCGGCTCGTACCCGTGTATGCCCCAGGACTTGCCGCCGCTGATGCGCGCTATTACCTGCTTCAAGATCTGCTTTGAGATAGCGGATAACATCCGGCCCTACGACTACCAGCAGCCCGAGCAGACTCGCTACATCTACGAAATGCACCAGGTGGTGGGCCGCAGGTTTGATGTCACTCTGACCGTGCCCAGCGCAATGTGCGTTGACCCCAAGGACCTGAGCATTTTCCTGGATTTCTATCCCGACTGGAAGAAGCATCGCGACATCAATTTCCGCATTCTCGACTATGTCATGATCGGCATCATGAAGCCGGTGACGGCGGTCGGCTGTGCCACCATGACCCTGGCCGAGTCGCTGGCTATCCACATGCTTCTGAACCTTTTTGACCCAGAGATACACGCGCCGGTGATCATGGGCGTGGGCATCCCGACTGACCTGCGCAATGCCTGTTGGGCCTTTGGCTCCCCGAGGCTGCACCTGTTCCACTACCTGGCTTCGCAAGTCGAATGGGGACTATCTGGCTGCGGGCCGCAAGTGTACTCTATCCCGCACGTGCTCCTGGAGACCAGCAGTGCGGCGGTGGACGAGCAGGCGGCGATGGAGAAGATGGCATGTGGGCTGATGGGCGCCATGCAGGGGGCACGCAACTTCGGCTACGCGGGCGTGCTGTGCGTGGATGATCTCTACAGCGGCGTGCAGATGGTTATTGACGTGGAGATGGTCAACTATATTCGCGAGACGATCGAAGCATTCGATCCGCATCCGGACATCATCAACATGGAGGGCCTGTACGAGGAATGTCGCGAGGTCGCTCTGGGCGATGACACCTTTATCAGCCACCCTAATACGGTCAAACGTTTCCGCAATATTGTGCCATCTCCGGAGCGGATTGTGCGGGAGAAGCTGAACTCGTGGCTGAGCCATCGCACCACACTCAAGGACCGCGCCCGCGAGGAGGCCCTGGAGCGCATCAGCAGCTTCGAGCCATACCATCTCCCAGATGACAAGCAGCGGGAGTTAGACAAGATCTACGCCCAAGCAGAGGCTGAATTCGGGCAGTGAGCCCGACGGCCTATTGACCTTCGCAAATCTGCGGCAAGCCGCATAGCCGCGGGACGCTCAATCAGTCACTCAATGTGGCCAGTTGCCCTGCTCGATATGTTGGAGGACCGCCGCGGCGACGGTGTCGGGCAACAGATGATACTGGATATGTTGCGGGACCGCCCAGCAGGCGCGTGTTAGTGTAACCTCATCTGCAACGATCTTGTACTGGTCGTCGCGATTGAGGCCGGCGCTGTTGATGCGGATGACCTTGTTGAGGGGATCAGTGCTCCAGTCGAGTTCGATCCCTTTGAGCATTGGCGGCTTGCCATAGAGGGTTAGCCAACTCTGCAGGTATGACTCGAATTCTGCTCCCGTCATCTTGAAAGCGGACAGGGCCCTCAACACGTCATTCGGAGTTGGTACGATGAACTTCCTGGTAATAGTGCTGGATACTCAACGTCGAGATCACCTTAGCTGCTACGGGTATCCGCGTAAGACCAGCCCACAGCTTGACGCTCTCGCGGCTGAGGGGGTACTGTGTGAGAACTGTGTGACCAATACCGCCCATACGATGCCCAGTTTCACGACGATGGCTACCGGCCAGGATCCCAGCACCCACGGCATCGTGGGGACACTGTTCAGCCACCCCAATGAGCCCGACCAGCGCCTCGACGACACGACGCCGGTGCTTGCCGAGATCCTGCGCGACAATGGATACCGCACCGCCGCCTTCGATAACCTTCACGACTTCGGCTGCTATCCAAGCTGGTTCGCGCGCGGCTTCCACTGGTATGTCAACATCTGGGCGCCCCAGGGCTCCCATCCCTGCCACCTTGTCGCCAGTGACCTCAATGAGCCGCTGCTGCCGTGGCTGCGCCAATATGCCAATAAGCAGCCCTGGTATCTGTTGCTCCACTACTGGGATCCCCACCAGCCCTACAACCAGCCCGAGCCCTATCGCACCATGCACACCGGAGGCCCGGAGCCGGAGGAAGTTGACGTGAATGGTAGGGGCTACCACCCACACTGGGGATGGACAGAACGTCTCACCGACGTGTCCCGCGAAAAGATTGACCTCTACAACGGCGAACTCAGCTACGTTGACAATGCTGTGGGCGAGGTATTCAACATCCTCCGCGAGACCGGCGTATATGATCAGACTGCGATCATCGTCACCGCCGACCACGGGGAGGACATGGAAGAGCACAACGCCCCATTCGAACATCGCGAGCCCTACGAGACGACAGTGGGCGTGCCTCTGATCTTCAAGCCCCCGGCTGGTGTGAAGTGCGCTTCGGGGAGTCGCGTCTCCGGCATAGTCGGGCACATAGACCTCATGCCCAGCGTGCTCGACATGGCCAGCATTGACGCGCCGGACAACCTGGATGGCAAATCCTGGCTGCCGATGGCCCGCGGCGAACAAGCATCCATCCACGACGCGCTGTTGCTGACGGGGGGCGCTACAAAGCAGCACGGCACCTGGGTCTCGCCCGAACTGGCCATCCGCACCGATGAGTACAAGTATATCCGCCGCGGAGCCGCCGACTATCACGAAGATCAGACGTGGCTGGACATCGCCTGTCTGTGCGCGTCGCCATGGCGCAACGAGAAGGATGGGACCATCAAGGACAAGGTGGATTTCTTCAACTCCTTGCCGCGCCGTGAACTGTACGACCTGCGCACAGACCGCTACGAGACGGTAAACGTCGCCGACGAGCATCCACACATTGTAGAACAGCTTGACCAGCGCCTGCGTCAGTTCATCGCTAAGAACCCGAGGCGGCTTGCTCTGGAACCACTTGACGACTCTGACCTGGCTCGGTAGTATAACGCGAAGGTCGAAGGTGCTTTGCCTTGAAGCTCGCGCCATGTCTCGAACTCGCAACGCAGGTCCGCGCACCGTGTATTCTGTTCAGGTATAGGAGAGTGGCTTCAGATGTCCGAGTACTTGTTCGGCGACCGCGACATTTTCGGAGAAGACGACTTAGCCAATGTGAAGCAGGTGCTCGATTCACAGAGATTATGGCGGGCTGACGATGAGGATACGTTCGTGGCGCGCTTCGAGGATGCTTTTGGCGAGTGGCTGGGCCGCAAATACGTCCTGGCGCTGAGTGCAGGCACCGGCGGCAACGAGGCTGCGCTGGCCGGGCTTGGGATCGGCCCCGGCGATGAGGTTATCTGCCCCCCGTGTTCGTTCATCGCCTCCTCGATGTCGGTCGTGGCCCTGGGTGGAGTGCCGGTGTTCGCCGACGTTGACCCGCGCAATCTCATCATCACCGCTGATGCCATCGAGCAGGCCATCACCCCAAATGCCAAGGCCGTGGTGGTGGTTCACCTGGCCGGCCAGCCGGCAGACATGGACCCCATTCTCGAAGTGGCTGAAGCCCACAACCTGGCGGTGATGGAGGACTGCGCCCAAGCGTATGGCCCGACCTACAAGGGCCGGAAAGTCGGCACGCTGGGCGACTGCGCCAGTTACAGTCTGCAGCAGGGCAAGCACATTACCGCCGGCGAGGGGGGTATGATCGCGACCGATGACCCGGAGGCTTACAAACGTGCAATGCTCTACGCCAACTGCGGCATGCCCTGGTACCGGTATGCGCTGGAGCGGCCGGTTCCCGAGCCGGTAGGCGGAGTATGCAACCGGGGGCACTTCGGCTTCGGGCATAACTACCGCATGACCGACCTGCAGGGCGCTGTTGCCGTGGCGCAGCTCAGTAGGATCGAGCAGTTCAACACGTGGCGGCGGGAGCTGGTGGCTATCATCCACGAGGAGCTGGATGACGTGCCGGGATTGCAACTGCAGTATGTGTACCCGGAGACGGACCCGATATACTGGAATTTCCACGTGATGGTCGAAAGCATGACGGTGGAGGAATTGAACCGGCGGCTGAGCGAGGAGCACGACACCGGCGTCGGCGCGTATTCGGAGGTCAACTACCTGGAGGCGGTCTTCCAGGAGATGAACGAGCAGCGGCGGACTTCGCTGGGCTGCCCGCTGCCGGATTATGTTCGCTACGACTCGGGAACCTGCCCCCAAGCAGAAGAGGCAGCAAAGCGCACATTCAGCCTGTGGACTCACCATGCCGTGGACCCGGACAGCCTGCGCGCGCAGGTGAAAGCTATCCGTCAGGTTATGACATCGTAAAAAGGAGCGCAAAAATGACCAGAAAAGAAGCATTCTTGACCGCCGTGCGCGGTGGAACAGCGGATCAGGTGCCGGTGGCGCCGCTCATCTATAACCGCTTCGCCAATGCCATATTGGGACGGGGCACCTGGAAGGACGTTTTCGAGCTCCATCAGCGGCTCGGCTCAACCGACTTCCGCGGGATGCACAGCGTCAGCGTCATTACGCAATTGCCGGAGACCTACCGGGGCGAAAGCACGGAGACACAAGGGCCGGAGGGCCGCCGCATCAGCGACGGAGTGCTCTACACCCCTAAAGGCGAACTCCGCTCGCAGACAGTATGGGGGATGGTCCCGCACGACCCCATGGTTAACAAGAAGGTTGTGTACGAGATTAAGGAGCGACAAGACTGGGAGATATACCGCGACTATCTGGAGGCAACCCTGGCCAGCCCCTACGAGATTGACACCACGAGCGCCCGCGAGCACTGGGAGTACATGGGCGAAGATGGCGTCGCCAGCATAGCCATGAGCTGCCCGTTCACCCAGGTCGGCAATGTACGCGGCCTGGCGGAGATACTGATGGACCTGTATGACTATCCCGACCTGCTGCACGAGATATTTGATCTGGTCGGGCAGCTCACCTGCCGCAGTCTGGAGGCCTTCCTGCAAGCTCCCAACGAGGTGCTGTACTACGACATCTGCTGGGCCACCGGCTCCGGCATGAGCCCGGAGATGTTCGAAGAGTGGATCCTGCCGGACATGGTCGAAACATGCGAGATCGTCCACAGCCAGCCGGGCAAGTACGTGGGCTTCTACACGCTGGGCAAGATCCGCAAGTATCTGCCGATGATGGTCGAATCCGGCCCTGACTACATCGAGACCTTCGAGCAAAACGAAGGCGACATTACTCTCGCCGAGGCGAAGCAGCAATATCCGGGTAAGTTCTGCGCGATGGGAAATTTCGACTGTGTGGTGCTGGCCTTCGGCACAGTGGAGGAAGCCCGCAAAGAGGCCTTGCGCTGCCTGGAGGAAGGAATGCCGGGTGGCGCCTACGTGATGGTCACCGCAGACGAGATCCCGGCCGACGCCAAATGGGACAACCTAGTGGCAATGGTCGAAACCGTCGCCGAACACGGGCAATATGAGTAAAGACCATGCCGGAACGAAGGCGACGAACACAGGGGCATCAGGATCGCCTTGTGTGTCCACTTTGCGAGCCTCTGAGGTGAGCCGATGGATGCCGAACGCGCACGGGAATTGGCAGATCTCTACCGCACCGAACTGACCGCGAACGTGATCCCGTTTTGGGAGCAGCGCTCCCCCGATCCGGAGCACGGCGGCTTTTTCAGTTGCTTCGACCGCCAGGGCACGCTCTACGACACCACCAAGTACGTGTGGCTGCAAGGGCGGTTCGTGTGGATGTTCGCGCGCATCTATAACTCGGTCGAGCCGCGTCCCGAGTGGCTGGAAGCGTCCCGCCGCGGAGTACAGTTCATCCGGCAGCACTGCTTCGACGAGACCGGCCGCATGTACTTCGCCGTCACCGCTGACGGTCGGCGGACTACGCTCCCGTGGGGCATCTTCTCGGAATGTTTCGCTGTTTGCGCCCTGTGCCAATACGCCCGTGCCAGCCGCGAGGGGGAAGCACTGCAGCAGGCCCAGGAGCTATTCTGGCGCACCCTGGACTTGTCCCGCCAGCCTGACCTCGACAGCCTCACTTACCCCGAAATCCCGCGGCTGGTCACGCATGCGGTGCCAATGATCCTGCTCAATGTGATGCAGGAGTTGCGTGCCGCAGAGTCGGACCCGCGATACGACGAAATCGGCGACGAGATGCTCCATCGGATCCTGGATCTGCACGCGCATCCTGAAGCAAGAGCGCTGTTCGAGAATGTCTGGCCGGACGGTACGCTGGCCGACACTCCCGACGGGCGCGTGCTCAACCCGGGCCATGCTGTGGAGTCGGCCTGGTTCGTGCTCCACGAGGCGCGGCACAGGGGAGATGAGGACATTCGCGAGCGTGCGGTGGACATCATTGAGTGGGCACTGGAAAGAGGCTGGGACGAGCAGCACGGCGGGCTGCTCTATTTCCTCGATTTCGCCGGCTTGCCCTCGCCGTATCTGGAGTGGGACATGAAGCTGTGGTGGGTGCACGTGGAGGCGCTCTATGCACTGCTGCTGGCGCACCATCTCACCGGCCGCGCCGATATGCTGGAATGGTTCGAGCGCGTCCACGCCTGGACGTGGGAGCATTTCCCCGACCCGGAGCACGGCGAATGGCTGGGCTATCTGCACCGCACCGGCGAGCCGGCCCTGACACTGAAAGGCTCGATGTGGAAGGGCTTCTACCACCTGCCGCGTGGGCTCCTGCTGATTGCACAGCTCCTGGAAGAGATGGCATAGCAGGCCGCCGGTTACAGCGGCGCATCGCACCAGTTCTCGGGCTTTTCGTCCAGCAGGCTGACGGCGATGTGCTTGACCTCGGTGTACTGCTCGATGCACTCAAAGCCGTTCTCGCGGCCAATGCCACTGAGCTTATATCCCCCGTGCGGGGCCTTGAAGTCCTCGCCGATCCACTCGTTGACGAACACGCCGCCCGCCTCCAGCCGTGTGGCGACCCGCATCGCCCTGGTCGTGTCATTGCACCAGACCGCCGCCGCCAGGCCAAAGTCGCTGTCATTGGCAATTCGGACCGCCTCGTCCTCGTCGCTGAACCGGATGACGGCGAGCACCGGCCCGAAGATCTCCTCCTGGGCGATGCGCATGTCGTTGCTGACATCTGCAAACAGTGTCGGCAGGTAGAAATAGCCATTTTGCAGCTCGGGATCGTCCGGCCTTGCGCCACCGGTCACCAGCTCGGCCCCCTCCTGTTTGCCGATCTCCACGTACTGCTCCACGCGCTCGCGCTGATCCTGTGACACCAGCGGCCCCATCTGCGTCGCCGGGTCCATCGTGTCACCAAGTTTGACCTGCGCGAACCGTTCGGCCAGCCGCGAGACCACGTCGTCGTAGATGTCGTCGTGGACTATCAGCCGCGTCCCGGCGATGCACACCTGCCCGCAGCGTGACAACACGCCCTGCATCGCGACCTCGCTCGCCATCTCCACCCCCACGTCGGGGAAGATGACAACCGGCGTCTTGCCGCCGAGTTCCAGCGTCAGCTTGGTCATGTTAGCGACCGCCGCTCGCATCACCAGTTGCCCCGTTTCGATTGAGCCGGTGAACGTAATATTGCCCACATCGGGATGCTCGGACAGTGCAGCGCCGGCCTCCGAGCCGATGCCTGTGACCACGTTAAACACTCCCGCAGGCAGGCCCGCTTCGTCAACAACCTCCGCAAGCGCGACCGCGATCAGCGGGGTCAGGCTGGAGGGCTTGATGACCGCCGTATTGCCCAGCGCGATCGCCGGAGCTACGCTGCGCGTGATCAGAAACAGCGGGTAGTTCCACGGCACCAGATGCCCGGTAACCCCGACCGGCTCGAGCCTCGTCATGGCCAGCCTGCCCGGGCCGGTGGGTATGGTCGAGCCGCGCGCCTTGTCTGCAAGGCCGGCGTGGAACTCGACATTCTGGGTGGTGAATTCCACCAGGCCCTGGGCCTTGCCCAGATAGTGCCCGCTTTCCTGAGCCAGCAGGACGCCCAATCCGTCTGCGTGCTCGCGTATCGCCGCAGCGATCTTCAGCAGCCATCGCCCGCGCTCGTCCGGCGGGGTATCGCGCCAGGCCGGGAACGCTTGCCTGGCCGCCGCTACTGCCGCCGCTACATCAGCGACATTGCCTCGCGGCACCGTGCCGATTACCTCACCCGTCGCCGGATTGTCCGATTCAGTACGCTCTCCGGAGCTGCTAGCAACCCATTTGCCACCTACATACATCCGCTTGTCCGCACTCATCAGATTATCTCCTCCCTGTCGTATGTGCACATACCTTTTCGTTCTCTGTGCGCCGACACCTGCCACAGATACGCGGCAGAGCTTCAACGGCAGGAGATTCTGAGCAGGAGAAAGCAGCTAGCGCGTAGAACTCTGCAATATCTTGTTCCGCAGCTAGCTGCAAACCGACGAAGGGGATGATCATGACAATACGAGGATTCTTGACACACTTGTACGTAATATCCGCCCTGCTCATCGCTGCTGGCGCTGCCACACGCCCCGTGTGTGCCGATATCTACATCTTGACCACCAATGTGCCGGTACGGGTCGCTCCACCGATTCAGCAGGCGTCTGAGAACATGGCGATCTTGATCAAGGCCAAGGGCGGCAAGTGGCAGCGGGCGGAGTATGAGCTCGAAGGCGACCGCATAGTCCTGTCTCTCAACCCCAGGGAGCTTGGCGGCACGGAGCTGTTCCTGGTCATCAATCCGCCGCCCGAGCTGGACCTCTACGATGAAAAGCCGCCTGTACTGCTTGGCATCAAGGGCGATGGTGAGGCGCTGCCGGCTCGCACGGTCCTGGACATCAGAGCGACGCTGACTCCGCTACAGGTATTGGAATGGGGTGTGGCCGACCGCGAAAACGCGCTGGATTTGAGCTCGCTGAAGGTCGTTCTGGATGGGGAGTTGATCGTGGACGACAGAGTATCCGTCACTCAGGTCAGCGAGCGGCAAGTCGGCATTGCTCTCAACCTCGCCAATCTGGAATATGGCAGCCACGAGGTCAGCGTCAAGATCGCAGATGCCTTTCCGCAGTCAAATGAGTTGCACCTCAAAGCCACTTTGGAAAAACTCGCCAGCGCCAACTGGGTGCAGGCGGAAGCGGGCACCGTCGAGGTTAAGGTGGATAGCCATTACATGAGCTACTACCCGTCGGTGGCACCGCTGACCGACGGCTTCAACATGCTCACGGGTGAGGGCGCGGGCAATGATGTCACGTGGGCCTCGGCGGAAGACGATCAGCCCCACTGGATTGAGATCAAACTGCCACAGCCCAAACCGATTAAGGAAGTGACCGTTTACTGGTCTTATTCCGGCTCGACCTGCCATACCAGCCAGAACATAGAGATTCAGGTGCCCGAGGGCGGAGACTGGAAGACGGTGTACACATCTCCCAAGCAAGGCTTTACTCCGGCCCGGTGCACTACTTTCTGCTTCGATGAAGTGACCACGGACCGCTTTCGCGTCTATCAACTATCAGGCGGTGGCACCGTTCAGAGACCTGATCTGATGTGGGTCGCCGAGGTGGAAGCACGCTAGTTCTCTCAACAGACTCGCAGTCGCCGGCGCACACAAGACAACGATCGGAGGACGAGACAGATGTTGCTTGATGGCAAGACCGCGCTGATTACCGGTGCCTCACGTGGCCTGGGCGAGGCTATGGCAATGGCCTTCGCAGAGGAGGGCTGCTCGGTGGCCGTGAATTACGTTGATCTGCCCGGCGAGGACAATGCCGCCGACGCCGAACAGGTCGTAGCCGCACTTAAGCAGGCTGGCGTGGAGGCCATAGCCGTTTGCGCCGATATCACCGACCAGGGCCAGGTGGACGCGATGGCCGCAAAGGTGCTCGACCATTTCGGTCATTTGGACATCCTGGTTAATAATGCCGGGATATTCAGGGACCGCACCATCAAGAACCTCGACAAGAGCGATTGGGACGCGGTGATTGCCGTGAACCTGACTGGCGCTTACAACTGCATGCATGCGGTCATCAACCACATGCGCGAGCGGGAAAGCGGGCGCATCATCAGCATATCCTCTGTCGTCGGCCAGTCGGGTAACATCGGTCAGGCGAATTATGCGGCATCGAAGGCGGGCATTATCGGCCTGACGAAATCGGTCGCCAGGGAAGTTGCCCGCAGAAATATCACCGTCAATGCGATTGCCCCGGGCTATATTGATGCAGGCATGGCCAGAGCTTTGGACGGTGAGGTCATCCAGGCGGTGATCGCCCAGATCCCGATGGGCAAGCTGGGCCAGGCTGAGGACATCGCCGCCGCCGCGGTCTTTCTGGCATCAGACCAGGCCGGTTACATAACTGGACAGGTGCTAGCGGTCAATGGCGGCTTGTACATGTAGGGAACCGCGCGCGATAACAGGTAGTGAGGTGTGAACAGATGCCACCAAGAGTCATGACACCCGAAGCAGCCGTCAAGCTTATTCCGGACAACGCCACGCTGGGCGTGGGAGGTTTTGTGGGCGCCGGCAGTCCGGAGGCGCTGAACCGTGCTATCGAGGATCGGTTCCGCCAGACCGGCTCACCAACCGGTCTGACGGTGTTATATGCCGCAGGTCAGGGCGACGGGGCCGGTCGCGGCGTTAATCATCTGGGCCAGGAAGGTCTTGTAAGACGCGTCTTCGGTGGCCACTGGGGCCTGGTGCCGAGTCTGGCCAAATTAGCGGTGGAGAACAAGATTGAGGCTTACAACTGGCCGCAAGGGGTCATTGCACACCTCTACAGAGATATCGCCGGGGGGCGGCCGGGGGCCATCACCCACATCGGCCTGCACACTTACGTTGACCCTCGCAACGGCGGCGGCAAGCTCAACGAAAGGACCACCGAGGACATGGTGGAACTGATCGAGCTGGGCGGGCGCGAGTGGTTGTGGTACAAAGCCACGCCTATTGACGTGGGCCTCATTCGCGGCACCACCGCTGACAGCAGGGGCAACATCTCGATGGAACGCGAGGCCATGCACGGGGAGATGCTGCCGATCGCGCAGGCTGCCAGGAACTCCGGCGGCATAGTCATCGCCCAGGTCGAACGGCTCGCCGCGGCCGGCACGCTCCACCCACACACCGTAAAGGTACCGGGGATTCTGGTGGACGCGATAGTCGTCGCCGAGCCCCACGAGCACCACCAGACCTTTGCTGAGGAGTACAACCCGACCTACTGCGGCGAGTTGCGAATCGACCTGCAAAGCATCGAGCCGATGGAGATGAGCGAGCGCAAGATCATCGTCCGACGAGCCGCAGTGGAACTGTTCGCAGGCGCTGTCATCAACCTTGGCATCGGGATGCCGGAGGGCGTCGCCGACGTAGCTAACGAGGAGGGCATCATCGAGGAGATGGTGCAAACTGTTGAGGCGGGCGCAATCGGCGGCGTGCCGGCCGGGGGGCTTTCATTCGGCGCCTCGACCAACCCGGATGCCGTCATCGATCAGCCCAGCCAGTTCGATTTCTACGATGGTGGCGGACTGGACCTGGCCTTCCTCGGCAGCGCCCAGATAGACACCCACGGCAATGTAAATGTCAGCAAGTTCGGCGGCGGCCTGACAGGATGCGGCGGCTTCATTAACATCACCCAGACCGCTCAGCGCGTGATCTTCTGTGGCACCTTCACCGCGGCTGGACTCAAGGTAGAGATAAGCGAAGCCAAACTGCGCATTGTTAAGGAGGGCAAGGTCAAGAAGCTGGTGCCCGAGGTCGAGCACGTCACTTTCAGCGGCCCGTACGCAGCAGAGCGCGGGACACAAGTGCTCTATGTAACCGAGCGGGCTGTCTTTACACTCCAAGATGGGCACTTGGTGCTGATCGAGATCGCCCCCGGCGTGGACCTGCAAAAGGACATCCTTGACCAGACCGGATTTGAGCTCAAAGTATCCGATGATCTGACGACCATGCCGGAAGAGATTTTCCGCCCTGAGGTGATGGGGCTTGCGCAAAGGATAGGTGAGCTGCAGTGACAGAGGCAGTAATTGCTGCGATAGCGCGGACGGCTGTCGGGAGCTTCGGCGGCGTGCTGAAAGATGTAGCGGCCACGGAGCTCGGCGCGCACGCCATTAAGGCGGCCTTAGAGCGGGCCAACATCACACCCGAGCAGGTCCAAGATGTGCTAATGGGCAACGTGATCTCCGCTGCGCTGGGACAGGGCCCGGCCAGGCAGGCGGCCATCGGCGCCGGCATTCCCGTCACCACACCGGCAGCAACCATCAACATGCTCTGTGGCAGCGGCTTGCGTGCGATCACCATGGCGGCCGAATCGATTCTCTGCGGCCGACGACAAGTCACCGTAGCGGGCGGCATGGAGAGCATGAGCCGAGCGCCCCTTGCCGACACAGACACACGCTGGGGTAGCCGCATGGGCCATTATCAGTTGGTTGATTGCATGCTCAGCGACGGCCTGGAAGATGCTTTCAGCGGCGAGCACATGGGTGCTGCGATGGACAGACTCGCCCAGCAACGCGGCATATCGCGTCAGGCCCAGGATGAATACGCCGCCGCAAGCCAACGCCGCTACGAGGTCGCCCAGAAAGAAGGCCGCTTTGAGGCAGAGATTACCAGCCTCGAGGTCCCACAGCGCAAGGGCGACCCGATTGTGATAGACACTGATGAGCATCCCCGTCCCGGCACCACGGTCGAAATACTGGCCAAGCTCAAACCGGTTTTCCTCAATGATGGCGCTATCACTGCCGGCAACGCCTCCGGTCTCAACGACGGCGCGGCGGCTGCAGTGGTGGTCTCAGCGGACGTAGCCGCCGGCATCAACCTGGACAATCCGGCGCGGATGGTCGCCTGGGCCGAATCTGCGCGGGCCCCGGACGAATTCGGCATCGCACCTGCACGCGCCATTGAGCTGGCGCTGACTGATGCCGGCATGACTCTCGATGACATCGAGCTGATCGAGGCGAATGAGGCGTTCGCCGCCCAGACTCTAGCACTGACTCAAGAAGTCGGCTGGGACCTTGAGAAGGTCAATGTCAACGGCGGGGCGATAGCGCTGGGCCATCCCATCGGCGCCAGCGGCGCGCGGATTCTGACAACACTTCTGTACGAAATGCAGCGGCAGGATGTGACCGTCGGCATGGCCACCTTGTGCTGTGGCGGCGGCCTCGGCGTATGCACCATCGTCGAGCGGATCTAGCCCGAATTACTAATCCGTGGCTCGGCCTGAGTGTGGCGTTGTTTGCCGCACTCAGGTGAGAACGCGACAGCGTTCTCAGCTTCCAGCCCGAGGTCGTTAGGGTGATTACAGTGTGTTATTTTCCGGCGCTTACCAAAAACCGCTCTATGTAGTCATAAACGGCCTGCCTGTTCAATTCTGCTATATGTTGCATTTCACTCGTGAATAATGCAGGTCAGACACCTCACAGGGGGCGTTCGCATGAATATTCAACGGGTTCTCGTGGCCGGCGCCGGCACCATGGGCGGAGGCATCGCGCAGACCTTCGCCCAAGGCGGCTTTGAAGTGCTCCTGTATGATGAGGTCCCCGAGGTCGCGGCCAGCGCCGTCCCGCGGATGGAAAAAGGCCTGCAGAAGGTTGTCGAGAAGGGCAAGATGACGGCTGACGATGTTGCCGCCAGCCTCGCCCGCATACAGGTCGCTGACGACCTGGCCCCTGCCGCGCAATGCCAGTTTGTAATTGAGGCTATTATCGAGGATTTCGCCGTCAAGGCGGATTTGCTGGCTGAACTGGCCAGCATTTGCCCGCCTCATACTATTTTCGCCACCAATACATCCAGCCTCTCAGTGACCGACCTTGGTCAGGCTAGTGGGCGTGCCGCAAACTTCGTCGGTCTGCACTTTTTTAATCCTGCCCCGATCATGAAGCTCGTCGAGCTGGTGCTGACGCCGGAGACCAGCAGCGAGACGGCTGAAACCGTTGGGAATCTGGCCGTGGCCATCGGCAAGGTCCCCGTGCTGGTCAAGGACAGTCCCGGCTTCGTGTGCAATCGCCTGCTAATGCCGATGATCAACGAAGCGATCGTGCTCCTGGAAGAGGGGGTGGCTTCCGCTGAGGACATTGACACCGTGATGAAGCTGGGGTGCGGCTTCCCGATGGGGCCGCTGGAGCTTTCGGACCTGATTGGCAATGACATCACTCTGGCGGTCATGGAGAGCCTGCGCGAGCGGCTGAGCAGTGACAAGTACCAGCCGGCGGGGCTTCTGGAAGAGATGGTGGACGACAGCCGTCTCGGGCGCAAGACCGGCAGCGGCTTCACCTGCGGCCGATAGCAGCGCAACGCCTGCCGAAGCGCTATTCTCCCATGCACGCAGGTATAACGCCAAGAGGCTATCACGGGCGGGTGCGTCGCTCCGGGACAGTCTCTTGAAGTGTTTTGTGGTTGCCTTGCCGGCAGGGGACGGGCTCGAAACATGCTCGGTTCACGCGGCCGCAAAGCAGGGAAGTGAAGCCAAGCTGTGGAATACTGTTGTGATTCATCGGGGAAAGATAATAGGTGTCATAGTACCTTTAGCACCGTCCGCCCGGTGCTGCGTGCCGTCAGATTGATCGTTCGTTCGCCATTTGCATAGGTCAACGAAAGCCATGAATTCTATGAGCGAGACTGGTCAGGAGCAAGGCACACGCGAACTTGTGGCCTTGGCTATTGGCGGTAACAGACAAGCTTTCGACAATCTGTGGGTGCGATATCGAAAACGGATATTCGTCTTTCTCTATCGTCGGACTGGCAGCTTCAATGACGCCGAGGATCTGTGTCAACAGACCTTCATCCGCGCCTGGGTGGCGCTCTCGTCGAACCGATATGAAGAACGCAGCGCATTCTCCTCCTGGCTCTATCAGATCGCCAATAATGTAGGGAATGACTGGACACGTCGTCAGGGCCCAGAAGCGCCGAACCAGGAGCTTGCCGAGGACGAACCGGAGGGTTCTGTGTCTCTAACCGAACAGGACAGCGTCGCGCACAAGATGCTGTTCGATTGGCTTTCCTCCGAGCTCGAACACGTATTGACTGATAGCATTACCGCGCAACAAGGCCAGGAGTTGCTTGCGCTGTTCAAGAGACTGGCCTTCGTGGCGTACTACGTAGATGGCTGCACGCTTCCGGAAATTGGGGGCCAGTTGGCGGCCCATGCCCAGCTCTGCGGGGTGGCTCCGCCCACCACAGGCCAATTGAACAATTGGCTGCGGCGCGGGGACATACTTGGCCGTCTGATGCAGCACTTAGTGGATGAGCACCTGGACCAGCTTATTGATACTGTCAGCGAGATAATCGGGGAGCTCGACCTGAGTGATCAGCATCGCAGCATAGCGGGTTCGCGATGGCTGGAGGGGCTGAGCATTTCGGAGATTGGCGACACATTTCAGTTGTCAGAAGCAGAGGTTGACGAAATCCTGGAAGAGGCGCTGCGCAAGCTGGTTGCCGAATTGACCGCTGAGATGAAGAAGCGCCTCCATGATGTAAGACACCATTCCTAGCGCACGGCGAGCATACAAAGAAATGCAGAGGATGAGGATCAAGAAAGGAATCGGCTGTAACGAACGTTGTTTACCATGTATTGTTCTAATTCATAATCACCCCAAGAGTGGGGAGGAAGCCATTGGATGACGATGGAACTAGCCGCAATGATGAGCGTGTAGTCAGCGGCATCGAACTGGCCGACGCTGTCTCTCAGGCCTTTGAGTCGGCGTTGGCAGAATCGGTCAGGCCAGTTAGCGAGACACATCCCGACCGTGAGTGCTTATTCAGATACATAAACGGGAAGGCATCTCGGGACGAGCTTCTGGAGGTCGTCAATCATCTGACGCTCTGCGGCACGTGCCGGGGGGCGGCGCATACACTGATGGCAGCCCTGGGTGTCAGCGATGGGGGCGAGTGCCGGCTTGTGGAGCTAATCAACATGCTAGTTGATTGGCCGGAGGCGGCAGCGGCAGGTCTGGCACATATCTCTCGGCGAATTGATAACTTGATACTGCCAAATGACATGAGCGCGCGCCCAGTGCACCAACTACGCGTGGAGGCTCTCGATGCCAACGGTCAACAGATGGGCAAAGCGATGACATTCTTGTGCCAGGATGGGCCACGCATCGATCAGTCACGTCAATTTCATTTATCCCTGGAGGTTGTCCAGACGGCGCCCACCCTTGGGGCACTGACGCTAGCTATCATTGACGATGCCGGTGTCATAGTACTTGGCGAAGCGGAGGCCAGAGTTGGCATCATAGAAATGCGCGTTGACTTGAGCGTCTTGTCCGTACAGCCGGGATTTCTGCCGCCGGAGTCGCTTGGCGGCCGGTTCGAGATTCGTGCCGCGCCCCGGGGCGTCGAGACAAGTGGGCTCGCCGCCACAACCACAACGACCAGCCCACTGCCGCGCCAAGTCAGCGGCGCCAGGCACCGGGAGCGATCGGAAGACCCCTCGCATGACGCCGAAGAACGCAGGCGCTCGCAGGGCGATCACAATGACTCGTCCTGAATATCAGACCGATCGTGAAGGAGGGGACCTGAGTGGAAGGCTTTTCAAATCTCTCCAGAGACGCGCTCACTGTTATTCAGATCGCGTCAGCCGAGACCAGGGACCGGCAGCACTTTTACCTCGGTGTTGAACACATCGTGCTCGCGCTGTGCAAGATCCCCAATCGCCAGTTGGAAAGAATGATGAGCAGATTGGAGATCGATCGCAAGGTGCTCCGACAGCATCTGGGTGAGTTGCCTTCGCGGGACGAGCCACCTTTGTGGGGCGACAGCCTGAAAGTCACGCCCAGAACCACCCGGATAATGCAGCTTGCCCAGAGCCTCGCTGAACAGTCCGGCAAGGGCGCGGTGTCGCCGGTAAATGTCCTCGAAGCTGTTCTTCTCGAGGGGCGCAGTATTCCGGTTCGCATAATGTGTGACCTCGGTATGGCAACACAGGATGCAATGGCGAAAGTGATCGAGGACGACGCGTCCGCGCCAAGTTCAGCCGGCTCGGTCGAACGGACCCGGAGTCGGACTCCATACATTGACGAATTCGGCCGTGATCTGTGCGACCTGGCCCGGCGCGGCGAACTGCGTCCCGTCATCGGCCGGAAGGCCGAAATGCTGGCCGTCGTCAGGGTGCTTGCCCGTCATGAGCGGAACAATCCTCTTCTTATCGGCGATCCGGGCGTGGGGAAGACCTGTGTGGTCGAGGGACTTGCGCAGCGGGCGATCAGTGAGGACGGGCCTCGGCCGCTTCGCGGTAAGCGTATCGTTCAACTCGCCCCGTCGGCGCTGGTAGCGGGCACACAGTATCGCGGCGAATTTGAGAAGCGCCTCGAGACTATCCTGCAGGAAGCGCGCGACAGCGGTGATATCGTGCTGTTTTTCGATGAAATGCACACACTGCTGGGAGCAGGAGCGGCGGGCTCGGGGACGATTGATGCTTCCAATATGCTCAAGCCGGTACTGGCACGGGGGGAGATCGCGTGCATCGCGGCGACCACTACCGAAGAGTATCATCGGCATGTCGAGAATGACGCCGCCCTGGCACGTCGCTTCGAAATTGTGACGATTCCTGAGCCGTCACCTGAGGAAACGGTGGAAATGCTGTGCGGACTCAGGCCTACTTTGGAAGAGCACCATCAAATCACCATTGGAGACGAGGTTCTCGAAGAAGTTGTCAGATTGGCCGAACGCTACATCGGGGATCGCTTCCTGCCTGACAAAGCTGTGGATATCCTGGACCGTGCCTGCGCTGAATTGACTATACAGTCGCTGACTGGCAGCGGCGGCCAGGTCGGGGAGCGGGTCTTGACTACGGCTATCGTCGCTCGCGTCATATCGCAGGCCACGGGCATCCCGGTGGGTGTGCTTAGCAAGGAGGATGCCGAGGGGCTGCTTCACCTGGAAAGCGAATTGGCTACACGCGTGCTCGGCCAAGACGAAGCCCTTGCCAAAGTCACCGAGTGTGTGATCGCGGGACGCGAACTTGGTTTCCCCAACCGCCCGGACGGCGTGCTTCTGTTCCTGGGGCCAACAGGCGTGGGCAAGACGGAAGTGGCCAAGGCCCTGGCTGCGGCACTCTTCGGCTCGGAGCGGCATTTGGTACGCATTGATATGAGCGAGTACAGAGAGCCGCACAATGTCGCGAGGCTCATTGGGGCGCCACCCGGCTATATAGGACATGATGAAGAGGGGCAGTTGACTGGCGCAGTGCGACGCAGGCCCTACACCGTGATCCTGATGGACGAAGTCGAGAAGGCGCATCCCGATGTCATGCATCTGTTTCTGCAGGTTTTTGACGATGCCAGGTTGACAGACAACCGCGGCCGCACCGTTGACTTCTCCCATGCAATTATCATCATGACGAGCAACCTGGCGAGCCGGGAAGTGGCGGCAGCACGCCGTCCGCTCGGGTTCCAGTCCCCTGCTGAGGAGGCTCCGGAGGCTCAGCATGAAGCGACAAAGGCGGTGGCGGAAAAGGCCCTTGAACAAGCGTTTCCACCAGAACTCTTGAACCGAATTGATGAAGTTGTCGTTTTCCAGCCGCTGTCTCGCGAGACAGTGCGGCGGATAGTGGACCTGGTGGTGTCGGAAATTGAGAACGAGCTGGCACAACGTCAGCTTCGCTTGGAGGTGGCCGAAGACCTGGCCGACCTGTTCGCCGAGCGCGGTTACGATGAGACCTACGGAGCGCGCGAGCTACGACGGACCGTGGACCGGCTCCTGCGAAAGCCGTTAGCGCAGTTCACTCTGGAGACCCAGCCGCCACCGGGAGCCACAATCTACGCAACACGCCAGGGCGAGCAGACGAGCTTCTCGTTGACAAGTGAACCGGATAGCCAGGGAGAATGAAGATGGGTTATCGAACGGAGATTCTCCACAAGCTCGGCTTTGAATTGGCGCCTCAGACGGATGCGCTTGAGGCCATGAACGGTCCTGAAGACGGCAAATGGTTTGTCCTCGAAGGCGACTCGTGGCTGCTGGGGCGTTCCGAGGCGGCAGAGATCGCAATTTCGCTGGACTCATCCGTCTCACGTCAACATGCGCGACTTACTCGCGAGGGCGATCAGTATTTCCTGGAAGACATTGGCAGCACCCATGGCACGATCGTGAACGGGCGTGTCATCGAGGTTAAGACGAAACTCAATTATGCAGACCAGATCATTGTCGGTTCAACGCTCTTGGAGTTGCGGCGTGGGACCGGCAACTTGCCTGCAGACGAGGAGAAGGACGAGGCCAATGAGCTTTGAAGAACGGCCGGCACCGGAGCTGCGGTTGTGGTGAAGAGTACTGTGACGGCGGCCGACGAGCGCTCGACAGCCGAAAGGACGGACAACTGGAATGTCACGCGAAAAACCGTCGAAGTTGTCAACTCGCTTTCAATTGGATGAGAACCCTCTGGGCTGTGGGGCGTTTGGCTGCGTCTATCGGGCCTATGACACCGTGCTAAAGTGCGCGGTAGCCATCAAGATCCCGCACGACGATGAAAAGGAAGTGGCGCTTCGCCAGGAAGCGGGACTGATGGCGCGGATAAGGGCCCTTAACGAGCCCCATGTCGTGTTGCTCTATGACCTGCACGAGGTTGGGGGCAGAGAAGTCATTGTGATGGAGTTCGTGGACGGTGAGCCTTTACGGGCCCGCATCGGTAATATCGGTGCCCAAGTGGCCCTGGAGATCGGATTGGCCCTCGACATCGTGATCCAGGTCTGCGTGGGATTGACAGCCCTTCATAATGCCTTTCAGCAGGAGAGCATCTTTCATAGGGATATTAAGCCTGAGAATATCATGATCAGGAGCTCCGACGGTCTGGTAAAGATCGCCGATTTTGGCATTTCGAGGCTACTGGATGCTTCCGGCTATGCCTCCACCACGGCCGGTACACTCCCTTACATGTCGCCGGAGCTGTTGAGAAGTTACGCAGACCATAGGGCGGATATCTACGGGCTGGGGGTAGTCCTTTATGAAATGACGGCCGGGCAACTTCCGTTTAGCCCGATTGGTGCCGAAGGCAAGCCCAAGCCTGCGCTTGTCTATGGCGAGGAAATCTGTCGGGGGAACGCATGCTCACCGTGCGAGATCGCAGATGTGCCCGAGGAACTGGGCGCGATCATCATGCGCGCACTGTGTCCCGAGGTGGAGGAGCGGTTGCAGAGCGCGCAAGAGCTTCATGACAGCCTGGTTGCTTTCCGCGGACGCACCCAAGTGTCACATGGTATCGGCGAAGCGTGGAAAGAAGAAACTCCTAAGGCTCAGGAGCAAGCGCTCGAGGACATAGTCAAACGCCACCCATGTGTTGAAAGTTTTCACGCGCTTGCGGAGTTTTATATTCAGAGGTATCTACTCAGGAAGGCACTTCAGGTGCTCCGAGATGGAATGAACCGCTGTGACACGGCAGACGAACTACTCGTTGATCTTGCAATGGTGTACCATCAGTTGGGTCAAAAGCAGCAGGCCATCGAAGCGCTCCAAAATGCCAAGTCGGCCACGCTGTCGCCTAAGACCCGGTCCGTGGTAGAGAAATTGCTCAAAGCTTGGCAGAGAAACTCGGTGGAATGATTATGCAAATGGAAGCTCACGGCATCACAACTCAGGGCCCGCACAGAACCGTCAACGAGGACGCCTTTTGCGTAGCTCCCGAGATCGGTTTGCTGGCCGTTGCAGACGGCGTTGGTGGCGGTCCGGCGGGTGAACTGGCAAGCCACACCGCTATAGATGCCCTGCTCGAATTCTTCAAGAGCCCCGCGCTCGCCGCCGAGCCAGGCACCGATCTCGAACTTATGTCACTTGCTGCCGAGCAGTGCGATGTCCGTGTCAGGCAGGTCGGCGCCGAACATCCGGGCTGCAATCGAATGAGCACAACGCTGACGGCATGCCTGGTGCGCTCGACCAGCGCCTTCTTTCTACACATCGGTGATAGCCGCGCCTATCTAGTCAGGAACGGAGCGATCGAGCAACTGACTAACGATCACGTCAGCGGCTCTGAGACGCTTGCAAGCGACCCTGCCGATGACGTCGATGCCGTAAAGCCACAGCGCCGTTTTCTACTCGCCGCACTCGGCTCTTTAGTCCCAAGTGGTGCGGATGTGTTCGAATGCGAGATAGCACCGGGGGACATCATTTTCCTTTGCAGCGATGGGCTGTCGAGCTTTGTTTCGGACGGTGAGATCGCAGAGGCCTGCAATCTCCCCGTGCCGCTTGCAGATAGAGGCAACGCCTTGGCCGCGTTGGTCAGGGAACGAGGCTCTCGCGATGACGTTACAGCCGTAGTCGCTGCTCTGTGCCGACCCGCAGCGGAAGAAGGTGGATAACCGTGAGCAACTCGCCCAGACCTAAAACCAGAGGTTTGACCTTCCGCGACCGTGCCAGCTTCCTGTTCGGCCTGTTGCCAATGCCCGGCAATCCAGCCCGATATCAGAAAAAGCTTGACCGAGCAGCGCGGCAGGGCGAGAAGGGTCAAGTCCGGCGGGCCTTGCATGAATATGATACTGTGGTCCGGATTCTGAGTTCTGTTGATGAGCTCTCAAGCAAACATCGCACCTGCCTCGGCCGGGCTCATCTTCAACGCGGACAACTGCTTCAGGCTGAAGGTGATGTGGCCGAGGCTGCACACGCATATATGGCTGCGCGCGCATATAGTGCTCTGTCTGCGGAAATATCCCTCTTCCTGGTGCGTTGGTTTGTCGAGCAGGACCCCCAGAGCGATATGGGCTTCCGCGTTGCAGTGGATTATCTGGCGCAGGTTCGGCAGGGACAGGCCGAGGCCGATCCTACTGTGGCGAGCTTTGTCGAAGCCCAATGTCGCGTCGAGGAAGGGGCAGACCGAGACGCCTTCAAAGCGAATCTGCAGCGATGCCGATTGGTGTTGTCTGAAGATCCCCAGGTCGAATGGGCTCATTTCTACATGGGTCTGGCTCTGGCAGGAGGCGGTCAATATGTCGAAGCAATAAAGGCCTTCAATACGGCCACACGTCTTGATCCGAGCCGCCCTGAGACGGCTTATCATATTGCGCTATGTAGCGGGAAGCTCCGCGTAAACGAGCGTTCGTTTGATGCGGCTCTGGACGCCTTCGAACAGGCTGTCACTTTGCGCCCGGACGCTCCGGAGCCGCTGTACCTGGCAGGTTGGACTTGCGTCGTCGTGTGCGATGAGCTGGAATTGACGGACCCGCCCAATAGCGCCACGCTCATTGCGACCCGCGCACAGGAAGCGATCGAACGACTGCAGACAGTCGTCTCCCGTGACCCGACAAATGCGCAGTATAGCTTTATGCTCGGACGAGCACAGGCTCATTGCGGGCAGTTTGAAGCCGCCCAAACGAGCCTGGCAAAGGCAGTTGCGCTTGACAGTACCCGCAAGGAGTTCTACACCTACCTGGCAGCCGTACTGGAGGTTCTGGGGCAGTCGGCAGATGCCAACGAGGCCCTCAAGACGGCGTACTCACTTGACAAGAAGAATCCGGAGATATTCCGCGTCACCGCGGACATCTGTATGATCCGTGGTGTGCTGGAGCAAGCAGTCAAGAACTACAATCAGGCGCTCTTACTGGACAAATCATGCGTGCGGGCAATGCTTGGGCTGGGCCAAGCATTGTTCCTGCTTGGTGACTACCAGGAGGCTAAGCGTAACCTGGCGGCCTTACCCTCTCGGCCACGAAAAGCTACCCTATGCCTGGCGCGCTCGTACCTGCGCACGGGTGATACGGCCCAGGCGCTCGAGTTACTCACCAAGGCGGCGTCGAGGCCGGATGCGGGCTGGGACGAGTTGTACTACCTCGGCTGTGCACGGGCGCATGCCGGAGAGTTTCCTGAGGCGGTTGAATGGCTGTCCCTGGCGATCGACGCTGACACCTCGCGCTGGCAGGCCTACCTGCAGAGGGGCCATGCCTTCTTCGGCAGCGGCGACTACGAGGCTGCCCGGGACGACTATCAGACCGCCTACGCAGAGTCTAATGCTCATCCGGAGGTGGCCCTCGCCCTGGGTGTGTCCCACGGAGCGTGTGGAGATGCTCAGAAAGCGGGGGAGCTTGCACAGACTGTGGTGAATCAAGCTGCAGACGTCTCGGATACGTCGCCGGAGCTCTATCTGCAAGCCCTTCAGCTTATGGGGTGGGCCGCTGAAGCCGGGGATTCTGCCGATGAGGCTAACGCAACTTACGAGAAAGTGGCGGAGGCGTTTCCGGAAGCTGCATACGCGTTTCACCGCCTTGGCTTGTTGAGCTGCGCGGCTGAACAGTGGGATCAGGCATTGGCGCACCTGCGCCGTGCGGTGCAGCTCGGGGATGATGGCAATGCCGTCCTGTTCCATCTAGGTTTTGCGGCTGCGAGTGTCGAGGGGTATGAAGAGGCTATTGAAGCATTTTCAAAGCTTTCGGAGCGCTGTCCAGACGACGAACGTGTCGCTCTCAGTCGCCGACGGTCAGGCTACCTGGCCGGCTGTCAGTGCGCACAGGGCGGCGAGTGGACGCGCGCGGCTGAGTACTGGGAAGCGTCTCTTAAGTCGCGTCCTGAGGACGAAAAGCTGAAAAGAGACGTTGGCGATGCGTATTTTCGCGCTGCCGAAGCATACCTGAGCGACGCCACCAAGTGCAGCGATGCACAGATGCTGCTGGAACTCGGCCTGCTTTCCTGTCCCGAACATTGGTCCTGCCGATATTTTGACGCTCTTCTGAATGCCGATCTGGGCGAGCACGGCGCGGCCAGCGAAGCCCTCGCGGAGCTAGCAGCCGCAGCTCCGACCCCGCTCCACGCGACGCGAGCCCTCTATCACCTGGCACTCACACAGACCGCGGCCGGACGAGGCCAGCATGCGCGGCAGACGTTCGAAGGCGCGTTGCAGAGCGGTCCCTGGACCGATCTCGACCTGCCGCTGGACTTTGTTTACGCGACGGTATGTGCTATGGCCGGCGACTGCTCCGCGGCCTTGCAGGCGATCCAACCAAGACCTGTTGGCGGCGCGGCGACAAGCCAGGCGGCCTCTATTACTAACCCGCAACAAGGCGCGGTCCATAGCAACGATCACCTCTATGAAATCTTGCACGACGCCGCTCAAGTTCCGCTCCCACAGACAGCGGCAGCAGCGCCGGCCTTGCTGCAGTCCTACTGCCTGCTCAGGTTGGGCGAAATGGAGGGCGCTGAGGCATTGTTGTCCGCAGTTGCCAGTCAGAATAGTCATCCGATGGCGCACTACTACTTGGGACTGGTCCAGTTCAGTTGTGGTCATCTATCGGAGGCGGCTGGTTGCCTTGAAAGAGCCGTGGACGATGTGGAGGCCAGTCGGCAGGCTTTGGCGGTAGTATGCAAATTCTGGGCGCAGACCCGCGCGGCCGAGGGGAACTGGGCGGAGGCGGTGGATGCCCTGCAACGGGCGCTGGCCGTGGGTTCGGAAGACCCTGAGCTGCAGGAAATGCTTCGGTCACTTGGCGGTTATGCGGCCTATATTGTGGTGGGCGCGGGGCGGCACGAGGAGGCGGCGCAACTATGGGAAGAGGCGCAGCAACGTGACCCGCATGACCTGCGAGCGACCCACTCTCTGGCGCTATTGTACTACTGGACAGCACGTTCGCTGGAAGATGCCGGCCATGGCACTGAAGCTGCGAAGGCCTGGCAAGGCGCAATTCGAAACTGGGTCGCGCTTTGTAGTAACGATGAGTTCTGGAGCCGCTGGACCAGGGAGCGCGAGCAATACTGCGGGAGCGTGCCCGTCAATGCAGTGGCGACTCTACAAACAAAGCTCCTGGAGCATCTGGCGCGAACCCTGACCGAATATGCAGATGCCGCCAGAGATGACAATCGAGCCAGCGACCTGGAACGCCTGACGCTACTGTCGGCGAAGTTATCCGCAGAGCGGCGGGCCGCTGAAGCCCTTGCCGCGGCAGCCGTGCAGTTGCAAGACGAAGGCCGAAGCGTTGATACGCTCATTATCTGCGGTGCCATGATGCTCCAGCATCTCGACCAGTTGCCAACTGCGAACAGACTGTTCGCCGTCCTTGAGTCGGCCCATCCGACAGATGAAACAACCGATGACCTACACTGGGCGCTATCACCTTGGGTGCTCGCCTGGTCCATGATCAAGGAGGGCTCGTACGCAAGAGCTCTCGACATATTGATGCCGGCACTGGAGCAGCAGGCTTCCTCTAAGGATGGCCACGATCTAGCCGCTATGGCCCACCTGGAACAAGGTAGAGCCATCGCAGCCTCAGGCGATATACTGCAAGCCCTCGAGACCTGGCATGCCGGTCTATCTCATGTTCGTGAGCGCAAATCGCTGCGCGACCAAATAAAGGGACAGGTGGAGGATACCGCGGTCCGTGAGGCCACTCGGTGGAACAATAAAGGTCCGAGGGCTAACGTGCTGGCCAGACCGATAGAGACCCTTGAGCTTCCCGCCTCGGCATGCGAAGGTCTGAAGAAGGCGAACATTGTCAACTTGGGCCAGCTTCTGGATCACACGGAACGAGATCTCAAGAAAATCAAAAAGCTTTCGGAGACGGCGTTGAGAAACCTAATCCGGAAGCTCAAGCGAATGAACTTGAGTTTGAAGCCCCCCGGAGACCCCAAAGATGATCACCGCGACTTGCATGCTGCTATCAATATTCTCGAAGTAGCGCTTGATAGCGTGAAGACTGAGAGGCTTCGCATCAATCTATCGGAGTATTACGCCACCTTGGGCATCATCGCCGGCAACGCTGACCAATGGGACAAATGTGAGAAGCATCTCAAGTACGCCCTTGAGCTTCATCCCAACAATGTCAAGGCTAAGGAAAACTTGGGGCATGTCATGAGAAATGACGCAATTAAGCTGTTCAATCGTGATAACTACGCTGCAGCCGTGAGACTAATGCGTCAGGTAGTGGACCTCGATCCCGGCGCCCCCGAGCACAAGAAGGACCTTTCTCTCATGCTCTCAAACTGGGGTGTAGACAAGTGCAACAAGGCTTACAGCACGTACTCTTCTGACTTTCAGGACGGCGTCAATCTGCTGATGGAAGCACTGCAAATTGATCCCACAAACGACCACGCTATGAAGAACCTCAGAGCTGTGAGCGCGATGTAAAGCGGCCCGGGCCGGCGGTTCTAGTGGCGCTTGTGGAGCACCGCATAGGATAACGGTAGCTGTCTTGCACAATCTGAGTCGAGTGAGGCTGAAAATGAAAGACCCGTTGGATAGCAGAAAGCGTGCGTACGAAGTCCTCGGACTAACGCCCCAGGCCACCATGGCCGACGTTCAGCAGGCGTATGTTGATCTCAGCGGTGACCCCAAGAACCGCAAGCGACACCAGGAAATCACCGATGCCTGGAGGCGGTTACGCCGCTCGGACTCTCGAATTGAAGAAGACTTCTGGCACTACCAAGCAGATACCCCTGAGAATGCGCAATACGATGGACAGGTGCCGGTAGAACCCCCGGCCATCCAGCCGGCGTTTCCGCCGATCACACTTGGGCGAGAGTTTACCGACCTCCATCAAGGGCGAGCGGCTCGCTTCCGAACGCCCATCAAGTTCCGCGACGTGACCTTAAGCTATCTCCGTCGGTTCTTTGACGCGCCAGTGCTGCCGAAGCATGTCCGCTTCGATTCATAAGGGGGCCAGCGAGATGGAGCAGATACCTGCCGAGTTCGTCTTTGACGAGCAACCCCTCCCGACTAGCGTCGCTCAAGATGAGCAATTGACCAGCGTCTGGGCCGTGATCTGCGCTGGGGCGGAGGACACTGAGCAAGAACTGCACGAGCTCCACAACGAATTCGACGAAATCCGCCACCAGCAAGATGCCGCCAAACGCAAATTCTATATCGAGATCATCGAACAGCTAATGGATAATTTCGATCGGATGATTTCAGTTGAGGAAGCCAGAGATGATCCCACCGAGCCTAAAGCCCTCAAATGGTTCAAGCGAGTGAAGCGCACTCGCCGAACCCTGGAGGGCCTTCTGGCCATGGATCACGTTGTCCCCATTGACCTTCTTCGACCTGTCCCAGGCAGTGTGATGGTGGAGGACTTCATTGAACGTGATGATGTCTCTGATAACACCATCCTCGAAGTGCTCGAGCGTGGGTGGTTGTGGCGAGGCGAGATCCTTCGCAAAGCGAAGGTAGTAGTGGCCAGAAATACGTCAATGACTACGGCCACCCAGACGGCGCCGGAGTCATTCAACGAGCCGCAAAAGGATGATTAACATGAACGTTGTAGCTGTAGGTATCGATCTTGGGACGACTAACTCGGTCGTCGCACTCGAAAACGAGCACGGAGGTCAAGTCGTTTTGAACCAGGCGGGCGAACGCCAAACGCGGTCGGTCGTGGGGCTGCATCGAAAAACCCACGAAACGCTAATTGGAACGCAAGCCATGGACAACGCCGGCTCCAATCCGGAAAACACGATTTTTTCAATCAAGCGTCTTATGGGCCGGTTCTATGATGATCCCAATGTTGAGGAAGTCACAAGGCGTAACGAATACCGGGTCGTGAAGCCTGAAGATAGTGATGATCTGCAGGTTATGCTCGGTGACGAGATGTTGCGTCCGCAAGATGTCTCGGCAATGATTCTACGCCGCATGAGGGAGGACGCGTCGAAACGTTTGGGAGAGGATGTTACACATGCTGTCATAACAGTGCCGGCATACTTCTCACTGAGCCAGAAGGCGGCCACCAGAGAGGCTGGGGAGCTAGCCGGTCTGCGGGTGAAGACCCTCGTGACCGAGCCCACGGCCGCTGCGATGGCGTTTGGCGCGGGGGCAAACCTCGGGGACATGACAAATGTGCTGGTCTATGATCTGGGTGGCGGCACTTTTGACGTCACAGTTATTTCGATTGTCGGCGTCAACTTCATCGAACTAGCCATCGAGGGCGACATGTGGCTCGGCGGCGACGACTTTGACCAGGTCATTATTGATTATGCCGTGGAGGAGACTGAAAAGGAGTATCGTGTAGAGAATCTTCGGGACGACGCCCGCCTTATGGTCTTGCTGAAGAGGGCTGCGGAGAGGGCGAAGACGCAGATCAGCGACATGGAGTCGGCAGACATTGTCTTGCAGGCGATGGTGCCGCTGCCGGATGGTGATCGTGGCGACGTGGACGTTGAAATCACCCGCAGCTATTTCGAGAGCATGATCCGCGCTGACATTGAAAAGACAATGGTGCTGGTGCGGAAGGCGTTGGACGAAGCGGCTATGACTGCCGATCAGCTCGACCATGTGCTCTTGGTGGGCGGCTCTACCCAAATTCCACTTGTACAGAGAATCTTGGAGGCCGAATTTGGTGCTGAGCGGATTATGCGCAATATTGATCCTATGGAATGTGTCGCATTCGGCGCAGGGATTGCGGCCAACCGTATCCTCGGCATCATCTGCCCGGAGGATCAGGAGGAGAACGCGCCGGATGCAACCACGTGTTGGAAGTGCGGTACAAAACTGATCCCTGAGAAGAAGTGCCCGCAGTGTGAGGCGAGTAATCCCATCGAAGCTCAGCAGTGTGCCCAGTGCGGCCATTCCTTCCAGGAGCTCATCCAGAACACAGTTCTGGGAAAACCTGTTGGACTGCTTGCTGCTGGCGGAGCGTACAAAGTGATGGCTCCTAAGGGCACGGCGTACCCGACGCTCGAATCCCTGGTTCACAGATACCACACCGCTCAAGATAGTGACGTAGCAGTACTCGTGCCTCTTTACGATGCACAGGTCGAGGAATTCGACCCCAACGATCCCCAACAATATTTAGGGGCCGCACATATCGACCTCGAAGGATTGTTTCTGGCTGCAAAGACCCCGGTGGATATCAGCATTGACATTGACCGTCATGGATGCCTCAGCATCAGGGCAATAATCCAGGACGGCTCCGGCCGGGAGCAAGCGGTCGTGATTGACCCACGAATCAGGAGTAAAGAAGAGCCTCAGATTGAGTTTGACAACGGGAATGGTGAAGAAGAAGACGCGGATCGGCTGCCCCAGTGGGCGCGCCGCCTGCTATGGAGTATCGTGGAGGCGGAGATGGCGCTTGAGGAGTACGACTGGTTCCTAAGCTCCAGTGCGGAGCGGGAGATTGAAGCTCTTGTCAAACAAGGGCGCCAGGCGTTGGACGACAAGGATGAGAGCAACGGTCGGCGCCTGGAACAGGAGATTGACGACCTGCTCGAAAAGGAATTCAAGGGTTTGATATTCCTGCTTCACGTCGAAATGCGCTGCAGATATGGCGACCTCGAGGCCGGGACGAAGAATCGCATGCAATCGCTCGTTCGCGAACTGCGTCAGAACTTGCGTAGCAACGGAAGCCCGGACGAATTCTCTCGCAAGACCGACGAGTTGGTTGAAGTGCTGAAGCAGAGCAACGCCGAGGCTCCAATTGAGCAGCGCGACAAGGGGCCCACTTCGCTCGAGTAGGCATCATCCCGCCCTACTGGAGGGACGCTGTAGATATGGGCAATGGTATTGGAATAGACTTCGGGGCCAGTGCCTCCCGCGTAGCCATTGATGACGGCGCTGGTGCCCGGATCCCGTTTGATGAAGTAGCTGTTGACGTGGGCCTGCTCGTTGAGCCGAGCCACCAGCGCCAGGATACAGAAGGATGCCTGCGTATTGAGTCCCTCAAGACAAGGTTGGGCAGCGCTCGCAAGCAGGCCGGACCGAAGGGGCAGCCTCTGGATAGTGGAGAGCACGACGCGGTCAGCCACTTCCGCGCTCTTAGATCAAGACTTGAAGCGGAATTGGGAGCGCGAGTAACTGGTGCGACCGTTTGCGCTCCCAGCATCTATCCCATCAACCAGCGTGCCGTCTTGCGTTCGGCCGTTGAAGCTGCTGGCTTCGACAACGTCTCCGTGTTGGACGAATCTCTGGCCGCCGCTCTGGGCTCGCTGCCGAAGCACGACGCTGCCAGTAAGGTACTAGTTTACTGCCTGGGCAGAAGTTTCTTCTCTGTTTCGGCGGTCCTGGTGGAGCAATCTCGCGGCAAACTTAATGCGCTCAGCCATGAGGGCAATGTGCATCTTGCGGGCGACGCATTCGACGCTGCAATCATGTGCAATATTGATCAACTTTACGCTGTCTCGCACGGTGTCGGAGTCTTGTCGGATCCGTCCGCTCTTTCAAAGCTGCGGGCGAGTGTCGAAGCGGCCAGGATTCTATTGTCAACTGCCGAAGATGCGCAGATCGAGGTGGGGCCCGGGAGAGACTCGCGAGGCCGATCGTTCCATGACGACTACCCTTTGGCGCGCATCCAACTGGAGCGTTTTATAACTCCCATTGTCGATCGCACCATTGAGTTGGCACGAGCGGCGGCAGAGACTGCGGAGTGGGATATCGCGGCCCTCGACCACGTACTCGTGCTCGGACGCACTGCACAGACCCCGCTGGTCCGCCAGAAGTTAGAGGAATGCTTTGGTAAGCCGCCAACTATTGCCCCCGCCGATGCGGTGGCACTCGGCGCCGCCAAGTATGCCGCGAGCACATCTAACTGCTGGCGACCGCTGTCGCAGGCGGAACTGCTTGCAGCGGAACGAGCTGAGTTGGAGCGCGAACTCCAGGACAAGCCGCCAGAGAGCGAGACTATCAAAGAGAAACTGGCCGCCGTTCATGCCCAGCAGGCACTGATCCATGCCCGGGCTGGGGAGTGGCAAGAGTCCCGAAAACATTTCCAGAAAAGCTGGGATTACGATCCGTCGCACGATGATGTCAGGAAGCAACTGGCGCAGCTTCATGCCGAGGAGGCACAGCGGAATGCCGAGGACAAGAACTGGCGAGAATGTCGAGACCGCCGGCGCGAGAGCCTGAGCCTCGATCCTGACAATAGGCTGGCCAGAGAGGTAAGAGAACGGACGTCCGGGCGCAGAGCAAAGACCACTGCGTCCAAGGCCGGGCGCAAGAGTAAGACCAGGCGCAAGACGAAAAAGAGGCGAAGCTGATGGCTCAGCCAGCCACGGACGTGAGCATTATGGCTCTCGGGCTGGGCCCAGCTATCTTATGGAGTCGACTGACTTGGCTTATCCTGATCGCACAACCGCAGAGTTGCTGAACGAGCTGCCGCACCTGGGATATAACCGGGCGCTTGCTGAGGCCAAGGCGGGGAGATTGGTGGCGGCACGAGACATGCTCGTTTTCGTACTCCAACTCGACGCCGCTTTTGTGCCGGCTCTGGTGTTACTGGGGAAAGTACACGCTCAGCTTGGTGACATGCATCAGGCAATCACACGCTGGGAAGTGGCGCTTGCCATTGATGCAGACGATTCGGCTGCGCGCGCCGGGATCGAGAAGGCCACCAGTATCCTGGACCGCGCCGCTCGCAATAGCCGTCTCACCCTAGTTCTGGGCATTGTTGCGCTCGGCATCTTGGTACTGTTAGGGTCACAGATACCCAGATCCTACCGCTCTCTAACGCGCCCTGCTGAAGGCCAGGTTGCGACAGCGATTCAGGCTTCCTGGGCGGCCAACCCCAGTTTGAGCGGTGCTGACCTGGAGGCGGTGGCATCTGATGGGGTTATTTCCTTGGTTGGCAATGCGCCCACTTCTGCCCACAAGCAGCTCGCCGTCGCTCTGGCAACCAAGCAAGCAGCCGAGCTTTATGGTGTGGATGGCTCAGAGATTGCTGTCCAGAGCCTCTCCAGACTCGCCAATATCTGTTTAGAAGCCAACGAGGACTGGCTGAGAGAGCTCAAGGTGCAGCAGACTGGGGGAGAGCTAGCCCTTGGGGGACTGGCCCCCACGCAAGCTGACAGAGATTGGATTGTCGCACTCGCCAAGGCGTTTGCAGGCTCAGACAAGGTCAATGCCGAGGCGCTGGACGTTGTCAGCCCGGTGGAAGTCGTTTTCGCCAATACAGACACACTCTGGAAGCTCGCAAAACGCTTTTACGGCGACGGGAATCGCTGGCCCGATATTTATGCTGCCAACCCGCATCTGCCACGCAATCCCAGAAATATCCCTACGGGAATCCGGGTCAAGGTAGTGCTTGATCCAGGCGGCCCCATTCCGGCGTTCTTGAAAGAGCACAGAGCCAGCAAAGAGTGATGGGCTGTGGTGCGGTCGCGTGTATTCGGTGGCTCGGCTGAGGCATTCGACTGTCTTCAGTGGGTGAGGTGGGCAGGGCTGCAAAATTTCTTTTGATTTGGCAGGGCAATACGTCGGCCGTGGCGAATAGCCATCCAGTAGCATTGCGGCGAGAGTAGAGTGTTGGCTGGGCCTGGCTGGAAGAAGAATTGTGAATGATCGCATAGCCCGGCCCGCCGGAGTATTCCCGGCAAGCGGCCGGGCCTTTTGGTTACTTGCCGTCGTCTGAGAGTAAGAAGCTTTGAGACACCGACGTTTCCTGGCGTGATCGCGTCAGGGGCTGACACTGAGCCCCAACGGGAGGAGCGGAAAATGCGTTCGCAATCGTGCGGTACGCTATTGCCATTCGCTGCAGTTGTAGTATTACTGGCAGTTTGTGCCGGGCTCTTGGTGGAGGCACCGGCAGCATCGGGCGCGTCGCCACTTGACCCCTACATTGTGGACAGGTTCATGTATCGGGGGAAAGAGGTGATAGAGGTCCTTGTGCCGCCGTCACCACCACCGCCCGGCTACATTGACTTCCCGAGGGGGCCGCCGCCGCGGCCGCATCCGTCAGGAGCCACCAACGCGCTGGCGAGCTTCCCGGCGCTTGACTGGTGCTACGGGTGCTCTGCAACCTCTGCGGCGATGATGTTCGGCTGGTACGATACTCACGCCTTTGACAATATGTACGCGGGCCCGACCAACGCGGGCGCCTTCCCGTTGAACAACTCGGTCTGGGGAGGCGGTGAGTGTCCCCTGAGTGCCACGCATCAGGGGATAGATGGGCGGCTGATTAAGGGGCATGTAGATGACTACTGGATTGCCTTTGGTCAACCCGGGCCGGACCCCTACGTCGGGAATTGGACTGAACACACCCTGGGAGACTGCACCGCCGACTACATGGGGACGAGTCAGTGGAGGTATGAGTCCACCGATGGGAGCACGTGGTTTTACTTTTACGCCGACGGAACCCCGCTGCATGACTATACGGGCTCCGAACCCGGCAGACGCGGCGGGTGTCACGGTATGCGCCTGTTTGTCCAGTCGCGGGGTTACACGGTAGAGGACAACTACAGCCAGCGTATTTACGGCTGGGACGGGAACACGAACGGATTCACCTTTGAGGATTTCCAGGCGGAGATAGATGCCGGTCGCTCAGTGATAATTCAGGTGACAGGCCACTCGATGGTCGGGTTCGGGTACGATACGGACGCGGGCACCATCAACATCTGCAACACGTGGGATCACAGCTATCACACGATGGCATGGGGCGGCCTGTACAGCGGGATGGCCCACTATGGTGTGACAGTGGTGGAACTGACGCTGGTAGGTCACACGGTGACGGCGACAATAGATAGTGTGACTCCCGATCCGCAGCAGCTAGGGCAGCCAGTGCACTTTGTCGGCAGTGGTTCCGACGACTGGCCGGGTCATACGATAGCAGCATATGAGTGGACGTCGAGTGTGGATGGAGCCATCGGTAGCTCAGCCGTGTTTGATAAGAGCGACCTGTCCGAGGCTGATCACAATATCTCGTTGCGTGTGCAGTGCAGTGCAGGTACGTGGTCGGATTGGGTGAGTTGGAGTGGCAATCCGCTCGCGATCATCGATCACACGGTGACGGCGACAATAGACAGTGTGACTCCTGAGCCGCAGCAGCTCGGGCAGCCAGTGCACTTTGTGGGCAGTGGTTCGGATAACCTGCCGGCTCATACAATAACAGCATATGAGTGGACGTCAAATGTGGATGGAGCCATTGGTAGCTCAGCCGAGTTTGATAAGAGCGACTTGTCCGAGGGTGATCACAATATCTCGTTGCGTGTGCAGTGCAGTGGCGCTACGTGGTCGGATTGGGTGAGTTGGAGTGGCAATCCGCTCAGGATCATCGATCACACGGTGACGGCGACAATAGATAGTGTGACGCCTAATCCGCAGGACCTGGGTGACGCAGTGCACTTTGTGGGCAGTGGTTCCGACAACTGGCCGGGTCATACGATAACAGGATATGAGTGGAAGTCAGATGTAGATGGCGTCATCGGTAGCTCAACCGTGTTTGATAAGAGCGACTTGTCCGAGGGTGATCACGATATCTCGTTGCGTGTGCAGTGCAGTGGCAGTACGTGGTCGGATTGGATGAGTTGGAGCGGCAATCCGCTCACGATCATCAATCACACCGTGACGGCGACAATAGAGAGTGTGACGCCTAATCCTCAGGACCTGGGTGAGGCAGTGCACTTTGTGGGCAGTGGTTCCGACAACCAGCCGGGACATACGATAACAGGATATGAGTGGAAGTCAGATGTGGATGGAGTGATCGGTAGCTCAGCCGAGTTTGATAAGAGCGACTTGTCCGAGGCCGATCACAATATCTCGTTGCGTGTGCAGTGCAGTGCAGGCAGGTGGTCGGATTGGGTGAGTTGGAGTGGCAATCCGCTCAGGATCATCCATATGGTAACGATCACGGATGGCCCCAGTGGTGATGCCAACCCGTGTGCTTCGGCAGCTCAGGTGCAGTGCAGTGTGACTGCCGAGGATACACACGGCCATGACTTGAACTACGAGTGGAGTGCGGAAGGTAATGTCGGCAGCTTTGATGATGCGACGAAGCAGAACCCGATCTGGACTGCGCCGGAGAACTGGACGGATGCGACAGTCGAGTACACCATCAGTGTGACGGTGACGTGTGCGGAAGATGATATTATCAACACTACAGGACAATACACACAGCAGGTCAATCCTGTAGAGCACACGGTAACGATCACGGACGGTCCCAGGGGTGGGGACGAGCCCTCTGCTTCGGGAGCGCAGGTGCAGTGCAGCGTGACTGGAGAAGACAACCGGCAAGGCCATACTGTGGTGTATGCGTGGACGGCCGAAGACAGCGCAGGCAATAGTGTCGGCAGCTTCGATGATGCGACGAAGCAGAACCCGATCTGGACTGCGCCGGAGAACCGGACGGACGCGACAGTCAACTACACCATCAGTGCGACGGTGACGTGTGCCCAATATGACACTGTCAGCGCTACAGGAGGATACACCCAGCAGGTCAATCCTGTAGAGCACACGGTAACGATCACGGATGGCCCGAGTGGTGATGCCGACCCGTGTGCTTCGGCAGCTCAGGTGCAGTGCAGCGTGACTGCACAAGACAGCCGGCAGGGACATACTCTAGTGTATGCGTGTACGGCAAGAGACAGCGCAGGCAATAATGTGGGCAGCTTCGACGATGCGACGAAGCAGAACCCGATCTGGACTGCGCCGGAGAACCGGACGGACGCGACAGTCAACTACACCATCAGTGTGACGGTGACGTGTGCCGAAGATGGTACTGTCAGCGCTACAGGAGGATACACACAGCAGGTCAATTCTGTAGAGCACACGGTAACGATCACCGATGGCCCGAGTGGTGATGCCAACCCGTCTGCTTCGGCAGCTCAGGTGCAGTGCAGCGTGACTGCAGAAGACAGCCGGCAAGGCCATACTCTGGTGTATGCGTGGACGGCCGAAGACAGCGCAGGCAATAGTGTCGGCAGCTTCGATGATGCGACGAAGCAGAACCCGATCTGGACTGCGCCTGCGAATCTGACTGATGAGACTGCGGACTACACGATCAGTGCGACGGCGACGTGTGCCGAAGATGATACTGTCAGCGCTACAGGACAATACACCCAGCAGGTCAATCCTGTAGAGCACACGGTAACGATCACGGATGGCCCGAGTGGTGATGCCAACCCGTGTGCTTCGGCAGCGCAGGTGCAGTGCAGCGTGACTGCAGAAGACAGCCGTGGGCACGGCCTGACCTATGCCTGGACGGCAGAAGACAGCGCAGGCAATAGTGTCGGCAGCTTCGACGATGCCAGTGCTCAGAACCCGATCTGGACTGCGCCGGAGAACCGCACGGACGCGATAGTCAGCTACACCATCAGTGTGACGGTGACGTGCGCCGAAGATGATACTGTCAGCGCTACAGGACAATACACCCAGCAGGTCAATCCTGTAGAGCACACGGTAACGATCACCGATGGCCCCAGTGGTGATGCCAACCCGTGTGCTTCGGCAGCTCAGGTGCAGT
>JAUVVY010000028.1 GCA_030604405.1 bacterium | reverse complement strand
GCGGCATCCTTGGCGAGCTCGGCATTGAATGTTGCTGCATTTAAGCCTGTGTTCGCCATATGCCCCCTCTTATCTTGCTTCTACCAACAATTTTTTGCATAACTACAGTGGAAGCCCGACCCACGGGGTTCTTGGGGGAAGCGCAAGCGAGGCAATAGCAGATTGCCCGCGCTAGAGTTCGATCATCTTGCCGGTTTCGGCAGACTCGTAGATGCGGAGGATGAGCTCGACGGCGCGGCGGGCCTCGCGACCCGATAGCACCGGCTCCCGGCTCTCCTCAACCGCTGCCAGCACGTCAGCGATCTGTTCGGTGTGGGCCTGCACCGCCTCGCCCAACATGCCCATCTTCGGGTCCGCCGCACCGCCAACTGCACCGGCCTCGGAGTTGTACTCCGTCTCGTCGCCTGCTACCTCCCACAGTTTCAAATCCTCGCCGACGACGATGACATTGCCCTCGGTGCCGTGAATCTCAAGCACCGCCGAATGGCCCTGATAGGTGCAAGTGGTGCCCTGGATGATGCCCTGAGCGCCGGAGGTGAACTTCAGCGTGGCGGTAGCGCAGTCCTCGACCTCGATGGTATCATGTGCCAGCGCGTCGGCAAATGCCCCAAGCCTCGCCACATCGCCCATGATCCACAGCAGCAGGTCAACATAGTGAATAGACTGGTTCATCAGCGCGCCGCCGCCATCAAGCAACCTGGTGCCGTGCCAGCTGTCGCTGTAATACTCGTCGGTGCGATACCAGGGGACGATCGCATTGCCGTAAAGCAGCTTGCCCAGCCTGCCGCTTGCGGCGGCCTGCTTAATCCGCTTGTAAACGGTGTAGCCGCGAAACTGATGCGTCGCGCCGAGCCTGACACCGTTTTTGTCGCAGGCATCAATCAGACTGTCAATTTTCTCAAGCGTGACATCAATCGGCTTGGTGCAGATGACATGCTTGCCCGCCTCGGCGCACTGGATGCCCAGCTCGGCATGCAGCCCGCTGGGCACCACAATGTTGCAAACGTCTATGTCGTCGTCCTCAAGCATCGCGGCAAGGTCGGTGTAGTAGTCGCAATCGTATTGTTCGGCCTTGGCTTTGGCGGCTGCTTCGATCTTGTCGCACACCGCTATGACCTCGCCGTTGGGCAGCGCCTCGATTGCGTCGAGATGAGTGTCTGAGATCACACCGCATCCGACAACGCCAAATCCGTGAACTTCGTTGCTTGCCATGGGCTCCATCCTCCTCGTTTATCAAGGGCAATCCCAAAGGAATCGCCTCTGTGCTCGACCGGCGCGCGCTTGTCAACCGTCGAGAATGTGGGCTGTAAATATAGCAAATTATCGGCTATAATGCAAATCGCCTGCGAGTGTGAAGGTGGGGTTTCAGGAGGTGCGAGGCGGACGGTAGTGAACTATATGTCTTAGCACGGCGAACGACGGAGTGCGACCACTCGGCAGCGGCCGCGACAGCCGATTTGAGGCTTGTGTGATGCTGATCAAGGGTGAGGAAGTATTCGACGGCTCATTGGCCGAAGTGATAAACCCTTACGATGGGAGCGTCATTGATACCATCGTGGAGGGCGGACCCGAGCATGTAGATGCTGCGGTGAGCGCGGCTTACAATGCGCTGAGGCCGATGGCAGAGCTGACGGCGTACGAGCGCAGTGAACTGCTATTCGCGGCATATCAAGCACTCGGCGCGCGTGCGGAGGAGTTCGCCACTGCCATCTGCCAGGAGGTCGGCAAGACCATCCGCGAGGCCCGCGGCGAAGTCAGCCGCGCCCTGGAGGTCGTGCGGCTGTCATCGGAAGAGGCCAAGCGGCTCTGCGGCGAGCAGTTGCATCTTGATGGGGCTTGTAACAGTGCCGGCAAGATCGGCTTTACGCTGCGCGTGCCTGCGGGCATCGTAGCTGCAATTGTGCCATTCAATTTCCCGATAGCGCTCACGGCCCATAAGCTCTGCCCGGCCCTGGCGGCAGGCAATACCGTGGTGCTCAAGCCGCCACCGCAAGCCCCGCTGGCAGCGTGCATGTTCGGGCAATTGCTGCATGAGGCCGGCTTCCCGGCCGGAGCCGTAAACGTGGTGCCGGGCGGTGCACAAGTCGGTGATGCACTGGTACGGGACGAGCGGGTCAGAGTGGTGGTCTTTGCCGGCAGCGACCGCACCGGCGAAATAGTCGCCCAGGCCGCAGGGATGAAGAAGCTGCTGCTGGAATGTGGGAGCGGATCATCGGTGACGGTGATGCCAAGCGCTGACATGGAGGCGGCGGTGGCAGGATGCGTGCGCGGTAGCTATGCTGTCGCCGGGCAGATGTGCATAAGCATTCAGAAAATATTCGCCCAGAGCGACCTCTATGACAGCTTCCTGGCGCAGTTTGTCGAGCGAGTGAAGAGCTTGAATGTCGGCGACCCGCGCAAAGAGACAACAGATATCGGCCCGGTTATAGATGAGGGCGCCGCCGCGCGACTGGACAGTTGGATAGCCGAAGCCCAAGCACAAGGCGCTGAACTCGCCACCGGCGGGACGCGCGCAGGCAATCTCGTCGCCCCGACAGTGCTGACAGGTGTCACCCCGGAGATGAAATTATTTGGGGACGAAGTCTTCGGGCCTGTGGTCTCGGTCATTCGCATTGCCGATGTCGCGGAGGCTATCGCACTTAGCAACACGACGCGCTACGGGCTGAATACGGGCATATTCACCAACCAGCTTGATGAGGCGCTGGCGTTCGTGCGCGGCGTCGATCATGGCTCGGTGTTCGTTAATGAGGTGCCGGCATGGCGGGGAGATATGATGCCCTACGGCGGCGTCAAGCGAAGTGGGATCGGGCCCCAATGTGTCAAATACGCCATGGATGCGATGACAGAGTTGAAGGTTGTGAGTATTGAGATATGACGGCGACGGGGGCTGGAACAGTAGTTATGCAGATTTTTGGTTTGTGGCTCACGTATCTCTGATTGTTGCCGCTGGTACTGTGATCGGCCCTGGGCCGGATAGGGAACCCGAATTTTGCTTTCGCAAAATCCACCCTATTTGGCCCCTCCGAAAGGCAACGACAACAGGAAGAGAGTCGGGCAGGATGCCCGAGCCACGCGTCTATGAATAATACGGGCTGGACAGCTTAAACGACTCCGGGCATGGATTAGCGACCTGAGAATCAGGGACAATGGCACGAGATATCTACTATTCACACGCAATCAGGGAGGCGCTGGAGGAGGAACTGGCGCGCGACGAGAACGTGATCCTGCTCGGTGAGGATATCGCCGAGTATGGCGGCGCGTTCAAACTGAGCGCCGGAATCGCCGAGCAATTCGGCAAAGAACGCGTGCGCAATACGCCGATCTCTGAGAATGGCTTCGTAGGGGTGGCAATCGGCGCGGCTATGACCGGACTGAGGCCGGTCGTCGAGATCATGTTCATGGACTTCATCGCCCTGGCCATGGACCAGATCGTCAACCACGCCGCTAAATTCCGCTATCAGTTCGGCAAGCAGTGTAAGATTCCGCTGGTGGTGCGCTGCCCTGCCGGAGCAGGGCGCGGCTATGGGCCGACACACTCCCAAAGCCTGGAACGCTATTTCGTGGCCACGCCCGGTCTTGTGGTGCTCGCGCCCGCCAACCCGGCAGACGCCAAAGGCCTCCTGAAGAGTGCCATCCGCTGCGATGACCCCGTAATCTTCATAGAAAGCAAGTTGCTGTATTCGACGGTCGGGCCGGTGCCTGAAGGCGACTACATAACGCCGATTGGGGAGGCCACTGTGTGCGCCAAGGGCGACGATGTCACACTCGTGGCCTACAGCCGCATGGTGCAAGAAGCGCTGAATGCCGCAGAGGCACTGGGCGCACACGACATCAGCGCCGAAGTCATAGACCTGCGCAGCCTGGCGCCGCTGGATATGGATACGGTGACAAAAAGCGTGAATAAGACGGGCCGGGTGGTAGTCATAGAAGAGGGCTGGCTGACGGGCGGAGTTGGTGCCGAGGTGGCGGCGCGAATCAGCGAGGAATGTTTTGAATCCCTGCTCGCTCCGCCACGGCGAGTCGCTGCGGCCGACGTGCCGGTGCCGGCCAGTCGGGTACTCGAACAGGCGGCCACACCCGACTTCAAGGACATCGCCAGAGCGGCGGCTGAACTGGTGGCGAATTACTAGCCGGGATAACTGATGTCGCGGCGAGCCGGGAAGGCCATGGGCCGGATGGGGCCCCAAACATCCCCCATTTGGCCCCTCCGAACTGCAACGGCAACGGAGTCGGGCAGGATGCCCGACCCACGGGACACTACTTGGGAAATCTGACCCGATGCAGCGTACCGACGGCGGACAGGTCCACAGGACGATGATTTATCGAGGAGGGAAAGGCAATGAAGCAGCGCACAACAGTAATCGTGGTGAGCTACAACAAGCGGCCCTACACCGAGCTGTGCCTGCGGGGGATGCTGGAGGCTACGCCCTCACCGGAGCAGATAATCGTGGTGGACAACGGCTCCAGCGACGGGAGCGTAGTCTTTCTGGAAGATGATTTTGCCGAACAGTGCCGGGCACATGGGACTGAATACGTCCTTATCGCCAATTCGGACAATGCGGGCGCCTGCACAGCCCGCAACCAGGCGCTGAAGGTCACCAACGGCGACTATATCGCGTTCTGCGACAATGACCTGGGCGTGCGCAGCCACAACTGGCTGGCGACGTTGGCCGATACGCTCGAGCAGTACCCCGAAGTGGGCATCGCCGGGCCGAAGCTGCTGTTTGCGCACGCACCGTATGACATCGAATGCGCCGGGGTGGGGATATCGCCAAACGGGCGGGTGCAGTACTTCGGCCGCGGCCAGTCCAAGGACAGCCCCCAATCTTGCGAGCCGAAGACGGTGCAATGCCTGACGAGTGCGTGCTGGCTGATGCGGCGCGAGCTTTACGAGCAGATAGGAGAGCTGGACGAGATATTCAACCCGGCCCAGTTCGAGGACTTTGATTACTGCTACCGGGCACGCGAGGCGGGATGGGAAGTCTTCTACCAGCCGGCCGCCGAAATGTATCATTTCGAGAACGTCACTACGGCTGGCTCGCAGGATTTCAATTTCAAGTACATTACGATCAAGCACGGTAAGCTGTTCAAGGACCGCTGGCAGCACATGTTCGCGACCGAAAACGGCCCGCCGGACGCGGACTGTAAGTGGCTCGACATCACCATCAAGAGCATCGAAGAGATCGACACGCCGCCGATTGTGTGAATGAGTCGGGGTGGGATAGTAGTTGTGCAGATTCTTCTAACGGCTGGGCCGGATAGGGAACCCGAATTTCGCTACGCGAAATTCACCCTATTTGGCCCCTCCGAAAGGCGACGGAGTCGGGCTGGAAGCCCGACCCACGGGGTTTTTTGGGGGAAGCCGTTGTCGTTGGCCGTTTCGGTGTGGAGAGTTCGCCAGGATAGCGTCCTGCGTGGGCCGGATGGCCGTGAGTTTGCAGGCAAACTTACGGCCATGCGGCCCCTCCGACGACAACGGCTGTCGGGCTGGAAGCCCGACCCACGCGGTTTTTTGGGGAAGCCGGACCCACGGGATTCTTTGGGGAAGCTTGACCTACGCGATAATAGTCCTGGATCATGCCCGGAGGTGCTGAATGTCCGACGCAGAAAAACTGAGAGCACAAATCAAAGAACTGATCGTCGAACGCCTGTTTCTCGAAGTGGAGCCAGACCAGATCGCCGATGACGAGAACCTGATGGAGACCTACAATATCGACTCTGTGAACCTTTTCGAGCTTGTAGTGGGTCTGGAAGAGGTCTTTGAGGTGTCGCTGGAGGACGCCGATTTCACAGTCGAGACGTTCTCGACAGTGACCAACATCGCCGAGTATGTGGCCAAGAAACGGGGTTAGGCCCTATGGTGCGTGTCAAAGAGCGCGTGGTGGAGATACCGTCCGGCAATAACAGGCTGCACGCAGTGTACCACGATGGCGGAGCGGACGCTGAATGGGGGATGGTGTTCTGTGACCCGTTCGCGGAGGAGAAGAAATGCGCGCACCGGGTGCTGGTGGAGACGGCACGCACGCTGGCGGTCGCTAGACTCAGTTGCCTGCGTTTCGATTACCGGGGCTGCGGTGATAGCGCAGGACGGTTTGAGGATTACGGGCCGACTGAGTGGGTGGAGGATATTTTGGCGGCCGCCCGATACATGCGCCAGCAACCAGGGATTCGCACAGTCGGCGCGCTGGGGCTGCGGCTAGGGGCGACAATGGCTATGCAGGCCAGCGAACTGCACAACATATTCGACTTCGCACTGTTGTGGGAGCCGGTTGTGAATGGGCAACACTACCTGAAACTGAACCTGCGCCGCTCGCTGATGAAGGCAATGCTGACCGATGGCGATGAGTTTGCCGGCGACGAAGTGCGCAAACAGCACGACCGGGCCGAAGTCGTGGACTTCGACGGTTACCAGGTGACGCAGGCGACCAGAGAGCAGATCGGGGAAATAGACCTTCTGCAAGATCAGACGCAGTTCGCCGGCCCGGCACTGATACTCAATCTCAGCAGCCGCGACCAGGTGACCAATGAGTACAGAGAGCTGGCCGAGGAGATGGCCAACGCCGAGGCCGTCGGCATAGTCCAGGAACCGTTCTGGAATCGGATCGGCCTGGTTTCAAGCGAATCTGTAGTCGAAGCGACGGCGCTGTGGCTGGCAGAGCTGCAAGGCCAGACGCCAGCCGGCGCGGTAACGCCAAGCCGCGACAAACAGCAGTGAAGGGCGCGCTCCAATACAGGCCGAGCTACGCGTCTTGTGAGTTATTCGGGTCAGTGGGATGCGATAAGAGCAATGCTCCAACACATATATTTTAGCAACGAAGGCTGCCGCCTGCTGGGCGCCTACCACCGGCCCGCGGGTGACGCAGACAGCCAGCCGATCGGTATCATCATGCTTCACGGCTGGGCGGGTTACCGCATCGGAGCGCACCAGATGTTCACCAAACTGGCGCGTACGGCCGAAGCGGCAGGCTTTTCCTGCCTGCGCTTCGACTTTCGCGGTCGTGGCGACTCCGAGGGCGAGGCTGCGGATACCACGCTCAGTACCATGATCTCCGACACGGTGGCGGCGGTTGACTGGCTGGTCGCTGAGACGGGCCTGGAACGGATTGCGCTGGTGGGCGACTGCTCGGGCGCGGAAGTAGCCATCGGCGCCGGGCTGCTGCGGCCACAAATCCACAGCACGGTACTGTGGTCGCCGCCGATGGTCGGCACCGACCGTACGGAAAGCGACCGGGCCAGGAAGTGGTACATCATCAAGCAGTACCTGCGCAAGCTGTTTTTGCGCGCGACCTGGGCGAAGCTGTTCACGCGCCGGCTGCGGTTCGGTATGATCAAAAGGGCGCTGCTGCGCGGCGGCAAAGGCGCAGGCGAAGAAGGCGCTGAAGAAGACGACCAGATTAACTGGGTGCAGCGCTTCGTCGAATTCCCAGGCGAAGTCCTGTTCATATACGGCGGCAACGACCCGACAGCCAATGAGTGCATCGCCTACTACAAGTCTCTGAGCAGGCAGGCGCAGCGGGAATTCAATAGCCACATCGTGCCCGGCTCGAATCATGCGTTCTACTCGGTGAGCTGGGAGGAAGAGGTGATGAGGGTTACCCTGGATTGGCTCAAAGACCAGTGCCAGAAGGTGGAGGCACACCTCGATGCGGCCTCCCGAAGCTGACACGCCATGCCGGGTGCTGTACGTGAACCACGTCGGTGAGGTCTCCGGCGGCGAGATGAGCCTGCTGACACTGCTCAGTCATTTGCAGACCCAGGAGTTTGAACCGATCGCAGCGGCTCCGAGACAGGGGCCGCTGCACGCTCTCCTGGACAAACTCAACATCACCACACAACACATACCCCCGCTGCGCCTGCGTAAGACGCGCAATCCGCTGGCACTGGCGGGGCAGGCGGGCGCTCTGATGCTGCGCCGCATCCAACTCGGTGGCATCATCCAACGGATGCGCCCCGACATCGTCCACGCCAATAGCCTCACTGCAGCCGTCTCGGCCACTACGTGGTCAGTAGGAATGCCACCTGTCGTCTGCCATGCCCGCGACCTCAGTTTCCCCAAGCGCGCTATGCAATGGGCCAGCAGCGGCGCGGAAGCGATCATCGCCATCTCCGAGAGTGTGAAGAAGGCCGTTGTCGAAGTAGCGCCGGAGGCGGCGGATAAGATTGAGGTTATCTACAACGGTATTGACGAGGAGCAATTCCGGCCACAAAAGGCACGCGCCGCGGTGCGCCAGATGCTCAGGCTTGAGGAGGATGAGCTGCTGGTGGGAAACGTCGGCCAGCTTGTGCCCTGGAAGCGACAGGATATGTTTCTCGATACCGCCGCACTGATCGCGTCGAAATTACCACGGGCCAGGTTCGTCATCGTCGGCGCGGATATGTTCGGCGAGCACCTCGACTACGTTGCCAGCCTGCGTGCCAAGGCGCGCGAACTCGGGCTGGGAAAAGCCGTCATCTGGGCCGGCTACCGCGATGACGTGGCCGATTTGATGGCGGCGATGGATGCGATGGTGCACACCGCTGAGGTCGAGCCGCTGGGGCGAGTGATATTGGAAGCACTGTGCGTAGGAACGCCGTGTGTTGCCGTCAATGCCAACGGCCCGGCTGAGATCATTGAGAATCTGGAGAGCGGAATGCTGGCCGAGGCCGACGCGCAGTCGCTGGCCGATGCTGCGGTCTCGGTACTAAGCAAGCCACGGCTGGCAGAAGCATTAGCCGAGGGTGGGAAGGCACGAGTGGCTGAAAACTTCAGCGCCGAGCAGATGGCGCGTCGCACCGAGCAACTCTACCTGAGGCTGCGATCGCAGAAGCTGCCCCGGAGGTGGCCGATTTGAAAGTGGCCATTGATGGGCTGCTGCTTGGCCGCCACCACAGCGGCGTCGAGAACTGCATCGAGCAGTTGGCCGGCGCTCTGGGCCAACTCGACCTCGACTTTGAGATCGGCCTGGTCTGCACCGCTGAGTATCTGCCGCGCGCGGCAAAACTCGGCGTGCAGCCGCTGCCTACTCCCTCCCTGACCAAGTATCGTGGCGGCAGAATACTGTTCGAACAACTGCTGATGAGCCGCCGGCTCAGCAAAAGCGGCTGGCAAGTGCTTCACGGCCCCGGCTACGTCCTGCCGCGCAACTGGGCCGGGCCGTGCGTGCTGACCGTCTATGACCTGATCGCCCTGCAGTACCCGCAATGGTGCAAGCCCAGCAATGTCATGCACTACCGCATGACCGTGCCGGCCAGCATCGCCAAAGCTACTCGCATCGTAGTGCCCAGCGAGACGACTGCGGCAGCGGTGCGCGAGATGTTCCCGCACGCGGCCGACAAGCTGCGCGTCATCCATCTGGGAGTCGGCGAACAGTTCAAGCCCGTTACCGACGAGCGCCTGATCGAGCAGGTACGCCAGAAGTATGCGCTACCCGAGCGCTTCATCCTGCACCTGGGCAACATTGAGCCGAAGAAGAATCTGGAGGCGCTGGTTGCTGCCTACGAGCAGATTGCCGATGAGTTCGACGTTGATCTGGTTATCGCCGGAGCAAAGGCGTGGAGGTGCGGCCGGGTGCTGAGGATGATCGAGCGCAGCCGGGTCCGCGATAGAATCGTGCGCACCGGGCCGATAGATGGGGCCGATTTACCGCCTCTGTACAGCACAGCCGAGCTTCTGATACAATGGTCGTTGTACGAGGGGGTGGGCCTGCCGCCGTTGGAGGCGATGGCCTGCGGGACGGCCGCTTTAGTGTCCGACGGCGGAGCGTTGAGGGAGCTGGCCGGCCAAGCGGCTGAAGTGGTGCCGCTGGGGCCGGCCGCGCAATTGGCCGAGGGCATCGTCGGGCTGCTTAGTGATAAGGGACGCTGCGAGCGGATCGCAGAAGATGGCCGCAAACTGGCGGCGCAGTGGACATGGCCGGAGCATGCGAGACAAGTAGCGGCGCTGTATAAGGAGGCGTCAGGTGTCTGAGCAGGTAGTCGAGCCGCGTGCGAGATTGGCGTACGTGCTCGGACAGTTTCCGTCGGTGTCGGAAACCTTCATCCTGCGTGAGATGCGAGCGGTGCAGAATCTCGGCTTCGACATAACGCCGCTCTCGATGGAGCCGCCCGGCGAGCCAGTGCACAGGTCGGCCCAAGCCTTCGCCGAGCGCACCGTGTATCGCCCCGGGCCGCTGTCATGGCCCGCGTTGGCGAGTCTGTTCACGGCATTTTTTCTCAAGCCGTTCGGCTGCGTATCCGCCCTGCGCCTGGTGGTCAGCCACGGGATGCGGAATTTCGGCGCTATCAAGGAGCTTCTCTCCGCCTATTGTGCCGCTTGCTACTTCGTGGCGCGGATCGCGCCCGGACAGATGCGCCACATCCACGCCCATTTTGCCACCTATCCTGCTACCGTCGGTCTGTTGCTTGCCGAGATTCTCGGTGTGGGCTGCAGTATGAGCTGCCACGCGCGCGACATCTTCACCGACACAGCGAAGTTGCTATCGTTCAAGATCGCCGAGGCCGAGTTCGTGACCGTATGCACCGACTACGGGGCCGAGCGGCTGCAGCGCAGATACTCACCACTTAATTCCGAAAAGCTGCGTGTCATCCGGCATGGCCTGGACTTTGTTGACTTTAAGATCGGCCCGCACCAAGACCACCATGTGCCGCTGATCGTTGCGGTGGGGCGTCTGGTCGAGAAAAAGGGCTTTCCGATCCTGCTGCGCGCAGCCGCGATGCTGGCCGCCGAAGGTATAGACTTCGAACTGGCGATTATCGGCGAAGGGCCGCAGCGGGAAGAGCTCGAGCAACTCATCAACGGGCTGGCCCTGGCCAAGCGGGTTCACCTGCCGGGCTATCTAGGCGAGGAGGATCTGTGGGCCGTGTATCGTCGCGCCGATGTCTTTGCCCTCACCCCTATCGTGGCCGCCGACGGCGACCGCGACGGGCTGCCGAATGCCATCATCGAGGCGATGGCAGCAGAGATACCGGTAGTGGCCACAGATGTCGGCGCAGTGGGCGAGCTTGTCGCTCACGAGCAGACCGGCCTGCTGGCCCAGCCCGGCGATGTGGCCGAGATTGCGCGGTGCCTGGAGCGGGCGTTGATTGACCGCCCACTCCGCGAGCATATTGTCGGCGGTGCGCTGCAGCGGGTCGAGCGCGATTATGACGCCAATAAGAATGCCCGCGAGCTCGGAGCGCTGTTTGCCGAGGTGCTGAAACTGCGCCGGTGGCCGCCGACAGCAACCGCACGTGGCCGTCTGCCATCTCGCGAGCCCGGGGATGTCGAACTTGACTGAGGTCACCTGCGGATAGGGCATTGTCAGGCTGAAAACTGTGGTTATGCAAATCTCTGGTCTGTGCTGCGCGCATGTGTGGTGGTAGGCGATGGGGCTGCGACAGGCCTTGGGCCGGATAGGGAACCCGAATTTTGCTTTCGCAAAATCCACCCTGACCCACGCCTGCGGCGCGGGTACCCTGCCCCTCCGGACGACTCAACAACAACGGTGTCGGGCTGGAAAGCCCGACCTACGCGCTCAAAGGTTGAGCGGTTGTCTTTCGGATGGGCCGAATACGGACGCACAACGCTATCCCAGGGAGCTCTGCACGCCGAAACGGCCAGCGACAACGGCTGGGCCAGCCTTGAACGCTTCGCGAAGCGAAGCGTTCTGCGACAGGCCCCTCCATTGCGACTAACGAAAGTGCGCCAAACCTGCACAGCTACAGTGGAAGCGCGAACTGCATGACAAGAGTGTGTGGAAGCCGGACCCGCGGATTTGAAAGCCAGAGCAGACTGAATCAACGAATTCTGAGGCAGAAATGAACGAGGACGCCGACCCCACGAAGCCACAAGAACCCGAACGCAGTGCCGCTACGCAGATGACGGTGGCGGCAATCGTCATCTCCGTGTTTCTCTTCGCCGGTAAGGTCGCGGGCTATGGCAAGGATATGATCATCTCCGGCTATTTCGGTGGCACTCGCGTCAGCGATGCCTTCTACTTTCCCTACTACACCATCATCAACGAGATCTACGCCAAAATCGAAAAGCTGCTGCGGCCCACCTATCTGCCGCAGTTTGTCAAGAAGCTGCAAGACGACGAAAAGGTCGCCTGGAAAATCACCAGTGTGATAACGAACATCCACTTCCTGACGCTGCTGGTGATCGTCATAGTGCTTGAGGTTTTCGCCGGCCCACTGGTCAGGACTCTGTGGCGGGAGCACTCCTCCGACCCACACAGCTTCCGCCTTACTGTCACGCTTGTGCGCATCATGGCCCCTGCCCTACTACTCTTCAGCCTGTCGGTGATGCCCGAACTCACCCTCCATTCTTATACGAGGTTCACAGCGCCGGCAGTGGCTGAATGCATTTGCCGCATCGGCATGTTCGTGACCCTCTTTGTCGCCCTGGAATACCTGTGGCATCCGGATCAGCCGAACGCAATCTATGCCGCCGGCCTGGGTGTGCTGGTGGGCTACCCACTACGCTTCCTGGCGCAGCTTCCGAGCCTGTGGTCAAAGTTGAAGAATTATGTCCTGTCCCTGGATTTTTCAAGTCCGGAGGTCAAGACGATCTTTGCGCTGATGCCACCGGTGGTGCTGGGGCTTGTCTTCTCGTGGGGCAGGGGCTTCGCTGACAGCATCTACGCCGACCAGATAGGCGAGGGCATCTTCACGTGTCTGCGTTTTGGCCGCAAAATGCTCGATGCACCGATGCAGATACTGCCGCTGGCGGTCAGCTTTGTGGTCTATCCCTACCTGTCGCAATGGGCGCTTGAGGGCGCCAAGGACAAGCTCGCCGATGCGCTGGTGGCGACGACACGGGCGCTGGCGTTCGTTTTCGTGCCAGCCGCGGTTGCGATAATGCTACTCTCAGACGTGATCATCGCTGTAATGTTTGAACACGGCAAGTTTGGGCCAGAAGACACGCGGCTGGCGGCTATCGGTCTGTTCTGCTATGCCGTGGGAATTCTGACGTTCTCGGTTGAGGGCTCGATCAACAAGTGGTATTTTGCGCTCGGAGATACCGGGACCCCCAACTATGTAGGAGCTTTGATGGCCGTGCTGCACATCAGCATCGGCTATGTCGGTGTCTTCATAGTATCAAGGGGCAGCGCAGCGGGAGAAGTGGCGAACCTGGGGGCGGTCGGTGTCGGAATCGCCGCCATCGCCCTGGCCCTGACAATCAGCAAGAGCGCCAAAGTCGTCGTACTCTACGGCCTGCTGCTCAAACGCATTGGCCGCATAGATACCCGGAAAGTCTATTCGTTTGTCGCCAAGCTTGCCTTGAGCACGGCTGTGATGGGAATAGTGATGTGGCTGCTGCTCGACTTGGTGCGGGAGCCGATAATGGCCTGGGAGCCGCCGTTCGGGGGCAAGAAAGTTCAGATGCTGCTGCTGTTTGGGATCGTCGGCGGGGCCGGAATTGTGACTTATCTTGCTGCTGCCGCTGTAGTGCGCATCGAGGAGCTTGCTGTCGTCTGGGAGCACGTGATGGGCAAGGTGAAGAAGCGTCTTGGGCGCGGATAAGCTGCGCGTAATGCAGGTGCTCGAGGCCACGGTCGGGGGTACGCGGCATTACCTGCTCGACGTGGCTTACAACCTGCCTGCGGCGCAGTTTGACCAGCACCTCATCGTCTCCACGCTACGCGACCGCGGCTTTGCCGACGATATCCAGCGCCTGAGAGCCGCCGGCGTGCACGTCACCGAAGTGCCGATGCGGCGAAGCATCAGCCCGGGCTCGGACTGGGCATGTTACCGCAAGATCCGCCAGACAATCGGCGCGTGGCGGCCACACGTGATCCACAGCCACAGCTCCAAGGCGGGCTTTCTGGCGCGGATGGCGGCCAGAGCGCTGCCGTGCGCCAGCCTGTACAGCCCGCACTGCTTTGCCTTCCAGATGCGCGTGTGCCCGCGTCGTCGCCTGCTCTACACGCAGCTTGAGCGTTTTGCCGGGCGCTACACCGATGCTCTGGTGCTTGCTTGCGAGAGCCAGCGCCGGATTGCCATCGCGCAGCGCATCGTCCCGCCGGATAGGATCGCCATAGTCCCCACCGGCATCCGCGCCAGCAATTACCAGTCGCAGGCTGACCGCGACCAACTGCGGGACAAGTTGGGTGTGAGCGGCTCTCGTGCGATTATTGGAAGCGTGGCCGCGCTGACGCTGCAAAAGGGGCACCGCTATCTGCTTGAGGCGATGGCGGAGGTGGGCCGCGAAACTGATGCGATACTGCTACTGGCCGGGGCAGGCGACCAGCAATCGGCCCTGCTGACGCAGGCCGAAGGCCTGGATATTGAGGATCGTGTCATGTTCCTGGGGCAGCGAGACGATGTCGCCGACTTGCTGAAATCGCTCGATCTTTTTGTGCTGCCGTCGCTGTGGGAGGGTCTGCCCTATGGGCTGCTGGAGGCGATGGCCGCCGGCACACCCGTGGTGACCACGAACATCCCCGGCAATTCTGACCTGATAGACGGCGATACCACCGGCTGGCTCGTGCCGCCCGCTGATGCGGCGGCGCTGGCCAGGGCAATTCGCGAGGCCGTGCAGAATCGCGCGGAAGCCGACAGCAGGGCCGCCGCCGCACGCAGGCTCGTGGAAAGCGATTATACTTTGGAGAATATGATAGCCGGGTACATTAAGCTCTATACAGAAGTTGGCGGCAGATACCGTGAATGAGGCAAGCGTCATCGAGGGCCGGCTTGTGGCAATAGACTGCGGCCATCAGGAATACACCGACTGCCTGCGGCTGCAGGAGGAACTGGTGAAACGGAAACTGGCAGGTGCCGCCGAGGATTACCTGCTCTTCGTTACCCACTCGCCGGTTGTTACTGTCGGCCGATCAGCCGACCGCCAGGACGAAGTGATCGCTGAAGAATTGGCCGGCGAAGGCATCCAAGTGGTGCGGGTCAGCCGCGGTGGTCGTCTGACCTATCACGGCCCGGGGCAGATTGTCGGCTACCCGATAATACGCCTCAGCGGGCCGCAACGCGACCTGCACTTGTACCTGCGCGACATCGAGTTGGTGATCGTATCCGCGCTCGGCCAGTACGGGATCAAAGCCGCCGGCGTGCCGGACAAGACCGGCGTGTGGGTGCAAGGCAAGAAAATAGCGGCCATCGGCGTTGCAGTGCGTTCCTGGATTACTTATCATGGATTTGCGCTCAATGTCAGCGCTGACCTGACACGGTTTTCAGCGTTCTCACCGTGTGGTCTGGCCCCTGAAGAGGTCGGCAGCCTGAAAAGCCTGGGATATGATGTTGCGGAGGACGGCTTGCGATACGCACTGGCCGCAAGCTGTGGCAAGATATTTCAGCGCGAAACTGTCTGGCTTGAAACAGCGAAACTCTTTACAAAACAAAGTATCTAAGGTATTATCTACTACATGCGGTGGTAGAAAACACAATGCAGGCGGATATCCCTGGTGATGCAGTGGCACTGAGCGACAAACGGGCAACATTTGCATTCTCCGCCCTGTTTCATACAGGCATGTTGGCCGTCGTGTGCTCATGCGCTTACACCTTGCAGCCGGCGAATTATACCAAGCTGTATTTCGCTACCATCGCAGCCCTGGCCGTCGCAGTTATCGCCGCGTTGTTGATTGCCGGAGGCCGATTCGCCCGGACTTTGGCCGGCAAGGCCCTCACAGCACTGATGGCAGGGATAGCCTACAACCTGGCTTATGAACCGCAGATCGCCGACCTGGTCGCCTCCCGGGGCGGAGAACTGGCTCCGGCTATCGCCGAATTCACACCAGGTCTAGGCACGATCGGACTGCTGGTGGCCCTGGTTGCGGTGGGTCTGTACCTGATTGCACGCTGCGACCGCCGGCCAGTCAACGTACCCTTTTCGTGGGCAACTGCGGTCGCGGCAGGTCTGGTGCTGGTCCTCGGTATCATCATGTACATTGCGCTGGCGCCGGTGTATGATCTGCAAGGGGGCGTCTATACCAGGCTATTGGTTGCGCGAGTGGTTGAGTACGGACTGCTGCTGCTGGCAATACTGCGAATGACGGGCGCGCCGGGTGTAGGTAGTGCGCCAGCATGGTATCTGGCCGCGGGCTTGCTGGCTGCGGCAGTTCGGCATATTGCAGGAATCGGAATGGCATGAGAAGGCCGGCGAGCATCATTCACGGACGCGCAGGTGGGGCTTTCTACCGTAGTTATGCAGATTTGAGTGAATCTGAGTTCTATAGGGATGGCCGGCAAGTTGTTAGTCGTAATGGAAGGGCCTGTCGCAGTCGGCTTTGTCGTTCAAAGCCGATAAGGCTGGCCCAGCCGTTGTCGTTGGCCGTTTGGGTGTGGTGACCTTGGCTTGATAGCGTTGTGCGTGGGCCGGCCTCCCATCGGACGACAGTGTCGTCCGATGCTCGACACGGCCCCTCCATTACGACTAACGACTACAGGCCATTAGCCCGAAACTATGCTTGCTTGAAATCTGCATGACTACAGTTCCAGCCCGAGTTCGAAAAGTCAGATGACATCATGCTGGCATTGGTAAAGACCGAAAAAGGCGTAGCGGATGCCCAGACGCAGCAGCAGGCCCCGGAGTGGCTGTACCGGGCGACACTGCTGCTGATAGTGCTCGCGCCGACGCAGTTGGCGCTGGCGTTGGATCCGAAGACCGGGCCGTTCATCGCCTACGGGGATATCCTGGCCGCCGCCGTCGTAGGCCTGTGGATGATCTGGCGACTGCGCAAAGGCAGCGCGGGCCTGATCTGGCCGCCGATGGCCGTGGCAGGTCTGCTTCTCACCGCGCTACTATCGGCCGGAATGGCTGAAAGCCTCAAGGCAGTGGCCGTTGAGACCGTGCAGATTACGCTTTACTTCGTAGCTGTCTATATGCTGTTTGCCGACATTCTGACTACCCGCCAGCGCATCAGAGGCGCGCTTATTGCACTGGCTATACCGACCGCAGTGAACGTTGTCATCGGAGTGTACCAGTACTTCGCGGCCGATGAGGCGTTTGATGTCGGAGCACTGTTGTCTAACCGCAACGTGTACAGCGCTTATCTGGCGATGGTCCTGCCGATCGGCTTTGGCATCATGCTATGGCTGGCGGCCGGATGGCTGCGGTGGCTACTGTGTCTGGGCATCGCGGCCGGAGTACTGACCATGCTGTCGCCGCCGCTGGTGTGGGTTGCGCTGGTGGTGGCTTTGGTCCTGATAATGTCGGCACAGCGGCAGGCCCGCAATTACGGTCTGGCCCTGGTAGTGTCGGTGGCCGCGTTGGTGATACTGTTGCCGAAGAATCACGACGCAGCCGTGCGGGAGCTTCTCGACCCGCGTGAAGAGGGCCCGCTCTACAAGCTGGCGAATGAAGTAGGAGACAGCGAGCAGGAACCATACATAGTTAAGAAGCGCTGGCTGGAGTGGGGGCCGGCACTGAATATGATGGCCGAGAATTTCATCCTGGGCGTCGGGGCCGGCAATTTCCAGCTCAACATCGGCCGCTCGGAGTATTACGGGTTCCTGCCCAATGTGAAAAAGTCAGAACCCGATACCAACAACCTCTACCTGGTGGTTGGCTGCACGATGGGCTTTGCCGGCCTGATATGCCTGGTCGCCTATCTGGGACATTTCTGGCGCAAAGCCAGCGTACTGTGGCTACAAGTTGAAGACGGCTGGCCCAGGGGGCTGGCGATGGGGCTGGCCGGCTCAGTGGCCGCCATAGCTCTGGCAAACATATTCACCTCTCTATTCGTCAGAGGAACAGGGGTAATATGGGCGCTGGTATTCGCGATGATCGCGGTTATGAGCCAAGGGGCCATGAGAAATGAATGATTGCGGCCCAGGCACACTGTTGCTTCTAATTCGCACGGCGAACGCATTGCTTCCGCAAGGAGAATAAGAAATGAATACGGCCAACAAGACACTGAGCATTTCGGTGTCGGGCTGCCCTTCGACTTCGCTCAGGGCGGTGAGCTTGTCGAACCGGAAGCCCGACCTACGCGATGGGTGGGTATTTGCGATCGTGCTAAGCATGTTGCTGATTAGCGCGGCGGCGGCCAGCGCGGCCAAGGTCGTCGTGGAGGCGGAGCATTACTACACCCTTAAGTCGTCCATGGCGAAGGCCTCAAGCCAGGTCGCATCCGGCAGCGCCTATGTCCACATACCGCTGCAGCAGCCGCATGGTGCTACCGAGGGTGCGCCCTTTGACACCGGCTATGCTTTGTTCAAGGTGAAGATTCCCAAGACCGGCACCTACAACTTGTGGGGCCGTGTGCACTGGTATGATGGCTGCGGCAACTCATTCCTGCTGAAGATTGACGACAAGCCCCAAATGGTGTTCGGCAATGATGGCACTTACCAGCGCTGGCACTGGGTCCGCGGCCTGCGTATCAGCCTCACCCAGGGCGTCCACACCATCCGCTTCCAGAACCGCGAAGACGGCGCGAAACTCGATCAGTTCATGCTCACCACCGACACGCGCTACGTGCCGGTACGGGCCGAAAAGGAAACCAAGCAATACATCATCAGGCCGAAATAGCCGAGATTCCCCAATGACCAATATCTGGAGGGTGTGTGCTTGCTCAGATTAGCGAATAACCATCTCATAACGCTACTCGTAGCGTGTGCCGCAGCGTTGTGCATATCAGCCCACATCGCCGTCGCCGGCGAGGTTGCATTTCTCGAAGATGAAGCCAGCGGCGACTTCAACGTGGTCGGCGAACTGCGCTTTTCCTCCCTCGCAAAGCTCAATGCGCGTGTTGTCATCAACTACCAGGAGGACAGCGGCGATCACTATGCCGTGGCTTTCGCCGGCGGCAAGGCGAAGTTTTTCCGTGTGATGGGCGCGACCACAACCCACATCGGCAGCATCGGCGCACTGACACCACCGCGCGCTGGTGCCGAGACCGCAGCTTTCACCGTCCAGCGGCGTGACTGGCGCATGGCCCTGGTGTGGGATGGCCGGGTGATAGCTCGTGCCTACGACAGTTTGCTGCATGACGGCAAGGCAGGGACAGTGGCCGCAGGCGGCGGCAGCTTCGAAGAGCTTATGATCCAGCCGGTTGGTGACATCTTCGTCGCCGATGACTTCGTGCGCGAAGAGGGCGGCCTCAGCGCCTGGGAGGTCGCTAGCGGCAAATGGCAGCAGCGCACCCTGCGCGAGGACGACCAGGCCGGCCGACAAGATGCCGACAAGTCGGCAAACGCTTTCTCTTATCTCGGCAAGCGCAAAGATGACAAGCCCGCCATTGCGGTCACCGGGTACTGGTTCTGGGACATCTACAGCATGCAAGCGGCCATCAAGCCTGCCGACCACGAAGCTATCGGCCTGGTCATCTATTTCCAGGATGCCGACAACTATATCGTCATCCGCTGGCTGGGTCGAGAGCACCCCGCAGGCGGCAGCCTACAGGTCGTTGCGGTCAGGAATGGCGAAAGCGAAGTCGTCGCCGAATCGAAGGGCGGCTTTCGCGCCGATCAATGGTACTGCCTGCGCTGCGCCGTTTCGGCAGGGGTCATTCACGTCTGGGTTGACGACGAACTGCGGCTTGCCACGCGGACCGATGCCTTCGGCCAGGGCCAGGTGGGCCTTTACTGTGAAAGCAACAAGGGCGCTTTCTTCGACGATGTTGTGTGTGGGCCGTGGGAGCTTTTCGCAGAGAATTTCACTGAGGAAGTGCCCGGCAAATGGCAGACGCTGGAGGGCGGCTGGCAGCACACTAACGGCTCGCTGCGTCCAACTAGCAACACTCCGGCGCTGGTCGTGACCGGGCGGCGCGCCTGGGAACATTACGAGTATTCCATCACGATTCAGCCGGCCGAAAGCGGCGGGTGCGGACTAGTGGTGGGCTATCAGGACTCCAATAACTATTGCCTGCTGCGGTGGGCGCAGAAGGGTACGCCCTATGCCGGCAAGGCGCAGGTGGTGCGGGTCAGGGAGGGCGAAGAAAAGGTCCTCGCCGAAGCGCCAGTTTCGATCCCCGCCAAGAGCTGGTACCGCGCTGAAGCCAGGCTCACGGATGGGCTTATCGCCCTTGCTGTTGCGGGACGGCCCCAGGTTGAGGCTTTCAGCCCGGGGCTAACTGCAGGAGCCGTAGGCGTGTTCGCCACCGCAGCGGCAGGCACGCAGTTCGACAACGCGCTGCTGCAGATCATCCCACCCAAGCAGACCAGCCGGATTACGCAAGAGTTTGCCGATGTTTCCAAGCATCCGGAGATGGCCGAATGGGCCAGCACTCAGGCCCCGTGGGTCAAGCCGGACGTTGGTTCGACCTGGTGGACCAAGGGCGATTACTTCGGCGAGCATGCGCTCGTTTTCACAATACCGAACGTCGGTGCCAAGAGCGGGAATATCAAACTGCTTGTCGGTGCGAGTGATCCCGGCGACAAGGATGCCTGTAATCTCGTGGTGGCACTCACTTCCGGCTCCAAAGAAATCGCACTGGCGCTGCGGGCGGGTGACCAGCTTCTCGCAGAGGCGAAAGCGCAAGTCGAGGGCCCGAAGGCCAAGCTCAGCTTCGAGCGGCGCGGCCACTGGCTCGTCGTCCTGCTCAATGACGATTGCGTGCTGCAGGCGAATATGGCGTCACTACCAAAGCCTGTCGAGTGAAAGACGCACAGCCGCAAAATGACACACTGTAATCATCCCAACGACCTCGGGCTCGACGTTGAGCTACGGCTAGGTGAGTAATTGGTGCTATCACACATGACGGTTGACCGGTCGGGCGAGATGATCTCAAGATTCGGCCTTGTTTTGGCTGTGCTGGTGCTATTGGGCGCTGGTGCCCAGGCGGCGTCGGTGCAGGAGGCACTGGTTCCTTTCAGGCAAGGCTATTACGAGCTGGCGGCGCGGGAATTCAAGGCGGTACTTGCCGCTGAGCCTGACAACCTTGAGGCGATCTACTGGCTGGCCCGGTGCGAGATCGCGACCGGTGATTTCATCGGCGCTGAGAAGCATCTGCGCGAAATCCTCGCCAGCAAGCCGGAATCGGTCGAGTCGCGGTACTGGTTAGGGGAGGCGCTGACTGCACAGTGGCGCGAAGAAGAGGCTATCTCGGTTTTCAATGCCGTCCTCGAGCACGAGCCGGACCACGCTGCTTCCCGTCAGGCCCTGGCGCGGCTGGAAAACCTGCCTGCGAACGTCGAGCGGTTTGAGCACGGCGGCCGCAGCGGGTTCTATGCCTCAGCGCTTGCTCTCGACGGCGCCTCGGCGGAGCTATTCTCCAGCAATGTGTATGATTACACTTTCAGCAAGGCCCCCACCGACTGGCTCATCCGCAGCGGCGAGTGGAACGCGACCAGCCGCTGGACGTGCTCGCCGCAGTGGTCGTGGTACGGTGGCTACTCGCGTGAGGGCATTGCGGCGATGTGGAACAAGCGGGAATTCGTCGGCGACATCGTGGTCGAGATGTATATCGGCTTCAAGATGCGGACTAACCGCTCCCCCACCTACCTGCCGCCCAATGACATGAATATCACCATCTGCGGCGACGGCGCGAACCCCGACAGCGGCTACAGCTTCATCATAGGCGGCAACGACAACCGTGTGACGCGCATCATGCGGGGCACCAAAATGCTGGCGGAGACCACCAAGCCGGCAGCTCTGTGGCCGATTACCGAAAACGGTACGCCGCCCACATACGAATGGCATCGCAAATGGTGGGGTATCCGCGTCCGCAAGTCCGGCAGCGCACTGGAGCTTTATCTGGACAACAAACTGGTGCTGCAAGCCAAGGACGAAGACCCTCTGGAGAGTGGTCGCGTCGGCATCTGGGTCCTGCGCAACGACATCATCACTCCACGCATAAAGGTTTACTACGAGGACGAGAAGCAGGTGCGCAGTCCGCTGCCGGACGATGGTGCTCCTGCCGAGCGCGCTGTCGAGGTCACGCCTGCCAATTTGAGACTCACAAGTCAGAGCCATTCTTCGGTGCAGAATGATTTCGAGAATGGAGTTGGCATCTTTAGAACCCGCGACGGAGACCAGGGCGCGCAACTGAGCATCGTCGCTGCCGGTAAAGACGGCGGGCACTGCCTCCGACTGGTCAATGCCGCAGCCGGCGGCAGCTTCGGCGCCACCCTGCGCAGGCAGCAATTCGACGTTGCGGAACTGTCAAAGCTCGCCTTCGACTACCGTATCACGCAGGCGTCCAAAGTCAACTTCTACCTCACCTGCAACGGTCGGCCATACGAGATCGTGTTCACCGGCCCCACCAAGCCGGCTTCCGACTGCGTAGTTCTCGGCCATATTCCCGATGTTCAGACGGACGGCCAGTGGCATCATGCGGAGTTCGACCTGCGGGGACATCTGCAGGCGCTGATGCCGGAGAAGAAGAGCCTCAGGTGCAGCGATTTGTGGGTCGGCAATGCCAGCAATGAGGCGTATCTGTTGGCCGGGTTTGGCGGCAACCGCATCAGCGCCACGTGGTACGTGGACAATTTCTGCCTCGGCCAGCCTCACGGCGCAGAACTCAAGCTGGCTATCACACCAACCAAGAGTGGTATCAAGGGCTATGCAGTGTCGGTGGACAGGGACCCGCACGGACAGCCTGCGGCGGAAGTCACCACCCAGGACAAGGCGCTGAGTCTGCAACTGCAGGGCGAGGGCACCTGGTATGCCCACATCAAGCCGCTGCTGGCGGATGAGCAGTGGGGGCCAACGGTCAATTACCGCGCCGCCGTGGATGCCCAGCCACCAGTGGTCGAGTCCGTCGAGCCGCAACCCGGAACCGCAATTGGCGACAGCGTGATTCGTATCACGCTCAGAGACCCGGGCGGCAGCGGCATTGACCTGGGCAAGCTGTCGGTTCGCTTCAACGACCAGCAACTTTCGCTGGCCAGCAACGGTGTAAGCTGGGACCCGGCTGCGAGCATTCTTCAGCTCGATCCTGCTCGTGCCGGTATCAGCATCGAAGATGGCCAGTCGGCGGCGATCGAGCTGGCAAGTCTTTCCGACCGCGCCGGCAACACTGCTGCGCTGCAACAGTTCACCTTCGCAGTTGATTACAAGCACGACCAGACGCCGCCCACAGCCCCCACTATCAACATCGCCGAGGCCTACCTGATTGACGATACTTTCGAGAAGGACCTGGGCGGCTGGCAGCCTTATGGCGACAGCAGTGGGGCCAAGCTCTACCGGGATGACACCACGGCCACAGATGGCCGTTATAGCCTCAAAGTGTACAACTCGACATACGGCGGCAGGTTCGGCGCGTATGTTACCCGCCAGCGTTTCGATGCGGGCAAACACCGTATCGTCTCATTTGACTACAAGCTGGACGATCGCATTCGCACGGATTTCGCCGTCTATGTGAATGGCAATCTGCAGGGAATCAAGTTCACGGACAACGATAACAACATCGGCGTAATCGGCAGTGTTCCAAACGTACAGGCTGATGGTGAATGGCACCACGCGGAATTCGATCTGTACGAAATGCTGAAAAAGGCCGATCCGGAGGCCGCCAATTACGAAGTCCGCCAGTTTCTGCTCGCCGACTGGGGCCAGACGGGCAACCGCGTCGGCGCTCATTACCACATTGACAACTTCCGGATTGTTCCTGTCATCTCCGGCGCAGAGCCGATTTCTGTGAGCTGGACAAGTGCTGATGTCTCAGGCATCGCCGGCGTAAGCTGGGCAGCCGACAATCAGGCCGGCAAGCTGCCCTCGCGCGAATTGATGGAGAAAGACAACGTCTTCAGAATGACACTGCCGGATCTCTGGAGGCTGTGGATCGGCCTGTGCGCGCAGGATCGTGCCGGCAACTGGAGCACCGTCACCCAGAGACCGGTACTTGTCGATTCGGACAGGCCGGTCGCTTCCATCTCCGCGCCTGCTGCAGATTCAACCACAGCGGTCTCGGAAATGGTGCTGAACCTCCATGACAATGGGAAAGCCGCCGTTGATCCCAATACGGTCATTCTGGAAGTGGCCGGTCACGAATACAGCATTGCCAACGCCGGCTTGCGATACTATCGCCAGAAGCGCAAACTGATCTGGAACTGCGAGGATGTTACTCCCGCGCCGGTGGTATTCGATGACAAGACCAAAGTTGATGTGAAGCTGCTCAAGGCGGCCGATTACGCCGGCAACGAGGTCGCCACGCTGCCGTCATGGTCATGGACGATGTCATACGCGGCGGACAAAGACGGCCCGTCCATCCGCGAAATCAAGTCCCCCACTCACCCCACGCTCATTGCGAACACTTTCGAGGACGGCCTGGGTGGCTGGCGCAATCGCGGTGGCGCCAAGGGCGCAGATGTGAGCATTGATAAGACCACCGCCGCCAGCGGTAACTGTAGTGTCAAGCTCACCAACAGGAGCAGAGGCGGGGACATGTCGGCGTTTATCTACGACGGCAACTACTCGGCCGAACAGTATCCGATCATTTCGTTCGATTACAAGTTATCGTCGTCGGTCAAACTCGACTTCGGTGTCTATATGGGCGGCCGGTGGTGGGACTTCGCTTTCACCGACGGCGGCGGACGCACGATCGGCAAGATATCCGGGGTCAAGGCCAACAACCAGTGGCATCACGCCAGTTTCAATCTGGGCTCGGCGCTGCGCCGCCAGCAAAAGAGCGGGGCGCTCAGCGTGCGTTACGTCATCATCTACGACCGCAACAATGCCAACAATGCGCAGGGCGCAGTGGCGCATTTCGACAACTTTATCATCGGCAAGGTCGGCGCGAAGGCACCGGTCATCCGCTGGAAGGCCACCGATACCACAGGCATCCAGGGATACAGCTACACCCTGGATCAGGACCCGCTGACAACTCCTGACACTGAGCCGGAGGGCCTGGCGGTTGCCAAGCAGTTCGGTCAACTCAAGCCCGGGGTATGGTACTTCCACTTGCGGGCCCAGGACGGCGCCGGCAACTGGGGCCCGACCGCCACACACCCCATCATGCACACCAAACCGTAGCCGTCAGCCACTGTACGTGTACACTGTGGCAACATAGTGTGGAGGCATAGTAAGGATGATGCCTGGGCCGGAGACTGAGCGTCCAACAACTGGTGCGTGGCCACTACTCTCAGGCTTGGTCATCTCATTGTCTGTCGGCGCTATCACCATGTGGCTTGTCGTTCCAGTGACGGCGGGCCTTGTGTTCCTCTGGCTCTACGATTCTCTTGATGCATTGCCGCGGCTGGCCGGCGCGACAGTCTTCTATTACGCGAACATGTACTGTTTCCCACTTACGTGGGTAACGCTGGCAGCGGCCAGCGCGAGTTATCTTATCAGGCAACATGCCCGCTTCAGGTGGTGGGGAGAAGTCGTAGCGCTGGGCGCAGTTGGGTGCTCTCTGTATTCTTACCTGGATTCCATTAGAAGCCTGCCGCCGGTGACACACGGTGCCGCTCTGCACGTCTTCATCCACACGATAGTAACTGTCTCGTTCGGTGGGGCGGTCGGAGGGCAAGTTGGAAGGTGGCTGCGCCGCCGAAAAAGGAGTGCATAGGTTGCAGAATATCAAGGACCGGATCGGCATTTCGACCCACTTTATGCCCTCTACGCACGGCGAGGACGTCTTTGACGCAATACGCATGGTGCATGAGGCAGGCTTCAGGGGCTTCGAGATCGTGCCGACGCTCGACCAGGCCAACCTCGGATATCCGGAAAACCACCCCAACGTCGGCTTTGACCTGTTCGAGGCAACCGATGAGGACATAGCGGACCTGAAAGATGCGATGAGCGTGTTTGAGTGGGTGACCGTACACTCGCCGCACCTTGACTGGAACCTGGCCAGCGCCAACCGCCATCTGCGCAAGCTGACGTGGGAGTACTACGACCGCTGCATGGACCTGGCAGAAGCGCTGGGAGCGGCGGCGATGACCTACCACATGGGCGGTGGGACCCACGGTTACATACGCTCTGTGGAGCACGTCCACGAATACAACACGCAATATGCCACGCACCTGATGGCGCGGGCCAAAGAACCGGCCATGCCCGTCGGGTATGAGGTGGGTCATCTGTCGGCGCTGAAGTATGTCGCCGATCGCGTCGAGGGCTGGGGCATCAACCTCGACATCGGCCACGCCTACATGGCCGGCGGCAGTGACGAGGGCTTCTTTGCCTTTATTGACGAGTTCGCCGGCCGCATCGCCGAGGTTCACCACAACGGCGTCAACCAGTACTGGGGTGGATACATGGAGCATCAGCCGCCTCACCTGAACAACACTATAGATTTTCAGGGCGCGTACGAGCGGCTTAGAGAAATCGGCTACGAAGGCCCTATTGTCTGCGAGATTCAGGGCCACGACCTCACTCAGGTGATTGCGCACTGCCAAGAATCCAAGGAGATGATCATAGGCATCTGGGAGGGCAGCCGCCGCCTCAAACAGCGCTGGAACGTCGCCGAAGGTGAGTGACAAGGGCCTGCTACACTGGATGAGTGAATGCGCTTGCGTTGGGTAGCTCGCTAGCCCGATCCTCAGAAGCCGCGTAACTCCCCGCCACCCTAAAAACAATTCCCCAAGTATGCTACAATACCGGCGCGCATGCGTGTAACTGATGCACCATTGTTCGCGAGCAGAGCATCATGGACGAGCAGACAAGCGAAGTTGAGCAACAGCGCCCGCAGACGCCCACCTCAGCATGGGCCGGCCTGCTGGCCATTGTCATAGTAGCCGGCGTGCTGCGCTACCTCGGCATCACCTGGGGCCTGCCCAATGAGTTGCACCTGTTCAGCTATCACCCTGATGAGTTTCACTCCCTGCGCGGAGCTATCTCCCTGGTGACGGGTGACCTCAACCCACATTTCTTCAATTACGGCAGCCTGTATCTGTACCTGGTGGGCTTTTCCTGCCTGCTTTCTTCCGGCGGCCAGGTATCAATGGTCGGCTTCGATCACGTGCCGCAACTGCTGCAATTCTGGACACTAATCGGCCGCGAGGTGACCCTCACAACGGCGCTGCTGACCGTGGTGGCTGTCTATTGGCTGGCCCGCCAGATCAGCGATCATCGCCAGGGCCTCATCGCCGCCGCCCTGTGCTCTGTTTTCCCCATCCACGTGCTTCATTCTCATTACGCGACTGTGGATATTACGCAAGTGCTGTTCACAACGCTGGTTCTGCTTTTCGCGGTCAGGATCTATCAGCAGCCGTCGTGGCTCAACTATGTCCTCGCCGGCCTGGTGGTGGGGCTGGCGGCTTCAACGAAGTACAACGGCGCAGTGGCCATCGTCGCCCCCTTGACCGCTCATAGCCTGCGCCTGGTGTGGCAAAGGTCTGAGGCGACGCCGAAACGCAATTTGTGGTGGCTGCTGGCCATCGCGCTGGCCGCATTTGTGTTGACTTCCCCATATATTTTTCTGGACTGGGAGCATGCCTGGCGCGACATCTCTTACGAACTCCAGCACATGCGGCTGGGCGAGGAGCCCGCACGCTCGGCTGATCCCAACGGCTACTGGTTCCATCTGGTCAACCTGACCATCACCACAACCGGAGCGACGATTTTCGCGATACTTGGCGCGTGGGCTCTGCTGCGTACGAAACGCTGCCGGGCTCCGGCAATGATTCTGGTCATCTTCAGCGTCATCTGGCTTGCGATGATCGGCGCGTCCGGAGTGCGCTACATGCGCTACGAGATGCCCCTGGTGCCGGTGCTGGCGGTGTTGGCGGCTGCCAGCCCGCTGCTTGTGTGGAGCAGGCGCGCTGAGTGGAAGCTGGCGGCGATCCTCGCAGTCGCAGCGCTGCTGGGCGCCAGCACCTACTACAGCGTCCAGCTTGACCGGGAGCTGATGGAGCCTGATGACAGGGATCGCATGCTCTGGGTGGTGGGCGAATATGTTCCGCAGTACCGAACCGTGGGCACCATCTGGGAGCCGTGGTTTCAGGGCCCGCCGCTGGATTACGTCAATGGCGGTGCGATGCTGCGGGAGAATCCGCTGTGGCAGACCTACAGCCGGCCCGTGCGGCCCCATGTCACGCTCGGGCTGGATGCGAAGACGCTGCAAGAGTTCGCTCCCTATGCGGTGACGTACAGCAATTTCGAGGTGAGGGACGCCTTGCGGGTCGGGCAAACGGGCGCGCTGGAATTCATGGAGGCGCTTGCGGCAGACTACGACAAGACATGGGAAAGCGACACGCGAGCACCTCTGGCCGGCTGCTGTGGATGGGTCCCGCCCCAGGATTGGCTATATCCGTTCCCGGAGCTTCACCTCTGGATTACCAAGCATGGCGTAGCCGAGACCGAGGCCAACACGGATGAAATTGATACCTCATCAGAGCCGAATTGAGGCCGGAAGATGCTTCAGTCAAAGGGAGAAAGTGCAATGTCCAGACTGGCAATCAACGGAGGCGAGCCGCTACGTACAGAACCTTTCACAGGCTGGCCGCCCGATGACCCCGGCTTTCTACAAAGGCTGCAGCAGGTCCTCGACAGCGGCGCGTGGGGAGGTCACGGAGAACAAGGCAAAGAGCTTTGTGAAAAGTTCGCCGCATTTCATGACGCCGAATACGCTATCGCAATAACTAACGGCACGCAGGCCATTCAACTCTGCCTGTACGTTCTGGGTGTCGGCCCGGGGGACGAGGTGATCGTGCCGCCATACACATTTGTCGGCACCGCCCAGGCCGTTATTGCCGCAAACGCTGTTCCCCGCTGCGCCGATATTGAGCCGGACACGTTCTGCCTCGATCCTGAGGACGTCAAGGCCAAGATAAACGACAGCACCGCGGCGGTGATTCCGGTGCATATCGGCGGCATGCCCTGCAATATGGCGGCGCTGCAGAACATCTGCGCCGAACACGATTTGAGGCTGGTCGAGGATGCCTGCCAGGCTCACGGCGCTGAGTATGATGGCACCAAGGTCGGCGCTATTGGCGACATGGGTGCCTTTTCGCTGCAGGCATCGAAGAACGTCTGCGCCGGCGAGGGCGGGATGGTGCTGACCAACGACCGCGCGCTGTATGAAGCCGGATGGAGATTCGTCAACTGCGGCCGTATTATGGGCGGGGCGTGGTACGATCATCGTACCTACGGCTACAACATGCGCCTGAGCGCATTCCAGTCTGCAGTAGCCCTGCGCGGGCTGGAACTGTTGCCCGCACACATGGACATCCGCGACGAAAACGCCGCACATCTGCGCGAACGTTTAAGCACAATTGATGGCGTAGCGGCCCAGACATTTCCGGACGGCGCCACCCGCAGTGCCTACCACATGTTCATTTTCCGCTATGACAGTGCAACGGTGGGCGTCAGCCGTGACCGGTTCATCGAGGCACTATCCGCTGAGGGAATACCAGTCGCCAAAGGCTATAACCCACTGTACCGCGAGCGTATGTTTACCGAAGACCTCGACATGCAAGCCTTCCCGTTCGTGTCGCAGTATTACCACGGCAGCATTGACTACACTCAGACGCACTGCCCTGTCTGCGAGCATGTCTGCGAGGATGGCAGCTTCTACGTGGGCCAATCGGTATTGTTGGGCACCACGAAAGACATGGACGCCATCGCCGATGCAATAGAAAAGGTAATCGAATACAAAGACGAAATTCCATAGCGACAGACACCAATGCGTACAAATAGCCCAGCCGCCCGACAAGCCGCTTTTGGCTTCGCTTGCGCGATAGTGAGCTGCCTCGTCGTTGCCGCCTGCGCCCATGCCGAACGCTTTGGCATGTTGATCAGCAGGGGGCCGATTCCCTATCTGCAGGGGGAGCCGATCATCGTCGCGGAGGGCCGCCTGACTGCCGGTGATTACGCCAACCCAACGTGGGGCGATTACACCGGCGACGGCAAAGCCGACCTGCTGCTCGGCTCCGACTACGGCGACCTGGTGCTGTATGAACAGACGGCCGAGCTCAATTTCGGCCCTCCGCAGGTCATGCTCAAGCACGCGGCGACACTGACAGATGTCGGCGACGGCTCTGCGAGCTGTCCCAAGTTGTGCGATCTTGACAGCGACGGCAAGACCGACCTGCTGCTCGGCCATAACAACCGGCTGCTGGTCTATTGGGGCTATGAGCAACTGGCCGTGGCGCGCCAGTTGCTCACCGCCGACAACAAGCCGCTTTTCGGCCAGATGCAGGTGCGCGGCCTGGCTCCGGAGGCAGTTGATTTCGATGGCGACGGGGACCTCGACCTGCTGGTAGGTGACGAGGCGGGCGCTGTGTGGTGGGTGGCAAACAGCTCAGCAGGAAAGCCTGCTCTTTCCGCGGCTGCGCCGCTGGCAAACACAGCCGGAGTTCCGGTTGCGGTCCGGGGCCGTGCCCGCCCCACTGCAGGCGACTGCAATGGCGACGGCATTCTCGATCTACTCGTCGGCGATGCGGCCGGCAGTCTGCATTTCTACCGGGGAACTCCCCAAGGTCTTGCCGAGCCCGTCGCCTTGCCAGTACAGCTCAGTCACATCCGCGCCGCCTCACCTACCATTGTGGATTACGACGCCGACGGCTCAGTGGAGATACTACTCGGTGACGAAGATGGCTTCGTCAGTCTCCACCAATTCGCCACCGAGGGTCTGCAATTCAGCGGGTATCTCCGAGGCGTGCAGGTGCCGTTCGATGTCGGGCGCTACGCGGCGGTGACAGCGGCTGACTACGATGGCGACGGAGCCACGGACGTTCTAGCCGGCGGCGCATCGGGGCACATCTGGGTATGCTTCAAACGCGGCGACTCATATCAGCGGCCGTGCCTTGTCACTGACGTCAATGGCGATCCGATCCGTGCCGGAGATGCCTCTGAGGCAACGCCGTGCGCATGGCCACGCCTGGTGGACATCAACGGCGACGGAGCCCTGGACCTGGTTGTTGGCAATGCCGGGGGCACGGTCCAACTATGGCTCAATCAGGGCGGGCTGCGTTATGCTGGACACTTGAAGATGGCCGGTGCGCCGATAACGGTCAGCGGCCTTAGCGCAATTGAGCTGCTTGACTACGATGACGACGGCGACGCGGATCTGTTCGTCGGCACGGCGCCGATTCCCGCGGGCGAGGCGACGGCTCGATCTGACAGCCCGCTGCCGCAGTTTGTGATGCCCGAGGGCGGGCTGATGTACTTTGAAAACGTCGTGCCTAAGGGCGGCGGTATGCCCGTGTTCAATAAGGGGGTGCGCTTGCTGGGCTTTTTGGGCGATGGTGATGAGACTTCTGCTCGCCTGCATGCCGGCCTGCTAGGACTGCGCTATGCCGAGCCGCTGATATTGAACGGCGACAAGTGGAGCTTTCTGGTCGGCACGGCTCGTGGCTGGTTCCATTTTGACTGTACCAATCAGCGCTGGAACTATCCCACTCTCGCTTTGCCTGGCGATCCTGCATCGTTGCCGCGCGCGCTGATCCCGCCCTGTTACAGCATGACGGCTGTGCGGTCGGCAAACGCCCGTGCAGGCAGCCCGAATTTCGGCCTGCTCTGTGGCACCGGGGCATACGGCTTTTGCTGCTACTATCCCGCAGAGACGGTAGCGCCGTTGCTGACAAGATGACGCCGGCACTTGCAGCAGAACTCGAAGAAGGCGATCGCATGGAAGAGCAAATGTGGGCTGTGAGGCTCGATTGGCCAAAGGTGACCGGAGGCGTGAACTGCCGCGGCGAGCATGATCCGGCCCACAGCCACTCCGGCCTGAATATCTCCTATCATGTGGGTGACGATCCGCAGCGTGTTGCCGCCAACCGCAAGCGCGTGCTGGCGTCAATGGGCGCCGAAGCCTGGCCGGTGGTATGCGCCGAGCAGGTGCATGGCAACCATGTCGCGATCGTGCGCCCGGCGGACTTCGAGAGTCTGTGGCCTTGCCCCGCCGGCCTTTGTTGTCTGCAAACCGACGGGCTGGTAACCCAGGAGGCGCGGCTGGTGCTGAACCTTACTTTCGGCGATTGCGTGCCTATCTTGCTCTACTGCCCGCAGCCGCTGACTGTGGGACTGCTGCACGCCGGCTGGCGCAGTACGGCGGCTCAGATAGCACGCACAGGCATCGAGGTAATGTGCTCCCTGGGGGTGCGAGCGTCAGACATAAGGGCGGTCATTGGCCCTGCAATCTGCGCGCAATGCTACGAGGTGGGTCCCGAGGTTATCGCCGCCGTGGCCGATCTGCCTGGCGCGGCCGAGTTGTTGGCGAGTGCCCCAACAAATCGCGTTGACCTGCCGGAGTTGAATCGCCTGACACTGCTGGATTGCGGGCTGCGCGAAGAGGCAATAGCAAAGTCCAAGCTCTGCACCCGCTGCGGCGAGGTGCCGTTTTTCTCCTACCGGGCAAGCGGCCCAAACACGGGCCTGCAAGGAGCCTTCATTGCCATCACTGAAGACTGACGCCACCGGGCGCAATGAATTGCGCCCCTACAACACAGCACCGTCTTGGACGAGAGGCATCCCTGCCTGTCGAGGCTTGGACAGCCAATGATGGCTGTCCTCCAGGTTTTGCAGGAGGTTCCTGTCCTACCGACAATTCGTACACGCACCCCTGGTTGGCACACTTAAGCGCCAATATGCGCGCTGTGGACGGTCAGACATGCTGCATTCGCTACCGCAGGCGCTGTAGTTCGACTGGCCGGTAATCAATTTGCGGCTCGCCGTTGTCCCCAGTTGTTACCAGGGTGTGCTGGCGCATCTTCCGCGAGGTATCCTGATGCTCGACCCGGTAGTGCGCACCGCGACTTTCCCGTCGGCTCAAGGCCGCTTTGGCCATCAGCCCTGCTAGCAGCAGCGCGTTGGCCGCTTCCATTCCGTCCTGCGTCGGCTCTTCGCTTTCGGAGACTTTCGCGGAAAGATGGGCTACGTGCTGCAGAGCGTTGCCTAGAGTCGCCCCGGAGCGGACCACTCCCATATTGTCCCACATGATGTCACGCAGGTCGTGGTAGAAGCCGCTACCGACCGGCACCGCCTGGGGCTCGCGTCTCGCTATCTCGGCTATGGTCGCGGCGCTGAGCGCGTCGGCATTGGCCATTGCTATTGCGCAGCGCCGACCAAAGACGAGGCCCTCCAGCAGCGAATTTGAGGCAAGCCGGTTGGCCCCGTGTGCGCTGATGCAGCCGCACTCTCCGACTGCAAATAACCCCGGCATCGAACTCATGCAGTCAATATCGATATCAACGCCGCCCATGAAGTAGTGCGCGGCCGGCGACACCGGCACCGGCTGATCCGGCACCGCAAAGCCTCTGTCCCTGCACTCCGCAACGATCGTCGGGAAGCGTTCTTCGAGACGCTGCTTTCCGATCGGCTGCAGATCCAGATAGACAAAGGGCTGCTGAGCCGCCTTCATCTCCTCCATGACCGCTCGCGCAACTTCATCGCGGGGGGCCAGGTTTCCCATTCTGTGATGCCGCTGCATGAACGGGTCCCCGTTGTGACTCAGAAGCTGCGCTCCATCTCCCCGCAGCGCCTCGGACATCAAGAACTTCGGGAAGCCCGGCGCCGCCAAAGCCGTGGGGTGAAACTGCACGAATTCAATATCCTTTAAGGTAGCTCCGGCGCGGTAGGCCAGAGCTATGCCATCGCCCGTTACCACCGGCGGATTCGTAGTCACCCGATAGAGGCATCCCAGCCCGCCGGTGGCCAGAGCCGTGGCTCCCGACACAAAGAAAACCGGCTTTCCGGCGGCAAAATCGTGGGCCTGTATCCCGACACAGCGGCCATCCACTGTGAGTATATGGGCGGCCTGGGTCTTTTCGAAAATGTCTATGTTGTTGTGCTCTCGAGCCGCCGCTGCCAGGGCCCTTTCGATCTCGGCACCCGTGGCATCGCCGTGAGCGTGGATGATTCGGCGCTGGGAGTGAGCAGCCTCGCGCCCGAATGCGTATTCACTGTTTTCCATGTCAAATTGAACGCCACGTTCTATCAGTTGGCGAACCGCCTCGGGGCCCTGGAAGACGAGTATCTCAGCCGCCGGCACATCGCAAAGCCCGGCGCCGGCCTCCAGCGTATCGCGCAGGTGCAGTTCAGGGTCATCTTCGTCCGACAGCGCCACAGCGATGCCGCCCTGGGCGTGTACGGTCGAGCCCTGCCGCAGCTCGTCCTTCGTGAGTAGCGCCACTTTGCCGGTGTCGGCCAGATGCACTGCGGTCCACAGCCCGGCAATCCCCGAACCTACAACAATGAAATCGTACTGCAACTGTTCACACTTACTCATTTACCTCTTCTTCCTCTGCCAGCAATTCGTTCATACTGCCGGAGCGGTAGCCGCGCAAATCCAAAGTGCAATACTTGAAGCCCAGACCAGCCAACCTGTCAACAATCGTGTTCCTGGCCGCTTCAGAGACAATCTTGTGCATTTCCTCCGGCAATACCTCTATCCGCGCCATGTCTCCGTGGTGACGCACCCGCACTTGTGTAAGACCCATCTGTAGCAGAATCTGCTCGGCCTCCGCCACCTGCCGGAGTTTGGCGGCGGTGATCTCATCGCCGTACGGTATCCGCGATGCCAGGCATGCCATGGAGGGCAACTCCGCCGTCGCCAGGCCGCGTCGTCGGGCAAGCTGTCTGACCTCATCCTTGGTCAGTTCCGCCTCCAGCAACGGAGAGCGCACTGCCAGCTCCCGAGAGGCCTCAAGCCCGGGCCGAAAATCACTCAGATCATCCACCACAGTTCCGTCGGCGAGGTGTGCCAGACCCCGCTCGTCGGCGATCTGACGCAGGCGCTCAAACAGCGCCCGCTTGCAGTAGTAACACCGCTGCGGCGAGTTGGCGACAAATTCCTCCAACCCGAGGTGGTCGAAAGCAAATACGATATGCTCGACGCCAAGCTCGGCGGCGGTCTGCCGGGCTCTGACTAACTCGTCAGCAGGATACACTTCCGATTCGGCGGTGGCGGCAGCGCACCTGTCACCGAGGGCTTGTGCAGCCGCCGCCAGCAACAATGTGCTATCCGCCCCGCCGCTGAATGCCACCAGCACGCTTCCCATGTCGGCCAGAATCTGCCTCAGCTTATCATCTTTTGATGCCACTGCAGCCGGCATTTCGTTGCACTCTCTTCGCGATCTCAGCTCTCCGACCTCACAGATGCTGCCACAGCTTGAAACAAGCTATGGTAAGCCAGGAAGCCACAGACGCCGTGCTGTCAGTCGCTCTCTTCGCAGTCCTCATCACCGCTGACCTGTTCCGACAGAACCTGTTCCCAATACGCCTCAACGGCAGCGATCGCCCCAGAGGACAGGCGGTAGATCTCGTACACTGTGCGATCAATCAGAGCCTGCTCATCAGCGCAATCAGCCAGAGGGTCAGAGATCTTCTTCTGGAGAATTGATCTGACTGCCTCCTCCGCTCCCGCTTGTTGTGTCGCCTGGGGTTCGGCGAAGGGAATCAGGCGGATGTCTTCCGGAGTCGGGTGCGCGGACAGCCCGCCTATGGATGTGTTCAGTATCTTGGTGCAGATGTAGGTGGCAAGGCGCGAGTTCACGAGAGCCAGGAAGTACTCAACAGAATACGCTGTTGGCAGGAAGATATTGGTGTTGACTGCGGGCACACTGTTCTCAACCAGTGCGGCGCGCAGGAGCTTGTTGTGGGCATTGGTGACGAAGCCCCGCCCAAAGTAGTAGGGCGCATTCCTATAAACCGCGGACTGGCTGGTCCTGTAAGCCTCCACCGCAGTAGCGCTATAGTCAACATACCTATCTGGCTCGGCATAGTACTGGTGGCGGCTGCTACCGCGTACGAAGGGCACGAAGTGTGGACCCTCATCGGGGAATCCGGAGCCCGCAACGGGTGCCCCAGTGCTTTCGAAGTCAACCACCTCCCCCGGACTTATCACGCGGTACACGCGCTTCAGCTCAGGTTTGCCGCTGACCTGTCGTTCCAGTATTCTCGATTCCTGCTGTTCGGCTTCTGGCGACCCGGCAACCAACGCCACATAGCGCGGGTTATTCCCCGTCTGGAGGCCCGCGCCACCTTCCGTGAAATCGCCGACGGTTCGCGAGCACCTCTCAAAGCAAGACAGCACGTCTTCGTGGACGCGTATGAAGAAGGGATTTCGCGGGACGCGTTCGTAGTCTGATTGGGGGCGTGTTTCCACAAGATGCTCGGGGGGCGCCCAGTATTCGTCTTCGGTTTGCACCCGGTCCACGAGCCTCATCGAATTACTCCGACGCGCCTCAGCATTTCCGTTGCCGTTCGCTTTCTCAAGTGTGAGGATGCAGGTGCGGGGTATAGCCACCGGATGGAAAAGGTCGACGGGAGCCATCAGTATCTCACGGATCTTGCACGTCCTGAGAATCAGACTCCGAAGCTGAGTGTGGGTAGCGATGGACAGGAAGCTGTCACTGACGATAAGACAGATGACCCCACCCTCTCTGACGCGTTGGATCGCATTTGCTATGAAGAAACCGAAGGTGTCATTGGAGCCCAAGGACTGACCATACACGCCCGGAGGCTCCCTGTAGAGCCGCCTATACGCTTCTTGACGTCTGGACGTCGGCTTCCCGCCGTAAGGAGGATTCCCCACTATTCGGTCAAACTGCACGCTATCAAGCTCGTCGGCACGGGATAGTTTGGCGCGGGGGTCTAGACTCTCGATTTCGTCGTATATCGTGTGCCCGCCCGCATCGACGAAGGCACCCTGTCCCGCTCCGACATTCATGTCGAGGGTATCGCGCACAAAGATATTGGGAACGATGTCCACAGGTTCCTGAAAGAGGAAGAACAGCCGCATGGCAGCTAGTTGGGCGGCGAAGTCGTCTATGTCGAAGGCTATTATCCGCTTGGAGATGATCTCGCTGGCGGCCTCGCTCTCTTCATAGCCACCCTCTTCCCAGAGCCTAAGGTACTCCCTGCAGACCTCCTCAACGAAGTGTCCGGACCCGCAGGCAGGCTCCAAAGTGACATGTTCCCGCTCCAGTCCAAGCTTTGATACCATGTACGCTACGGTCTTCGGGGGCGTGTAGAAGGCTCCCAAGACCTTTTGTCGATACTGCTCGTTCCGGAGTATGGCCTGGTATATGGACCCGACCATCTCCTGATCAAGCACGCTGAAGTCCTTGGTGCGCAACTCGCAAAGCATCTCCACGATGGTGGCATCGGTGGGACACAGGTAATCGTATGCGTTCGGTCTGTAGATCACGGGGAATGACTGCTCAGCCACTAGGAAGGCAGCAAGCACGATCTCAAACCAGCTCCTGTGATCGAGTACCCCCGTTTTCAGTTGCCGGATAAGCTCTCGATACTCAGCCTCCGCTTCATGTGTCCACTCGGCTGCGCACGAAATGCGTCGCTTCAGCAAGGAAATGAATGTGGCCGCGTAGGCCGCCTGTTTCGGACCAGCCACTGGGTCAATTTCGACCTCCTCCAGTATGCGGAACAGGCCCTCAAGATGACGGTCCTCGCAATACTTCAGGAAGAATACCTTGTTGACGTAGTTGAGGGCTGCTGCTGCCGTGAGTTCGTTAACGGCCTCCTTTTTCCTTGCTTTGGCGTCCTCAGTCCTGACCGCTGCCATTTTCGCGTCCAGCAAGCCACCCACCGCCTCGATTTCAGCCCGACCGAATTGCCGCCCTTGAACCGACAGCGCAGTCATTCCCTTGGTAGCAGCCTCAGAGAGTCTCAGCACCTGCACGCGTATCTCGTCCTCGATCATCTTCACGTAGTGCCTGAAGAGGCGTATTAGCTCACGCAACGAGACAAAGCGCGCAGTGTATTTCCCGGGCGTCTGTTTTCTAACCTCAGCCCAAGTCAGCAAGCGAGGTAAGGGCTGGTAAGTGGGTGCATCTGGGCTCAGACTTGTCCGCTCATACATCTCGAAAACAGCACCGTCGGACATAAGGACATACGGCGGCGGCACTTCAAAATCGTCCGCAAGAGCGTACGCTGTCACCTGCGCCTGCGCCTTCTCCAGCTCCGGCAGATTCCTCAACAGACCTTCGCGCTTCAACTCCACCAGAACCATTGGCCGCCCGTTAAGGAGGTAGCAGCCGTCGAATCTTCCAGATTCGAGGTAGCCCTGCTGATCATACTGCGTAGCCCCGACTTGGTCTGCAGAGGGATAGCCGCGAAGCTTCATGTGCGGATGGAAAAGCCTGTCCCGAGTATTGTCTTCGTTAAGTCGTGATCGCAAGTCTCTCATCACATTATCCTATGGTTCGCTTTCGTGTTCCCCTCTCAGATCATTGTTCACTTGAGAGCGAGAGGATTCCTCCAGCCTTGCAGAAATGGCCGGTACAGTTTGCATCGGAGCATGCAACCCGACAGCCACGAAAAGGTTTTCGCATGGCGTTCTTCGCCAATCCATCTTGCTGATGGGGCGAACGCACGGCTATGCTACCCTACTTCCCAGGTAGCGGTCAAACACCCTTCAGCGGCACCTTGGCTCTTACTGACGTAAGAATGGGGCAGAATCGGAGCATGGGATTGTGGGAAAGATTGTCAGCCTATGGCGGAGCGGGGCTCAGCATCTCGCGGACGGCTCAGCAGCCGACGGGCCTCCGCCAATGAATTTACCACTAAGGTATCACTTCGTTTCCCTAAGTCCTAGTTAGAGTTGACTTTGCCAGGCCCGTGATATACCCTAGTGCCAGTAATCCTACGTTACAGCGACCGGCGGCCAGGTCAATACTCCGAAGGTCGGGATATGCCTGTCGGCGTCCCGGCTTTTCACTTTCACAATCCCACCAGCGCGGCTGCCGGCCTGACATTTGAGACAGCGGTGACAAGCTTGGAAGAACGGGACATTGCGGCCTCCGAAGAGGCCCGAGAAACGGCAGTTGCCAGCATTCAGGTGGCCGCCGGCGAATTGCCACAACTCGTAGGAAGCCGCGACCGTAACCTGCGCAGCATCGAGGACCGCTTTGGCGTGCGTCTGGTGCCCACTGACGGTGCAGTGCTGGTCTATGGGGAGAAGCCGCAGGCCGACCAGGCCGCGGAGGCGCTGGATGGCGTGTTGCAGCTCGTACGTGCCGAGCGCAATGTCACCGGCCGCGATGTCGCACTGGTGCTCGAAGCGGTCAGCAACGGCACTTCGCAGCAAGTCAGAGAGGCGCTTAACAATACGATTATTACTACCCATCGGAACAAGCCGCTGCGCCCCAAGACCCTCGGCCAGGCCACGTACATCCAGACCATCGTCGAGAACGATCTGATCCTGTGTATCGGCCCGGCCGGCACCGGCAAGACATTCCTCGCAATGGCAATGGCTGTAGCCGCACTGAGGTCCGGCCAGGTTAGCCGAATTGTGCTCACCAGGCCGATTGTGGAGGCCGGCGAGCAGCTCGGCTTCCTACCCGGTGATATGCTTGAAAAAGTCCAGCCATACCTGCGTCCCCTCCACGATGCTCTTACTGACATTATCGGCTTTCAGCGCCTGGAGAAGCTTTTGGCCCGCGGCGTTATCGAAGTCATGCCGCTGGCATACATGCGCGGACGCACCATAAACGACGCCATTATGGTTCTGGATGAGGGGCAGAATACTACCCCCGGACAGATTAAGATGTTCTTAACACGCATGGGCTTTGGGTCCAAGATGATCGTCACCGGCGACATTACGCAGACCGATCTGCCCAGCGGCGTCCAGTGTGGTCTAACTCACGCCATGTCCGTGCTGGGCGAGGTCAAGGGCGTGGGCATCTGCAAGCTGGACCGCAACGACATCGTGCGACATGCGCTGGTGCAGCGCATCGTTGACGCCTACGAGGCGACAGGAAACGATGATGCGGCCATCGGCGGCGAGCCGCCGGCAAGCCCCAAAAACACCCGGTCTGACACCGAAACCGATTCGCCGTAGCGATACCACGCGTCGGACTTCAAGCCCGACCTGGCCGCTAATGATCTATGAGGCCTTTCTAGATGCCTAAACATAACCATAGGAACAACGACGCTGGCCAGAAGCTGTTTGGTCGCAAGATCGAAGGCAGCTCCTTCCGCAAGTTCATAACGACAGCGTTGACCACCTTGATCGTGTTTCTCCTGTTGCTGTGGCGCTTGCAGCCCCAGCAGGTCTCACTGCGCCCTGGTGATGAGGCCACCCAGACTATCACCGCCAACAGAGCCGCGGTGTATGTGGATGTTGAGGAGACAGAGCGTCTGCGGCTGGAGGCGGCCAACTCCGTAAGCCCCGTCTATAACCGGGATGCCAATGCCATCGCCGTCGCTGAACGGACGGCCTTCGACATATTCGCCGCTGCTCAGACAGTGCGCGATGATGAAGCTCTCCCCACTGCTCTCGATAAGGTAGATCGCTTGCGCGATCAGTTGGATGTCTCCCTCAGCTCACCAACGCTGAGTCTGCTAGTCAAGATGCAGGAAGGCGCCTTTGAACGCCGCAGGGCATCTATCGTGCAGATCGTACGCGAGCAGATGGCCGGCGAGATACGCAGCAACACCGACGATCTGAAGAATGCCCGGGAGAAAGCTGCAGCAGCGGCCGACAAACTGGACATCTCTGCCCAGTTCAAGCAGATGGAGGCAGAGCTCGCGAAGGTCGCACTGCGCAACAATCTCATCTACGACGCACAGGCAACCCAGGAAAAGCAACAACAGGCCGCCAGGCAGGTGGAAGAGCAGCGCCGTCAGTTGCAGCCCGGCGACATCATCATTTCCCTCGGCGAGACCGTTATCCAGCGCCATCTGGCGATGTTTGAGGCCCTCGGACTAGTCCAGCCCACGATTGACTACAGCCAGGCCCTCGCTCTGCTGTTGCTGGTCATCAGCTTGACATTGTCCATCGTAGTTTTCGTATTCAGGTTCGCTCCGCAGGCGCACCGTGACGAGCGGCTGTTCTATACGCTGTGCGCAAGCATGGTACTGGCCATTCTGATCATCAGGCTCCTCGAGGGCAACCCCTACCACCCGATCTGGGCTTTGACCACAGTCACCACGCTGGCGATGTTTTTGTCGGTAGTCATAAGCTCAGAGGTGGCCGTTGCTGCGGTAGTCTTCATGGCCATAGTCGTCGGCTCGATGAGCGCCGGCGGGGACACGCGATTGCTGATTGCGACCGCGATCTGTGGCATGGCCGCCGCTTATGCCGTCCCCACCGGCCATACGAGGACCACAATGCTAACGCGGGCGGCGCTGCTCACAGCTTTCATTAACCCCGCCGTCCTCGGCATCAGCAGTAAGGTCCTGGGGATGAATATCGCCTACGAGCAACTCGGCGTGGCCGCCGCCGCCGGTCTGGCCTCGGCTATTTTGGCCTTCGGCTTGGTGATGGTCATTCAGCGTCCGCTGCGTCTGATTACCGAGATGCGTCTGATAGAACTGCTTAACCCGAACGAGGCTCTTCTCAAAGACTTGCTGACCGAGGCAGCGGGCTCGTACCAGAGCTCGGTCATGGTCGCCAACCTTGCCGAGCCGGCCGCTGAGGCGATTGCGGCCAATGGCCTGCTCACTCGCACCTGCTGCATGTACCATGACATCGGGAAACTCAAGCGCCCGCTGTTCTTCGCTGAAAACCAGTTCGGCGTCGAGAACCCGCATGATCACCTCTCGCCCCACCTATCGGCGCTGGTCCTGATATCCCACGTCAAAGAAGGCATGGAGATGGCCGAGGAGGCCGGCCTGCCTGCCGAAATAGCAGCGGTAATACCCGAGCACCACGGCACCAGCCTTGTGTCGTACCTTTATCGCAAGGCCGCCACCGAAGCAGATGACCCCGAGGAGGTGCGCGAGGCCGATTTCCGCTATGACGGACCTCGCCCGCAGAGCAGAGAAACCGCGATAATCATGCTCGCGGATACCGTCGAGGCTGCCGCACGCACCATGGAGGACCCGCAGCCACAGCGCATCGAAGAGCTTGTCAACCACCTGGTGGACGCCAAGATCGAGGACGGCCAGCTCGACGAGGCTCCCCTCACCTTTCACGACATAACCACCATCAAAGAAAGCTTCATTCACACCTTGAATCGCATGTTCCACCATCGCACGCGATATCCCGACAACTTCTTGCCGGAGAATATGCGCGGGCTTACCGGTCCCAAGCCGGACGAGGATTCTGCGTCTGAGGGAGGGAATTCCTCCTCTGCAAGTTGAGATTAGAGACCTGCAGACCCATCGCGTTGACGAAGACCTGCTTGCGCAGGTGGCCGCAGCGACGGCACAGGCTGAAGCAGCAAGTCTCGACGCCTTCAGCGCGGTACTTGTTGACAACGACAGGATGCAGGAGCTCAATAGGCAACTACTCGGGGCCGACTGGCCGACGGACGTGATTGCATTCGAGGCGGAGACCGGCCCCGACGGCAAAGCCGAGGCTGAAGCTTACATCTCCGTAGAGCAAGCGGCCATTCAAGCCGCTGAGCACGGACACAGCCTACACTGGGAACTCGCATTCCTTATCGCCCATGCCGTCCTGCACGCCCTGGGCTATAAGGAGCACGACGCCGAGCACAAACAGAAGATGTTCGACAAACAGAACGGCGTAGTGAGACAGTTCGAGGAGCGCATCAGCATTGTCCAAGAGTGAGAAGCGCGACGAAACCAAAGCCAATGTCCCCGATCCCGGGAAGCGAAAGTCCGTGGCCCTGAGTTTTGGGCACGCCTGGGAAGGGGTCACGTTCTGCTTCGAGACCCAGCAGCACATGCGCGTGCATTTTACACTCGTGATCCTGGTCTTACTGACCGCCTGGACTCTCGGCATCGAAGGCGCGCAGTTCCTGCACCTGGTCGCGGCGATGGCGATTGTGCTAATCGCTGAGATGTTCAACACGGCCCTTGAAGCGACAATCGAGTTAGTCGTGCAGGACTATGACCCGCGCGCCAAGGTCGCCAAGGACATCGCCGCCGGCGCGGTCTTGATTTCGGCGATCTATGCAATTACTGTTGCCATACTGGTGTTCAGCAGCGCGCCACGTGTGGCTGCTGTGTTCCTCAACCTGCCCGAGCCTCCGCCTGTACCCGAGCTCGACGCCGTCCAGTTGGCCATCACCGGCTGCGTCCTGCTGGGTATCTTTATCACATGGGTCAAGCGCGCTACAGGCCGCGGAACCTTCGCCCGTGGTGGCGTCATGTCGGGCCATTCCGCACTCGGCTTTCTCTGCGCGGTTGCTATCATGGTCCTGACCCATAGTCTGGCGATTATGTTGCTGGCACTGGCACTGGCGGGGATGCTGCTGCAAAGCAGAGTGCAGGCCCGCATCCATAGCCTTCCCGAAGCCCTGCTGGGGGCCCTAGCGGGCGCACTCGTAAGTCTGATGCTATTTGCCTGGTACTTCAACTAGAGCTGCTTGTCCGCCAACGTGTTATCCATGCGGAGGCAATGTCACTTAATGTATCGCCTTACGGTCAAACGGCGCTTTTCGGCAGCACATCACTTGCGCGACTATGAGGGCAAGTGTGCCCAGCTTCACGGGCACAACTACAACGTCGAGATCACCGTCGCGGGCGATAAACTCAATGACGCCGGGATGCTGATAGATTTCGCCAGGCTCAAGCAGATCTGCGACCAGGTGCTGGACAGATATGACCACGCGTACTTGAATGAACTGCCGGAGTTTGCACAGGCCAATGTGACGGCTGAAAACCTGGCGGCTATGATCTTCGAGAAAATCGCCAAATTGCTAGCGGGCTTCGATGTCCGTCTCTTCGAGGTGAAGCTGTACGAGACGGAAGATTCGGCCATCACCTACAGGGAAAGCTAGGATGAGCGGCGGGTGCAACTGTACCACACGGGCAATAGTGCTGCTTTCTGGCGGTCTTGATTCTCTGATAGCCGCCCACCTGGCCGCTTGTGACCATGACCTGCGTCTGGCGATTACATGCGATTATAGGCAGCGCGCTGCAGTCGCCGAGATCAAAGCCGCAGCCATTCAGGCGGCGCGCCTCAACATCCCCCACCATGTCGTCAACCTGCCGTGGCTCGGGGACATCTCCGCCGCAGCCATCACCGATCCCGGTGCACAAATGCCACATCCGCAAATATCGCAGCTTAACCAGCCCACCGTGACGGCTGACAGCGCACGCCAGGTCTGGGTCCCCAACCGCAACGCCGTATTTGTGATGGTAGCTGCCGCTTACGCCGAGGCACTGGAGTGCGATGCCATTGTCGCCGGCTTCAACGCCGAAGAAGCCGCCACCTTCGCCGATAATAGCCCCGAATTCGTCGCCGCGGCCAGCAACCTGCTGCAGTACTCAGCAGCCAATCAGCCCACAATCGTCTCACCCACTCTGGAAATGACCAAGACCGAAATGGTTGAGCTTGCATCCGAGCGCGGGATCGCCCTCGATATGTTGTATAGCTGCTACGAAGTCGGCCCGCGACACTGCTGGCGGTGCGAGAGCTGTCGCCGGCTTCAGAGAGCCCTCACCGAAGCCGGCCACTGGGAAAGACTTCGTCATCATCTGTGATAACATCCTGTCGCTGTCGGGCTGGAAGCCTGACCCACTCCTATGGAGTGGGTACCCCACGCGACAGGTGAATAGAGGAAATCCTCGTCACCGGCGGAAATAGCAGATACCCAATCTTCACGCTGGGGTGCGTGTAAAGATTGTCGGTAGGTCACAAGAGGCAGGCTGTTCGTGGGGACGCGATTCATCACGCCCCGCACAGCGCCTTCCTGGACGACAGGCATCCCTGCCTGTCGAGGCTTGGACAGCCAAGGATGGCTGTCCTCGATGTTGTTCAAGAGGTCGCTGTCCTACCGACGATTCCTACACACACCTCTCACGCTGCTATGTTCGCTATCGCATGTCTGCACACACTGAATCAAGGAAGGTCCCGAGCTAGCATGTCCGCAATACCGTTTTTCGATTGTAACTGCATGATTGGCGTCCGCGCCAACCGCCATCCGAGTACCATCTGGAAACTTGATGATTACAAGCGCGATTTTGACTATTACGACATAATGGCCGCCGTCGTCAGCCATGCCGTTGCGCGCGAGTATTCCTGCGATTACGGCAACCGCCGTCTGCTGCGAGAAATCGGCGATGATCCGCAACTGGTGCCCCAGTGGGTGCTTCTGCCCCATCACACCGGCGAGATGCCACCGGCGCCCGAGCTTGTGCAGGAGATGCTGTCGCTTGGTGTCCGCACCGCCCGCCTTATGCCTAAGACCCACGGCTTCGGCACCAGCGAGTACATCATCGGCCTGCTGCTGTCTGAGCTCGAACGCCACCGCATCCCCGTATTCATTGACAAGGCTGAGATCGAGCTATCGGACATGGTCCGCCTGTGTCAGGCACACCCGTTGTTGCCGGTGGTGATGTGCGGTCAGGGCTGGGGAGGCGGCCGCGCGCTCTATCCTGCTCTGGCGCAGGCACCGAATCTGCACCTGGAGACCTGGGCATACCAGGAGCACCGGGCGTATGAGGTATTCGTGCGGCAATTCGGCTCTGACCGGCTGCTGTTCGGCACCGATCTGCCCCATCGCAGCCCCGGCGCTGCCCGCATGATGTGCAATTACGAAGACATCAGCGAGGACGATCGCTACAAGATCGCCGGCGGCAACATGCTGCGCCTGCTCCAGAACGTAAAGGCGGCCCCAGGAAGACCTCTGCCTGAATTGAATGCGCCACCCGAGCATCCTGATGATGATGCCATTGTCGCCTGCGTACGTGCAGGCAAACCGTTGTCTGATGAGTTCCTCGTGGATGCTCACGGTCATATTGCGCATCCTGGATGCATGGGCGTTCGTGTCGCACTCGCCTACAACGACGCCGACAACCTGGTCGCGACCATGGACCGCGTGGGCATAGACGCCTGCGTCTTCAGCACCTGGTCGGGCATTACGGAAGGTGACCCCGAAGCCAACGACCTTGCACTTGAAGCCGTGGCCAAGTACCCGGACAGGCTGATGGCCTACGGCTGCAACAATCCCAACTATCCGGAGCAGTACCAGGCCGAATTCGAGCGCATCTTTCTGACCGATAAGGTCGTAGGCTACAAGCCGTATCCGTCCCAGCAGGGCAAACCGTTCGACCATCCCGATCACGAGCTGATTATGAAGTGGGCCGACGAAAACGAAAAGCCCGTGTTGTGCCACGCCATGCCGCCGGACGTGCAGAAGGCTATGGCAGCCAAGTACCCGGGCGCGAAGTTCCTCGTCGCCCACACCGGCTCCAACTGGGAGCTTGCCGAGGGAACAGCCGAGACCGCCACTGAGTTCAAAAACGTCTATGGCGAGATTACTTACACGATGATCCTGTACGGCTTCATCGAGTACTTCTGCGAGACGGCCGGAGCCGAGCAGCTCGTGTTCGGCACCGATTGCGTGATGCGCGATGTCGCACCACAGCTTGGCTGGGTCGCATGGGCCCGCATCCCGTACGAGCAGAAGAAGAAGGTCCTGGGCCAGAACATGGCTGACATCCTCAAGCTCCCGCCCGAGGCGCGTAAGCCACGCGCATAGCAGGCATTGGAAGAGTCAGGAAAGTGACGAGAGCCACATGCCTGTGCTACGGCTGGTGAGTGAATCGCACCAACGGAGGCCAGCACTAAGAAAAGAAGCCGGCCCCGTGTGGGGTCGGCTCAGTGGGGTGCGTTGTGGGCTCCGAGTTACGGGCGGGCACCATCATACGCGGGCTGCCAGAAGCGACTGCCGGTGGTGTCGTCGCCGGAGACGTAGGTGATGTCAGGCGGGATATCGCTGATCTTGCGCCACTTGCCATGCCCGTCACAAAAGCCGACGTTAGCGCCCTCATTGTGGCGCGGAGGAATGCTGTCGAAGCTGAGACCGGCGCTGGGGTCAAGCCCCATAGCCTCGCCGTTGGTAGGATTCCAGTCGTCATCGCCGCCCTCAGCGTCCGCCAGGAACATGGTCTCAGCTACGAAGTTGACTTTGGCCTCTGCGATACCCGCGCAGTGCATATTCATTGCATAAGAAATGCTATGGACGCCCACCCCATCACTGGGGACGCCAGACTCGGTACCGTCCCAGGCCTTGCTGACAGACGGGCAGTTAAGAATCTGAAAGTTCTTCAGATAGGGGTGGATGCACACCGGCCACGGCATGCCGCCTACCGTAACGGCAGGCCCGCCGCCGGGTGGATCCCAGCTTGGTGCAAGAATGAATGCCTGCGGCAATGTCTCATCGTAGTCTGATATGTACATCTTCACACCTAGCATCAACTGCTTGACATTTGACAGGCAGGTGCTCTGGCGAGCCTTTTCCCTGGCCCGGGCAAACACCGGGAATAGAATAGCTGCCAGGATCGCGATTATCGCGATTACCACCAGAAGTTCAATAAGCGTAAATCCCTTTCTCATCACGACACCTTCTCTCTGTGGTTTGACTTGACTACCCAACAAATAGTATTCTACCTCCCTTCTCCCCCCCCACTCTGTCAATGGGCTTTTGCAACAGTCTCGTTACGTAGAAACAATTGTATCAAGCTGCAGCCATTATTGCAATAGTTGCTGTTTGAACCGAACGCACAACAGCGCCCCTCTTCGTGCCTCGCCTGTTCTCAGTTGTCAGCGAAGGATTCTATCAGCGCCGATGCCCGCGGAATCTGGGTGTAGCAACAGTGGAGCGATGATCGGCTGCTTCAAGCAGGGCACCCATACAATCCCTTATTCCACTGCGCCGGGGAGGGAACAGGGCAGTGCTGGACGAAAGTTATCGTTCGAGTGCTGCTGATACACAGATGCCAAGTCATCAAAGCGGCCGATGGTGCGCGAAGTTGTGCAGCCGTGGCCTCAAACGTTGAAGGCGACGACGCACACCTTCTCCGGGCGATGGCGGCTGTGAAGATCCGGCAAGCGGCCGGAGACACATCTGACCTCGGCGCCGGCAAAATGTGCAATATCGAGGAGGAAAGTGCTCTTGAAAATCGGTATCAGAAATGGATCATTGGGTATGGACCCGCTGGCGGCAATCGAAGCCGCTGCCAAACTCGGCTACGACAGCGTGGAGTTGGACATCGGCGCGGACTACGCCGAGACCATCATGTGGCAAGCCGAAGGCCGCAGCAGTCTGTATGATGCGTCCAGAGACAATGACTGCGAGATAGCGTCGCTGTGCCTGGGCGCGTTCTGGGAGATTAGCCCGGCGAGCCGGGATGAGTACGTCCGCGCCGAGGCAAGCGAGCTGACAACCACCTCCACCGCCTTTGCTACCGAGCTGGGCGCGCAGTGGATGCTGCTGCCTGTTACTCCGGGCGGCGATGAAGTGGATCATGACGAGTGCAGCCGGCGCTGGATCGAGGAGATATCTGCAGTGGCGCCGGTAGCTGAAGACCTCGGGGTACAGTACTGCCTGGAGAATGTGGGGCGCGGCTGCGGCAAATCAGCCGCCAACCTACTGCAGCTTGCTCTAGGAATAGACTCCCCCGCTGTCGGCGTCTATTACGACATCGGCAACGCAGTAGCGTTTGACAATGACCCGGTCGGGGAAATCGAGCAGTTGGGTGAACTTATCCGCATCGTGCACGTCAAGGACCGCGAAGGCGACCTGCTCGGCGCGGGCACCGTTCCGATCGAGGCGTGCATGAAGGCACTGGTCGGGATCGGCTATGATGGCTATTTGGTTCTGGAGACCCCCGCCACAGATGACCCGATGGCGGCGGGCGCTTATAATCTTGAGTACCTGCAGCGTTTGCTCGACAACCTGTAGCAGGAGGGATGATCATGAATATCTGGGTCCGTGACATTCGCATGGCTGTGCTTGCGTCTCTGGTGCTGCTGCTCATCGGGGTGTGTGCGGCCAGCGCGCAGCCGCCGAGGTTCGAAATCTTCGGCGATGACGCAGGCCGACATCCACCAGGCTTTGCCGGCATAGGAGCGGTCTTGAGTGTGGAGGTTGACGGGGAGACCAACGAAGAACAGATCATCATCAGTGCGGTGATTCCTGGCACGCCGGCTGAGAAGGCGGGTATCCGGCCCGGCGACCGCATCCTGGAAATTGACGGCGAACCGGTGGAGGACCTTACCTTGAAAGAAGTTGTAGAACGAATCCGCGGCGAGGAAGGCACCGAAGTCAAGTTCACCCTTGTGCGCGAAGGCGAGGATGACCTCCTTGAAGTGGGCATAGTTAGAGACAACATAAGAGTAGGTGTGCCCCCCGACTTCATGGGGCAAAGGCCGGGCCGCCGAGGTGGGATGATGGGACAAATGCCGGGTGGGCCAGGCGGGATGATGGGACCAATGATGGGCATGATGCCCCAGCCCCAGCCGGTCATGCTAATTGACCAGGGCTATCTCTACATCCTCACCGGCAACGTTTTATTCAAGCTGGATGCCGAGACGTTGGAACAGATCAACGCCGTCCATCTGATTCCACCGCCACCACCGCCGGGGATGATGGGACCTCCGCCCCCGCGTCCGCCGCCAGAGGGGATGCTGATACCTGCGCCTCCTCGCGCGCCCTGAGAACTCAGCCGGAGACGGCGAGGCGATTCCATGCGCAATCAACAAGGCGGCGCTGCCGGAAGAGCGCCGCCTGTTCGTTGCTCTGTGCACGTTTTCTCGGTCGGCTGACTTCCAAATCGCTTTCGTTTCATCAGCGTCTCGCCAGCAGTGCCGATAATCGGGGGGGCTATTTCACATCCGGAAAGTCCCGCAACGGAGTGCGCCCGGTGAGCCAGAAGCGATCCTGTGCGGAGGGATTTTCCGCTTTGATCCGCGCCACCTCTTCCGCAAATTCCCCCGCCGTTTTCCCAAACAGCGTGTGCTGCGATGTCTGCGTGGCCCGGCTTTCGAGGTATTTATGCGCATAGCCGGTGATGTCGTATAGCAGGTCCGGTTCCCGGTCGGCCACTCCCTTGTAGTAGAACAGATGCGGCGCGTACCACGGCTCGCCGAGTTCCGCGCAGACCGGCTCGCCCGCCTGCCAGGCAGCCTCCAGGACTATTGCGCTGGCAGCGGTGTGATCGCGGTTGCGGTCGTGCGGGCCGTGGTTGAAGATGGCGTGCGGGCGTATCCGCCGAATTACCGCAATCGTTGCCTTGAAGGTCTCTGAGTCATTGACCAGGGCGGTGTCAGGGCGATCGAAACGAACGCGCTCTTTGACGCCCAGAACGCGGTCGCTGGCTTCTCCCTCGGCCCGGCGCATTTCAACGATCTTGTCCTTCATCCACGGCTCCGGATAGCCCTCGCGCCCGTCGGTGAATATCGCCACATATACTTCCACGCCCCGGTCGGCCATCTCTGCCATGGTGCCGGCCATCGTCTGCTCATCATCGGGATGGGCCCCGAAAACCAGGATGCGCTCGTAGTTCATCTGCACATTCTCCTATTCTGTCAATACATATACGCGTGCTGCGCCGGGCGGTAATTCGAGCTGCAGTATCTCCCCGGCGGAGACCGCCTCTGCACTGTAGAACTCGACGGCCCTGGCGTAACCTTCGGGCAGGGCGAAGCTGTAGCTCTTCTCCTGGCTGGTTGCGTTCATGACGGCAACCAGGAGAGTATTGCCGTGCTTGCGCGCACCAAGCCAGTCCACGGAAGCCGACACGCCCGGCACCTCGACAAACTCACCCTTGAGGAAGACCTCTTCATACGCGGCAGCCAGGCGCGAGGCCTCGGCGCTGGCCTGCCAGGAGCGCCCCGCCATCGGCATGCGGTCATAGACGAGTACGCCGCCGGTGCTGTCGAAGAGCCGTCGCAGCAGAATCGCCTTTGTCGCCGGTGCGAGTATGTCGTCGCTGTTGCGGTCATAAGGGTGCATAATCTTGCCGCACACCAGCGGGATGCCCTGCAGCGCCTCAACAGTGGCCCGCACCCATTCATAGTCACGGCCATAACCGCACATAGCTACGTCGGTAGCCTGCAAGTCGCCGATCATCTGCCAGTCCACGCCATAGCGCCATTTGGTGTCCTCCGAGTGGTAGCCGCTATAGATCATGAGTTTCGCCGGTGGGTCTGCCGAATTGACGATGGTCTTGAACATCTTCGCCATCTTCGCCATCCGCAGGTCCATGAACCCGATCCACTGCGCGAGGTGATCGCTCTCGATTACATCGGGCGAGAGCTCGATATCGGCGCCGATCTTGGCGAATTCGCGGAATTCTTTGAGGCAGCGCGGGCAGTAGCAAGACAGGTATCCGGTCGTCACGCCGGACTCGAAATCCCACGTGACGTAGTCCGACTTCCTTTCGGCAATCTTTTCCTGCAAGGCCTGCTCAATGTACGATGCGGCACCACCAAGCAGAACCGACGTACATACGTACTTTTCGCTCTGCTCGCCCTTATTATCAGTGAGGGCGTCATCAGGATGCTGCTCGAGCCACGCCGCCATGTTAATAGACCACGGCTCGAAGTTGATAGCCATCACATTGTCAATGGCAAGCGGATCTCCGAAGTCACTGGACTCGCGGTCCCCGGAGACCAGATTGTTGAACCCGGCCTGCTGCATTGTCTGCATGGTTGTCTGCTTCATCTCTGGCTTGTTGATGCTGCCGAAGAAACTGCCCCACAACTGCCAGACAAGCTGCTGGGGCTGTTTGCCTTGCAGCGGGGGAAGTATGCGTACCGCAAACGGGCGCATTGCCTCGATGATGTTACCGTCCAGCGCCTCCGCACCGAAGTAGATCGGGTAGTCGCGATCTTCGGGTTCACCGGCAGTATCATCATACTTGATGAACACGTTGAAAAGCTCCAGTATGCGCACCTTGTCCCGATACCGGATCGGCTGCTCCGTCGCGATGACATAGTGACGATACTTATCGCCATCGTACTCCGACTCCCCGGCTTCCGTCACAGCATATTTCGGCTGCGTCTCGCGCACGCCATAGTAGCCGGTGACGCCGACGAGTTGCAGCTCGGGCGGCAGGGCGAGATGACAGCGGTAACCTTGGAGGCGGTGGCCGGGCAGGCCACGGGCAGCGACCGTGAAATGCTGATTGCTCCCTCGGGCGACATATAGGGCGGGCATCGGATTCGGGAAAATGCGGGTGTCTTCCCACAATATGGAAAGGCGCACGCGGGACGGGCCATCCGGGTTACCTATATTGGAGCCGTCATCGCCATTCTGAACCGGGGCCGGCTGCCAGTCTTTGGGGTCAATCGTCGGCGCGGAAAAGTCTGCCACGTCGTCCGGTGCCAGGCGCCAGCCTCCAGCCCCGGTTACTGTCAATCCGCCGGCACCGATCGCGATTTTCGCAGTGCCCTTTTCCAGGGCCAGGCCAAAGGCGTTGACGCCCTTTTGCAGGAAGGCCTTGATTGGCGTATCGGGCTTACTGGATGCGCCAGAGGCTATTTCGACACTGTTGAGGTAGAGACGATACGGGCCTGCGCTGTCAATGCGCACCTCCGCGACCGAGGATTTCACGCTGCGGGGATAGGCGGGCGAAAGAAGCAGAGGCCGTAGGCTGACAGCATCCAGCACGCCGTAGCCGAGCTTTACGTCGCCCTCGCTGGCTATGTGGAGGGCGGCTTCGGTCGGCACGGGCTCTGCCGCGCTCTGAATGTAAGTCCAACTGTCAGCAAAGCCGGCCTGGTGGGCGAGGCGCGAGTAGAGATAATAGCCCGCCGGCGCGCCGCTTGCGGTCACTGTGGCTGTGAACGGGTTGTCTCCCAACTGCAAACGCGGGGGTATGCCGACGGTCGCTCCTACACCCGTTTCGAGGAACTCCATGCGCGCAAAAGCCGTCGGGTCGTGGAAGCCGATCGTGCACAGGTTCCAACTGCTCGTTTCCTTGTCGGCCTGCTCGATGCGCCCTACTATCGCCCGCCAATCATCCCCCGGCTTGGGAGCCTGCACACCCAGACTGGCAAATCCGATGCGGGCCTCCACGGTCCAATAGCCCTCGCCTATGGCGGAGACGGATTCTATATCGGCGTTGAAATCAGGTTCGCGACTGCTCCAGAGGTCCTCGCCGGTTATACGCGCGTCGGCCACGGTGCCCAGGGCATTTAGCGCAACGTCGAAGATGTGCTGGCCGCGTTCGTCGGGGTCGGCGATCAGGAAAATACAATCGTCTTTCCAGACATTCCCATCGCGGTTTGTGACGTTTTTCTTGAACTCATGCAACTGATTGAGCGCATGGCGCAGCACCGGCTCCTCGCCTCGGAAGAACCAATAGAGGTTATCATCATCGTAGCAGAAATGCATCTGCGAAGGCTGCTCGGCCGGGTGGAAAGTGCCCCGGCGCACGAAATTGTTGAGCGCCGGTGCGTCCGCCCAGCACGGGTCATCCCCCTTGCCGTCGAGCACGGGCGGCTGCTGGGCACGGCTGACGCCGAACAACGCTTCACCAGATAGGCGGACTGTTGCTGCACTGCCAAGCTGTTCGGCAGTTGGATCGGAGTTGGTGGTCACCACGACATAGTCCACCTGTGCAGGTTCGCGCGCAGCTTTGGGCCCAAAGTACTCGATGTTGAAGGTGTCGCCTACCATCGCCGGGGCGAACGGCTTGTCGCTGACCCACTGCCAGTCCTTCGTCAACTCTCCGTGCATTCTGTTAAGGCGTTGCGTCGCGCTGCCGGCCGTGCTCATCACGGCAAAGTAGCCCTCGTTTTCCGGCATCTTGGCGCGCAGATACACGTAGATCGGCTTGCTGGTGCGCGGACAGGGGATACCGCGCAGGTACATGTGCCTGGCATCTGTTACGACTTTCCCGCCAGACGCACCCACATGCTCCACAATCTTGTTGGCGTGAACGGAGAACTCCTCGGCCTCGAACCGCACCGGCGGAACCTCTCGATCCCATACCTGCGGTGTAAGCTCGGGACGAGCCCGCAAGGACTTGATCTGCACGTGCAAGGGCCCGATGTCTTTGGTGAGCAGGCATACGGACACGCCGGCGTTGTCCAGGCCCAGCGGCTTGGTCAGCGTAATCTCCTGCCACCGGTCGGTGAGCTTGACGGTATGTGGACTGTAGAGCCAGCCGTTGCTCGAATACGCTATCAGCCACACATCGCCCTGGCCGCGCACCTCGGCGGTAAAGGTGCAAAGCCGGCCAGGGGGCAAATTCGAGGCCGATATGCGAACACCTTCGAGCGGCTGCTTGCCCGGCGTTTTTGCGACGACCACCGGCGTGCCGTCAAGCTCGGCTTTCTCGATAGTAACCCCGCCGCCGTCTTTATGGTATGTGTCAAAGCCGCCGTTGGGAAGGCTGAAGTCGGCCTGCCACAAGATGTCCTGGGCAAGCAGTGGTGCAATCAGTGTGCTGAGCAATGAGATGATCACAACCCGCTTTAATGGTCTCATTTTCCCTCTTTCAGTAATTCACTTGCGCTCAAGTCTATGGGAGATTTCGCCAAGAAGCTGCGGATTCCTACTGCGAAGTAACTGCCGGGGCGCGGGTACCCGACGGGATGATGTTTGGGGCAGACCGAACTACGCGGCAAAGGCGCCCTCACCCCTTCAATTCCCCTCTTCCGCAGGGAGAGGGGACAACGGCAACGGACTCGGGCTGGAACTGTAGTTATGCAAAAAATTGTTGGTAGAAGCAAGATAAGAGGGGGCATATGGCGAACACAGGCTTAAATGCAGCAACATTCAATGCCGAGCTCGCCAAGGATGCCGCCGATG
>JAUVVY010000053.1 GCA_030604405.1 bacterium | reverse complement strand
GGAGGATGCGGGCCGGGCTCACGTCGGACAAACAATGTCCGACGTTCGGCCGGCCCCTCCATTACGACAAAGGCAACGGCACCTACCCCCCGGCCCCCTCCCGAGACGGGAGGGGGAAAACGGCAACGGCAGAGTCGGGCAGGATGCCCGACCCATGGGATTTCTTGTGGATGCCCCGCCTTCGCTAAAGCTATGGCGGGCAAGCTTGGCCCACGGGGTGAGGGAGGGCGCGGGCCGGGCTCACGTCGGACAAACAACGTCCGACGTTCGGCCGGCCCCTCCGCAAGGCAACAACAACGGCAACGGCATTGGCAGGCGTGAGGGCGAAGTGTGGCGAATACCTCAGCAGTCGCTTGAAGTTCAAGGAGCCATGCGAATGAGTGGCAGTCATGAGCCGGCCCCGATCCCAGCGCCCAATGCGACGCGCCAGACTGTAGAAAGACTCGTCAACCAGTATCGGCATAACGCGGACCAATATGCCAGCGACTCCTACAAGGAAGCGCAATTGCGGCAGGAATTCATTGACCCGCTCTTTGAGGCGCTGGGCTGGGATATGGCCAATAAGCAGGGATTCGCGGAGCAGTATAAGGAAGTCGTTCACGAGGCATCTGTCAAGATCAGCGGGGAGACCAAAGCCCCCGACTATTGCTTCCGGATCGGCGGACAGCGGAAGTTCTTCCTGGAAGCGAAAAAGCCCTCGGTTCACGTGAAAGATGACCCCGCACCGGCCTATCAACTGCGGCGCTATGCCTGGAGCGCCAAGCTACCACTTTCGATACTCACAGACTTTGAAGAGTTCGCTGTCTATGACTGCCGCAAGCGACCGAAGCAGGATGACGAGGCGTCGGTCGCGCGGGTTGACTTCATTACCTATGACGAGTACCTGGAGCGGCTCGACGACATATATACGATATTTGCGAACGAGTCCATCCTGAAAGGCTCGTTCGACCGCTACGTGCAGGACACACGGCGCAAGCGCGGGACCAGCGAAGTAGATGCGGAATTCCTCAAAGAGATCGAAGCCTGGCGTGAAATGCTCGCCAAAGACATCGCCAAGCACAACCCCGCGCTGTCGGTTCACGATCTGAATTTCGCAGTGCAGGCCACAATTGACCGGATACTGTTCTTCCGCATAGCCGAGGACCGGGGAGTTGAGGAGTACGGTCGGCTGCGAGGGCTGGTAAATGGCAGCAGACTGTACGCGAGCCTGTGCGACCTGTATCACGAAGCCGACGAGAAGTATAACGCCGGTCTGTTCGACTTCAGCGACACCGGCGATACGCTGTGCCCGCGGTTGACGATATCAGACCAGGCGCTCAAACCGATCCTGTCCAAGCTGTACTATCCGGAGTGTCCCTACGAATTCTCGGTGCTCGGGGCGGATATTCTGGGCGCGGTGTACGAGCAGTTCCTGGGCAAAGTGATACGCCTGACGCCGAGCCACCGCGCCAAGGTCGAGGAGAAGCCGGAGGTCAAGAAAGCCGGCGGGGTCTATTACACCCCGACCTATATCGTGGACTATATCGTCGAGCACACGGTCGGCGAGGCGCTAAAGGAGGCCAAAACGCCGAATAAAGCCGGCAAGCTGCGGATACTGGACCCGGCGTGTGGCTCGGGCTCGTTCCTGCTGGGCGCGTACCAGTACCTGCTCAACTGGCACCTCGACTACTACAGCAGCCATAGCCCCAAAAAGCACACAAAGGGCAAGGAGCCGGCCATTGTCCAGGTCGGAGAGAAGGACTGGCGGCTCTCGACCTTCGAGCGCAAGCGCATCCTGCAGAATAACATCTATGGCGTGGATATTGACGCGCAGGCAGTCGAGGTGACCAAGCTCAACCTGCTGCTGAAGTGCATGGAGGGCGAGACGAGCGAAACGGTTGACAGCCAGCTTCGGTTGACCCACGAGCGGGTGCTGCCCAATATTGACGACAATATCAAGTGCGGTAACAGCCTGATCGGGCCGGACTACTACGAGGGCCGGCAGCAGCGGATGTTTGACGAAGATGAAATGCGCCGCGTCAATGCCTTCGACTGGCAGGCGGAATTTGAGGAGATAATGGCGGCGGGTGGGTTCGATTGTGTGATTGGGAATCCGCCGTATGGTAGAGTGACGGAGGAAGTCCTTAAGTCTTACTTCGAGGGAAGCTTTGACGCCAGTGAGGGCCGGTTGGACATGTACGAGCTATTCGTCCAACGAGGCCTTCAACTCTGTCGCGAAGGCGGCCTATTCGGCTACATCGTACCAAGCCCGGTCCTAACCAACCTATACGGTCGGAAGTTGCGTCACGATGTCCTACTGAAGCACTCGATCGAAGAGATCACCAATTTCAGCATGGACGTTTTTCCAGACCCAACCATCCACACTTGCATCATCGTTGTGAGACGACAGGCACCAACACGACAGCATGTCAGAGTAAGGAAAGGGGTCACCGCTGTCGGGGAGTTAGAGGAGCAATACGACTATCAGGTAGCTCAAGAGACATTGGGCAAGGGTCCGAACGCGACGTTCGATATCTTCATTGATCCCATGACGCGTAGTGTTCTGCAGAAGCTGAGCGCCAGGGCGCAGCCCCTGGGGAACGTATGCTTCATCCGGCAGTGTATCAAGACCGGCAATGACCCTGTGTATGTGAAGCGGTTTGAAAGGAGGCCGGGAGACCCGTGGAAGCCGACGTTGCGGGGAAAGTCAATCAGCCGATACGCGACGCTGCAGACGGACCTGTACGTACAATATGGCCCCTGGCTTGCGCGGAACTGGAAAAACACCTCTTTCTATGAGACGCCGAAGATCGGCATTCGGGAGACCGGTAGGCGTCTTGTCGCAACGCTAGATGCTGAACACCGCTACTTCTTGAGCTCTCTGTATGCCATCTATCCGCGATCAGATGCTGAGCCTCATTCCTTGCGCTACTTGCTGGGGCTACTGAACTCCACCTTAGCTACGTACGTAATGAAGGTGGTGGCGCTCGAGCTTACCCGGGGCGCGTTTACAAAGCTGAGAACAAATCAACTCGCCCGCCTTCCGATGCGCGTCATAGACTTCGATGACCCGGCGGATGTGGCGCGGCATGATAAGATGGTGGGGCTGGTGGAGAGGATACTGGAGCTGCATAAGCGGCTCGCAGAGGCCAAAACCCAGCGCGACCGGGAACTGCTGCAACGACAGATAAATGCCACGGATCAGGAGATTGATAAGCTGGTGTATGAGCTGTATGGGCTGACGGAGGAGGAAATCGCCATCGTGGAAGGGAGTGCGGGCGGCGACTAGCGAACCCACAACCCGCCCCACCACACAGCCACAGCGCCCCGCTCACCTTCCGCCGCCACCACGCCCCAAACGTCCACAGCCCACGGCAAAGGTGGCCAAGGGCCCTCCGGAAGGCAACGGCACCCTCGCCCTGGCCCTCTCCCAGAGGGAGAGGGGAAAACGGCAACGGACGCCGGCAGGGCACCCGTGCAAGTGCATCGGTCACCCCAGCCACGTGATGAGGGAGGGCGCGGGCCGGGCTCACGTCGGACAAACAACGTCCGACGTTCGGCCGGCCCCTCCATTACGACAAAGGCAACGGCAACGGACGACGGAGTCGGGCAGGATGCCCGACCCACGGGATTTGTTGTGGATGCCCCGCCTTCGCTGAAGCTATGGCGGGCAAGCTTGACCCACGCGATAGTACTTGGGATGCTTGAGCTACGCGATGAATAAAAGGCATTGTCAGGCTGCCCTTCGGCAAGCTCACGGCCCTGAGCAACGTCGAAGGGGAAAGCCCGAGCCACGTGATGAGGGAGGGCGCGGGCCGGGCTCACGTCGGACAAACAACGTCCGACGTTCGGCCGGCCCCTCCATTACGACAAAGGGCAACGGACTCGGGCAGGATGCCCGACCCACGGGATTTGTTGTGGATGCCCCGCCTTCGCTGAAGCTATGGCGGGCAAGCTTGACCCACGTGAGAAGTAAAAGGCATTACAACGGCTAGGAGGCGATTGCTCTGAGTATCACAATAGGCGTACATGGTCTCGACCACCCCCACGTAGAAGGACACTTCGCAGACCTGGACACAGTAGCAGGGATTGAGGCGATCCTGGTCTGGGACGCGGACGAGGCGGCAGCACGTAAGCGGGCCGAAAGCCTCAACCGCGGGGCCTACTACCCCGACGGCTGGGAGAAGATGCTGGGCGATGAGAATATCCCCGCAGTCTGCATCTTCACCAATAACCGCGATGCGGGCGATCTGACCAAAGAGGCGATGGCAGCCGGCAAGTGGGTCTATGCCGACAAGCCGGGGGCCGCAAATGTCGCCGATATGGAAGAGATCGTGGCTGCCGGCGAGCGGACCGGCACGTACTTCTGTCCCTGCTACGCCAGGAGAACGTCCGATGAGACGCAGAAGATGAAACAGCTTGTCCAGGGGGGAGCGATCGGGGAGCTGTGGTCGTTTCAGGCCGTCTGGATCACCTCCCAGGCGGGGCTGCGCGGGCCCGAGAACTGGCTGTTCCACAAAGAGCACGCCGGCGGGGGCATCATCTACTGGCTGGCCTGCCACTGGCTCGATACGCTGCGCCTAGCTACCGGCGAACGTGTCGTCGCAGTCAGCGCCATGACCGACACGAAGAATCCGGGAGTAAATGTGGAGGATGTGGCCTGCGTGAATCTGCGGCTGGAAAACGGCGCAATCGGAAACATGCGGTCAGGATACCTGCTGGACCCCTACCCCGGCTACGACGACAATGACCTGATGATGGCCTTCGAAGGCTCAGACGGAGCGCTGACCTATACCCCTCACAGCAGGCAAGTGACGCTGCGGCTGCGCAGTAAGGCCGCAGGCTTTGAGTACGCCGCCGCAGGAGCGAGTCTAGAAGTGGACCGTCGCCGGCCGCCCGGCGGATACGCTCCGGCACTGCTCGCGGCGTTCCTGCAGGGGCTTGCAGACGGCACCGAGCCGCCGGCCACCCAACATGATGCGCTGTACGTGCTGCGGGTCGCCGAGGCAATCTACCAGGCAGCAGAAAGCGGGCAGGAGCAGAGAATAGAATGGTAGGGTTGGGCCCGGCCACCTACCCCCGAGACCTGCGGTCTCTGCCCCCTCCCGAGACGGGAGGGGGAAAACAGCAACGGCTGGGCCGGATAGGGAACCCGGATTTTGCCGCAGCAAAATCCGCGCTATTCGGCCCCTCCGACGGCTACGACAACGGCTGTCAGGCTGGAAAGCCTGACCCACGCGATGATAGTATGAAAGCCTGGCCCACGGGGTAAGCGAGGGCGCGGGCCGGGCTCACGTCGGATAAACAACGTCCGACGTTCGGCCGGCCCCTCCATTACGACAAAGGCAACGGCAATGGTGACAGGCGGGACGCCTATCCGACCAACGACGAGGCGAAAAGGCAACGGCGCCTACCCCCCGGCCCCCTCCCGAGACGGGAGGGGGAGAACAGCAACGGCTGGGCCGGATAGGGAACCCGGATTTTGCCGCAGCAAAATCCGCCCTATTCGGCCCCTCCGACGGCTACGACAACGGCTGTCAGGCTGGAAAGCCTGACCCACGCGATGATAGTATGAAAGCCTGGCCCACGCGATGATAGTATGAAAGCCTGACCCACGCGATGATAGTATGAAAGCCTGGCCCACGGGGTGAGGGAGGGCGCGGGCCGGGCTCACGTCGGACAAACAACGTCCGACGTTCGGCCGGCCCCTCCACAATCCAACGGCTAGGTCAACGGCTGCGACAACGGCTGTCAGGCTGGAGTGTCAATCTTGACCGCTCGTGGGCCGGCTGCTATAATAGGAGCCTGCGTGGGGCCGTAGCTCAGCCGGGAGAGCGCTTGAATGGCATTCAAGAGGTCAGGGGTTCGATCCCCCTCGGCTCCACCAAATACAGCAATACCGGACACGCGGGCATAATCCATTGCCTGCGTTTTTTCATATCTGCTATCATATTCTGCGTTGCGGCTTTTTTTTCAAGGAGGAAATGATGGCTCTGCAGCGAATACTGTTAGTGACAGGTTTGGGTCTGCTGCTTTGCACCATAGCGGCGGCCCAGCCCGTTGTCTCAGCAGGCGCTCAGAGCGAGACCGAACACGCTGCCGTCGTAGTCAGCATGTACCGGGATTACGTCGGCTCGGTGAATGTCACGCTGCCGCCGGGCGAGGGAGACCACGAGGCACGCCAGGCGCTACAGCGAGTTAGCAACCAGACAGGATGGCAGCTCGACACTCCTGTAATCAAGCATCACGGATATACGTCCATACAGGCCAATGTTTTCGGTTTGACGCCAGTGAAGCTTGGCGGCCTGGAGCTGGTAGCGCCCTTGATCATGGCGCTGGCGGACCATCCGCGTGTAGTGGTGGTCTTTATCGGTGTCAGCAGCGGCGATGGTGGCGGGAGGTTTGAAAACACCTACATCACCGCCGACTGGCTGCAAAGTGGTGGCATCTGCAGCTACCAGATAACGATCAAAGACAACGGCTTCGAGACGATCGCGGAGCTAACCGAGCCTGAGCCGGCGCAGACGCCCGCCGGAGACGAAGTCGGTAGAGCATCATGGCCGTGGCTGCTGCTGGTAATCGGCTCGGCGGCGTTGGGAGTTTTCATTTACTTATTGAGTAGCTATCTGATGAGACGGCGACGGTGAACCAGCAACGGCCTGGCGCCGAGTTCTGGTGGCGCGAGCCTGCGGAACACAGGACAAGGAGGAAGCAAGTTGAAGATAGCAGACTGGGAAGATCTGACCCGGTGGGGCGCAGGGCTTAACGCTTCTGATATTTTCTGGAAGGCGGGAACTCCGCCTCATTCCAAGATAAGAGGCGTGGTGCAGAAGATCGAGGGCTGGCCGGAGATGACACCGGAAGATATTGAATGGCTGGGCAAGAGCCTGATGTCAGAAGAGGAATGGGAGCGTTTCCTGGAATACCCGGAGAAAGACATCGGCTTGACGGTCGAAGGTGCGTGTCGCCTTCGCATCAACGTCTTCAGGCAACGCAACGAGTGCGCCGTCGTCATGCGCATTATTCCGCTGGACGTCTTGACGGTCGAGGAATTGGACCTGCCGCTTGTACTGAATGATATTGCCACGCGTCCGCAGGGGCTAGTACTGGTCACGGGGCCGACCGGCTGCGGCAAGTCAACCACGCTGGCGGCGATGCTCGACTATATCAATCGCAATCGGCAGGCGCACATAGTGACGGTAGAGGACCCTATCGAGTACGTGCACCGGGACAAGAAGTGCATCGTGAGCCAGCGCCAAGTGGGGACTGATACGGTGGACTTCCAGGATGCGCTCAAGTACGCGATGCGCCAGGCACCGGACGTAATCCTGATCGGTGAGATGCGCGACGTGACGACGATGGCAGTGGCGATGCAGGCGGCCGAGACCGGGCACCTGGTCTTCTCCACCGTTCACACCACCAGCGCGGCGGAGACTCTGGAGCGCATCGTCAACATGTTCCCCCCGCATGACAAGCAGCAGATCTGCATGCGGCTAAGCCGGACCCTGATGGCGATACTTTCGCAGGCGCTGGTGCCGCGGGATGATGAACAGGGCGGACGCATCGCGGCTATGGAGATAATGATAGCGACGCCGACAGTGGCCAAGTTCGTCGAGGAGGGCAAGCCCGGTGAGATGTATGACGCGATCGAGGAGGGGTCGCACTGGGGCATGCAGACGATGAACCAGGCGCTGTTGAAGCTGTATGAGGACGAGATAATCACCGCAGATCATGCGCTGTTCTACGCGGGCAATCGCACTGAGATGCGGCAGATGCTGCGGCGTGTGGATGGCCTTGCCGCCGATGAGGAAGCGGCCGAAGAGGCGGCAAAACGCAAGCGCAAGCGGCCAGCAGCCGAACGCCGTCAGTGACGCGGCGCAGGGCAGCGGCGAACGGCCGCAACAGTAAGTGCTTGTTGCGGCATGGACCAAGGTAACGAATTGGCAACTCAATATGCTCTAAGAAAGGTCGGTGAGTTTTGATGGGAGTGAAAGTGGAACAGCAAGACAAACAGCAGTGGCGACGTACAGTCACCGCGACGGATTACCTGGCAAAGAGAGCCGACGATGTGCTTGATACCGATATGATGGAGGCGCTACTGGAGGGTTGCGTGAAGATAAACGCCTCCGACCTGCATCTGACCTTCGGCGAGCCGCCGGTTTACAGGCGGCACGGGCAACTCATTGAAATGAGCGGCTTCAAAGAGATGACCCACGAGGATATGGTCAACGGCGTACTTTTCTTTCTTGGCGAAGACACGCCGGACAACCCGTACTGGAGCCGCTTCCACGAGCGCGGTGGCGCCGACATCGCGTACGCGCTGAAGGACCTGGCGCGCTTCCGGGTGAGCGTCTTTCAGCAGAAAGAACATCCGGTACTGGCCTTGCGTATGATCCCGTACGAGATGCTGAGCTTTGACGTCTTGGGCCTGAGGGAAGATATGATAATTCCTCTATTGTGTCGTCCACGCGGGATTATCCTGGTGACCGGCCCGACAGGCAGCGGCAAGAGCACAACTCTGGCCTCGATGATCAACTGGATCAACGAGAACCGCGCAGTGCACATAGTGACCATCGAGGAGCCGATCGAGTATTACCACGGCAACAAGCAATCGCTGATCAACCAGCGCGAGGTAGGAGTGGATGTGATCACCTTCGCAGAAGCGGTTGTCAGAAACATGCGCTCGGATCCTGACGTTATACTACTGGGGGAGATGCGGGACCTGGAGACGATGCGGGCGGCTCTGCAGGCGGCGGAAACAGGCCACTTGGTCTTTTCCACGCTGCACACAGTCAGCGCGCCCAAGACGGTTGATCGCCTGGTAACGGCGTTCCCGACGGGTGAGCAGGAAGAGATCCGGGCGATGCTGTCAACTTCGCTTGCGGCATGTATCGCCCAGGAGCTGATGCCGCGCATTGACACGGACGGTCGCATCGCGGCTTACGAGATAATGCTCGGCGAGGCCGCCGGTTCCCCGGCTATCGGTAACCTCATCAGGGAGCGCAAGACAAGTCAAATGCGCACAACAATGCAGAGCAGTGGGAACATAGGCATGAAACTGCTTGAGCAATCACTGGCCACCCTGGTCAACGAGGGCCAGGTTGACTTCATTGAAGGCTTCAACCGGTCGAATGAGAAGACCGACTTTATGCAGTTTGTTGACGACGAAAAGGTGCCGGCGGGCTTCTCCGTCGAGCTTGAGAAGGAAGAAAGCGCCGGCCAATAAGCGACGTGCATGTTGCGTGTTGAACTAACGTGACCTGCCACGTGATGCTGGCGGGAGAGAGCGGATGAGAGAGAAAAAGCGCAGAGTCGCGAAGGGCCCACGGCAGCAGGTGGACGTATTCGCTGTGATAACGGCTTGGTCTCGAACGCTGCTGCAAGTGGCCGCGGTGGGATTCGTGATCTCGCTGGGTTACATCCTCTACAGTATCTTCAGTGGTGCGCTGGCCTCAATGCCCAATGAGCAGATGCAGCGCGTCGCCGGGAATCTGACCGTGATGGGGCAGATCATGACCGCAGCCGGGTTCCTGGCGACGGTTGCACTGATAATACTGACCGTGGAGGAGATCGCCTTTGTAGTGGTGATGGGGATCGTTGGCGCGGGGCTGATGTTCGGGATGCCGATACTGGTCGCCACTCATCTGCAGGACGCCACCAGCACCCCGGCGATGACAATGAACGAGTGGTCCAGGAACGCCGGGATGGGGATACTGCTGGTGGTGGGCCTGCGGATTGTCTGGGAAATGGTGGCTCAGATTAAGAGCGCGGGCGGCAGGGCCATCGCCAAACAAGACGAAGAAGAATCAGCGATCGCGAAGGCTGAGAAGAAAGCGGAAGCCAGGAGAATTGGCCTGTGGGACGCCTGCTGGGGGCTGCCGTACTGCCACGATGCGGTCAGGGAAGTGTGCCCAGCGTACAAGGCGCGCAGGTCGTGCTGGCGACACGGCTACGGCTGCAACTGTGACCCGTCGCTGATTGAGACATTGATCCGCACCGGCGGCGCCAGCACCGGCAAGGGTGCGGCAAAGGCCACCTCGACCCAGCGGAGAACCGATGCCGCGTACGTGCGCTCCGACCTGGCGGCGGATGCGCCCGTCGGAACTGGAGAACGCACCATAGCATGTAGCAAGTGCCCGATATTCGTCGAGCACCAGAGGCAGAAATTCAAGATCGTCAACCCGATAGCCATCATCGGCACAATCGTGGCGCTGGCAGCTCTGTACAAGCCGCTGACAGGTATTTATGAGAAGGTAATTGATGTCATGGCGAAGCTGGCGGCGCGGTTCACACTCGATACAGAGATGCTCAATCCCGAGGAGTGGGTCGGCTATCTCAACACGCCGACAGTGCGGATATTCTTCTTCCTGTTTGTGGGCATGATCGCGATGGCTTACGTCCTCAAAGCCATGGAATGGCTGGTTTTGAAGCGGATGGTGCTCTGAGGCTGGCGCGAGGGTACAGCCGCGGCCGGGCAACAGGCGAACCTGGACAATCTGTTTTGGACTAAATCTTCACGACATGCAACGGGGTAAGCTTGGCTACCAGGCGTCCGAGGCCGCACTCGATGGTCTTAAACACGCCCTGGCGGCCGCGGTATTTTTGGGGCAGGTCGTGGGTGTCAGTCAGGACCTCGGTGCCGTCCTGGACATGTGTCCTGGCCTCGTTGGTAGTGGCGGGGGCTACTGACATCTCGAAGTAGCGGTGGTCTCCCAGATCGATAACGCGCACGACATCGCGGAGATGAGGCAATGCGTATCCGGCACCGTGGGGGATAATATTGGCATTGCGCAGGGCCCCGAGGGCGTCGAGTTCTACGGCGCGGTCGTAGAAGTTCATCTGCCTGATAACGCTGTCGGAGAGGTTGGGCAGTCCTTCAAATAGATATCCCGGCAGATCGCCGCGGATCATCATGGGCAAGTATTCGGTGCTGGGGTCAAGGGAGTTGTGGCAGCCGAGATAGATGGTATTGATATCGCCCATGCCCTGGTGGGTGGAGTTAGCGATGAGGCTGAAGTCTCCGAAGAGCTCCCGAGCCGTTGTAAGACGGCGCTGTTTGGCGAACTCGTCGGCGCGCTGAACGAAGGCAAAGAACTCCGTTGCGTCACCGTCCACCAAGGCGTGCAGAGGTCCCCAGGGCGTGTCGCAGCGGCGGCAGCTTTGCTGCAGGACTTCCGAGCTGTCCCAGTACAGGCCCATGCCGAGCGGGTTGGGGCGCTGCATTTCAGGGGCCGCTGAGTGAATAACGAAGGCATAGGGGGGAAACTCCAGGTCCGGGTCTGACGACTCCAGAGCGCACAGGTCAAGGAAGTGGTTGCCCTTGTGCAGGTCCCACTCGACGGGAATGTCTTGGACCATAAGCCCGCTGTGATGCAGCCTGTGCAGTTCGGAAACCACATCGTCCACGGCCGGCAGCTTTTCCACAGCGCCGACCAGCATACCGCAGACGTTGGGCTTGGCATCGAGGATCACCAGGGGACGGTCACCGGGGCCCCACTGCAACTTTCCGCCGTAGCCGAATCCCGCGCTCCAGCGGGCTGAGTTGCGAGTGATGGTCATATCGGGGGTGCCGATGAAGAGCGCGTCGGGCTCGTAGCCGAGTTGGGCGAGCAGATGGTTGATTTTGGCCAGGCCGTAAGCCATGTTGGCCTCGCTCAGCTTTGCGGCCGCGTCGTGCAGGGCGACTGAGAATATGCGTCTGCGCGCCTGGTCTAACATCTGTTGACGGTTCATTGTTCGTCCTGCCCTACACCTTGAGCATACCTTGATAATTGCCGATCAATATCCTGGGTATTATAACAGAAACGAGGACGTGTCAGCGAGCACTGCTTGTGCTGGAGTGGCGGATAAGAGATGGCGACATCAAGATTACCCTTGATGCCATTGAACGCAGTACTGTTTCCCAGTATGCCGATGCCTCTGGCCCTATGGGAACCGAGGTATCTGCGAATGGCGCAATACTGCCTCGAAGAGGGCAGCGAGTTCGGTGTTGTACTGATCCGGGAAGGTCCGGAGATCGGTGATAAGGTAGCCAAGACGTACGCCGTCGGCACCACCGCCGAGATAGCCGACTTTCGGGATGCCGGCGACCACATATTGGTTCTTGCCATAGGTCGAAAACGGTTTCGCATCGTGCAGGTTTTTGACGACGGGCCATACCCGGAAGCGGAGGTTGAACTGCTGTCCGAGCAGAAGGGGGCGGGCGTATCGCCGGAGGTTGTGGCAGATATCCGCTCGCTCTTTGCCGATGAGGTTGATTTGATATTGCAGTTGCTGGGTTTCGAGGGCGTGGAGCTTGAGATCCCCGCGCAAGCCGATAAGCTTTCCTACATGATAGCGGCGCATCTGCGGATTCCGCTGCAGGCCAAGCAGGAGCTGTTGGAAACAGACCGATGCGGCGAGCGTCTGGCGCGTGAACTGGAGCTTGTGCAAAAGGAACGCCAGGAGTACCGGCTGCTGCTGGCTGCACGCGAGCACTTCGATTGGGACACTGCTGGAGATGGGCTGGAACAGATTTTCTCTGATAACTGAGTTGTCCAAACGGGCGGAGTCGGGTATAATGGCCGGTGTCGTCCGGTCGGCGGATAGCAGCGAGGCGATGCCAAGGCCAGGTCGCAGCAGTCAGCCGACCGGCGGGGAGAATTTGGCTCCTGCAGCAACAGGATGCCCGACACATTCACAGTTCAGGCAGTTGGACTCTGGAGGTAGAGGGATTTGGAAGTAGGTAGGAAAGATACTCTGGGAGAATTCAAGGAGCGTCTGGACGGTATTGTGGTCGCCTATCAGCGGCCGGAGGAACGACGCATAGGATACGGCAATCTGCGCCACGAGTATTCGGAATACTCCAAGGAAGGCAAGACGACTGTGAATATTGCCGTAATCTATGAGACGCCGGGCGGTTCGACTACTCAGATAAATATCAGCTTTGACAACGGCACTGGTACCTACAGCTATTTAGATCGCCATCTTGAGACCCACATAGCCTCGCACGACCCCGACCAGGTAATTGCCACCATCGAGGAGGCGGTACACGGAATACCGGCCAAGCGGTTGGGGCAACTGATCAACCAGGTAGACAACTGGCTGGAAATGGGAAAGGGCCGGCACGAGATATTCGGCGAGTTGAACAAGCTCCTGCAAACCGAGTTCCTGGGCGGCCGGATTAGCACTAATGAGCTCAAAGAAGGCATCCAGCACGTAGTCCAGCAGTACACCAAGGTGGCAGGTGAGGGCACCTGAGCAGGCCGGGATACACGTTCGGACGCAAAATGGGATTCGCCCCCGCAACACAACTGTGGGCTGTGGGGCTGAGACGGACAGCGGTTAGATCTCTTGAAAAACTTGCGCAGTTCGTACAGCGGGTGAGTGGCTACAGCCACCATCCGTTTTTTGCTAATGCTTGTCGGTTTTCGTGTAGCCAGTCCAGCGGGAAAGTGACGTTGCGAAGCACAAAGCGGAGCTGATCGGGTTCGGGGATTTTGCGGTCGGCGGCATCCACCCGGGCATAGATCCAGCGGGCAGCAATCAGATGTGACAATGCGGCCAGTTCGACATCGGTGGGCTGGTGGGTAGCGGCATAGGCTGAGAAAAACGCCTGCATCCGCGGCCAGTTGAACTCAGGCGTTTCGGTCAGAGTCCAGATGTCATCCGCGCCGTCGCTGCAGGGGCGGATGCCGCACAGGTAAATCAGCCCGTCGGCGATGTCAACTATGCGCGGCTGCCGATCAACCCAGTCGAAGTCGAAGATGCCGGCGACGCGGTCACCGTTGAACTTGAGGTTGGCCGGATGCCAGTCCCCGTGGATGACCGTGTGCGGCAGGGCCCGGTACGAACTGTCAGGCAGGCTTTGCTCAACGCCTGCAGCCGCAGCTATCAGATACTCAAGCACTTCGGCAGCTCCGCTGGCAGACAGGTCCTGGACGCTGCCGATGTCGCCGTTGTTGGCCCGCTGCAGCAGCTTCTGCAGCATCTCTATGGCCTTCTTGGGGTCCCAGAACCGGCCAAAGAACTTTTTGCCGGGAGGGTCCAGGTCAGCGGTTGCGGAGTGGAACCGGGCCAGGACTGCGCCGGCTTCTGCGGTCTGGGCCATGTTGGGGCTGGCGTGTACAGTGCCCTCGATGAAGTGATAAAGCTCGTAGATGTGGCCGGCGTCCTCGACCCAGCGGCTCTTGGATGGCGTCGTGACGGCTTTGGGCACCGGCAGCCCTTTGTCGTACAACGCCTTAAGCACATGGTGGTCATAGACAAGCTGCTGCGGGTCGCAGTAGCGGGGATTACGGCGCTTGAGAAAGTACTGCCCGCTGGGTGTGACGACGATCATGCTGGCGTTGGCGGTGCCTCCGCAGGGCCGGGTAAAAAGAACAGGCCCCACTCTGAAGCGGGGCACTACGGTAGCAATTTCGTCCTCGCGCAGGCGGATGTCAGTCTTGCTCATCAGGCTCTCCGGCGGCGCGGACGAGAAGCACGGGGCAGTCGGCGTAGCGCAGCACACGGTCGGCGACACTGCCATATACCCACCGGCCCAACCCGGAGCGGCCGTGTGTGGACATGATCATCAGATCCGCCTCGAATTTCTCGCTAAAGATAAGAATTTCCTCGGTGACATTGCCGCGACGCAGTTCGATTTCGGCGTCAATGCCCTGGTCCTTGAGAGCTTTTTGAACACCGGCCAGGTATTCCTCAATGTGAGCGACTTCGGCGTCCCAGTCAATGTTTGCCGCCGCTGCATCGTCGCCCTGCATCACGGGCACCACGCTTAAAATGCACAGGTCGGCATCAAAGGCTGTTGTCACGGCAACGGCATGCGGTATGGCCCGTTCGGCGAATTCCGAAGTGTCCAGCGTCAACAGAACACGTTTATACATCTGACTGCCCTCCCTCTGGCACGCGCCTTCAGGCAGATGACGGCGCACGGCTCAGACATGTCTATTCTACCTGCTCCGGGCGAATGATTCAATCAAAATGTTGTAAAGCGGCGACGGGGTGGTCGCGGACGCCTGGCAAACCATCGCATCTGATGTCATGGCGGGGTTGTCTTCGGGATTGAGTTGTGCTACTATTGGCGGCGGCCTGGAGGGAATATTCGGGTAATCCAACCCGCCGCTTAACTACATTCTGGAGGTGAGATTGATGGCAGCACCGGTAGTTGATCCTGATCTGTGCACTGGCTGCGAGCTGTGTGTTGATGCGGCCCCCAATACGTTTGAGATGAACGATGACGGAATTTGCGAGGTAGTCAATCCGACTGGTGACGATGAAGGCGCCATCCAAGAAGCCATTGATGACTGCCCCGTGGAAGCGATTTCCTGGAGCGAGTAGCTGACAGCCATTGAGTCAAGTTTTGGCGATGAACGGTTCCCGGATTGCGGGAGCCGTTCGGCTTGTTTCAGCATGCAGCTTGCTAGCCGGCAGCATGGCGGACGTCGCGGAACCACAGCGGGTCAATGTCGGGAAAAATGTTGTCTCGGGCGAAGATGACGCCGAACTCGTCCCATTCCCACTGCTCGATCCATTCTCCACGGCAGTAGCGCCGAGCCAACTCTGCACACTTCTTGAAATCCGAATAGTGGGCATTCAGGCGAGCCGCAGCGTAGTCTGGGGCCGATTCGGTGGTCATAAGAAACTGCCAGTCGGAGGCCTGCAACAGCAGCAGTTCGCGCCCGGCCTGTTTGATCACCGCCGCCGCTGCCTCGTCATGTCCCCTGCCGTACTCGATGACGAGCTGGCGCATGTCGAGTTCGGCGTCGTAGATGCGCCGCCAGGTCCAGTTGGTGTCCTGATTCAGCCACACCCAATGCCCGCCGCCCGCACCCCACGAGCCCTCCGCTAACGTGATGGCCTCGTGAGGCGGGTTGGCGGCCAGATAATTACTTGGCGTAGTCACGTTGATCTCCGGGTCGAGGTTCATCCACCGCAGCGTCTTTTCGAGCCACCACGAGCCCTCGTACCACCAGTGCCCGAAAAGTTCAGCATCGAATGGCGAGACCAGCACAGGTTGTGGGCCGTCGTGGGGCGCGCCCTGGAGAGTGGCCTTGACCGTCCACAGGAAGTTGCCGGCGTGCTCCTCGGCGCGTTGTGCAGCCTCTTCGGGGTGGTATGGCCGCTTTGAGGCGAGATCGCCGGAAGCGTCAGTGACCGCCCAGTAGCGCAGATCGCCGGGGTGGTGTTTCTTGTGGAATTCCAGGTAAGCAGAGTCCCCCGGGTAGCCATGTGTGCCGCTCCAGACCTTGAGCGAGGTTTCCGGATCGCGGATGAGGGCGGCCACAGGCGGATGGTCCTCGAAATGGTGGCCGACGAAATACGGACGGTGGGGGGTCTTGAAGCTACCGGCGGGACAGTCAATGCGGCGGATCTGGCCCCAGAGTTTACCCAGCGTTTCAGTATCCTCGGTCCACACGGCCAGTGGATCCCCGCCACCGAGCAGGTGCGTGTCAACGACGAAATAGTCAAAGCCGTTTTCGCCCAGGAATTCTTCGAGGCCCTTGCGCGGATAGGGCGTCTCTGCGCCGGTCGTGTGCGGAGGAGGCGCCCAGTGAGCGGCGGGTCGGTACGCGCACTCGGGCAGCCAGCAGCCACGCGGGCGCCGGCCCATGTGCCGCTCATAGACTGAGATGCCCTGGATCAACTGCGCCTGAACGCTCCCGTCCTCGCGCAAAAGCGGCAGGTAGCCGTGGGTGGCTGCGGATGTGATAATCTCGATATTGCCGGCATCCTGTTGGTGACGGAAGGCGGCAAGTATGTCGCGCTGGTAATGATCGCAGAATTTGGCCGACAGATGTGCGTAATGATCGCGCCACCGACCCGCAAGATAAGCCAGATGTAAATCCCCACGGCCCCGGAAGTCTTCCTCATCGCGCTCGCCGGCAATCCGCTTCTCATCAAGATAGCTGGGGAACCAGTCCTTGAAGCGATCGTCGGCAAGCTGCTCCATGGTCACGGGCGTGAGGCCGATGGTCAGGTTCGCAGCGATGTTTTCGGCGGCGAGGCTCTCAATCGCCTGTAGGAGCGGAAGGTAGGCGTCAGCGGCCGCGTCATAGAGCATCTGGCTGCCGTGCGGCCACGTGCTGTGCCCCAGAACATACGGGATGTGACTGTGCAGAATCATGATGAAGCTGCCTGCACTGAGCCTGTCGAATGTGTCGCAACCGTGTGCCATCTACGCCCGCTCCTGTGAAGCAGCAGCCTGCAGCCACTTGTTATAGGCAAGTACGCATTTGACCAGTAGCGCCGAGGCCCAGGCGTGCGGGGCAGCCCAGTAGGGAAACTCGGCCGCAGCCATCAGCTCCGGAAGACACCCGGCAGGCGTGGCATGGTGCAGGCACGTACGAACATAATCCAGCGCGCTGTCAGCCAGCTCGCGGGCCTTGGCCGGCTCATCGGTAAGGCTGGACAGGGCCAGGTGCAGTTTGACCTGTGCGGCCCACAGCGTATTCACGCAGCCTGCCGTGCCGCCCAGATAGGCATCGCCCTGATAACGGCGGATCGCCGGGCCGCCCTCTATTTGGCGCCCAAGCGCCGACTCGATTGTGGCAAGGTTGTCCGAGCCCATGCGCCGCTGTACCGGGTCGTCCAGGTCAATAATGCCGAACGGTTCGATAAGGCCGAAAGTGGCGCTGTCAACAGTGTTATCGCGCTCGCCAACGTTGTGCAGGCCGCGTGCGAAGTGGGTTCCGTTGAACAGGGCTAATGTGGCAGCGGCGGCTTTCTCGGCCAACGCCGACCATTCCTGCGCCGATGCAGTGTCGCCGGCTATGCGCGCGCAGTCGGCGGCGGCTTGTAAGCACACCGAAAAGGCCGCGTTGGTATATGCGAAGATGCCTTCGAAGGTTTCCCATAGATCGCAGGCGGGGGCATGGTAGCCGCGCTCGTCAACCAAACCGGACAGCGCGCCGGCGGCAGCTTTGATCGCAGCATAGTTCTGCTCGATACGATGCTTGGCATCTCCGGGCTCCGCCAGTGCCCACTGGCAGATGGATAGCAGCGCCGCAGCCGACTGGTCAAGCTGGCAGAAGTCGTCACGCTGCGCCCAGGATGCGGCAATCGGCCCTTCAGCCCAGTGGCGCTGGCCCCAGAGGCCGTCCGGCTGCTGAGCGCGGCCGTACCAGCCTACCAGGCGCTCCAAGGCTTCAGGATAGCCAGCCGTGAACAATGCGTCTGCGGCCTCAGAAGCATCGCGCGGCCAGCAATAGCCGTAGCCGCCGCAGTGGTCGTATTGCGGATCAAATTCCGGGGCAGCCACGAAACTGCCGGTCTGCGCATCCTGCAAAATCGCCAGCATCAGCAGCGCGCGTTTGTAGGCCCCCTGGAGATCATCGTCCACCGCAACAGGCGCGCGCCGGTCAAGGTACGCGTGCCAGTAGTCGTTGGTCTGTAACCGCAGTGCGTCCGGGCCTATGTGCTGGAGGCGGTCGAGGATGGCCTCGGCCGAGTGCAAATCGGCGCCGAATGATATAGTGACTGTAATCGCCCGGCTCTCACCGGGCGCGAGCTTGAGACGAAAAAGGTGCGCAAAGTCCACGTCGCCGATGTCCTCGGGCTGACCATTGAGATGCCCGTTGGTCAGGTCAATCTTGGCGCTGCGTTCATTGGCATAGCCCGCCTTGCCGCAGCGGACCTGGTCCGGGACGGTCCCGCCCATGACGACGGCGATGTCGCGGAAGTACTGCAAGAAGCGGCCGGTGGCACGATCGTAGCGCACTGCCTGCTTGCCCGCGACCTCACCCAGGCGCAGGTCGAAATAATGGCCAAAGGCCCCCGTGAATTCCGAGGCGGACAGGTTCTCTATCGTCACAGTTCTGACCAACGCGGTGTTAGGCCTATTTGGCTCGGGCGCGGGTATTAAGTCGCTGAGCGTGATTTGCAGCGCCGGGTCGCTGCACTCTAATTCGGTGACCAGGATGTTGGTATCGCCCAGATAGTGCTGAGTGCGGCTGAAGCCATCCTCCCAGGTCCACATTAGCCGTCCCTGGTCAGGTTCGCCGGCATATACAAACGGCAGCGCCTCGTGGACATTTTGAGCGAAATCTGTGTGCGGGTAGAAAATGGTCATTATCTCACCGGACGCGCCAAGCGTGGCGAGCATGTGACCATTGCCGATGGCGGCGGTTGGCAGATGGACTGGCATACCGTTGTCTCCGGTCAGTGCTCTTGTGCTGCCATCCAGGACTCGATTACCTGGGCGACGCTCCAGGCCTGGGCGATGCAGCCGCGCCGGCGCTGCGGCGCATCACCGTCGAATATTTCGGCAATCGAGCCGTCTTGCATCAGGTGGTCAATGAGCGGCTGTAGGTTCTTGCGCATATACGCTCTGGTTGCCGCGGTGTTGCCATAAGCGGCGCGGTAGGCGCGCAGGTACGGCCCGATCAGCCACGGCCACACTGTCCCTTGGTGGTACGCTCCGTCGCGCGCCCGCACATCGCCCTCACAGCGGCCCCGGTAGGCCGGGTGATCCGGCTCCAGCGTGCGCAGACCGCAGTCGGTCAGCAGCCTCGCTGCGGTAATCTTCACAATGCTTTCTATTTGATCTGTGGTCAGCAGTGCATACGGCAGCGCGCAGGCGATGAGCTGATTCGGCCGCAGCGTCTCATCGGGGCCGTCAGGTGTGATGACATCGTAGCAATAGCCGAGCGCGTCGCTGTAGAAGGTACTGCGGAACGACTTTTTGACTTTGCGAGCAAGGGCGGCCACTTCGCTGGCTGCCTTCGTATCCGCGAATTTCTCCGCAAAGAATTGCCCCGTGCGCAGGGCGTTGTACCACAGCGCGTTGATCTCCACTGGCTTGCCATGGCGCGGTGTGACGGCCCAGTCGCCGACCTTGGCGTCCATCCAGGTAAGCTGCGTGTTAGCAGTGCCGGCTACCAGCAGGGCGTCGAAATGGTCCACGGCGATGTCGTGCCCGGTGCCGGCGACATGGCGGCGCAGCGAGTCTATCAATGCGGCATATATATCGCCGGCGAAGAAATCGAGATCGCCGGTGGCCGCATAATACTGGCGGGCGGCTGCGAACAGCCACAACGTCGCATCGGCGCTGTTGTAGGCCGTGTCACCGTCATCGCTGAAGCAGTTGGGAATCAGCCCGTCGCTAAGGTGTCGGAGCCAGGTGCGCAGGATGTCCCTGCAATCTCCGTGCCTGCCGGTGGCGATGGTCAGTCCGGGCAGGCTGATCGTGGTGTCGCGGCCCCAGTCGTTGAACCATGGATAGCCGGCGATGATGCTTTTGCCGTCGCGGCGCTTAATGATGAACTGGTCTGCGGCAAGAAAGAGGTGCCTGGCGATGGGATCGTCGGCGGCAGTCTGGGCGATTTCCTCACGCCGCGCCGCTTCAGCTTCGGCTAGCTTGTCAATGTCAGTGTCAGCAACCGGCTTGCGGGCGGCGATAATCGTGGCGCGGTCGCCGGCTTGCAGTTCCCAGCGGATCTGGCCGGGGCAGTAGAGGTCCTCGACGGCATCGAGGCCGCGCTCGGCTTCCCGAGGGTAATGGAAACTGTAATACCAGCAGCCGTCGGATTCGTCCGAGTGGCCTACCTTATTCTCCCGTGGGTCGGGCTTCCGATTCGACTCGTCAACCTGCCCGCCCTCACCATCTCCGTACCACAGCCGCCCCGCCTTCTCCTCGCGTAGGTCGGGCTTCCAGCCCGACTCATTCATCGGTCTCAACTGACCCTCGCCATACCATACCCACAGCCGCGAGGGCTCATCATAGAGCCGGACGCAGAATTGCGCGTCGCTGCTGTCAAGTTGGGGCACGATTGCCGAGTCTGCACGGGTGAGATGGTGAAATTCACGGCCGGAAACAAGCGGCTTGACCGTCAACTGCACAGGCTCGGCCGCCTGCAGCAATGTATAGCAAATGACGGTGGAGTTTTGCCCGTGCGGCATGAAGATCTCCTTGCGCAGTGTTGCGTTGCCGGCACGGAAGGTGAAAGTCGGCCAGGGCTCGCGGGTGAAGTCAATCAGATAACGGTAGCCGTGCGGGTGAGTTGCGCCCAGGTAGATGTTAGTGGAAAGCTCGTGCTCGGTGCCGTTGCAGATGAGCGTTTCTTCGAACTTGTTAAGCAGCACGCGCCGCCCGGCCGGCGCGGCGTCGGTGTCGGCATGTGGGTCGGCCACGAGCAGTGCATGGTAACGCCGCGTGTTGCAGCCGAAAAGTGTGGATGAGGCGAATCCGCCCAGGCCGTTGGTCTCAAGCCACTCGCTGTCCAGACCACTCGCCAGTGTGGCGTACTGCTCCGACCGCTGCGACAGGGTCACGACAGGTTGCGTAGCCGCCATAAGGCGAACCCGATCTATGGGCTGCCCTGTAGCCACTCCCGGGCCAGCAGAATTCCGGCCACGCTCTTGGCGTCCGAGATATCGCCTTCGGCGCACCGCTGCACGGCCTCCCGCAGCGGCACGGCAACGGTCTGGAGGCTCTCGTCAGGATCAGGAGCCCAACTGGAGTCCGCCTGCGGGTGCGGTTGCTGCCCCTGATACTGCAATTTGCTTGCCAAGAACAGGACAATTTTCTCATCGCTGTAACCGGGCGACACATAAATGTTACCCATACCAAATTCCGCAATTGAATGGCTGGAGGATATTGGGCGGCGAGAGGAGAAGGCACTTGCAGGTACGAAAAGCGGTCTGTAGTTTCGACAAAAGGAAGTGAAAGCCAATGAGTTCAGACGCAGAACGCGGCGGGCAGTTCCGGTTCATGGACTGCAACTGCCGCGTCGGAGATTTTGAAGCCATGGAAGAGTCGTACTTCACGGATCTCGACGGCCTGCTTGCGGAGATGGACTATCTGGGCATCGCGCAGGCGCTGGTGATGCACACCTGGGCTTCGCGCTGGTCGCCGCGACTGGGCAATGAAAAGCTGGACGAGACGATCGCCGACGAAGACAATCTGTATCCTTGCTATGTGGCCCTGCCGAGTGCGACTGATGAGCTGGCCGAGCCGGCGGAGTTCGCCGCCCACGTGCGCGAGCAGAACGGCGCTGTGCGACTGTTTCCCGCTGACCACCAGTGGGATCTTGCCGACTGGTGCGCCGACACTCTGCTGGCGGCGCTGGATGCCGAAGCTGTGACGACGCTGATTGATATCGGGCAAACCAACTGGAGCCAGGTCGCGGCGGTCCTGGAGCGCTACACCAAGCTGCCCCTGATCATTATGGCCACCTCCTACCGCATCAACCGCCACATTTACCCGCTGTTTGAGAAGTACGACAATCTCTACCTGGAAAGTCACACATATCAGACACCGTGGGGAATAGAGGACATCAGCAGACGGTTTGGGGCCGACCGGCTCATCTTCGGCACCAGCCTGCCGGAGATGGAGGGTGGCGCAGCGATTGGACAGATCCTATATGCCGATCTACGCGACGAAGACAAAGCGAAAATTGCCGGGGGTAATCTGCGGCGCTTGCTGGGCATCTAGCTGCTACTCAGAAAACGGCGGCCCTGGCTGCAGGCCTCCTTCTAGTGACCGCGTAGGTCGGGCTTCCACTGTAGTTATGCAAATTTTGTAGGTTCTATGCACAGCCGGCGGCAGCAAAGACTTGGTCGATATCGTTGGTCGTTTCGTAAATCTTGATTAGAGCTCGCAGTTTTTC
>JAUVVY010000025.1 GCA_030604405.1 bacterium | reverse complement strand
GCCTCCCCCGAGGCATACGCGCAACTGATCACCCACCGTTTCTGCTTGTCCGACATCCAGGAAGCCTTTGAGCTGGCGACGCACAAGAGCAATAGTAAGGCCATTAAGGTCATGATGGTGCGCTGAGAGCTTATGATACGCTTGTTCGGGAGGCACGGGCCTCGCGTGGAGTTTACTGCCGAGTTGCCGAGGCCCCGACGATCTCAATGCAGATTGTACCGTCTGCGTCCGGACCGATCTCTACCAGCGCGTAGTGCAAGGGCGCGGGGTCACTCAGCGTCAACTTGCCCAGGCCCACGATCTTGATGTCCTCATGCCCGGTCGGGTCCACGGAGGTGACCGCGCCACGCAGGACCTCCAGGGACTGCCCGCCGTCCCACACAAAGCGATTGCCGTCATGCAGCGGCCGCCCGTGGCACCACCATCGCAGCGGCCCGGTCACCTCGTGACGCTCGATGGTTATCCTCACCGGGCGCTGCAGCGTGATCGTCTGCTCGCCATACGGAGTGTCCTCGACGCCGCGGCAGCGGATCGCAGCTATCTGGCCGTCGTCAGCCAGTTGCAGGTCCTTTACGGGCGAGGGCCGGTTGTGCCTGTCGACCGTTTCAATCAGCACCGGATGCCCGCCGGCATGTACGACAATCCGACCGCGTCGGACCGCTGCCGCAAGACCGTGAAGCTCGTACGAGGCCCGCATGTAGGCCTCGTTCACCGAGGGGAAATCGAAAGACAAGGGCAGCCCGGGCTCAACGCCCGGCTCCACCGATGGGTCGTACCATGCGTACGCGTATCCGCCCCAACTGAAGAGCAATGTTTCTCCGTTGGGGGTCGTGTAGCGAGTCCTCTGAAGGCTGCCCAGAGCATGGTCCCACAGGGCCAGATGCTGGTAGATCGGCCGACGGTACTGCCGGGCCAGGAACACCAGCACCGGAGACCAGTAGTCAAGCTGTCCGTAGCTGGGCCCGAACAGAATTGACCTGTTGTCCTCGTTGGGCCCGGGCCGCTTCTCCCCGACCACTGCCGCCAGTGCCACGCGACCATCCATGAAGGGATCCGCGCCCTGGAACAGGTCCTCTCCGGTGACGCGGCGGAGCGCATCCATGAACATGATCCTGTACTGCATGGTGGAGGCCCAGAAGTTGGAGCTGTCTTGCTGATTGCCGTCAGCGGTGAGAGCGCAGCGGATCAGGTATTCCCGGTGCTTCTTGACCATCAGGGCCAACCAGTCGGCGGCCTCAGGTGCCTCCCCGAGCACAGCCAGGGCGGCGATCCCCAAGGAACTGGCCTCCACGCTGCCGTGGTGCTTGTCCTGGTCGGGCCCTGCCATCCCCGGGTTCTTCACATACCAATCGTAATACTTGCGGCCGATGCGGACGATGGTATCCCGGATCTCCGTGGCCTCGGCCTCCGGCATTCCGGAGTAGAGCAGGTCGTAGCTCACGGCCAGACCTTTGACCAGCCGCATCACCGCGTAGGCCTTGGCCGCGTCTGCTTCGCCGTCGGCCTCGTGCTGCCAGACCCGTGCGCCACAAAGCGCCCACCGCCTGCCGGCCTCCGCGTAGCGTTGCTCTCCGCTGTATGCGCAGGCGAAGGCCAGATGCTCCATCACTGCCATGTCGTGCATCATGGCATAGAAGCGGTCGTAGAGGTTCTCGTAGATGGGGTCCGGAGATCTGGGGGCAATCCAGTCGGTGCGGGGTTCAAGATCCAGGCACCAGTCCGCGGAGGCCTCCAGGTTCCCCCAGATGCGGGCGTGGACTGCGTTCGAGCGCAACTGGCGCAGTTGCATCAACGTGTCGGCCGTGAAGAAAAGCCTGGGGTGAGCACCGGGCGTGCGCATCTGCGCTTCGGCGGAAGTGAAGCAAACCATAAGGCTCAGACCCCCATCAGGTGAGCTGTGGGCAGCGTCGGGTTCCCGGCGAAAATACCAGTGAGGCCCATGAATGTGGCTGACATGAGCTTTCGGGGAGGACAAGGCAACTGCGCGTGGCCAACGTGAGTATCTCTGCCCCGACTGACCGCCGTATCAGCCTCGGCCATGTTGTTATCTCGTCGTGCTGTGGTACCACTCCTGAAACAGTGTGCACTTGCCCTCACCGTCGAGATGCACCAGGAAGATCCCGTCGTACGTATTCGGCTCTCCGGGAATATCGTCATTGAGCGTCAAGTAGAAGTGGGCGATGCCGTACTGCTCCGTGACGGCCAGGATCTCGTAGTCCCAGCTCCAATCGATCTGGTGCGACAATGCCTTCTTGTGATGTTCGTAGGTGGCGTGCAAACCGCGTCGCGGCTCGTTGAACGGGCCCCACCAGTACACACCATCTTCCGCCCAAAGCTCCTTGACGACCTCCGGGTCCCCCTGCTCCTGCCGATGGGTGTATGTGTGCATCCACTGCTCGAACATCTCTCTGGTCATGGCTTTGCCTTTCTTTGCAGTTGTGCTTTGGTCCTGGAATGGACTTGCCAGAAGCCCCTGGGGTCCCCCTATTGGACAACCTTCGCAACTGGATCGGCAGCGATGACCGCCGGGAACTGGCGGAAGCAATAGCATGAGCATCGTATAGCGTCACATGCCTCTCAGCATTTGCCAAAGCGGGGACTCGCGAAAGGGGTAACACAAAATGCCCTGGGAAACTCGCAACAGAAAAGAAAGCTACTACACACGAAGCCCGAGAGCGAACGGGCGGGTGGCGGCCAGAGCGGTGGGCGTTGATGCACACACAACCTCACTGAGCGCTCTCCGATGGCGTGTCGGCGTCAAAGTCGGCACGCCATACCTGGCCCCTTTTCCGGGGCAGATCAGGTCCGCGCTGGCACCCCCGATCATAGCTGATAGCCCAGTCTGCCGCGATGGAACGGCCGGACGTCCTCCGCCTTGCCAGGAGGCCGGCCGCTGTCGCGCATGGACGTGACCGCTAGTCCACCGCTGGATTCCTCCATCGCAGGGGCATATTGTGGCCACTCGCGTCGAAGATGACGCCGAAGACGTTATTGGTGTCCGTGCGACCCCTCTTAGGAACGCCGGCCGCCACCATCATCATCCACCGGCCCTCGGTCATCGCGCCCGCAGGGTGCTCCACTGTGGGTGGATCAGCGATCGCGATCAACAGGCCCTTGTCGGGCGTGCCGGGATGCGCCGGTATCACGAAGCTCACCATCAAGGCATCACCGGCGGCCAGTGGTGACACCTCCTTCCACTCGATCTTCACGTAGGGGTGGTCAAAGGTCGTGTTGCTCACGTACATCAGCGCGAGGTGGAAGCTGCCTGCCTGTCCCTCACCGATGTTCTCCACACCGACGCCGACCGACAGGTTCGCGCCGACGGGCCCAGCGCCGACCTCGGTGAGCATGATCTCGCGGATGACGAGGTCGGGGCCCTTCTTGAGCTGGATCGCCTGCAGGCCTCCGCCGCCCGCGGCGAGACACACTGTGACGCCTACGGCGAGACATAAAACGACCAGCACGGCGATCACCCTCCGGTTGATCCGACACTGTATTGCGGCCATACGTCTTCACCTCCCGATGGTTGTCCAGACTCGTACAAATGCCGACCAGCTCAGCGTCTCGTGCAGGTGATGGGCGCTTCCCGATCCCTCTTCGACATCGGGCTGCCAGTTTTCGTGCTTGTACAGTGTGCGGCCCTGCTTGCCCTTGACCTGTCCCCAAGAATGCTACCACTGGCTGTGTCCGTCCTACAGCCTGCATAGCCATGACCTCCAGGGTCGGCTACGCCTCGTCCTCCGGCCATGGCTGGACCGCTTGCAGCGCTGGGGGTCGATAGTTGGGTGCGCTGTGTGGCCTCACTGCTTTGTAGTGTGTTCGCCATCGCTCCGCCAATACCTGCATTTCCAGCAGCGTGTCAGAGGTCTCCACGTTCAAAAGCTCATCCCGCAGCTTGCCGTTGAATAACTCGAAGCATCCGTTCTCCCACGGACTCCCCCGGCGTGATGGCGTACTCCAACCGCGCGGAGATCAGGAGAAACAGACGCTGAGGCCCTCACCAGAGGACACATCCGTCTCGAGGTCCCATGCAGGTTCCGCTGTGAGCCTCGGCAGACGCTAGGCCCGAGTACAGCCGAGCCCGTCCACTGCCGCCGCATGTCGCCCAGCGGCCGGGTCGCCAGCGACGTACAGGGTGCGGGTGTCTTCGTCCACGTGTAGCATGACCGGATCGCCGATGGCGTCAGGAGTGGTGGAGACCGTGTGCCCGCGGTCGGCCAGTTCGCGCTGGATGTCGTCCGGCACTGCGGCTTGCACCCGGAGACTGCCCGGCGCCATGAAAGCACGGTCACGGTCCGGATCGGCGTCGAAGGAGTTCTCCATGTGGTCCGTATTGAACCGCGGTGCGGTCACCGCCTCCTGCGGCATCAAGCCGAACTCGATATGATTGAGAAGCACATTCAGCGTCGTCTGGTCCTGCAGGTCGCCGCCCGCCACACTGATGGCGATGATCGGCTTGCCGTGCCTGGTGACGAGAGTAGGTGTGAGGGTGACCCGGGGGCGCTTGCCCGGCCGGATGCGGTTAGGGTGACCATCTGCAGTGTTCAGGCTTCTGACTCTGTTGCCTTGCGTGACCCCGGTGGTTGGGTCCGGCTCATTGCCCAGGACATTGCAGCTCGGCGTGGCCGCCACGACGTTGCCCCAGCGATCCGCAACCACGCACGTGGTCGTATCCGATATCGGAGTTCGCACACCGTTCGCGCTGCAGCGGCCATCGCCCTTGAGTGGCTGCATAGCGACTGGATCTCCGGGGCGTCTGTCGGAGGATGCTCTTGCCATGTCGATCAAGCCGCGCCGGGCGGCCGTGTATTGATCAGACAGAAGCTGGGCCATTGGCACGTCCTCAAAGGCAGGATCGCCGTAGTAGGCGTCGCGGTCGGCGTAAGCCAGCTTCATCGCTTCGGTAAGGACATGAATGTAGTCGGCGGAGAGGTGCCCCATGTCCCGCAGGTTCTCGCCCTCGAGAAGGCGTAGAGCTTGACAGAGCACCGGGCCCTGCGTCCACGTGTTGCACTTGTGCACGACGTAGCCTCGATAGCCGACGGATACCGGGTCCTCCAACGTGGTTATGTGGGCCTCCAGATCGCTCTTCCGTAGGAACGACCCGGTTGCTTGCCACCAGGCGACCAGGTCATCGCCGATGTCGCCTTTATAGAAGCGATCCCGCGCTGCCCGCAGTTTCTGTTCCCTCGTGCCATTGGTCTGCTGCTCGCATTCGACCATCTTCCGCAGTGTCGCCGCCAACGCCGGATACCACTCGCAGCCTCCGGCGTCGAGCAGAGCCAGCGTCGGGGTCAGCACCTGCTCAAAGCTTCTGGTGCCGTAGAGTTCCAGCGCCGTCAGACACAGATGCAGGGCACCCGGTACAGGCATGGCGCGATAGCTGCCCTCGTCCGGGATGCCGTTCGCGTAGTACCAGTCGATGGCATTCTCGTCCAGCGGCGCACGCCCGACACCGCAGAGGACTTTCACCTGCCGGCTCTTTGCGTCATAAATGATGAATGGGACCTCACCTCCGATAGCGAAGAGGCCGTAGTCAGTGACTGCCAACGCCAGTATGGTAGCGACTGAAGCATCTGCGGCGTTTCCTCCTTCTGCCAAGAGATGTACGCCTGCTGCGACCGCCTCGCCGGCCCCCGCAGCGACTGCTCCGTTCTTTCCTGACGCGGTCCATCCGATGGCGACATCCCTCATCAAAACCCGTCCTCCCGCTGCCCAATTGATACAACAGGGCCTGCTGCGGCCCTGGAAGTCGGCGAACGACGGAAACCCCGGATGCCCCCGGATGCGGGGACGATGAGTTTCCGCACCCTACACGGTACGCCGGTCGGACACACTCACGGTCGCTCCTGCAGCCTGGCCGGCTCCGGGAAAACCCGCATCTCACGTACTGCGGTGCGGCCCTGGGAGAACTCGGTGATAAAGACCCTGATCCGTGAAGTCGTCACCGGCGTGAAGGTATAGACCCAATTCGCCCCGCTGTCGTCCTTGCCCACCTGCGCTTCGATCGGATACCAGTCTTCACCGTCCCAGGCCTGCAACTGCTGGCCGGCGTCCGTCGGCGCATAGCCGGCATTGAAATAGTCAATCTCGAAAGCCCCGACGACGACCGCAGCGTCCCACTTCATTCCCAGGTCCTTGGGGAGAGCACCTGTCCCCTTCACGCCACTGGGAGTAGCCGAGTAGGTATCCGCATCGGCATCAACTGCAAGGTGCGGGTTGGCCCCTTTTTGCGCCTCTGTCCAGCAGGTTGCCTGGCCCTGTCGGTGCAGTTGCACAACTTCCTCACCAGCAGCGTTGACGTACACTGCAAGGAGGGTTTCAGGCCGTGTCCAAACCAGCAGCGAACTGTCCAGACTGGCCGATATCACATACTCGCCGTCAGGCGTGAACGCCAGGTCCACCACACTGGCCGCATGGCCCCGCAGAGTTGCGACTTTCGCACCACTGGTCAAGTCCCAGCAGGTAATGAGGCTGTCATCACCACCAGCGTAAATGTACTTGCCATCCGGCGCACAGGCCAGAGCGCGCACCCAACTGCCGTGGACCATCTCAGCTTCAATCTCGCCACTCTCCAGATTCCATTTCAGAATGCGGCCGTCACGACCTGACGAAAACGCATAGCCACCCTCAACTGCAAAGCAAACGGCTTGCACCCAGCCGCGGTGCCCTGCAAAGGTGCGCAGCAACTCCGCCGCCTCCAGGTCCCACAGCCGCACCGTACCGTCACGACCGCCACTCAGAGCCTGCCGGCCGTCAGCAGATACTGCCACTGACAACACCCCGCCCCGGTGCTCCCTCATGACATGGATCGTCTCATCGCTGTCAGCACTCCAGATGCGAACACGACCATCGCCGGCGCTGCTCAGCAACCGCCGGCCATCAGGTGTGTAGGCCACCGAGCGAACGTAGCCGAGATGGCCTGCTAGCTCTCGTATGAGATTGCCGTCAGGGAGGCTGAATTCGCGCACCACACCGTCTTTGCAGCCAGCGGCGAGCTTGCTGCCGTCGGGCGCTACCGCCACTGCATAGGCCCCGAGCGTCGCGCCTTCGATGACAGCCAGCGCCTCTCCGGTGGTGATATCCCAGAGGCGCAGGGTCGTATCAGACGAGCCACTGACCACGCGCTGACCGTCAGGCAGCACCGCAACGGCTTCTACGCCCTGGGTGTGGCGCTCCCAGGCAATTGTCGGCAAGCCGGTGGCGGTATCGCTTTCGACCACCATACCACCTCCGTAGGAGAGCACCCGGCTGCCATCTGGTGATACGCGGATGTGGGTGCAGTAAGCCGCATGCGGACACCAGCGCAACAGGACCTCAGGCGTCTCGCGATCCCAGCGGCGGATCGAGCCATCGCGCGAGCCCGTCAGCAGTTGGCTCGGATCCTTGCAGTAGGCGACGGCAGTAACCGCAGCGCCCTGATGGCCCGTGAACCGCTTGAGTTGCTCATAGCCATCTATCTTGTACTCGGCGGCCATGGTGCGGCTGCCGATAAGAATGCGCTCACCGTCGGGTGACAGCTCCAGGCTGCGAGCATGTGAGTAGTAGTTGTTGTGCCACGCGTGCAGCAACTTCCCTGCCGCCAGGTCGTAATGAGCAAGTATCGGGTTATCTCCGCTGTAACCGCCATCCACGAAAGCGGTCTTGCCCTCGGCACCGTAGATGCCCTGGCGGAAACTGTACAGCTTACTGCCCGTCATGGAAACGAGTTCCTTACCGGTGGCCAGCGCAAACTCCTTCAGCGTCGGAGGGCTTCCACCGGTAGTCAACACCCGCGTGTTGTCGGGCGAGTACCGGGCAGTGAGCAGCACTCCCTGCACGGTGGGGAAACTGTGCAGAATCTCATTATTCGCAATATCCCATTCATGGACGTAACCGCCACTGTCGGCCAATAGCACGGCCTGGCCGTCCTCACGGGCGTCCATGGAGCGAATGCTGCCGGAGATGACCCGTTCACGGAACAACCGCTCTCCAGTCTTCAAATCCCATATTTCCACCTCACCGCCGTACGCAATCATCGCTCGCCCGTCCGGAAGATAGCCCAGATCGCCAATGCCGCCACGCAGCCGTAAGGTTCCGAGGCGCTGAACTGCACCCTCGGGCAGGGGATCGCCCAGCCGGTCCTCCGTCGCCTGTGCCAGCGCCCCTGCCGAGCACACGGCCACCTCAAAAAGCATCACGGCCAGACACACTCTGAGTGAGTACATGCTGACGCCTCCTTGTTTTTCACAATGGTCCCAGAGCCATATTCTCTGGCAGATGCGTCACTTGCCCGGCCGGGAGTTGGCAGGTTTTCGCTGACTGCGCTAACGGCAGTAGTAACACTGCTCAATGGTGGATTCCACCGGCTTTCCATCAATAAACTGTATCGCATGTTCCTGGGGTATTCTGTCTGGCCCCCAGACGTTGTTATAGACGCGGGTGTTGCCGGTTGAGCGCACTGAATCCTCTGCGGGACGTGCAAACCAGTTATTGTGGATTTCGGCCCCGTCCGAGGGCATGCCGCGAATGCCGACGTGGGTGAGTGGACTCAAGAAGGTGTTGTGATGGATATGCATCCAGTCGCCGGCAATGTCGGTTCCATCACCGCGGTCGCGTCCCCCGTGCATATCGCAGTGACTGCCGTTGGCATGCTCCATAATCAGGTTCCAGGCCCCCTCGTAGCCCGACCCGGGACTCCCAGTCGACTTGAGGTGATGGCGGCAGTAGTCAAACTTGTTGGCGATGATATAAACGTCACTAGCACCATCGGCCGCGACCCCGTAACCCAAGCCGGTTAGTTGGCAGTGGTGAATGTAATTGTGATGGACATAAGTATTGAGCGCCCCAGTGCCTACTCCGATGGCAATTGAGTTAAAATTGTAGATCTCGCAGTTATCCACTCTATTGTTGTAATGGTTGATGCTCAAGAAGCTGGCCATACCGGCGATGCGCTCGCGGCCGGCGTACGGCCCTTCGAAACGCAACCCCGTCAAGCGGATATCATCACCGGCGGTAGTAAACATCCTGGGGAAGGTGGCTGTGAAGATCCGCGCGCCCTGAGAGCCGTTCTTACCCCGGGTACCGGCCAGCGTCACGCCAGCCGGAATTAACAGGGTGCGCTGGCCGCTCAAGTCAATCTTCGTCCCATCCGGCACGAAGATTATCTGGCCCGGCTGGGCCTCCTTGAGGGCGGCGAGGAATTCGTCGGTGGTCTTGACGGTGAAGTCGCCGGTGGTGAGGATGTCGCTGTAGCCTTCGCCGCCGCCGATGGGATTGCCGGTCGGGTTCGCTTCGCAGCCGACACTCTCGTGATCGCCGAAAGTCTCGATGCCAGCAGCCTGTGCCATACCGGTTATGGCCAGTGTCACAATGACCCATAGTCCAAGCAACTGTGCACTTCGCATTCTGTCATCTCTCCCTCGATTGATGCTAGAGTTAGCACGCCGCTATTCCACACCGCCATGCGCTCGGAGCAGTTCGGCGGTCTGGGTGTGACCCATTGTGCCTGCCATGTGGAGCGGGGTGTGGCCCTGGTGGTTCCTGACATTCACCTCGGCGCCGTGCTCCAGCAGCAGTGCCACTGTCTCCGTGTGTCCATGCTGGGCCGCCCAGTGCAGCGGCACCTCGCCCCGCAGATCCTTGATGTCAGGGCCTGCGCCACGCCGCAGCAGCAGTTTCACGATGTCAGTGCGCCCATAGAGTGCGGCCCAGTGCAGTGGCGTCGAGCCGTAGTTGGTGCAGGCATTGACAGCTGCCCGGTACGTCAGCAGTTGCACGATCCGGAACTGGCCCCAGCGCGCAGCTTCGTGCAGCGGCGTTACCCCGTAGTCATCCCGGGCGTCCGGCTTCGCGCCATGGTTGAGCAGGAACCGAAACATCTCCGCCTCGCCGCCGAGAGCTATCTTGTGCAGCAGGCCGGCGCCGTTGTGGTCGCGGACTTCGATGTCGGCACCGCGCTCCAGCAGCAGGTTGAAGGTCGCGCCGTGCCCTTGCCTGGCTGCGTGCTGCAGCGGAGTCGCGCCATATTGGTTCTGGATATTGACATCAGCCCCGCGATCGAGCAGCACGGCCACGGTCTCAGTGTGTCCATAATAAGCGGCCTTGTGGAGGGGTCTTTCGCCGTCAAGCGCCGCTACGTTGACATCTGTCCCCTGCGCCAGCAGCCGTTTGACGGCTTCGAGATTGCCCTGCCGGGCCGCATCAAATAGCGGGTCCTCCTGGGCCGTCGCCGGTAATTGTGCCCACGCGAGGGCCACAAAACCGGCCGCAAGGAGCAAAGCCTTCAACACCACACCAGCCGTCACTCGCATGGTCATACACGTCACCTTCTCTCGCTCAGGATTGCCTGTGCCATGTTGCCGCTGCTGCTCACTTCTCGCCGCCTCAGAAGCCGCCTCAAGCCCTCCCCGGTCAGACCGGCGCCCCTGTGGCCTTGTGCGTATTCACTGCAGCGCCAGGTTTCTCCTGCGTGGCCCGCCTCAGCCTGCTGCAAGGCGAACACAATCCAGGGCTCCGTGTACCGTTTCCGCTTCATGATTCCCAGCCCTGCTGTCGAGAGTATAGACCTTCATCTACTCTCATGCCAAGTGGACCAAGATCCGGGGTTCAGAGCACGCCGCCAGGAGGTATCGCCCTTTCCGGGACGAACCATACTATTGCGCCTATCCCACACTCAGTCCGGAGCTGACCACAATGACGACCTCCTATCGCGTCGGCATACTTGGCATCCTGCTCATCTCCGCGCTGATTGCCGTCATTGCTTCTCCGGCATTCCCCGTGGGCCAGGCAGTCGGCATCAAGCACCCCGTCCTCCAGCACGGCATCAATCCTGACGACGCTGCTGGCTACGAGAAGGCCGTCGAGCGGCTCATGGCGATGAGCGATGACGAGATGCTGTCCCACGTGCCGGACAGGCCGTACGTACGCTTCTGCGACTGTCCCAACTGCCATGGCGGCTCCGATGGCAACCTGATCTACGACTGGAGCATAGACCATCCCGAGCAGCTCAAGTGCAAGTACTGCGGCATGGTCTTCCCCAATGACAAGTACCCGTGCGACCAGGTCATGGAGGGCCACAACCCGCTCGGCGAGAAGGTCACGTACGATTACCACCAGGACCAGCTCCGCGACGACTTGCGTATCTTCATCCCCGGCCACATCCTGATGCACAAGCGGCAGTGGATACTCAGCCAGTGTCGAGCCCTGGGGCGGGCGTACCAGGCGACCGGCAAGGCCCAGTACGCGCGCCGGGCGGCCCTTATCCTCGATCGTCTCGCCCAGGTGTACCCGCACTACCCGGTGATGAAGCAGTGGACGACTACATTCGAGATCGCCAAGCGTCAGCAGCCGCCGTATCCACACCGAGGCGGAAAATGGGGCCCCGCCATGCCCAGTGAGATGCCCGGCACCGTCGCGGCGTGCTATGACCTCGTCTATGACAGCGATGAGTTCGACAAGCTCTCGGCGATCCGAGGATACGACGTGCGCGAGACGCTGGAAAACGACTTCCTCAAGGCCGCCTGGGAGTACTCCAATTCGCCGACAGTTCGCACTCCACCGGGCGCCGCGCCTCGCCACGACAGCAACGGCTCGGCGGCGGTCACTCTACCCGCAGCGGCGAAGATCGGGCGGGTCATCAACGAGCCCGACTACGTGCACTGGGCGTATAAGTGGCTGATGGAGATCCTGATGGGCGGATGCCACTACGACGGAATGTGGTGGGAGGCGCCCTCGTATCACTACTATGTCATGGGCGGCCTGCGCCAGGCCTTTGCCACCCTCAAGGGCTATTCGGACCCGCCCGGCTACCTCAACAGGAACACTGGCCGCCGCTTCGATGACCTGGACCCCGACCGCGACATCGCCTTCTACGCCAGGGCGAAGAACGCCCCGGCTATACTGGCCTTCCCCAATGGCCACTCCAGCCCGATACACGATACCTGGACCGGCAACAAGTATCCGGCCAGGCGTTTCCCGCCGCGCAATGAAACCGTCTCCACCATCCGCCCCGGATACGGGCACGCCTGCCTCGGGCGCGGTACAGGGCCAAATCAGATGCAGGCACAACTCCATTTCTCCAAGTGCCACGGCCATGAGCACTACGACAATCTCAACCTGATACTGTACGCCAAAGAGCGCGAGATGCTGTGCGACATCGGCTATACCAACACCAAGTTGCGCTGCTGGTCGGTGATGACCCCGGGCCACAACCTGGTCGCCATCGATCGCAAGACCCAGCAGTCGGGATGGGCGGGGAGTGGCAGACGCGATGCAGCCGGCGACTTGCTGGCCTTCTTCCCCGATACCGATGGCGTTGCGACGGTCGAGGCCGACGGCAAGCGCGCTTACTACAACATCGAGGGGCTCGAGATGTACCGGCGGATGCTAGTGCTGGTGCCGGTTTCGGAAGCAGACGCCTATGTTGTGGACATCTTCCGTGTGCAGGGCGGCGCGCTTCACGACTGGCTGCTCCACGGCTCGGCTGACCATGACATGACGGCGGAGTGTAATGTGGCGCTGAGGCCGGGCCGCGAGAACATGATGGCGGCCGGCGAGGAGTGGGTAGAGCCGAGAATCAACTCATCCAGCTTCAGCCCCTACGGTGCCATACGAGACGTGGCCGAGGGCAACACCGACGGCGATCTGGTGATCACCTTCAGGTATGCCGATGACCCGGCAAGGGGCGTGCGAACGCATCTCCTCGGCGATGGGACGACCGAGGTCTATCTCGGGCGCAGTCCCTCGGTGCGCAGAGCCAATGAGGACAATAACATGGTGTATGACTTCTGGATGCCGCAGCTTGTGGCGCGGCGCACCGGCCAGGCCCCCTTGCACAGCCTCTTCGTAGCCGTCGAGGAGCCTTACGCGGGCGGACCGTTCATCAGCAAGGTCGAGCAGTTGGCGCTGACGCCCGCGGACCGCAACGCCGTGGCTCTCCGCGTGACGTACGGCGACACTATTGACACGATTATCGGCACGGTGGACGAGCCACCGTACCCGCAGCGCGTCACCGCCGACGGCATCAGCATCAGAGGCCGGCTGGGGATCGTCCGGCAGAAGGCCGCCTCGCCAGGCACGGGAGAAGCAAGGGAAACACTCAGAGCGTGGCTGTTTGAGGGAGAGAAGCTGGCGGACGGCGGCTGGGTCCTCGCTGCCGAGAAGGGCCGTTACGAGGGCCGGATCCAAGCCGCCACTCGCAAAGACGACGGCGCAGCGCATGACGCCTTCATTGCCGAGGCCGACTTGCCTGCCGGAGATGTGCTGCACGGCGTCTGGATGATCGTCACCCACGGGAACGGATTCACTCATGGCTACGAGATAGACCGCGTCGAGAGCCTGGACGGCCAGACGGTCATAGTACTCACTGGCGACCATGGCCTGAAGATAGAAGGCAGCGTGACCGAAGAGCTCTTCCATCCACGCCGCCGCATCGAGGGCACCAACACCTTCTGCATTCCCCTGGCGACGACCATGACTAATACCGCCCCCTGACGCTGTCTCCGTTGCCGTTCTTGGCCCGTACTATTCACGAACCCGTGGCACGGCCTGCTCCATGTGCCCATAGGCGGCCCGTCTGTGCAATTCTGCCAGGTGTGCAATTTCGCCCATGAGTAATTCGGGCTGGAGAGTTGGCCAGGTAATGTACTCCTTGCCCTGTAATAATACTCTTACCTTTGCGCCCTGATTTCCCATTCACACGCGCTTAACTTATCGGCATCAATAATTATCGGATTGGGACTGTCTGTCCACTCCTCGCTGCCGCGGGACCGTATCTGCACTCTTGCCACCGCCCCCGGCACTTGTAACTTGACTGGCCCGCTCGTCACGAGCCGCCAACTGTCCTGGCGGGTGGCTTGCAGATGAGCGGAGTGGACGATTTCCGCCATATCGCCGACCCCATAATCCCAGAGAACGAACCGGTTTGACGGCGCCAGGCCATGTTGTAGAGCTAAAGCGCCAACCTTTTCGGCCAAGACAACGTCGTAATAGCCGTAGCCGTGAAGAGATACACCTGCGGTCCGGTTGCAATGGACGCCTTTGACTTGCCACTGATGGCGCCCATTTTCGTCGCTGAGATAGCTGCCGCGGAACCATGCGTTAGTCAGGTCCAGCGTCCCATCGACTCGTTGTCTGGCCCCGGCAAATGGCATGGGCACAAAACCGTTGCGGACTAAGCCATCGCGAAGACCCACCGCGTGACCTTCGCTGAGGCTGGCGATAGCTTCAAGCGAGATAACAGTGGCGTGACCGGTGTTGTGCGCTTCCTTGGACCGGTACATGCCGGAGCGAAATTGGTTGTAAATCCGCACCCATCGCCCGGCCAATAATTGCGGGGCGCTCAGCGCGGGCACGACCGTGACCGAGTTGGCCTCACGATCCACCACTGTGATCTTGCAGTCTTCGCGCCCTGCGGAGATGCTCACAAGACAATCCTTGTATGAAAGGCTGGTGCCTTTGATCAAGTGGGCCGCCTCTACATCTTCCCCGCGCAGGCGTATCATACCCAGCTCCCCCGTGACTGAAAGCCCCTGTGCCTCAACCGGCTGCCCGGGTGTATCTGAGGCGAGTATCAGGTCCCGACAGCCATTTGCAAGCTCAATGACCGCACCGCTGTATCTACCCTCAGCCTCCAATCTGGCCACAGCGGCGATATGTCGCTGCGACTGGTATGGCTCGATGAGCGTGACAAAGCAACTTCGCAGTTGCTGTTCATCACGTCCGACGCGTGCCAGCAGTGGATGTGTGGATTTCGGCGGGTCGGCGAACAGATCAGTCGTAAGATAGATGTTGTCTATGGAGATGGCCGCCTGGTCAGCTTGCACGGTGGTGATGCTCAGTTGATTGCCTGTAGGAACCCCGCGCAGGATTACGCCTCTGGTCCAGTGAAGAAGGCTGTTGGCTTCAGTCAGCGGCACCGGCTTCCAGTCCACCTCGCCTTTCACACCATTGACCTGGACCTGCACCTTATTCTGGCCTTTGTTGTAATTGACCACACGCAAGAACAGCTTGTAGTCACCGGCCGGAATTGTATACCGGTCACAGGTGATGGTCTTGTCGGCTTGGTAGGCCCGTCCCGACGCGCCACCGACGTATTGTGCCCCCGGCAGGTGTGCCCAGTTCCTGGTCTCCCAGAAATAGTCATCCACTGAATCAAAGCCGCTGAAATCTTCGACTTCGATTACAATTTCCGATTTGTCTTGAGATATCCACGGCTGCGGCGGCCGGGGCGCGCCTTGTGCCAGTATGGCAAATTCGGCCGTGTACCGGCTGGGCTGCGCAGGAGGCCGGCCTTTGGCTAAGGTAAGGTCAGCGCTGTTGTGGGGAAGCAGATGCATGGCCAGATGTGTGTCGATCTGGTCTCTAACGGCCCAGTCCAACAGGACGGGCTCTGCTATTGTCCCGCGCCTGACATTCTTCATCCAGCCAAATGCATCGTGTCGCACCCGCCCTGCACTGTTGCGGTAATACGTGCCGCGCTCGATATCAGGGCCGGCCGCACTCCCCGTGTCCTGAGCAGCTAATTCGGGGCCATCGTATGTCATGTCACCTGCCGTGTCAGGGCCATGCCAGCAAAGCTGATGGTGCACCCCGCCTGTGACGCGGAACAGATCGAAGACATAGTAATCTTGGTCAGAGATGCCCACAAGCGCGCAGGTGCGCTGGTACTCGGGCACAAGCGGCTGGTCAGGGCAATACTGAGAGTCATAGGTGTACGGCGCGTGCTCGGCCTGTATGACAGCCCAGTTCGGGCCGTCAACGAAATAATTGGCACGACCCTCGATCCGGCGGCGTATTTGCGTGACGCCGTCCACAACCACGGTATTGTGCGCCGCAATGCTGCCTTCCCAGGACCATCGGTGGCGCCAATGTGCCGGATAGCCCAACTCCGGCAGCAGATTATACCCATACCCCATCAGGCCGAGGTTAAGCGGGTCATCGTGGCGGTGGCCCAGCAAGCCGCCGTAAAAGAGCCACAGAGCGCGCTGGTTTTCACCACTACCGCCCTGCCGTAAAATTCCCAGCCCGTAGCCGTCGAACAGCTCGCCGCTTGTCTGGTTAGCCATACTGCGTTTGGGCGGCTTTGCAGGCGTCTTCATGTAGCCACCGGCATCGCCCACCGCCGGTCGGTATCGTCCCAGGCAAGCGACGCGGCTTTGGAATGTGGTCAGCGCCTTGAACTTGGGGCCCTCTGTCAGCATCGGGTAATCGCGGAGCGGGTATTGGTCAGGATGCAGACTTCGCAGTTGCTGGGCCCGTTCAAGCGCCCAGATATAGCCCCTGCGCGCACCGTTGTAGCTCATCGACTCATACGACAAACCGTCCTTGTAGAGTTGGTTGCCAAGCCACAGCATGCCGCCCTGCCCGTGGTATAGCCACTGCATCATGTCGCGCGAATTGGAGCGCTGGTCGCTGTGGTCATCGAGAATCAGGGCCACTGTTGCGATGGTCAGTTCCGCCATGCCGGTGTTACCCAGTATCGCCCCATCTATCACGCCCTGGCCGCCAGCGCGCAGGAGATTGTCTTCGACATATTTGCGATAGCTTGCGACCTCGCTGATGGCACTCACTTTGGTGGACAGAAAATCGATCAGTTCCGGATGCTGGGGCAAATAGTTGTAGATCTGGTCATACGCCAAAGCCGTTGTTTGCAGCGTGTCATTGGCCCAGACGTGATCACATATCATGCCGCTTATGTTTCCGTAGTTGCCCTTGTAGCACAGGTGGCGCTTGTCGGTCGAATTAGGGTACTCTTTGGCGACACGAGCCAGCATTATGGCGCATGCGTGGGCGTACTTTGGATCACCCGTATATCCGTAGGACCGGGCCAGTGCTTTGATGCCCGGCCGCACACACCCCAGGAAAGCGGCATAGGCGTAGTGCTGGACGAAATAATACGTGTCATCACCCAGCTTGCAGCCGGTGCCATCATCGGCGTACTTGCCGGAGGTCATATCACCCGCAGCATAGTCGTTGGAAGGATACCACTCACCGCCCACCGGGCACTGAATCTTGTAAGGGTGATCGATGCAGTCTATTCTCCACGGGTAATGGCTGCCGAACTGGCGAACCTGCAGGCCATGCACCGGGCAACCTTTGAGCTCACTGGGATTCAGCTTGCGCTTCATAGTGGTCGGCGGCATCAGGTTCCATAGCTTCTCATCGGACAGCCCGGCCAGAGTGTCAGCCGAAAAGTAGGTTGTGCCATGGAAGTTGTAGGGTGTGCCTTCCAGACATCGCCGAAGGTCGGACTCGTCCTTCTTGGCACTATCGCGCAGTTGGCTGACGCGTGCCTCAGTCCAATAAGTAGGCCCGGTCTTGCCGAATGTGATGCTTGAACTGGTAATAACGAGCACAATCAAGATCGCCCATGCTCGGACAACAGTATTATGCATTCTGTTTGCCTCTACTCGCTGTTGCTTGCCTGTTGCGCCGCACCAGGGCATTCTCCTTGCACAACGTCGCGCAGGTTCCGGCGTGCCTCATGAAGATTCCTGTGGGAAATGAGCAGGTGCGTCCCGAAACTGAGTAGCTGTAGGGACCGGTATCACACTCAGCGAGACCGTTGCGAAACGGTCTTGATGCCTGTAAGACATTGTGTTTGGCAACTTTTCGCTGATATTTTTCGACCGTGTTATTCGCTTTTGCTTGTGTTGAATCCTGCACAGAGATTGGTTGCTGCACTTTCCGTGAAACATTTGCTAAAGCCGGTTTCAAAACGTATAAGACTCGCCGCCTTATGCGAAGACGCGAATCGGCAGCCGCCGCTGTATGACATCTGGCTCTGGGGCGAAAAAGCGGGCACTGGTTCGGGCTATGAGCGTCATACGGCCATTTCCAGCACCAAGGTAGGGCTTACCCCCCTCACCGGACGCTGGGAATCGCCAAAACGCGAACAAAAGGCATTGTAGCGAGGCCTCTGCCCCGACGGTGCAGATTCTGCAGGCAGCGGCGCGCGAGATTCCCCGATTGCAGGCGGAGGTGCGCGCCGGTGCCCGTGAGCCAGGCCTGTCCGCCATGGGCAGGGCGAGACTCGCGGCGCAGAGGCCGGACGCCGTGAACCCACTAATCAGTGCCATCCTGGAGGCGGACGAAGAGATTATTCGGGCGATGAATCAGGCTCATGAGGATTTGTGAAGCCCATTTCCTCGAGGAGGGGCGTCAATTGCTTATCCACCACTCGAATGATGTTGTCCATGAGTTGGACGCAGTCGCCCACCCGTCCGCGCGATTCTATGGGCGGCATACACTTGGGCGCTATGGTGCAAGCGATGCGAATGAGGGCATCTCGTTTGGTCATCGGAAGCATTCCTTTCCTGGGCAACTCGGTTTTGCCGACGGGGCCCAACTCCTGTTTAACGCAGGCATTGCCAGGTTGTGTCGGAGCCCGCTGGCAATGCCATTATTCGACATTTGTGCACGATTTCCTGCTAAGGGGGTTGCTCGTATGCTATTAAGGCGGAGCAACGAGCGGCCGGTGATGGCAATGGCAGCACCGAAGACGAAGAGTAGGCCGAACTTCCCGCCAGATCTCCCCCGTCGAAGGCTGCGCCAACCTCGCCCCTGCCCGCATGCGCACGAGGACCGCGGCTTCGTTGACTGCCGAGCTGAGGAAAACGCCGGCAGGAAGCGCCAGGGGACCCGCCCCGAATCTGCCTGTGGGACAGAGATTTGCATCGAGGACGCCGCTGTTATAGGCCAACCTATCTACTGTCCCACCTGTAACGAGCAAATCCAAATCCGCTCACGAAATCAGATCTCGTGAATTGCCCCCGTTTGCTTCAACTGGCAGCAACGGGCATCTGCACTGGCGCGGTCATCGCCCTGCCTCAAGATGTGCTGAACTATAGGCTAGTCTACCGACGATTTATACATGCGGCTTTCTTACCCAGGACCCTTGACATAGAGTAACGTATTGCGGTATGGTGCACGGCAACAAGTAGCGCGGTGCTCTATAGGCTCGTGCGGCACTATGTGCAGTCATGAGCCTTGGGGCCTGCGGCGGCATTCTGTGACACGCGTGGATCCCACTATGAGGTGAAGCCGGGCCACACACGGAGCCAACCTGGGGTAACATCTCCACATTGGCTTTGAAAACATGCACCGCAGTCACCGCATTACAACTTCGCAGCTAGAATCGCAGCAGAATTCATCCCCTACGCCGAAGCAATTCAGTCCACTGAATGACCACACCGACTTAGTGCAAGTCCAGGGTGCCGCCATGGGCTTAGGGCATCTCGTTACCAAATCCTGATCTATAGGGGGAAGACAGATGAGACGATTAGACAGGAAGTGTTCGGTTTTGCTCGCGTTCGTGGGGATACTTATCGTGAGCGCGGCCCTGCCGGCTGGAGCGCAGTATACTAAGGCCTACATGTTTGAGAACACGACGGGAGTCTCGCAGTATTCCGTGCGGGCCATTACCAATGGCCTGGAAGTCATCACGAACACCTATGCATACCCGGCGGGCTGGAATCTCCCCCCGGGCTACAGCACGGGCACCATGTTGTTTGGTGGCATTTTGTGCACGAGTCTTACCTTTGGTGGCGAGACCGCGGCGGCAGACGGCACAAATGTGGCAATACTCTGGGTCACTGCCGACAATAGCTGCCGCTTGCGAGATCTCCAGTGGGCCAACGGGCAAACCATCATTCCGACCGAGCTCGACAAGGGTATCCCTGGCGGAGGCTATGCATACTGGGAGGACGGTACTCTGGTAGTTGTAATCACCAACGATACCGGATTGCCCATACCGGTTCCCAACCGCTTTAGCATGTACGCCGATGAGCTTGTCCCAGAGGACGTGAAGCAAATACTTGATGTCGGTTTAGCTGGCCTGCGCTCGGCCAAGCGCCTGCTCCGCAAGGCTGGCTCACTTGGCGTTTTGCCTGAGGCTGGTCCGCAGCAGGATTCAGCTCAAGTTGGTGAGCTGGTGTACCGCCCGTGGTCAGGGCTCCAGGCAACCCTCAAGCTGCCGCCGAATGGATACACGACGTTTGCGGTTGAGGGTGTCCCCGAGGGTGCGGCCTTCGTCTGCCGGGGACAGGTTGAGATTGATGACCCCGCGGGCAATTGGGTGTTCACCTGGGTAGAACAGGCCATAGCGGGGCCGCCAGTGGACGACAAATAGCCTCCGGTCATCGTCAATGCGACTAGCGACCCGCCCAACCTGTAGCCTCGTGAGGGCGAGATGGTCAATATGACATTTGGTGTCACAGTCACAGATAATAGCGGGTTGGCGGTTTGGTGCATTGAGGGTGTCACGAGCAGCCAGCCTGAAGGCGGCGATGGCGCGCCGGACTGGGTGCTCGGCCCTGATGACGTGCAGTCCTTGGAGTTGCGGGCGGAGCGTTTGGGCACACCTGGGACCCGCACATACACAGTGACTATCCGGGCCATAGATATGGCCGGCAACGTGTCCGATCCATATGTGCTCAGGCAAACCCGGTGAGTGCGCCCGGGCGGGTCTCGGCGAATGGGAGGCGCGGCCACGTTAGCCGGGCGCGCCCTGGTGGTCAGCCGCCAGTGGCACCATTTCGGCTCCCACTATCCTCCACCCTAGTCTACCGACGATTCATACATGCGCTTTTTTACCCAGGACCCTTGACATAAAGTAACGTATTGCAGTATGGTGCACGGCAACAAGTAGCGCGGTGCTCTATGGGCTCGTGCGGCACTGGGTGCAGTCATGAGCCTTGGGGCTTGTTGTGGCACTCTGCGACACGCGTGGATCGCACTATGAGGTGGAGAGCCGGGCCACACACGGAGCCAACCTGGGGTAACATCTCCACATTGGCTTTGAAAACATGCACCGCAGTCACCGCATTACAACTTCGCAGCTAGAATCGCGGCAGAATTCATACCCTACGCCGAAGCAATTCACTCCACTGAATGACCATACCGACTTAGTGCAAGTCCAGGGCGCCGCCATGGGCTTCCGGCATCTCGTTATCTAATCCTGATCCTACAGGGGGAAGACAGATGAGACGATTAGACAGGAAGTATTCGATTGTGCTCGCGTTCGTGGGGATACTTATTATGAGCGCGGCCCTGCCGGCTCGAGCGCAGTATACCAAGGCCTACATATTTGAGAACACGACGGGAGTCTCGCAGTATTCCGTGCGGGCCATTACCAATGGCCTGGAAGCCATCACGAAGACCTATGTATACCCGGCTTGGGATTTCAGCGAGGGCTACATGTTGTCTGGTGGTATCTTCTGCACGAGTCTTACCTTTGGTAACCCGGCCGTGGAGGCGGCAGACGGCACAAATGTGGCAATACTCTGGGTCACTGCCGACAATAGCTGCCGCTTGCGAGATCTCCAGTGGGCCGACGGGACAACCATCATTCCGACCGAGCTCGACAAGGGGGAGATCCCCGGCGGAGGCTATGCATACTGGGATAACGGTACTCTGGTAGTTGTGATCACCAACGATACCGAATCGGAAATAGCGGTTCCCACCGACTTTAGCATGTTCGCCGGTGAGCTTGACCCAGCGGCAGTGAATGACATACTTAATGTCGGTTTCGTTGCCCAGCGCGTATATGCCATTCTGGACTACATTCACGCCCTGGAGGCCGACGTGCAGGCGTGGGATGATGAGCTTTCGGATCCCTCGATCAACAGCCTGTTCCGCAAGACAGGCAAAGCCGAGGAGTACGCCCTGGCGGGTCTCGACAAGTGGCAGGTCGGCGACGAGGACAAGGCTCTGTTCCTGTGGGCGAAGGCTGCCCACCAGATGGGGAACTTCATCTCTGAGCTGGTCACCATGAGGGATAAGGGCACGATCCGCGAGGTGCTGGCCGAGTGGTGGATTTGCGGCCGCGAGGCTCCCCCCCTGGTCGGCGCTGAGGAGATAATGTTCGCGCTTGAGGACTTGCCCGATACTGGCGCTCTTGGGGATCTGTCTGATGCTGGCCCGGAGGCCCCAGCTCAAGTTGGTGGGCTGGACTACTATTCGTGGTCACAAGACGTCCAACCGACCCTCATGCTGCCGGCGAATGGATACACGACGATTGCGGTTCCGGGTGTCCCCGAGGGTGCGGCCTACGTTTGCCGGGGACAGATTGTTGACGACGCGGGCAATTGCGTATTGACCTGGGTAGAACAGGCCATGGCGGTACCTCTGGGGGACGACACAACGCCTCCGGTCATCCTCGGCGCGAGTGCCGACCCGTCCAGCCTGTGGCCTCCTGAGCACGTGATGATCAATATGACATTGGATGTCACAGTCCAAGATAACGGTGTCATAGTCACAGATGATAGCGCGGTTTGGTACATTGAGAGTGTCACGAGCAACCAGCCCGAGTTGGGCACTGGTGACGGCGATTACACGCCGGACTGGGTGCTCGACCCTGATGATGTGCAGTCCTTGCAGTTGCGAGCGGAGCGTTCGGGCAACCACCCGGAGGAGACCCGCATATACACAGTGACTATCCGGGCCATAGATATGGCCGGCAACGTGTCCGATGCATGGCCGCTCTTGGTGCGTGTGACCCATGACCAGGGGTCCTAGGATGATGCGGTCGTAGGCTCGTTGCAGATCACGTCCATGACCGCGGCACCCACAAGGGGCCAAGCCGCGCAGATCGCCTTTGCTCTGGCCGGTTGCGGCGGGCACCTGTCTGATCCGCTTGACGGCCCGCACGGCTGACGATCAAGAGGCTAGCCGGCTGTGTTCGGTAAGTCTCCGACGATAGCTAGCAGCGATCGCCGCGCACGGTAAGTGCAAAGAATAGCGGCGCTGAATGAGGTCACGAATTCGGCAGCTTGTGGCCCTTCGGAAGGTCCGCGTCTGAGACGGCGATGAATTCACTTCGTCAGAGGATAACTGGTGGGCGGGTGTGGAGCATATTGGCGAGGCCGGCGGCTACCGCCGTTCTGGTGGTAGCCGCCGTTATTCTTATGGCTCCGGTATTGAGCTTCGTCGAAGTGCGCGCACTGGACGAACTGTTGCTGCGGATGCCGCCCCAACCCATAGATCCCCGCATCGAGGTTATTGATATAGGCGAGGACTCGACCGCGTACGAGTACTTACGGGCTCCGCAGGACACGGGCGACGGCCGCCTGGAGATCCCCCGGCTAGCATACGCCAAGGCGGCGCGTCTGCTTAGCCGATGGGGGGCCAAGGTTATCGTTTTTGATCTTATGTTCAAGCGGCGTTCCCCACACGAGGATGCTGAGGTGGCGGAGGCCTTTCGTGAGGCGGGCAACGTTGTGGTAGCGGCGGCGACCAAGACTAAGCCCGGCGCGGTGGGCTTTGAACCGCCTGTCAAGCCCCTTGATGAAGCGGTGTGGGCCGCGGGCTCGCCGGCCGCGCATCAGCCCAACGAGACGGTCCGCTCTATACCGCTGGTGGTACGCGATCGTGATAGCGGGCAGGAGTACCTGGCCCTGTCGCTGCTGGCTTTTCAATGCTTTATGGGCGCCAAGCCCTCGGACATGCAACTAAGCGAGGGCCGCTGGCTGTTGACGGCCGAACGCAAAGTGCCGCTGCTGTCAGGCGAGCGAATCTATCTGCTGCCTTCTGGTGAAGGCAGTGGCGGGCGCAAGCGCCAGGGAAGCGCTATTGCAGGCGTGGAAATCGTACGGGGTAGCAACGTGGAGGAGGTCCCTGGGCTCAAGACGTGGAATACCTTGCTGATCAACTGGGCGGGACGCCGGGGAATGATCGAGCCGCACTTGTTGAGCGAGGTGCTTGCGATTAGCGATGACGCGCAGGGGCGCGAATTGTTTGGGGGCAAAGCCGTCATCATCGGCCGAATGGACTGGGATACGCATTGGACCGCTGTGGGTGCCATGCCCGGGCCACAAGTCCAGGCAAATGCCCTTTATACTCTGATTTCTGGGAAATTCATACGTCCCATGGCTCCCTGGAGCTACCTGGCGTTACTGGCAGCTTTCGCTGTTGCAACTGCCGTGGGCGTTCACCGCTTCAGGGGGTGGCGTTCGATCGGCGTGGCGCTAGTTCTGACGGTCGTAGCAGTAGTGCTGGCGCGTCAGCTTCTGGTGCAACGAGGAACCTGGATGTACCTAATGTATTGCGAGTTGGGCGTTTTGGTGTCCTGGGGCGTGACGACAGCGTCTGAAAGCGACAAGGTAACGGCCCTTTTGGCGCGGTTTGTCCCGTCCTTTCTGGGGGCACCACAGGCGCCACGGCTGGGCGAGGTTCGCACCATGGACGCGTCCATCCTGTTTTCTGATATCCGCGGCTACACCAGCACTGCCGAGCAGTTGTCTGCCCACGATACCCTCACCATGCTCAACATCTATCACTCGGCGGTCGAAGATATCATCACCAATCACGGCGGGACCATTGTTAAGACGCCCGGGGATGCCATCCTGGCGGTTTTCTGGCAGGAGCGCAGGGGCGTCAACCATGCGACCTGCGCCCTGGAGGCTGGGCGAGGAATTCTGGCCGATCTGAGCACGTCCGCTCAAGCTTGGGAGGCTGCCGGTGTGGGGCTTGACATAGGCGTTGGCATCAATGCCGGGTCGGTGGCCATAGGGCTAGTAGGGAAAACCCACCTGGAACCCACCGTTATCGGTGACCCGGTCAACGTAGCCCAACGACTGGAGGAGCTTACCAAGACGCTGGGCTACCCGCTCATCTTCAGCGAAAGCGTGCGAGTGCATCTACCTGAAGAGGTGGAGGTCGTGGACCTTGACGAGGTGACGCTCAGAGGGCGAAAGACGCCGATCAAAATCTATGGTGTGGCTGGGCCCGAGGGGTTCAGTCAACTGTCCGAGCAAGGCGTTGACCACGCCGACAGGGAGAGGACCAATGAAAGCTAGATTACGCTCCTGCCCGAACCCGCTGCGCTGGTTGGTACTGTGGGTCAGCCTGAGTTGCTTTTGCCTGTTCTACCTGCACAGCGAGGCTCACGCACAGAAATCTAAGCTCAGCCTGCAATCGGCTCGGGGTCGAGTCGAAGTCCAGGTGGGCGGTAAGGGGGCCTGGATTGCCCTCAAACGGGGCACTCGAGCAGCATCCTCGGGGGACCGTATACGCACCGGCCCTAATGGCTCCGTTTGCATCGTCAGTGGCGATGGCACGCGGGTTGCCGTGGGGCCCAAAACCGAGGTCATCCTGCGAGAGCCAGGCAAGCCTCGTGGTTGGCGCGTTATTGTGGGACGAATACTGGCCACCGTTACGGGTGGTCGCCTGGAGATACGGGCCCCAGCGGCTGTCGCGGCTGCGGAGGGCACCATTTTTCAGGTTGATGTGAGCGAAGATGGCACCAGCGTGCTCACCGTGGTTGAGGGCGAGGTCCGATTCTTCAATGATTTGGGCAGTGTGGCGGTGCTGAGTTCCCAACAAAGTACGGCGGAGGTCGGGAAGGCTCCGACCCGCCCGATTGTGGTTGACCCCTCGAGTTTGATCGCGTGGGAGGCCAACCTGCAAACTCTCATCATCGAGCTGGAATACCCTCAGGTCAGCACAGACCCTGAACAACTGCAGCAAGAGCTGACTGGTCGGCAAGCGGCGTTGGAGCAGGCTCCTGAGGATCCTGCGGCGCACGCGGCCCTGGCAGGGGTGTTGTTAGACTTGGGGCGTACCGAGGAAGCCCTGGTGCAGGCCCAGCAGGCGGTGGAGCTCGCCCCCGAGGAGGGGGCCTACTGTGGGGTGCTGGGATACGCGTTGTTGCAAGCGGGTCGGCCCGCCGAGGCCCGCGACCAGTTTTCAGTGGCGTCCCAGGCTGAGCCAGATAATGCACGCTGGCAGATCGGCCTGGGGCTCGTCGCTCTGAGCCAACGTGACGCCAAGCCAGCCGTGGAACTGCTGCAGCAGGCGGCGCAACTGGCCCCAGATGATCCGTTACCTCAGGCATACTTGACCGCTGCCTACCTGCGCGCGGGCGATCTGGAAAGGGCGGCGGCTTCAGCGTCTGAGGCCCTCCTGCTCGGCCCCGACCATTACCTGGCCAATACGTATCTCGCCTACGTTCGCCTGGCCCAGGGGAAGGTTGACGAGGCCCTTGCGGCCGGCAGTGAGGCGGCACAGGTGGCCCCCCAGTCGGCGTTAGCCCATGAAGCCCTCGGCACTGCCCTGTTTTTTGCCGGGAGCTTCTCCGAGGCCAGACAAGAGTTGGACCGAGCGCTTGAGCTCAACGATCTGTCGGCCAGCACACACCTGACACTTGCCAAGCTCATGGCCGCGGAAGACGAAATCGAGGCCGCCCTCGCGCAAGCTCGAGTGGCGGTCGCCCTCAATCCTCAAAGCGCTCCTGCCCGCAGCACCCTGGGATTGCTGTTCCTGCTTAACAATGACCCAGAACGTGCGGGCCGTCAGTTCGAACAGGCTCTGGCCGTGGATCCCAGCCTGTCTGAGGCTCGCACCGGCTGGGGTCTGGTTCTGACCAAACGTGGCCGCTTCCGGGAAGCTCTCGACGAACAAAAGGCCGCTGTCTCCGTGGATACCGACTCGGCGTCGGCTCACAATAACTTAGGCGGCGTGTACGCGTCATTTGGCCGTATGAGCCTGGCTATGGAGCATTTGGACCGCGCCATCCAGCTACAGCCGAACTGGGGAATGCCGTATGCTAACCTCGCCCTGGTTCACCTGGAACAGAACCGCTTTCGGGAAGCTCTGGAGGCGGGGGAACGGGCTCTGGCGTTGGGCGAATGCTCGCCATTCGTGCACACGGTGCTGGCACGGATCTACATGCGTCAGGGTCGCAGCGACCGCGCGCTGGCCGAGTTGCGAGAGGCAGTGGCTTTGGATGCGGCGTACTCTCAAGCGCATTTTCAACTGTCAAAGCTGTATGTAGGTCAGGACAGGCCGCGGGATGCTGTGCGGGAGGTCTTGACCTCGGTGACCAGGGACCCGTCGGCCATGCTTGAGACTCGGCTTTATGCTCGGACGGAAAACACCCTTGTTGCCGGGAGCCACGACCGAATTCGCTATGATGTGCATCATAGTGACATGGCTTCGGAAGGGCGGCTGAGCTATTTCGCCAGTGGGCTGCTAGAAGATAACGATGGCTTCCGGACGGTGAACGACCACGAGTCGCAGAAGTTCCTCGAGCTCATCGTTGGATATCAGTCTGATCCCAGGCGGCAACTGGTATTGTCCAGCACATTCTTCGACCGCACACGTGGCTGTCCCGGGCCTGTCACAGCCACCTCCGCCGGAGATTCGGACGACGAGCAGGCCTTCACTGGTGGTGATGTGGTTCTTGCATATCGCCAGCGGCTGTCTCCAAAGGTAACTGGCACCCTGAAGTATTCGTTCCGCCGAAATCGCTTTCGCTTCCGCAATCCCGACAGCCTGACCGGACAGGACACCAATTCGTTTCGCGAGCTGGTGAACGAGAGTTCACAGCACTCGCCCGAGTTTCGTGTAGATGCCAATATCAACGAGAAATACTCGCTGCGTCTGGGGTACAGCCATCTGTGGGACGAACGCGAACAGCACGGTATCGCAGGAGCCGTCGATCCTGGCACTGGCGGGACCGTCTTTAGTCCCTTTGCTGCGCGCAATACCGGCGAAACTGACACCGCGTGGTTTGAGGTAGAAGCCCGCGTCAACGACCGTTTCCATCTGGTGGTGGGAGATTATTGGGGCCGACAGAACGGTACGTCGAGCGTACTGCTGCCAAAAGTGGTGGCTGTGTACCGCCCTGATCGGTCCACCTGGTGGTCATTTGTCGCAAATCCGATATTTCGCAGCGACGCCTTGGAACTGGCTCCGGTCGAGGCCCTGGCCGATCCGCGGGGACTGACGTACCTCAATCTTACCGACGGCGGCGCAGGACGCTCTTACGAATTGCGCTACCAGCGACAGGGCAGCCGCTCAAGCACGATTACCACTTCCCTTGCCTATCAGCGGGTGCGAGGGCTACTGGCTGATGTGCAGGCTCCCGAGTTGACCGGCCTTCCGACTCGAGTATTGATGGACCGTGGTCATCGCTGGGTGGCAGACGCTGCCTACGAGCAATGGCTAACTGATACTGTGACGGGACGCGTTTGGGTACGTTGGCAATCCACCGATGGGCAGTTCCCCGATGCCCAGGTCGGCGGCACTGAGTGGCCCTATGCGCCCAGGTGGCAGGCGGGCGGGCGTCTGGACTACATTGACGCCAATGGTTTTCGCATTGGACTAGACGGCACCTGGGTAGGTAGCCGCTTTCACGATCCGCAGAATACGCAACGGGTCGGAGGCTATCCCCTGGTCAACCTGTACATTCAGTATCAGCCCAATCTGCAGCAGAAGTACTTCGTTGAGCTGGCCAATCTCACCGGGCGGGACTATGAAACCTTTGCTGGATTTCCGGGGGCTGGCCGGACTATTTTTGCCGGTGCGGAGTATCGCTACTAGTACGACGCGAGAAGGTGGGACTAATGAGACTGACACTACGAATTCTTTATGTGCTTGCATTCACTTGCCTTGTAGTCGTGCTGGGCGGTTGCTCCGCCGGCAGCGCTCGCGGGCCTGTGTCGGCTAGTTCACGCTCTGCATCTGGTCAGGTCGCTTCAGCTGTGTTTGTCCAGCAATGGGCTCAGATTCTGTGGGGCCTCGTCACCAGTCAGACCGGGACAGAGACTCCGTCGTTCGGTGACCCCATCTTCAATTCGGACGGCTCCGTCAGCCAAAGCTATACCGCCGCGGATGGTACCGAGGCCCTCATCACGGGATTTCCCGATGGCTCGGTCCGGCTCGACATTACCCAGCTAGATGGCACCACCCAAACCGTCTTGCAGTCGGTCCCCCAATTCGATTCTGTGTCGAAAATGACCACCGACTGGCAAGTGACCTCTAGCGAGGGGCTCTCCGTCACTTACACCAGTGTTGTTGACGACCAGGGGACGATTTACGACATCAGTGATGACACCACGGAATTACAAGGCTCCTCGGTGTTGCCCGGCAACCTCACCCAACAGTTTTCAGCGCTCACAGCCACCGGGCAAACTGCGGTGCAAGCTGATCAGAGCGACGGTTCAGCCTTCACCTTGATTGTTCCCTTAGCGCCCCCCGAGTTCATGTTTCCTGATTTCTCCCAGCCGACCATCGGCACATACAGCAGCGCTGACTTCAACATCCAATTCACCCTCACCTCAACAGCAGACGCGCCTTCTCGCTGGGCCGCGATGTCCGTCGATCTGGGCGGAGGGGCGACTGGCGAGTTTTCACTGAATCTCGATTTCTCTGGCGCCGGCCAACTGCGCCAGCACGGGGAGTTGGTGGCCCTGTTGTCATGGACACGCACCGGAGACACTGAAGTCAGCTTCTTGACTGCAGAACGCAGCGACACATCTCCCGCAGGGGCGGCTTTGGATTACCTTATGCACCGTTGGCAGACTCTGACGGCGTTGCTGGCGCCGGCTCCTGGCGTTGCATCGCTGCGACACCTTCCACCACCCCCTCCCCAGTAGAGCACCCCGATAGCTGCTATCATCGCGTGCAGCGTCAGACCGCACTGGGCTACCCCGCCTGGTGATAGACGCTGAGCCGTGCCGACAGGGAGGATACAGCCCCAATCCCTTCTGGGGGCACTTACCCGCTCTGGGTTGGCGCTGCGTCGCGCAGCGCCGGCTCTGGCTTCGGATCACGCATCAATCCAACCAGTTCGGCCAGTTCGCTCACGAAAAAAGGCTGGAACCGGACAGCGCCAACAGAGAAATGTATTACAGTACCGGCGCCTAAGATAGTCCGCCTGTGCTTCCCCAAAATCCGTGTCAAGGCGAATGTCCTACACGCAAATGGCTGAATCGGGAAGATGTAGACAGTATGGAATTTTGGGGGCCCAGCCGGAGGGCGAATCAATGTGGCTGATATGATTTGTCGGGAAGGACAACCTGCTGCCGGTCGGGAAACGGCTCTGCGACTGAGACCGTCTGGGACACCGCGGACCGTGCGGCGCGATGCACGCAGCAGGTTGTGGTGAGGCCATGACCGATACAGGAGGCAGGACAGTGAGAACACTGAGCACCTTCGCCAGCCTAATGACACTGATTCTCGTACTGCAGGGGGTCATCATGACTGCCAGTCAATCAGCCGCCCAACAGCATCCCGGCTGGGTGCGCGTAGCCGAACACGCCACCTTCACCCCTCGGGACACTGCCGAAGACGCTGTCTTTTTGGGCAAGATGTGGATCAGCAACGCCTACCACTCGGGGGGCGTCCTCGTCCGCGACCTGTGGAACTCCGCCGACGGTGTGACATGGACGAAAGTTCTCGACGAGACGCCTTACGATGGCTACAGCGAAATGGCGGTGTACCAGGACAAGCTGTGGGCGATCAAGGGCAGCGTCTGGAACTCCACCGATGGCGTCACCTGGACCAAGGTCCTGGACAAGACCCCCTTCGGCTCCCGCGGATATGGCGAAGTGGTGATCCACGACGGCAGGATGTGGCAGCTCGGGGCAGGGCGCGATGTCTGGAATTCCACCGATGGCGTCACCTGGACCTGTGTCACGAGCGAGGCCCCCTTTGGACCCCGCGCAGCTTCTGCGGTTGCCGCCTACGAGGGGAAGCTCTGGCTCATTGGCGGGCGGACCAATGAATCCAGTGACCCGCCGGAGAAGCATTATCCCCAGTTTACGACCCACAACGATGTCTGGTGTTCAACGGACGGGGCCAACTGGACCCGTGTGCTGGAGCATGCGCCGTGGGCCGAGCGCATGTGGTTCATCGCCCGGGAGTACGCAGGCCGGCTCTGGATCATCGGCGGCTTCTCCAACCGCCAGAGCATCAACTTCGCCGAGGCCTGGTACACAGAGGACGGCCTGAACTGGCAGCAATTCCAGTCGGCGTCAATGTGGTCTGCGCGACACGAACCCACGGTTTACGTCTTCGACAACAGCCTCTGGGTCGTGGCCGGCAACATGTGGCCGCTGATGAATGACGTGTGGAAACTGACGCTGCCGCAAGCAGGAAAACCGGCGAATTGAGCTAAGTTGTGTTATTGGCGCTAAGTGGTTGCTGCCTTCAGTTCGGCCACCGCCTCTGCCGCCAACTTCGGCCCGTAACCCTTCTGCCCTTCCCGAGAACTCATGTCAGCCACATTCACGGGCCTCGCTGGTATTTTCGCCGGAAACCTGATGCTACCCATAGCTCACCCGATTGTGGTATTCGAACGCAGGCAGTTTACCGGACCACACTACCGCATTACAGTTGCCACCACCAGCGGGGGCAGGCCACGAAGTCAACCTTATCCCAAGGCCCGGCGTGTCCGAAAGGCTTTGACGACGTACAAGCCTATTGTCTAGAGAGGTCTGTATGGCTGAAAGGAAACCAATGCACAACTATGACCTGATCGTTCTTGGCTCGGGTCCAGCAGGCGAAAAAGGCGCCGCACAGGCTGCCTATTTCGGCAAGAAGGTAGCCATGGTGGAACGGGACCACGATCTGGGCGGTGCTGCAGCCGGCACTACGATCCCTAGCAAAGCCCTGCGCGAAACGTCGCTGGCACTCTCGGGGATACGTACACGCCGTCTCCACGGCGTGGATGTCGCACTCAAACGTCGGGCCACGGTCCAGGACTTTCTCCGCCACGAGCGTGTGGTGAAGGATGCTGAGCGCACCCGTGTCATGAATAACATGCTGCACCATGACGTGGCCGTCTTCAACGGCGTGGGTTCGTTAGTGGATGAGCGTACAATCAAGGTCGAGGCCCGCGGCAACGCACCCGAGTTCCTCAGGGGCGACATTATCCTGATTGCAACGGGGTCGTCTCCGCGCTGGCCGGACAACTTCCCTGAGAACCGCTGCATCTACGACTCGGACTCTATCCTGCAGATCAAAAGTATGCCCAATAATATGGTGGTGGTGGGTGGTGGTGTCATTGGCTGTGAATACGCCTGCACCTTCGCCGCATTGGGCGTGGAAGTATCCCTGGTTCACAACAGGGAGATTCTGCTGCCCTTCCTGGACCGCGACATCTCCTTGGCACTCAAGAACAGCATGTCAAGGATGGGCATTGACCTGGTGATGCCCGAGAGCGTGGAATCCTGCACTGTGAAGGCCAACAGGCTGGAGATTGAATTGGGTTCGGGGAAAGTCAGCAAGCCCGAGGTGGTAATGCTCGCGACGGGGCGGACTAGCAACACCGGGGAACTGAATCTCGAGGCCGCCGGCATCACGCCCGGCAAGTACGGCCTACTGGTGGTAGACCAGAACTACCAGGTCATACACCCAGAGACACGGAAACCTGTGCCGGGTATCTATGCCGCCGGCGACGTCATTGGCGCGCCTGCCCTGGCCTCGACTGCCATGGAACAGGCTCGGTTCGCCATGATCAAAGCGTTCAACCTGGAGCCCTACAAGGAGCACGTGGTGCCTATTCTGCCGCTTGGTATCTACACCATCCCCGAGTGCTCTCTGGCGGGCAAGACCGAGCAAGAATGCCGGGAGGAAAAGATCGATTGTGTGGTGGGCAAAGCTGCCTATGACCAGAATGCCCGAGGCATGATCGTCGGCGACTGCGACGGTTTCTTGAAATTGATCTTCGAGTTCAACAACGACCTCAGTCGCCCCATGAAACTGCTGGGCGTACATGCCATTGGAGAGACCGCCTCCGAATTGATCCACATTGGTGTCAGCGCCCTGATGATGGGCGCAGGCAGCGATCTGTTTATTGGCCTCTGTTTCAACTATCCCACCCTCGGCGAACTCTATAAATATGCCACATATGACGCCATGGGCAACCGCGCGAAGCTTTGACTTAACTGGGCTATGTGTGTTCGCCTCAGTACATAATACAGACCAGGGGGGGGTGCTGCAGGCATTTATCGAAGAAATCACCGTGACCAGACAAGGCCGCAACGTGTACCTCCACATCAATTACCATTTCCTGCCAGCGTCGCCCGGCTCTGCCCACAGCTCGTTCAGCATCCCCAGTGTGTGCTCCACCAGTTGCTGACCGCCCTCCGGGCCTACCTCGTTGCAGTACGCTCCGGCCCCGTAGCTGCCTCCGGCCACTGAGCGCGCCGTGGGCAGATAGCTGCCCGTGTACTCGCCACCGGCGGCCAACTGTACCACGAAGGTCTGCTGCGCCGGACTCCGCGCCTCTATCCGCAACCCGTAGTCGAGATAGAGCTCGAACCGGTTGGTGGCGAACGCCACGTCGCCCAGGCGAATGGCGTGCACCTCCTCCATCAGGAACGGCTGCGCCTGCTGGGCCTGGTACCGCCGTATCAGCCGCTGGCAGCGGTTGATCCAGACGTGGCGCACCGACGCGGCACGCGCATCGGCAGGCACCTCTGCCTCCGCCCGCGCCAGGTCCTCGCGCGCTGTCGCCAACTCCTCATCAGTGACCATCCACCGCGCCACCGGCACCTGCTCCACCACATGGCGCAATGTCACGCGCTCGTAGGGCTGCTTGTGCGCCAGGGGCAGGACATCGTCAACAGCGTTGGCGATCCGCCGGCCGAGCTCCTGCCGACGGCTCAGTCCCCGCAGCCTCAGCATCCGCTCCTCCTCCGCCTTGTGCAGCAGTGGGTGTGGCGACTGATCCCCCGCTGCACTGGACTGCGTCACAACACACAGCCTCTCGCCGTGCCGCCGTCGCAACTCCACCCGCACATCATGCCAGAAGTCGGCTGACACATAGTACGCCGACTCCACCTCCTGGGACGGGCAGGCCAGATTCACCACCACACCGGTCAACTCGCCAGCCTCGTTCCAGGTAAACAGCAGGTCCACTCCGTGGTCCTCATAACCCTCGATGTGACTGAAATCGGGGTCGTTGGTGTTGCCATACATCTTGCTGACGCCGTCCGCTGCACGAGCCAGAGGCTGCTTGTGTCCCTCCCGGTCGCCGTAGCAGCCAAAGTAACTGACGCGCCGATTGTGGCCCACCACGGCATGGCCGAAACCCCACCCAACGCTCCCCGGTTTACGCTCACGCCAGGCCTCCTCAACGGCCTCTGCCACGCGCTCCACAAACAGGTCGGCGTACTCCGTCGCCGTCATCTCTCCCTCCACCTGCGGTGGATAGCTGCCCTCCAGAATCCACGGCGAGGTGTGGGTGTGCGTGGCATTTAGCACCACTTTTTCCGGCGCCAGTTCCGGCACCCGCTCCCGCACCGCCTCCCGGCAACGTTCGCGGACCAGCGCCGGAATGGTGCAGCGGTCACACGACACGAATACCGCGCAGTCTCCCGCCTCGCCCTCCGACAGCGCCAAGGCAGTCACCGCCAGCGGATCACGGACCTCCGTGGCCACACGCGCATGAAACTGCCCGTACAACACCGTCGGCAGGCGGGGCGTAATGTCGCGCTGGGCCCAGCCCACCAGTAGCCGTTCACTCGCACCAGAATCCACAGCATCATTCCTCCTTCATAGCACCAGAACCTGACCGTGAATGCTTCCCCGCCAGCAGAGGGAACCCCTCTCCGCAGAGAGGGTCTGCCTCTGGTTGCCGACAAGGAGAAAACCTCTCATCTCTCCGTCCGGAAGGGATTTCCCCGCTTTGGGGAGAACTCCTCGGTGGCGAGAGCAGACCCGGAAGTGGATCGTGCGGAGCCCCTTTGCGCCTGCTCCTGCTGTTGGTGAGTATGCAGGGACTATCAGGAGGTGACGTCCAGTGATTGAGTCGCGTGTGGTAACGACTATGATGTTGGTAGCAATGTTGTTGATGATCATGGCAGTATCCGCGGTTGCCCAGGAGACGGAAGCGTTCACCGACCACGGAGTCGCGGCGGACGTATCCCGGTCTCGGGGTGCGGCAGCGACGGTGGATGGTGAGGGGCGCAGAGTGGTTCTGGTCTGGCTCTCAGACTGTCAGTCCTGCACCTCCATGCTTGTGATAGATGTGGCAACGGGCGAGACCCAGCAGGTTCCCGTGGACCGGACCGGCCACGATTCCCCCTTCGCGGTGCTGCTCTCCAGCCGCAATCTGTGGTACTCGCAGTTCGGCAGCCGGTTTTACGAGTTCAACCCGGCGACGCTCACCTTCAGCTTCGTGGGAGACACCTCGGCCCGCTGTGCCATGTCGATGGCCGAAGATGCCTCCGGCACCATCTGGGCGGCGCTGTACCCGGGCTCTCATCTGGTGAGCTTCAACCCTGAGACGCGAGAGCTGGTGAACCATGGGGCCCTCAACGAGGAGACCTGGCGCCAGTATCCCCGCTCCCTGGCCACCGATGACCAGGGCTGGGTGTACACCGGCATAGGCAATGTCACTGGCCAGGTAGCGGGGTTCAACGCGGCGACGGGCGAGGTGCGGCGCTATGTGGCTGAGGAGAGTCGGGTGCAGGGCGGAGGGCAAGTGTTTGTGGGCACCGACGGGAAGGTCTATGCACATGCCCCCGGGTGGGGCTGGCACGTGCTTGCCGGCGGCGAGGCTACGCCGATTGAGGAGCCGCCCGTGAAGCGAGCGCCGGCCAAAACTGGTGCCCAGGAGTCGGTCTTCTCCGACTTCCCGGACGGGAGCCGGATTGTGGAGTTGGATGTACCGGACAGGCTGCTGCGGGTGCAGGAGACTGACGAGACCGTCCGCGAGTTAGCCTTTGAGTACGAGTCCGAGGGCTCGGGCATCCTGTCCATCGTGCAGGGCCCTGATGGCGCGATCTATGGCTCCACAGGACATCCTCTGCGGGTATATCGGTTCGACCCGCTCACGGGCGGTTTCACGCATCACGGCCTGGGGGCGCAAATGGGGCATCTGAACGCATTGGCGGTCCAGCGCAACCTGCTCTTCGGGGCCCTGTACGGTGGTGGCGTGCTGTACCAGTATGACGTCGGGGCGGATTGGGCGCCGGGAGACGAGCAGGCCCCCAATCCTCGAGCCCTGGGCGGCTCTGCCCCAGCCATCACCCGGCCCCATGCGCTGCTCGCCCACCCTGACGGCCGGCACCTCATCATGGGGGGAACACCCGCGTACGGGCGCACTGGCGGCGGGCTGTTCATCTATGACCTGGAGGCCGGCAGTGGCGAGGTATTGTCGCACGAGCAGCTCCTGGAGGATCACAGCACGCTCTGCATCGTGGCGCTGCCGGACGGGAACCTGCTGGGCGGGACTACCGTGGCCCCCGGCACCGGAGGGCAGGCAAAGGCCACCGAGGCGGAGTTGTATCTCTTCGACTGGGCAAGCCGACAGGTTGTGTGGAGAAAGGCGCTGCTTCCCGCCAGGACCGCTATTACCGACCTCCTGCCCGCGCTGGACGGGCTGGTTTACGGCATCGCCGGGGACTCGACGTTCTTCGTCTTCGACCCCAAGACTCGCAGCTTGGTCCACGAGGAGGCGCTGTCCGATTACGGACCGCCCGCCGGCGCTCAGGGGCCGCGGATCATGACCCAGGGCCCTGATGGCGTTATCTATGTCCTGTTCCGGCAGGCCGTGGTGACTATTGAGCCCGGGACTTTCGGCCACCGCAAGCTCGCAGACAGCCCGGTGTCCATTGGAGCCGGCGTGGTGCTGCTTCAGGGGCGGATCTACTTCACGAGCGGATCGCACGTGTGGAGCTACGCGATCCCGGGGCTATAGCCGCGCTTTTCAACTCTCGACAAGCGCGGAGAGCTTGCTATCGGGCGCGTCATTGTGGTCTGACCACCAGGTCTGGGTCCGCTTGGCATGAGAGAAAGTGAGGAACATACTGCGAGAGGAGCGGGCGCATGATTCGCCGGGAAACGATCGTCTCCACTATGTATGAGGCCATGTGCCTGGCGGCGACGAATCTGCCGCCTGACGTCGAGGCAGCGCTGATGACGGCGCTCGAGGAGGAGACCGATCCGCTAGCGCGCCGGCATCTGCAGGTGAGCCTGCAGAATGCGCGCGAGACGGGCGAGGGGGCGGTGCTGGTCTGCGCGGATACGGGGTTCCCGCTCTTCTTTGTCACGGCCGGAAGCCGCACGCAGATTGCGGGAGGATTCGGCGTTCTCTGGGAAGCCGCCAGGGAGGCAACCGCCAGGGCCACGGCGGAGAGCTTTCTCCGCCCGACGATGGTCAACCCGCTGACCCGCGATAATCCGGGCAACAACCTCGGGCCGGGGATGCCCACGGTGGAGCTGCGCTTCAACGGGGATGGTGATGGGCTCGACATCATCGCCGCGCCGAAGGGCGGCGGCGGCGAGATCTTCGGCACGTTCTACCGCATGATGTATCCCTCCGATGGTGAGGCAGGAATCCTCAAGTTCGCCATTGATGCAATTCGTGATGGCTGCTACGCGGGGAAGATCTGCCCGCCCGTCATTGTCGGCATCGGCATCGGCGGCACGGCGGATCTGTGCATGAAATTGGCCAAGCAAGCGGCGCTGCTCCGACCGGTCCGCCGGCCGCATCCGGATCCGCGCGTGGCGGCGATTGAAGACAAGCTCTACGCCGCGGCGCAACGCCTGGGTCTGGGGCCGATGGGCGTCGCGGGGACCAACGCAGTGCTGGCCATTCACGTGGAAACGGCCATGACGCACACGGCGGCGCTGCCGGTGGCCGTCAATGCTCAGTGCCTGGTCGGACGCCGCTGGCGGGCTACCATCTCAAGCGACGGGCAAGTAAGCTATACGGGAGAGCTGCCGTGAACGACACCATCCGCCATCTCCAGTTGCCGTTGTCGGAGCCCCTGGCGCGTGAACTTCAACTCGGACAGGTGGTCACCGTCAGCGGGCTGCTGTTCACCGGGCGCAGCCTCTTCCACATTCGCGCCATCGAGGACGACCTGCTCCCGCCGCTCGACTTCCGTGAGGTGAACTGCTTCTTCCACGTGGGCCCGGTCATGCGGCAAACTGAGGACGCCTGGGAGATCGTCAGCATCGAGCCTACGTCCAGTATCCGGTTCGAGCGCTACGGCGGCGCTGTGGTCAGGAAGCTGGGGCTCCGGACGCTCATCGGCAAGACCACGATGGGGCCCGGCACGGCACACGCGCTGCGTGACGTCGGCGCGGTGCATCTGACCAAGATCGGGGTCTGCGGCAATCTGCTGCGCCGCCAGGTGCAGCGAGTGGTGGCGGTGCACTTCCTCGAGGAACTCGGCAAGACCGAGGCGACCTGGGTTTTCGAGGTGGACCATTTCGGCCCGTTCTTTGTGGACATGGATGCTGCCGGCCGCAACTACTTCGAGATCCTCGAGGCCCGGGGACGCGGGCATCTGGCAGACGTGTATGAAGAGCTCGGCATTCCCTCGGACTTCGCATATACGGAGGTGAACCCGTGAGCGCGGGTAAGGGCCGCCGACTGCGCATGGTGTCGCTGTGCGGCCTGCTGGGATATGGCTACCCGTTGCAGAGCCTTGAGCGTGCTCTCGCCATGCATCCGGACCTGATCGGGGTTGACGCCGGCTCGACCGACCCCGGTCCGTACTACCTCGGAGCCGGTGAGGGTTTCGTCAGCACTGCTCAAGCCTCGCGCGATCTCGAGCCGGCCCTGTGTGCAGCCATCGAGAGAGAAACTCCCCTGGTGGTCGGCACAGCAGGTGGCTCCGGGGCCAAACCGCACCTGGAGCGCTTCCTGGAGATGCTGCGGGAGATCGCCGGGCGCAACCGACTTCACTTCCGCCTGGCCGTGATCCCGGCCGACGTGGCGGCTGCGACCGTGCTCGAGGCGCTGCGGGAGGGACGTCTTGCGCCGTGTGGACACTCCCACCCGCTCACGGAAGAGCACGTTCGGGCCTGCACACACATCGTCGCACAGATGGGCACGGAGCCGATCATCCGGGCGCTCGACGGCGGCGCCCAGGTGGTGATCGCGGGGCGCTGCTGTGATGCGGCCATCTTCGCCGCGGAGCCGATCCGTCACGGGTTCGACCCCGGCCTCGCCCTGCACCTGGGCAAGATCATGGAATGCGGCGCCCTGTGTGCGACGCCCGGAGGCGCCAATGATGTGCTGATCGGGACGGTCGGGGCGACCTGTTTTGAGGTGTTTCCGGCCAACCCCGAGCGGCGCTGCACGCCCGAGTCGGTGGCGGCCCATTCGCTGTATGAGCAGCCTGACCCGAACTGTTTCTATGAGCCCGAAGGCAAGGTTGACCTCTCCAACTGCACGTTTGAGCCTGTGGGTGAAGGTGGGGTGAAGGTGCGCGGGGCCTGCCTGGTGCCGCCCGCTCAAGATGCCGTGAAGCTGGAGGGCGCGCGTTGCGTGGGATATCGCGCCATCACCATTGCCGGCGTCCGCGATCCGGGTACCATTGAGCGGCTGGACGCCCTCGAGCATTCAGTACGCGAGACAGTGACGCGTGCCCTTGCGGACGTTCTTCCACCCGATCAGATTAGCCTTCGGTTCCTGCGATATGGCCTGGACGGCGTGACCGGTCCGCTGGAGGGCCTGCCCTCACCGCCACCGCGCGAGGTGGGCCTCGTCATTGACGCGGTCGCCCCCTCCCAGGACCTGGCCGACCGCGTGCTCAAGCTGGCGCGCTCGACGGCCCTGCACCAGCACTACGACGGGCGCAAGACCACGGCTGGCAACCTCGCGTTCCCGTTCTCCCCGTCCGATTTCAGTGGCGGGCCGGTTTATGAGTTCTCAGTCTATCATCTCATGCAGGTCCCGGACCTGAGCGCTCTGTTTCCGGTCGAGTTCCAGGAGGTCTGACGATGCGCCTTTACGATTGCGCCACGGTCATCCGAAGCAAGAACGCCGGCCCGTTCACGCTGACGATCGACCTGGTGCTGCCCGACATCGCCACTTTCCGGCGTGTCCTTGGCGCACGCAGTCTCCTGCCATCGCGTATTGCTGCGCTCTACCATGTGCAGCCAGACAGCGTGCGGGTCGTGCCCTTCGAGCGGCTTCTGACGATCAAGGTTGCGCTGCCGCGGCCCGGCCGCGGCTCAGGGGCGCCCGGCGACCGGGACGTGTACGGCTGCCAACACCATTTCCCTCTGGGCGACGTGGAGATCTGATAGTTGTCACTTCGCTGCCAACATCAGGATGGCGCCGCGCCGGCGGATGTGGTGCCGGTAACCCCGCCGGCGCTCAGGGGCCGCGGAAGGGTGGAAATACCGACTGCCTGCTCAAAGAGATTCTGCCCGGGACGGCGGAGGAAGGAAGCATTGTCGGTAAGAGCCTCGACCGCTATGGCGTCCTCCGGGGCCGCCACCTGGAGACCGACATCGGCGAAAACCTCCTTTTGACGCGTTGGGGCGGTGCCAGAACGCATCCTCTGGAAATGGGTTGAACTTGGATGCTTGTGGTGGCCGTGTCCAGGCTGGTCAGGCTAGCGAAGGAACGCAACGTATTTCGATAGGCCGGGCAGCTTCTCCGTAACTGACTGAAATTCGCCCAGAGTGCCGTTGACAATCTCCGCCCTGGACGCTGCGACAAGCGCGTCCCAGTCCTCCCAGGTGCCTTCCAGTGGCATACCGCCAAGCACCTGGTTTGAGGAACTTATTGGCGCTTCGAGGGTAAACCGTAGAACTTGGCAGTCCTGCCCCGCCGCACGGAACTTGTAAGCGCCGATTGCGTTGATGTGGTGGTAAGGCCAGGCATACGCATGCCATATCGCCTCCATCTCGATTGGCATGTCGAATAGCCGGATTCTCCCCAAGTCGGCCTCCTCCTGCACAAGGGGTAGCTTCGCACTACCGCACGTCGCGTCCATCCGAACCCAGCCGTATCCGTTGAGATAGAATTGGACGATCCCGTGAATGTAGCCGGCGGGGACATAGGTGATCTGCGCGGGAATGCCGGCTGCCCTGAGCACCGCCGCGGCCGCCACAGCACTCACACAGCACGATCCGCCGTAGCGTAGGACGGATGCGGCGGTAGGTAGACTGTGGTCCGCGTCTTTTTTCTGCTCGTAGGACTTTTCTCTCATTATGTGGACAAGCTGTTGGGTGACCTGATAGGCGTCTTGCGTGCCAGCAAGCAACTCCTGGGCGTGTCTCCGAACCTCCGCATGGTCTCGAGCGACCATGGCCGTAGCGCGTAGGAAGGGTTGAACTTCCGCAGGATACTGCTCAGGTTCAGGAATAGCAAACTCGCCCTCAGGCTGGGGTCGTTCACGCCGCGCTACCAGCGATGTGATGATAACAGATGCCTCCTGGCTTCCGGGAAAGGTGCTTAGGCCCCAGGTGTGAATGAGATTGCCCTGTTCGTCGGGCATGACTTTGACCACCGACGCCGGCAGGACTTGGCCGGCGTCTGTTCGCGCATCTACCCACCGGCCAACCACAATCTGCTCACCATCAACAGCGGGGAAGTACCGTTCGAACTCGACCTCGTGCAAATCCGCCCCCGAGTTCTCGAGGCGCATGAAGTCCTTCACCAATACGAGAGTGACGCTCTTACCCTCTAGCGCATCCGCCAGGGAGACGCCTTCTGCTTTCACCTTGGGCGATACTGGTGCAACTGGGCGGAACTCGCCGCGCAAGGCTCTCCTAATCCAGTCAAGTACTGCCTCGCTTTGCTCATCCTCGGCAGCTTGTTTAAGCGCGTCCAGTGCATCAGATGTATCAAACTGCCCGAGCGCACAGGCCGCAACACCTCTGAGGGTCTCGCTCTCATCTTCCTGCAGCACAAGAGCCAGCACCGCCACTGCGCGTTCGTCCTCTGTTGCGGGCAGCACATAGCAGCATTGCCACCTTTGATGAACCGGCTGTGTGGGGTCCCGGACTATCTCGATGGCTCGGTCCGCGATTTCCTTCTTGGTGGCAACATTGCCCATTCTCGCCTTTTCGGTCAGCGCCCACAGACTCGCAAAACGGTGATATCCGTTGGGCGGCCGGGCGAGGCCCTCAAAGAAGATGGCGGCGTCAGTCGCCTGGATCTCTTCCTCTGTGTAGCGTTTCTCTGCAGCCTGCGCCTCTTCGCTGCCGACAGCTATGGCGAGCAGTGGCTCCCTGAGAGTTGCCCAGTCTAGCCCAAGTGCCTCTGCAACGGTGCGGGGATCGTACAGATCGGAAAGAAATAGCGTGTCGAACATCCACAAGAAGTAGCCAGTGCCGGTCTCGCGCGTAAGCCGATCAAATTCCGCCAGTTTTACGGCCGAGACCTTGTCCTCCGGTCCCCAGGTGACCTTGGCTAGGGCCGCACCTGTCCGTCCCGGAAGCAGGTCGCGTACTGCACCGACCGCCGCCACGTTTTGGCGTATATCTGCTTCCTCGGTTACCAAGAGGAACGGCCGGGCTACGTCAACGACCTGCTCTCCGCGCGCCCAGAAGTCCGGATCCGGCCCAAAGACGACCCCCAACTTGACTTCGGGCTTCAGCACCTGCCACGCCGTCCGCGCTTCTCTCAGGAAACGCCACACAGCGGTGTAGTGCGCGAAGGGGTCCATCTTTTGCGCCGTGCGGCAATCCGGGCACTGGCATAGGTTGCGAGGGTTGTAGATAATGATCTCTGCAAAGCCCGGACAGCTCTGAAGGATCTTCTCCCCCCAGGAGATCCCCCAACGGCGGGCCTCTTCGCTGGAGAAACAGATCTCCCGACCGTGGGAGGTTACGGACTCCCCGTCGCGAGTCATCTGGAATGGAACGGTCGCCTCCCCCAGAAAGCGTGGCCGGTACATCGCGGCCACTTCTACGCCAGCCGTCGAGAGCATTTCGACCAGCCGGTTCACCCCGGCGAAGTCGGTGCGCTCCCAATGCGCCGTGATGTAGGCCCAATCGATGACCACCGGGGAGAACCCAGCTCTTTGGACGAACGCCGCCAACGCTTCGACCGGATACTCGTTCCCGATGCTCGAGGCCGGCACGGCAATGCCGCGCGCGGCTGTGGACTCTCTTGCCACTTCCGCAGCGCTCTCGCCCAAACTCAAGCCAAGCCACAGCGGGACAGCAATGGTCGCCAGGATGCCAATCATGAGCCGTGCGACCAGATCCGGTCGCGGACGCACTTCGCTGCCTGGCCTCGTGGCTTCTCTGCCTCTGCCCCCTAGTGCGTTGCTGACGGGATAGAGCCGCATCTTCGCCGCCTCCTCATTGAGACGCCAGCGATGGTGACGTCCCTCATCCGGGCACCCATGACTGTAGAAGCTTGCGCGCGAACGGTTCTACGGAACATCAGCGTGGCCTCGCGCAGCCACTGCACAAGATACCACAGCAGGGCTGCCGGGGACTACTCCTCGAAACGCAGCGTTCCAAAATGCTCCGGCAGGTGGAAGTCGGTCTTCGGCAGCGGCATCCAGGAGGCCCAATGGGGATGCGAAGTGGCATCGCCGCATTTGTAGAAGTTCGCCCGCCAGGTCTGTCCCGCCGGGTCGCCCAGCGAGCCAATGTACTTCTCGAAGAGCTTGCAGGGAATGGCGAACTCAAGCACCCAGTCCGTGTCTTCCTGGATCTCAGGTTCGATGAGTCCGGGCAGAGAAGTGTACACGCTCACCAGGTCCCCGTCTTCCTGCGGCAACTCGACGAAGCCCTTGAACTCGCCGTCGGGCCGGCGTGTCGTATCGGTCACGTAGTGGACGAGAAATGCCCCGCAGGCGCTGAACTCGAAGTTGAAGTAGCCCTCGTCGGGGTTGGGCTCGACGAAGAACTCCACACAGCTATCCCTGCAGACGGGATCCTGATAGCCCGTATGGACCGCGCGGACGTATTTGTCCTGAACGTAGAAGATGCCGTAGATCGTCGCCGCGTCGAAGAGCAGCTTGGCCTGTACCTTCGGACGGTGGTCGGAACTCTCCGGCCGGAAATTGCCTATCGTGATCGCCTCAGCCTGCCGCCAGGCCGGGCCGTCCCAAAGTCCGGCTAATTCCGGACACACTGTCGCGCGCTGAACGTAGTATTCCATGATGTTCCTCCTGCGGACCGACCCTCTTTCACTCGGAGCCGTCAGTTCTCTCAACGACTAACCGCAACAGATCGAGCCGCTCAAGCGACTCAGCTCGGTAGAAGCTTCTGGTCGATCATCCACTTGACCGCGCGTTCCATTGTCTGTTCGGGAGTGTAGGCGGGTCGGTAGCCGATCTTTGCCGAAATGCTGGTGATATCGGGACACATGTTGGCCCTGAAATGCCAGTTGGCTCCCAGGTCGGGGAGAACCTCCGTCTCAAAGTGTTCCCAACTGACGAACTCAACGGGGATTTTGACGCCGTAGATGTCCCCGTAGGTCTCGATGAACTGCACGGCGGTCAGTGCGTAGGCGGAGCCCACGTTGAAGATCTGATCCGCCGCCGCTTCACGATTCTCAATGGCGCAAAAGAAACCGCGGGCTATGTCTTGTGCATCGCAGGGACCTATCAGGCAGTTCCCCGGCTCCGGCAGAACAACCGGCTCTCCGCGTTGATGCGCCATGTGCACATCAAGGCTGCGCCCTCCCTCTCCTTCGAGCGGGATCTTGTAGGGTCCGCAGATATTCGGGCACATGATCGCGGTGAGGGCCTTGCCCTCCGCGCCGGCGCGCGCCTTTGTCGCCAGCATCTGCTCGTACCTCCGCGCGTAGCCCTCAGACAGGCAGGGGGCTTGCGGCTCTGCGGGTGTCGGGACCACGCGCGGGAACCCGAACATCCATACCGACCCGCAAAGCACGAAGTGTTCACAGACGTCTCTGAGGGCTTCGTAGAGCTCCGGAGAGGCGTCCTGGACGATGTCAACGATCACCTCCGGCTGCAGATCCCGTATGACGTCTGTCCACCCGTCAGATCCATAGACCAGTTGGACCTTGCGGACCGATGCCCAGATACTCTCATCCGGCACTGGGGTCCTTCCAGAGGAGATCACGGTCACGTCGTAGCCTGCCTCAACCAACATTGCCGTCAGGTTCTTGCCGGTATGGCCGGTGCCGCCGATAACACACACTCTCACTTTGCTTGCTCCTTTCGCAATTCAACGGTAACGTCATATCAACCACTTCGCCAATCGACTTCCACAGTCCTTCCTGCCACTCTCCCCTGAAAGGCAGTATTGCAGACCCCTTTAATATCGGCGATAATGTAACCGCCGTCACTCTGGCCGACCTCAACGGCGATGATAAGATGCAAATCGTAGCTCGAGACGATGACCGCTTCATGTGTGGGGATTTGAAGTAGCGTGCAGGCACAGGCCGTTGGTCCGCGCAGTTCGAAGCCAACAGTGACGAGGCCTGGCGCAAAACCAGCCAGCTATTACATGATAATATCGCCAATCAATGGCGTTATCGTTTTGCTCCAGGGAGGTGCCGGCTCGTGCGTAAGTACGGATGGCCGTATTGGTTTGTGACCGTTGCATTACTGCTGGGTATTACGGGGAGCGTGTTAGCTGTGGATATACCACCGATGCCGCCGCTGAAGGCCTTCTACACTGAAGTTCCGATAGCACAGGACGGTGCTTCGGACTGCCTTATCGTTGTGCCCGACGGCGACGAGTACGCCCAGCTTGGCAGCACAGTGGCGGCGGCGATAAGGAAGGTGTCTGGGGCGGACGTGCCCGTGAAAGCCGCCTCGGAGGTCTCCGCTGATCTGCTCAACAGCTCGAACGCGATTCTGCTCGGCTATTTTGCGAGCAATCCCTTAATCGAACGCCTTTACGACCAGTATCACGTCAATCTGGACGCCAAATGGCCGGGCAAAGGCGGTTACACAATCCGCACTGTGCATGACCCCGTGGGTAGGGGCACCAGCTTTGTCTGCATTGGCGGGGCGGATGTGCACTCGCTGAGCAAGGCCGTGGACGATTTCATCTCCAGTCTCCCGCAGCAAGGTAATATCTCCTACCCGCACACTGTGAGAGTGGTGCTACCTGACGGAAATCTGGCCTACAAACCAACACCCGATGCCGTACAGGGCCGCATAGACGCTGCCAGGGATAAGAACTTCCGCGCCTGCGGCGAACTGCTATGCAAGGCCGGCAGCAACTACTACTGCTTCGGCAATCCCGATGAACTGGAGATATTCAAAGGCATTCTGCCTTTGTTTCGCGAGACGGTGCGGGAGTTGGGCGAGGTTCATGACCTGCGGACGACGGTTTATCTTTTCAATATCTGGGACGCCATCGAGGAGGCGTCACAGTTCAGCGAGCAGGAGCGCGCTGAGATCAGCGAGTTCATGTGGGAATTGACCCACCGCTTCGGGCGCTTCGGCAAGCAGGCCGAGGCTACCCACGCGCCTTTGGGCAACGATTGGGATGCCCGCACGACCTGCGACATGGCGCGGTACTGGAAGAACTACTACGATCTGGACCTCGGCGGCCTCTACACCTGGGCGCACGTGCGCTCCCAGAGCCAGGCCAGATTCTGGCGCTCCCTGGAGGACTGCGCAGGCTATGGCGGCATAACGAATTATGACACGCTGTATTATGTGCTGTCATACGGCTATGACGAATACTGGGACAACGGCACCGGCCGCAAGATGGCCGACTACGCCGCCGCTATCATTAACAACCTGGGCGGCATAGCCGGCTTTGGCGACACCAGCGGCATGGGTAAGCCGTACGAGTGGCCGGACCTGCTCAGAGTCGCGGGCTGGAAACTCAGAGACGGGAGTTATCTATACGCCGAGCAAAACTCCTCCGGAGCCAACAGCCGCAGCGGAAACTTCTTCCACAATACCTATTTGCAGGACGAAATAAAACCTGAGAAGTCCGATGCGGCGATGGGCGTGCATGTGATACCACTGCCCGACTGGGTGTACGAGCATCGCACTGAGGTGCTGGATGCCTGGCGGCCCGGCTGGAAGGAGTTCCTGGACGCCATCCCCCCGCCGCCGCGCGACCAATGCTTTGACAAGATCACATTCCGCACCAGCATGAACAGCGAGGACCAGTACTTGATCATCGGGGGCCAATCGTGGGGCTTCCACGGCCATCCCGACGCCAATGCCATAATCGAGTACACTGACAACAATCGCTATTGTCTTTTCGACAGCGGCTATTTTGTCCCGCAGACCGTCGAGCACAACACACTGATCGTTCTGCGCGACGGCATGTTCGAGCTTGTTCCCCACCTGGCCGGCCTCGCAGCCATGTCCGATTTCGATAATATCGGCATGACCCGGACTTATCTGAACAACTACAACGGTGCCAACTGGCGTCGCAATATCGTGTGGAACAAGGACAAGTACTTCCTTGTCATTGACGAGGTCGAGGCGCTGAAGCCCGGTGACTACGGTATCCGCGCGGTATTCCGCACGCTATCGGATGACAAGCCAGAGCTCGGCAAGGATCGCGTGCGTGCGAGTTACCGTAGCCAGGCCTTCAATCTGGTCAGCGCGTCCCAGGCGCAGCTTAAGATTACTAATACCACACCGCATATCTCCTACCGCCATTCGATAATCGAAAGCAAGGGTGCGCAGATGGCAGCGGGCGACAAGCTGTACCTGATGAATCTGTTGTACGCCCCGGGCGAAGAGGACTGGCCGTATCAGATTGTGCCGGCGTCCGAGAACGCGGTGATGATAACATCGCCGCATGGCTACGCGCTGGCGGGAGCCGGCCAATGCCAGCTTCTGCCGCACATCCAAATTGACGCCGCGGTCTTCTATCTGCAGCAGGACTACTTCGCACTGACTGCGGCAAAGACCCTCGCGGCTGACGGTCAGATCTGGTTGGCGGCATCTAGCCCGGTCAACATCAGTGTAGATATTGACCGCACGGCAACGGGAACGATCGAGGTGAAAGAGGATACCGAGATCACGCTGGGCACCAAGGGCTACGTCAGACTTGACGGTGCGCGGGTTGAGGTGGAGCCGGCACAGGCCGGCCCCGACACCATGAGGTTTACAGTGCCAGCGGGCAGGCACACGCTGAGGTTCAGGCCTGCTGCTACGGAACTGAATATCGGCGCCCGGCACCAGTACACCATGCTCGCCAGGAAGCATGAGCAGAAGCTGGCGGCCCTCGGTGCCGGTACGGACGAAACTAAGCAACTGCAGGCCGCCTGGGAGGTGGACAACAGCAGGATTGAAACCCGAACGGTCTATGTTAATGACAAGGGGGAAGAGGTAGAGAACCTGACCAAGATCGGCACAGCGAAGTGCTGGACCGAAGGCCAGCGCAGAACCCGGGCCCGTGATGCAGTGGACGGCAATCCCAACACCTGGGCCGGCGTCTATAGCACGCATGCCTGGGCACGCGACCTGCCCAAGGACATGGGCATGGAGTGGACCGGGCCGGTGATCGCAGGCTGCTTCCAGATAGACTACGCTGATGCCAACCATGGGCCGACTATTGACGGTCAACAGTTGCAGGCCTGGGACGGCAAGGACTGGTATCCCATCGAAGCACAGATTCAAAGAGACGAAAGTGGCGCCAACTGGACCTACAGGTTCGAGCCTGTCAAGACCACCCGCATCAGGGTCTTCATAACCGAGTTCGAACAGGGGCGCACCGCTGTCTGTGAGATGCGCATATTCCCCGAGCCGGCGGCTCCCGTGCACCGCGAGTTCCGCGTGCCTTTCAGCACCAACGCCCTCGCCACCACGGACGTTGACGGCGACGGCAGCACTGAGGTCATCTGCGTGGCGGCGGATTCGGTCAAGTGCATCAACGGCGATGGCCAAGTCGTCTGGGAGAAGACGCTGGATACCGAGGCCTTGTGTGTGGATGCTTATGACCTCGACGGTGACGGGCGCGGCGAAGTCGTCGTCGGCGGCGCGGATCACAGACTCTACTGCTTCGACCATCAAGGCAACGAGCTGTGGTCCGTGGACACGCCTGCAAACGGCTACACGCCGGATATCGAGCCGCGATCGGGAGAGGTGAAGGTTGTCGGCTGCGCCGACATTGATGGTGACGGTGACGGCGAGATCGTGATCGGCTGCAGCAACTGGTTTGCCTACGCCTACGACCATGAGGGTAGCCTCGTCTGGACGGCCAATAACAAGTATCACCAGCCCACCTCCATCGCCTTCATTGACATGGGCGATGGTAGCCTGGGGTCTCTAATCGGGACTACCTACGACTGGGCAAACGTCTTCGACCAACATGGCGAGTTCCTGCAGAAGATCAACACCGGCTATCATGGCGGGGCGATGTGCGTGGCGGCCGGTGATATGGATGGTGATGGTGTCGTCGAGATCGTTGCCGGCTCGCGAGTTGGCGGGCTGCATCTGGACAAGCTGGGCGGCGAGCCGCAGTGGTCAAAATCCGTAGGCGTCGAGATAACCGGGCTGGCAATGGCGGACCTGACCGGCGATGGCAACCTTGAGCTTATCGCCGCCTCCAAGAATTTCTGCGTCCTGGTCACCGATGTGCACGGCAACATCCTGTGGAACTGCAATGTCGGCGAGGCCATACTTGACCTGGCAGTCGGCGACATTGACGGCGACGGCAGGCCAGAGATCATCGTTGGCACCGAGGGCGGCATGGTCCGGGTCCTTGACGCCGAGGGCAATATCACCAGCACCTTCAAGACCGGCGATAATGTAACTGCGCTAGCTCTGGCCGACCGCAACGGAGACGGCACTATGCAGATCGTGGCCGGCGCCGATGATGGCCATGTCTATGGCGATATCAGGTAAGGGTTGCAATCACCATTTGGCGTGCGGCAGGAGAGCCATAGTGAGCTTCATCTCGACACGGTGTTCCCAAAATGACAGGCACTGGACAGAGATTGAGCGCCGAGGAGACTCGCTATGACGAGTATGGTGCTTTCGGCAGCGCTGCTCGCACTCATCAGTGCGGCGGCTTTGGGGGCGGACGTGGGCCTCGTGGCCCACTGGGACTTCGACGAAGGCAGCGGCGATGTCCTGCACGACCGCAGTGGCAATAGCAACCACGGCAGCATCCACGGTGCGACGTGGGTCAAGTGCGGCAGCGGGTACGCCCTGAAGTTCGACGGCGTGGATGACTATGTGGACTGCGGCACGGATCCCAGCCTGGACATCACCGGGCCCATCACCCTTCAGGCGTTCTTTCAGCCTACCGCCGCCAATCGGGGTGAGCCGGGTATCGTGGGCAAGTTCTTCGAGAGCTACGCGATCAGCTATTACGGAAGCGCCTACTTCTACATCTCCAGTGGCGGGAACAACGTCTCCGTGCCCACCAAGCTCGGGCAGTGGATGCACGTCGCCGCTACCTTCGACGGGACGACCATGCGCATATACGTCAACGGTGCCGAAGTGCGCAGCAAGGAGTCGCGATTCGAGCAGATCAAGCACGGCAAGAATTTCTTCATGGGCTGCATCGTCGGCGACCCCGGGGCAGGAGACATCAACCTCCGCAAGACCGCCTTCTTCCCCGGTTTGATAGACAGTGTCCGCGTGCACAATCGCGTGTTGAGTGAGCGGGAGATCATTGACTGCTACAGCCTGGACGCCGAAGAGAAGGGGCTCGAGCCCTTTGATACCACCAAGCTCGGGCGTTTCATGCTTGAGCCGTTCTACTATCCCGATGAGGACAAAGCCGTCCTGTCCGTCAACTTCCGCTGGGTGCAGCCGTTGCCGGAAGAGGCCTGGATGTGCTGCGATTTGCTCTCTGCGGACTCAGAGGAGCAGGGCCTCGAGGTGCGGATTGACCCCGACAGCGCCCGTCACGACTTCGAGCACGAGTTCCCGCTGAACGGTCTGAAGCCAGGCACGTATGAGCTTCGCGCGGCACTTCGCGACCCAGAGCGCATCATCGTCCAGGACAGCGTCAAGTTCCAGTATCCCTTCGACCCACCGGCCGCGCCGCCGGCCCCCGCAGAAAGCGTCGTCCCACCTCTGCCGCCTGAGGTCGAACCACCACCATACGAACTCAAACTGGCACCCGGTGGCGGCTTCGAGATCACAATCGAGGGCGAGACTTACCGCATTGAGTCCAGCTACTCCTATCCACACGGCGGGGAGAACCGGCTCGTCGCCGGCCAGCCGGACCGGAAGGGGGAGCCGACCTGGCAAGTCAGCACACAGGATGGCGACGCCCGAACCTGTCGCGTGGAAGCCACAGGCAAGCACTACAAGATATCCCGTCTGATCCAGCGCGAACGCACGCGGATCCTCGTCAAGGATGAAATCTCGAACCTCGGCGACGATGTCATCGGGATCATCCTCAGCAACTACATCAACGTGCAAGGCGCCGACGCCGAGGCCACGCGCATGTCCAACCCCACGATCTTCGTCAAGATGGCGCAGAGCGGCGTGGGTCTCGTCGCCCTGGACGACCTGTATCAGCTTCAGCAGGAAAATGCCTGGGCGAACGGGATAGGAGAAATCCGTACAGAGCATTTCGGCCTGGACAAGGACGCATCCTACACAATCGAGTGGGCCATCTACCCCACGGCCACGACCGACTACTACGACTTCATCAGCCAGGTCCGCAGAGACGAAGGCCTCAACCGCCGCGTCGAGGGCGCCTTCAGTTTCGTCAACCGGAGGACCCCGCCCTCGAAGCAACAGGTGGAACTCATGAACCTCAGCTACAGCAGCATCGGCTGCTTGGGCAGGCCGCCGGACGATCCGGCCGTTTCGCTGGAGGGCTTCGAATTCGTCGAGTACCCGCAGGAGTGCGCCGCATTGACGGAGACCTTCGCCCAGACAAAGGCCCTGTACCCCGACCTCACGGTCGGGTTCCACGTCGCTCACGCCCTGTATGCCTGCAACAACCCCGACGAGCGTTTCGCTGACAGCCGGGCCCTTGACGAAAACGGCCGACAAATCCACTACGGCCCCAACACACTCGACTACTACGGCAAGTACTTCTCCAAGGAACGCGTCGAGGCGGGGTGGCGGTGGTGGATCTTCTACCCGACCATGACGAACAGCTTTGGCAAGGCGATGATCGAGGCGATGGAGCGGATGGTGAACGACATCGGCGCGACCGGCATGTGGGCTGATGGCTATATCTCCGGCTACGTGCGCGGCGGCTACAGCTACGATGGCTGGGACGGCCATTCGGTGACGATTGATCCGGAGACCAAGCTCGTCACCCGCAAGAAAATCTGCGTACCGTACGTGGCGCTGCCGGTTCTGAAGAAGGTGGCGCGCATAATCAGTGACGTGGGTGGGACGCTGGTCTCGAACGGCCAACCGGGCTCGCGATCGTACTGGGAGGAGGACACTATCACGAGTTGCGAGACCGCCGGCAACGAGGCCGCGTCCATCGGTGCGCTGCACCTCGGGCGCTCAGTGACGCCTCTGGGCAACCCTCGCGCCATTCAGAACGAGCGCGACTGCCGCCGTGACATGCTCAGTAAGCTGGACTACGGCGCGCTGTATTTCTGGTACGGAAACCCCCGCGCCACCCGCAAGACCCTCGTGGAGCACATGTACCCGATCACCTGCGAGGCCATTCACGCCGGCACGGTCAGCGGCAAGGAGCGCATCGTGACGAAGAAGTCCGGTATCTACGGATGGCACGGCGACCGCTCGCAGCATATCGTCCGCCTCTACGATGCCCGCGGCGCGCTGACTCGCAGCAACTTCACGACCACCGTGGATGGCAGCTCCGTTCGCACCGACGTCAGGCTTGAGCCGGATCAGGCGGCCGTCGTCGTGAAGGTCCCGGTCACCGTCGAGTCTGCGGTGCCGGTTAATGTCGTCATGCGTGGCTATGGCGCCGAGGCCATTCAAATGGCGCTGAACGGCGACGGCGAAGCGCGAATTCGGGTTACGAACGGCCAGTTCCCCATCGAACAGGGCCGGCCCTACCGGCTCACCATTGGCGATGAGTCGAGACAAGTCACCGTCCGCGATCAGGACTTGCTCTTCCCGGTCCTCCTCGACGGGCCTGTGGAGGTAGAGATAGCGGTAGAGGCAGCAGGGCCGTGAACTGTCGCCTACCAGAATACAGCCGCGACGGCAGACCGGAGATCGTCGTCGGCACCGAGGGCGGAATGGTCCGGGTCGTTGACGCCGAGGGCAATATCACAAGCACCTTCAAGACCGGCGGTAATGTAACCACCGTCACTCTGGCCGCCCGCAAGGGAGACGGCACTATGCAGATCGTGGCCGGCGCCGATCATGGCCATGTCTATGGCGATATCGGGTAAGGGCTGCAATTACCATCTGGTGGACAGGCTGCTCTCGCCGGTGCGTCTCGCCGCCTCAAAGAGCAGTTGCAGAGTCCTGCAGGGAATGACGAGAGCGCGTAGCACTGGAGGACGTAACCCATGTCACGCCAGGCCCTATTTCGCCGCGCTTTCAGCCTGGTGGCTGTTTCGTTGGCGACCGGTGTGTGGTTTGTGCCCGGAGGTCTCGGGGACCAAGTCACTCAGATCAATCCGCCTGCAGAGGGCGGCGGCCACATTTCATACGCCTTCACGTTCGGGCCCGACGGCAAGATCTACTTGGGCACCATCGGCGGCAATGATCGAGCGAAGCTCCTCGTATGGGACCCGGCCAACCCCGAGCGGGGTATCATCGATCTTGGCGAGCCGACCGACACAGAGACGTACATCTGGGAAGTGACGGTCGGCAAAGACGGCAGGATCTACGGGTGCACGTACCCGCAGGCGAAGCTGGTGGTTTGCGATCCGGCCACCGGGGAAATAGCGGACCTGGGGCGCATGGACCCGGCGGAGAAGTACAACCGACACGTCGCGGTCGGCACGAACGGCTGGATCTACAACGGCATCGGCGTGAACCGGGGACAGATTGTGGCTTACAACCCCGCCACCGGGGAGAAGCGGGGCATTGTCCGGGAACAAGACCGTCCGAAGGCCTACACGGGCGACGTCTATGAGGGAGCGGACGGACATGCGTACGGTAGTCTCGCGGGCAAGTGCTATAGGCTGGTTGACGGCCAAGGCATGGAGATCAACAAGGAGCAGATGCCGGAGAGAAGGCGGACGCCGCTGGCAGATGGGCGGGTGCTGACCGAGGCGCAGATCACTGACTCGGTTCACCAGCGGTGCGGCTACAAGCTGGTGGAGCCACACAGCGGGCAGGCTTTCGAGGGAGAGTTCGGCTTTAAGGGAGCGGGCATTGGTGTGTTCGTGCTGGGCGAGGGGCCGGACAACGTAGTCTATGGCAGCACTATCCTGCCGATGGAGATCTTCACCTATGACCCGGCGACCGAGCAACTCACTTACCACGGGCACCTGGGAAGTGGGGAGCTCTACTCAATCATCAATCGGCACGGCACTGTTTACGGGCTCTCGTATCCTGGCGCAGCCGTTTGGCAGATTGATGCAACCAAGCCCTGGAGCCCTGGAACGGCACCTGACAGCAATCCGCGGATGCTCAGAAAGAAGTACGCCGTGGGCGTCGGCCATTTGCGTCCGCGGGCAGCGATCCTTGGCCCAGATGACATGGTCTACATCGGCAGTTCGGCCGGCTACGGGACCAGCGGCGGGGCGGTGGCGGTCTGGAATCCCGAAGCCAATGCAATAGTGAAGAACTACCGGGAGCATTTCGAGAATTCCGGCGTCGCCTGCCTGGCCTACGACCCGGCCTCAGGACTCGTGTTCGGCGGCAGCAACGGGATATTCATTATTGACCCCGAGCATGAGAAGGTGCTTGAGCATGTGGACATGCCTACCCCGGTGGCGATGTGTGTAGTCGCGGGCAGGCTGTACTGCGTCGCCGAGACCGAACTTCGCGTATTCGACATTGAGCGCGGGGAGGTCGTGCACACGGGCCCGCTGCCAGCAAAGGCAGTGCCGATCTCGCTGAGCTTTCACACGGACGGCTTCATCTACGGCCTGTCGAGCACGGCTATCTACGGCGTCGATCCCAGCTCATTTGAGGTGCGTACCGTAGCACAGCTTCCCGTCTCCGCTCGGTGCGGTTGGGTGGTCAACGACACGGGGATCTACTTCGGCGCAGGCACCCACGTCTGGCGCTACCGTCTGGCGGACGCCGAGTTTGAGGACCTGGGCGAGGCGGCCGTTACCGCGAACCTGTATGGCGCCATCGTGGGGCCCGACGCGGACGGTCAAAACACCATGCTCTACTTCCTGTTCAAGACAGGCAAGGGCTTCTTCCTCGTCCAAGTGAAGCCCGAACAGGCCCCTGTATCCCCGAAGAACTCCGTCCAGCCCGGCGGGTAGGGGTTCTGACCCTTGCGTCGCTCATAGCAACTGGCACGACTATCGTTCCCGGAGCCGTCGCTGCTGAGGCAAGCATGCCGGTGACCCTCCCAGTGGGCCCAGACGACCAGACAGGAAGTGACCTTGCCCCTCTCTATTGCCTCCAAGTGCCCCACACACTAACACAACACCTGGACCGGTTCCTGGGGGGCAGTACACCTGGCCGATCTACGCGGGATTGGTGGGGGCCATGTCCCATGCTTCGAGCTTCGCAACGTTCACGCTCCCGCCGCGGCTGATCAAAGCCACTCCCGTGCTGTCGGCGCGAGACGGGTATACCCGCTGGGTCATGGACTGCCGGCCATTGGCGAATACCTCGATGATCGAGCGGTCCAGGAAGATGCGCAGTCTCAGTGGCTCCCCCGGCTGCAACGTCAGCGGCGCCTCCTGGGCGTGCACCTGTGGGTTCCCACCTTCTGGGGGGATGCAGAACTGCTGATACGTGATGCTCTTGTCCAGGGTTGAGTGGCTGAGATCGATCCGCAGCAGGCCCGCCGCCACGTCGTACGTGATTGCCGTCTGCTCCTCACTCTCCGGGGACCGCTGCACGATGACGCCAAACTCATCCGCGTCCTCGTTGTGGAATTCGACACCCAGCTCGATCCTGTCCCCGCTCACATCGTTCAGTGCGAGTACCTCATCCACGCCAACATGGATGCTTTCATCGACACGATGGTTCATCCGGAGTGCTTCCAGTTCCTCAGCCGGCTCGATGCGCACCGCTCCGCCCTCATCGAGTGACAGTACTCGCGGGAGTGTCATCACCCCGCTCCAGCCCGATGCCTGCGCCGTCTCCCGCTCTCGCCGGTCCATGACCCAGGCCCAGAAGATACGGCGTCCGCTGTCATCCAGCAGGCTCTCCGGCGCAAAGCATGTGCCGCCCGGCCAATTCATCCGGTGGTGCTCCTGCGGGTGGAAGGTCTCGTTCTCATATCGCCCCAGGTAGTACCGTGCGCCTCGCGGGTGACTGATGCACAGCAGCATGTAGCGGTCGCCGAGACGGAAAAAGTCAGGGCAGGCGCAGTCCTCCTCCGGGCCCGTCCATGCGGGATTGGGCTCGTAGAACGGGTGGACATACTGCCAGTTGACCAGATCATCGGACTTGAGCAGGAAGACAGTGTCATACTCGTTCTCCGGGAGCACCTTGCCGCCCAGGATCGCGTAGTATGTATCGCCCTCCACCCAGATATGCGGATCGAAGACGTTGTATTCGCCATAGCCCGGCTCAGTCTCTTTCGGGATCGCGATGACCGGGTTCGCCGGCGACTTCCTCCAATGGTTAAGTTCGTCATCCTCGCTCGTGGCGATGCAGATTCCGGCATCAATGCCGAAGTAGGCCAGCGTGGGGATCCCGTCCTTGTCGATGAAGCCGTTGCCGCTGAAGATGCCAGTGTCGGGGTCTTGTGGAGCCGGCGCAAGTGCCGTCGGGTGATGGACCCAGTGGAGCAGGTCGGTGCTGGATGCGTGGCCCCAGCAATGGCCGCCGCGGGGCAGATCGGCGTCCTGGAAGATGTAGAACAGGTGGTACCTGCCCTTCCAGTACATGCACCCATTCGGATCAAACGGCATCCCCACCCCCTCAGGCGCTACGAAGTGGTATGTCGGCCGGTGGGGGTCCCCGACCAGTTTCGCCCGCAGTTGACGCGAATGCCGAATCAGTTCTTCCATGCCTGCCGCCTCCTGAGCATCCAGGGCTGCTCACCGGGTAGTATCCATGCATCTGGCCCGTTCTAGAGTGCGCAAGTACAGGCAGAGAATCCTTCAAACGGAACTCGTGTGGTCTCAATTCCTTGTTCTTCAGGGCGGTGTTTCTAACTGCCACCGCTTCGGTCGTCCCCGAACCGCAGGAGGCCATGAGATCCCTTACCGGCGCCCAATAGGCGTTGTGAGCTGCTCGGCAACTCCTGTCCGGGGATGATGTCGGGACGGTAGAGTCCAAACTCCCCAAGTGGTTGCGTATCGTGTGACGGGCGAAGAGATTCCAAACCGGATGACGAAGCTGTTCGTGTAACGTGGCACGCCGGAGCACATCGTGCGGGCGCTGGGGCGCATGGGGAGCGCACTCCCGCCCGGCTCATCCGACCTGGCAGGGCCTGGTAGCTTGAGAATTGTGTGTCGCCACCCGGCATCGGCCATTGCCCACCCTCGACGGCATAAACCAGTGATGTCGCCAATATCGCCACCACACATGCTGTGAACAAGCTTCTCATTACACTCTATTCGCTCCGGTCGTCGGCACGTGACGGTGCTACTGCGGCTCGATGATGTACGCGCGCACTCCAAACGGCTCAAGCGTGTCTCGTATCTGTCCATCGGCAATCGGCACGGAGGCACACTGTAGGTAGTCCAGGGTATGCTCCGGAAGGCCGGGGATGCCGTTCAATGTGAAGGTGACCTCCAACGGCTCCCGCCGGTTGTTGACGGCAAGGAGAAGGTACGTGTTGTCCGGTCGCCGGCGGAGGCAGTGTGAGCAGTCGGGCACGGCGTCCGTCTCGACTCTCTCGGCTTTCTCCTCGTCCTCAACGAGGCGGACGCGCTTCGGCAGGCTCTTGAGATATTCGACGGTGGGCCGGTCGCAGTCACTGGTCACCAGGTCGCCACACCATTCTCCCAGCAGCCACGGCCGCAGCCGACTCATCTCGCGCATGACAGGGTAGATGACTGCGCGGCGGTACGGCAAGCTGCAGTAGCCGAGCCGCCACGGGATCACGCCGAGGGCGCCCTGGGTGACCGGCGCGAGGCAGGTGTAGCGCAACTCCCGGAGCGTCGCTGCACGCCAGCGACCGGGCATCAGATCGAAGATGCCGGGCATGTAGACGAAGCCGATGCGGCCCGTCACACGCGCCGCATCCGCCGCCATTGCCGCATCCATCACCACCTCATACAGGTCGCCATGGAGCGGAGCATCCTTTTTCAGCGTTGGGTAGTGGTTGGGGAAATTGACGTCATACAGCGGCGCAAGCTGTTCATACGTGGTCCACCACGCCACAATCGGCATCACGTAGCCGTCGGGGTCACCGGCCTTCAGTGTGTCGAAGGTCCACGCCATCCCCTCCGCAATCCACTCCGCAAGTCCCTGGTCCTTTCGCAGGTCCCAGTCTTTGTATACCCCGTAAAGCACGTTCTCGGGCTCGTCAAAGGTGCAATAGCCAAATGTCTGTGGATCATCTGCCGTGATCGCCAGCATCTCCTCGAGCAAGGCAACCTTGGGCGGGATGTCCGCCGGCTGCGTCACCGTCGGTTTGCCGTCGGCCCGGCTGTAGAAATCCACACCCGGGAAGTAGATGGCCGCAACGCCGTGCTCCGCGGCCCAGTCGGCAGTCGCTCTGATGCCTGCGGCACGTTTGTCACGCGCCGCCTCACCAAGCACATGGAACACTGCAGTATTGCACCCGGCGGCGACCCACTCATCCAGGTCCTTCTCACCCGGCGGGTTGTAGGTGCCGATTGGGAAGAACGGCCTGTCCTGAAAGAAGAGCGGTCCGTCCCTGCCGGCGACGGCCGGCCGCCTGCTCGTCCCTGCGACGGCTTCAGACAGGGCGAAGTCGTCAAATGCGCCGATGGAATACCAGCCACCGAAGCCAACACGCCCGGGCTCAGTGCGCCCGGCATCTATCTCCCAATAGTCGATGATCTTGATTCCGTCGACCCAAACCGTGTGCCTGTCGCCGCAGAAGGCGACCCTGACTTGGTGTGAGCCGTGGGGGTCACGCTCGTCGGCCACATTGCCCGTCGCCAGCACATCCCCCCCATAGCGCAAGATCACATCACGGCTCCCCGCCCAGTCACCAGCCAGGTCGACATGGTACGCGCCATCCCGGCGGCTCCCCGCGGCAGCCTCGGCAGTGGGGGCGCGGTAGTTGATGCTGCCGCTGTTGCAGCGGTCCTTCATGTACGAGGACCCCACGGTCAGAGAGATGACGCCATCGGCAATGGTGAGACCCTCCACATACACGCCGGTGTCGAAGGGCGCATGGCCTGATGCATAGCCGACCACCAGAACGCCATTGCTCCCGCGGATGGCGTTATCCATCGGCACCCCATCAATGATCGGGACGCGCTTGCCCCAGGCTGCCTCTGCCCCCGGCAACTGCCCGAGAGCAGATTGCGCCTCGGTGAACCGGGCGAAGTCATCGGCCAGTAGCGTATTGCCGGCAGTTATGTCCTGTGCGCAGGCTCCCGCCGCCAGTAGCATCACGATATACGCAGCTAATAGATTCCTCATTTGCATTGCGTCATCTCCCTTGGGCCACTACTCCACGGTGGAGGACATCTCGCAGATGTACCATGTATCGCCCGGCCCGTAGTCGTAGATGGCATAGCTGTTTTCCGGCGTGAATCGGCTCGCCCGAAAAACGTCCACCAACTTGATGACGTGCCTGGGAAGGCCCTTCATCACCAGGTCGGCGGAAGCGATTCTGGTCAACTCACCAGGCGGCCGGAACGGTCGAGATGTGGTTTTCGGCAGGTGGAGGTCGCCCGAAGACGAGCGTTTGACATCGTCAGGCATCGCCCGGTGCTCTCAGTTCAGCCGCGCGTTGCCCCACAGGGCATGGTCGCTGTTGATGCCGTCGCCGCCGTCGGTCGTGTACAGGCGCAGATACTTCGGCCGTCCTAACTCCACCGAGATAGCCACCGGCTCCCCACCGCCGTACAGCGCCGGTGAACTGAACAGTGTCTCCCACTGGCCATCAAGGGTATCCCCGCACTGAACCATGAAAACAGCGCTGCCATTGCCGCGAGCCATCTCTTCGATGCCGATGTCGGCCTTGAGGGTCAGTGGTCCCTGGCCGCCTGGCAGTTCGTAGATCACCTCACCATGCGTCCCGTCCGCGCTCGGCTCGGGACAGATCATCACACACTTGGGGTAGATGCGCCCGACGATCTCAGCGACCTTCCCTCCGTAGTCCCGGTCCAGGATCAGCCCGCCGTGCGCAAACGACTTGACCGGCTTGAGGTCGCTCAGGTAGGTCGCGTCAGGGTCGAGCGGCACCTTGGCGATGTAGGACAGGATAACGGTCGTTTGGTGGCGGTCCACTGAGCGGTCACTGATCGCGACCTGGAGGACATGCCTGCGGGCCTCGTACCTGCGATCTGCCAGGGCCTGCTCCAGGTTCACCTGCATCCAAAGGTCTTTACCGTCCTTGCCGACCTGGCTTGTCAGCAGGCCGGCCTGGTGCTGCTCAAGCCGTTTGCCGTCCAGTGTGACCTGCAAGGCTGTCACCTCAAGCCGGTTATCCGCATCGTGGAACTCGACAGTAACCTTGCGCGGAGGCTCAATCCAACCCAGGTCTGCGGCCGCCTCGGGATCAACATCCTTGCCATCAAGAGTGAGGCGCACCACTACGGGAGCTGCGGCATCATTGAGCTTGAGCCAGTCCGGCTTGCCTGCGATCAACAGCACAGACCCGGCGCCCATCTCGTCACCACTGAACGTATCGGACCCTCCCGTCGTCTCCCGCCAGGTGCCGCCGGCGCTGCGGCAGAAGTGCGTGCCCGCTGTGGCCGGGGCCTGCACCGTGACCGCGCCCGCAGCTCGCACCGCATACTGTTTCCACTCGGTCGTGCGTTCCTGGCGGAAGCAGAAGTCATTGGCTACGGTGACCCTGAGCCCGGGCTCGATGGCATAGATAACATACCAGTCACCGACCTGGATGCCATCATCCCTCAGATTGGTCTCCCCCACCACTTCCACCGTATCGCCACCGTAGCCGCCGCCCACGCGGTTGACGCTCTTGATAGTGTAGGTCTTGCCGCGCTCGGGGAACCACAGCTTCGTGCCGGCGTACCAGGGGGCGTTGCCATGAGCTACCATCGGCCGGTTGGTGCGAATGACATTCGGCTTGTCCGGCGGCAGGACGACAACCTGATGCCAGCTCTCGCCAAAGGGCGCGTAGTCCTGCAGGTCCACGCGCACAAGGCCGCCGGGCAGAGCCGTTACCTTCTCCACGCGATAACCCTCGTTACAGGCGTCGCGGAGAGTGCTTTCCACGCGCACGAGCAACTGCCGGCCCTTAAGGTTCTCCCCCACCGGCCAGGGCTTGTCCGGCTTGATGACCAGAGCGCTTTCCTGCCGTGTGCCGGTGAGGTCGCCGGTGATGTCCACGATCGTGCCCGTGAAGTCACCGGGCATGGTAACGCCGAACTTGCCGGTCTTCAGGTACGTGCCGCGACAGGCCTCGGCCGCGATCACCTCGCCGGCGGCGTTCGTGCGCAGGAGAGCGTAGCGCGCATCGGTCTCGCCGCCATCAGGCAGCCTCACCGCTCCGGCTTCAGATTGGTAGATGATCGTGTCCGTGTGACCGCCGGCCATCTCCAGTTTGAGGGCCACGATATCGCGCTCGTTGCCGCTCAGGCTTGTGACCTCCAGTGGGGTCACCGAGGCAATGGCTGATGTCTCGCCTTCCCGGTAGCCCTCGAGCACGTGTACGAACCGGCTGTTGCACACTTCGTCGGGTCCGTCTGCCACCCGGTACTCGACAAGGAAATCGCGCGCATCCATGAAGGCCACATTGCCGTGCACTCGATGGCCCTTCGGCAGAGGCTGGGTGATGATGCCGATCCACGGGCCCTGGGCTCGAATCAGCTCCGGCGGCCCGTCGGGTTGACGGATGCCGATTAGCCTCAGGCGAACTCGGCCCACGTGCTCAGGCAGTGGGCGCACGAAGGGCTTCCCACTCACATCGCGCGGCGCATAGGCGCCGATGTCGGTCTTCCAGGTCAGCTCCCAGGTCTCGCCCGGCTCCGCGAAGCGCTCGACGTGCCTCACGAGCCGGAAATTGCGGTAGTGGTACGTGTCTTCGGGCAGTTCGTCGCCGAAGAAAACCTCGGCGAGGTCCTCCGCCTCCGCTTTCACGGCTGGCAGCTTGTCTTCGCCGCGCTCAGCCCACGCGCTCTGGTAGAAGGCATGTCGCTGGCCCCCACTGAGCTTGAGGATATCAATGGCGTACGGGCGTCCGTTGGGGCCCTCCACGGCGATCAGCGTGCGCCGGAAATCGCTGACATCCTTGTTCATTCGGGCCCACGAATAGTGGTCACTGACATCGAGCACCTGGAAGCCCGAGCCCGGCTCGCCCGCGGCCTCTCCGCCCTTGAAGGTGATGACTTCTCCGTATCCGCGGTTGTCTCCCCAGCCAGCCCCGGTCGCAACCTCATCCACGGTTGCGTTGTTCTGGCAGAGCGGACTGCGGACATAATTCCTGGCCCAACCGCTCCAGCCGCCGCCCGCCTCAGCGATCTCGCGGGGGTAGTTCATCTGCTTGAGAGCCTGGAACTCGGGCCGATCCCACTGCAGCGGAACGTTCAGCGAGCCCGCCGCATAGCCGCCCCGGCGCATCACCGGCACGCCGTCAACCCAGCACCCCAGGCTCAGCGCGTCCTGGCCGTTGTGCAGGCTCGCGCGGGTGTAGCTCAGCGATATCTCCTGCCGGTGCCCGGGCCCGCCAACGCGTAGGATGCCAACTCCGTAGCCCGCCCAGTTGCGGCTGCCGATCTGCTCGTCGGCTCGCACCTTGTCGGCATCTGTTGCCCAAGTGCGCGGGAAAGCGTACTCGTGCTGGTCGCCAAACTCCAGTTGCATGCCCCGTACGGTACGCAGCTTCCACATCTCATCATTGGCCGCCCAGTAGAACGGGTGGTCTTTGAGGAAGTCGGGGTAGTACTGCAGCCAACCCTTGGGGTCGCGCAGGAACGGATAGAAGTACCCTCCGGGCATAGCCATGTAGTTGGGTGCGCCTTCGCCATTCAACCCGTCCTGGTACGTGTGGTTGTACAACGTCACCTCCTGCGCGGGCCCGGCGAATTCGGTCAGCTCCTTGTCCTGAAGCAGCAACCCCAGCAGCCAGAGATCCACATAGTTGGCCTCCTGGTAGTTGGTCAACAGCTTCTGCGAAAAAACGCTCTTGAACATCAGCGACAGCTCGCGCAACAGCTTGGTCATGATCTTTTCATCAAGGGCCTCCGGATCCCCGTACTTCTTCTGCGAATAGTACTTGAAGGCCGGGTGGTGACGCACCCGCGCGAACGGCTCGACCCAGATGTGCTCATCGAACATGTTGAGCCAGCCTTTGCTGCCCAGCGGCGTGCGGCGGCTCCAGCCTCCCAGGTAGCTTACTTCGAATATGGCCGGACGCGGCACGGCCTCCCATTCGGCACGCGTCAGGGGCTTGCCGTCCTTGCCCTTGGCCAATTCGTTGCAGTAGCACAGGGGCAGGCCGTAGTAGGTGTCAGCCACCTTGTCCAGGATCACAGCAATCTTGTGCGCATAGAGCGGGTCGGCCGTCTCCTTGAACTCGTTCGCATACTGCCGAACACGATCACAACCATAAGTCAGCCAGCGTCTCTGGTCGAAGATGGTCTTGATGAACAGCTCCCACTCGACGCCGTCTTTGTCCGTATAGAGAGTGCCGGGCACCTCCACCCAGCTCTCATCGAGGTGCAGGAATTTTGCAGTCGTGTCGGGCTTGAGCGGATAGTCCGCCGGAGCGTCTTCCACTCGTCCGTACAGGTCCGTAGCGCAGCAGCTTGTGGTCGCGTGGTAGGGATTCTCCGGGTCATATCTCAAGGAAAGGGCTTTCGATCCGCAGAAGGGGCAGTACTGAATCATCACCATAGCGGCGTCGTCGCGATCCGGTGAGCCGGAGCGCACGCGCCCAAAAGGCGCGATGTGGACCGGGAAATCGGTGGTCAGTTCAGCGTCGGTGGGGGACGCAGCAGCATAGCGCTCGTAGGCCTTCTCCGGGTCCTCGGCCGGATGATCTTCGGCCCAGCGCGCAACCTGCTGCGCCGTCCAATCAGCGAAGAGATTGTCGGGCGTCAGCACGGGAAGCCGGCGACCGGGAATGAGTGCTGCGACCTTCGCTCCGCGGTCGGGGGCATGCCAGGAATACGGGCTATCGTTACCAATCATACGCTCACCTGCTTCGGGCGCTGACCATCCGGCCGCGCCGCACACACAGAGTAGAAACGCCAGCAACAGCGCTCGTCGAGACATTCCATCACCCCTCGTGGTTGGTGGAGCTTAGTTTCGCCGTGCGGGTTCGTGAATCCTCTATTCTCCCGCCGCTGTCATACCTCATGATAACCGCGTGCTGGAGTCGGCATCATGGCTGCTCACACGTCTGGGGGTATTAGGGAGCTGAGATGCGGAGCATACGGCCTTCTCTGGCTGGTTGCTCTTCATGGCTCGCGGCAGCCAGGGCGTAGTGGCCGTCGGGCCGCGTGAAGCTGAGGCGAACTCCCCAGTCTGGCCGTATTGTCCATCAACTCGAGGCTCCGTTACAGGCTTTGGCGGCGGTTAGTGGGATGGCCTGTCGATGGCGGAAAGACGCGAAACGGTTCAGACAGTCGTTGCAAGCGCCCCTATGTTACGGCTCCCGGATAGGCGCACTGAGGTCAAGTTCGCATTGGGAGGATTCCCGTTGCTTGTGAAAACCCACACATGCCGTGCTGGTGTCCTGATAAGCATCAGCGCAAAGTAAACCCAAACTGAGCAAGGAAACGGTAGCTTAGGAGAAGAAGCTCCAGACCAAGGGCCACTGAGTTCAAAGTGACATCCGAGCGAGGCAACGGGCAATGATTAGGCGACATGGTTGGCCGATGTCTGTGATAGGTGCGGCGTGCATTTTGAGTACTCTGATCGGCTGCCGCCCGGGTTCTCCGCCTGTGGAGTCGCCTAGGGATCAGGCGGTCACTGAAAGCTTGCCATCCCAGCAATATCACTGGGTTGACTATCTTGAGGGCGTACGCATAACGGCCTTAGCAGCAGAGGGGGACGCCATGTGGGTGGGGACGTGTGCGTCATATGAGGCTGAGCAGGAGCCAAGGGACCTGGTCAAGATTAACGTCGTGACAGGTGAACAGACGATGTACACCGCAGCAGATAGCCTGGCATCCAGCTGTATCCGAGATATTGCTATTGACCAGGAGGGGAACAAGTGGACATGCAGCAACGGGTTGAGCCGGTTTGATGGGCAGGAGTGGAAGACATACGCAGCGGGGACTGTGCCGATAGACGAGGACGGAATG
>JAUVVY010000091.1 GCA_030604405.1 bacterium | reverse complement strand
TGTGCGATGTTTGGCACCAATAGGGGCCTGAGAGCTACTCGCTGACGGTGGCCGAAGGCAACGCCAAAGACCCAGAGAAAACAAAATCTCCACCACACCCTTGACAGGCCGTTTCATAGGGGCCGTGCCGAGCGAACGGTTGCGCCGTTGCAACCGTTCGGGAGACCGGCCCGCGCCCTTCCTCGCCCCGTGCCTCGGCCTTCCCAAATATATCCGCGTGGCACAGGCTTTCCAGCCTGTGGGCCGTTGCCGTTGTCCCCTCTCCCTGGGGGAGAGGGGAATTGAAGGGGTGAGGGTGTCGTTGCCCTTCTCCCCCTCCCGTGTCGGGAGGGGGTCGGGGGGTAGGTGGCGTCGCCGTTCTCCCCTCTCCCTGCGGGAGAGGGGCCGGGGGTGAGGGCCGCCTCCGCCTCGACACAATCTTCACACCACAGAAGGTACACTAGTCGAAGCACGAGCGCCGTACTATCAGGGCCTCCCGTCGCTTCCGGCTGTTTGCTCTAGGGGAGTAACCGATTTCCGCATTCGCTCTCCGCAACATCCCTCCCAGCACGAGCACCGTAGTCTCAGGGCCTCCCGGCTTTGTCGCCTCTCTTGGCCCCCGCCGGCAAGATCCTCGACCTCCCCCTCTACAAGCGGGTCTCAGACGTCAGTAAACCTGTGTAATGCCCAACGAAGCCAACAGCCGCAGGGGTTCGTTACTGGTGGGGAGGTGGCGCAAGGGCGCTGCTGACCACACCCAAACGCCGCTACGGGGAAATCAGCTCATGGCCGAGGCGCGAAATGCCCATCTTCGCAGGTGACCATAGCTTCAACAAATTCGCTGATCTGTCGAGCTTTCCAGGCCCTGCCGGTCCGCGTTTTCCTCTACGAAAAAGCTTCAACAAATCCGCTTATCTGTCAAGATCTCTAGGGCTGCTGCAGGGCGCTCTTGAAGTTATTTATCAGCCACATGACCTTCTCGTCTTCGGCCACCATTTCGCTGACCTTGTTGTAGGCGTGCAGGACGGTGCTGTGGTCGCGGTCGCCGAAATGCCTGCCGATATCTACGAGGCTTAAGTCAGTCAGCTCGCGGGTCAGATAGATGGCGATCTGGCGGGGCCAGACGATCTCCTTGCTGCGCTTGGGGCCGACGATGGCCTGCTGTGGAGTGTCCATCTGGGCGCTGATAAAGGCCAGGATGTCGTCCACGTTGATGTGCTTATCCTCCCCATTGGTGGAGTAGTCGGCGATGATGTCCTCGACGACGCTGAGGGTGGGCTGCAGGCCGTTCAGCGACACCGCGGCGCAGATCTTCAAGAGCGCGCCCTCCAGCACGCGGATGTTGGACTCGATTTTCTTCGCCACGTATTCGAGCACTTCGCGGTCCAGCTCGATGCCCTCGGCCTGCGCCTTTTTTTCCAGGATGGCGATGCGGGTCTCGACATCCGGGGCGCGCAAATCGGCGACGATGCCCGCCTCCAGCCGGCTGCGCACGCGCGGCGAAAGTGTCTGCAACTGCCGCGGCGGCGCATCACAGGCGATCACAAGCTGCTTGTCGCTCTCGTAGATGGCGTTGAAGGTATGGAAGAACTCCTCTTCGGAGGTCGGTCCGTTTATGGCCGCGATGAACTGGATGTCGTCCATGAGCAGGACATCCACATGGCGATACTTGGCGCGGAAGCTGGCGGTGCGGTTGTCGCGGATGGCTGAGATCAGATCATTGACAAATTGCTCGGCCGAAATGTACATGACGCGCGCGTCGGGGTTGCGCTGTAGCGCCCGGTGCCCCACGGCCTGCAGCAGATGGGTCTTGCCCAGACCGACCTTGGAATGGATAAACAGGGGATTGTAGGCCGTACCCGGCGAGCGGGCCACCTGCACCGCGGCGGCGTGGGCAAAGCGGTTGCAGTCTGCAACCACGAAGTTCTCGAAGGCATAACGGGGGTTGAGCATCCCGTGGCTGTCATCGCGTCTACGAGGCGCTGGTGCAGGGGCCACGGCAGCAGCTACCTGGGCGGCCTCGGGCTCCGCATCCACTTGACCCATTCCCTCGGAGTGGGTGCCCGGGGCGACTCGAGCCGATATTTCGGTCACCAGGGCGACCGGCTGATGGGCAAGCTCTTCGAGCGAAGCCTGGATAAGCGGACGGTGCTGGTTGGAGAGCAGGTTGGCGGCAAATTGGTTGGGGACACCCAGGACGAAGGTTTCGCCATCGTAGGATAGCGGGACCGACTGTCTCAAAACGCCGTCAAACGTGGCACGCCCCATCCGCTCCCTCAAGAGCGGCAGTGCTTGCTCCCAAAGGCTCTGACTCGCCATGACGCGATCTTCGGCCACGTCCTAACACCCTTCCCTCTTCCCCTTTCAGAAGAGACTCCGCTTCTCCCAGCGCAAGCGCAGAACTTCTGCACGTGGCCCAGCCACGCCCCTTCCGCGAGGGTCAATCAATATGTGTCCGGCGATCCCGCTGGCGCTTGCAGTGAAGCGACCCGCTCCAGTGTGCCCTTGTAGCTATCGCCGGCCATGTCAAGCTGCCCTGAATCCGGAGACGATTTGCCTGCTGCACTGCCTCGCCGGCGGCGACAAATGCTGCGTTAGCGGCTTTACTGCGCAATAGGGACCGTTATTGCCGAGTCAGCAAGGATTGGAATATTCCGTGGATAATGCTGCGAAGAGTACTATATATGGTCGAATGTCGTTTGTATATTTCTTAGCTGCGTCAAGAGGCCCTTAACTATGTCACAAATGTTACTGCGCCCAGTGTTCCGATCCGTGGCGGCGAGTATATCACACTCGCCGTACGATATGCAAAGGAAATTTTGCGGTATTTCCTTGTTTTTTTGCGAATAAAGACCCAGATTGTTCGAGTGCTTTTGTGTGCGCCGCATTACTTCCCCGCCCATTTGACCCAAATTATGCGTAGGTGTTTGAAAAAGTCAGTTGAGAAAACAGGAAAAGTGCCCGTGGGTCAAGGATTATAGGGTGTGCAGAACCAATCCCGATGGAGGCACTTTTCTGATGAAGAATAATTCGCGCAAAAGCAAGCAGAAGCCTGCCAAGCAGCGGGCGAAATATGCCCAAGAAAGTCTCAGCGCCGGAGTGATGACCAGCTTCGGTGGCGCGGGGCTGTGGCAGCGCAGCATCCCCTCTTGACCCGATTGCCGCGCGTAGTATAATGCCCGGGAATCAGTCATGCGAAGGAGGTAGCGAATTGATTCTGCAGGTATTAGGGACCGCGGCGGCGGAAGGATGGCCGGCGCTGTTCTGCGAATGTGAGGCATGTCGGAAAGCTCGCGAAGCGGGCGGCAATGACATCCGCCGCCGCGCGAGCTACCAACTCGGCGACACCATCCACATAGACTGGGGCCCGGACTCGTACAATTCGATGATCGCATTCGGGCTGGATTACTCGCCCCTGCGGCACCTGCTTGTCACACACGCCCACCAAGACCACTGGATGCCAATCGAGCTGTCGTGGCGACGGCCCGGCTTCTCCAAGATAGCCGCCGGCTCGCATCTGAACATATATGGCAATGCCAAGGTCGGACAGCGGCTGGCTGCAGAGCTGGAAGGCACGCCTGAAGCATGTGCCATGAGCTTCAGCCAGATTGAAGCCTTTGGCGAACTCGATTTGGGTGATGCGACGGCAGTGGCGCTGCCCGCCAGGCACGCTCCCGACCAGCAAGCGTTTATCTTTCTGCTGGCTGTGGGCGGCAGCGAAGTTCTTATCGGCCACGACACCGGCTGGTTCGCCGACGAGGTGTGGGAGTATCTGGCATCGCGGCGGCTCAGCTACGCGCTGCTCGATTGCACATACGGCACCAATGATCTGCGCGAGGGGCACATGGGCGGGGCGGCAGTCATCGAGACGGCACGGCGGCTGGAGGACCTCGGCGCGCTGGCCGAAGATTGCCGCGTCATCGCGACGCATTTCTCGCATAATTGTCTGAAGATGCACGATGAGCTGGCGGAGTACTTCGCCGCACATGGGATAGAAGTTGCGTATGATGGGATGGAGGTTGAGGTGTAGGGGAGGGTAAGCAGAGGCGAATCGTTGCTGGCGGAGTCACTTCGGCAGGCCTATCCGAAAAGCTACGGCAAAGGCAACGGCACCCTCACCCCTTCAATTCCCCTCTCCCACGGGGAGAGGGGAGAACGGCAACGGCAGACTCGGGCAGCCCTTCGACAAGCTCAGGGCCTACGGGATGCCCCAGCCACGGGGCCATAATTGTCATGCCCGAGCCGCGTGACAAGCAAGGGAAGATCGAGCCGGGCTTGTGAAGGCCAACAAATCACAGGCTGGAAAGCCTGTGCCACGCGATAGCAAAGGCAAAGGCAACGGCAACGGCAACGGAGTCGGGCAGCCCTTCGACAAGCTCAGGGCCTACGGGATGCCCGACCCACGGGATTTCTTGTGGATGCCCCGCCTTCGCTGAAGCTTCCGCCTTCGCCCCTTCGGCAAGCTCCCTTCGACAGGCTCAGGGCGGACACGGCAGGGCGCACGCGGCAGGGCTTCCAGCAAGGCTTCGGCGGACGAGATGGCGGGCAAGCTTGGCCCACGGGGTGAGGGAGGATGCGGGCCGGGCTCACGTCGGACAAACAACGTCCGACGTTCGGCCGGCCCCTCCGCAAGGCAACAACAACGACAACGGCATTGGCAGGCGTGAGGGCGAAGTGTGGCGAATACCTCAGCAGTCGCTTGAAGTTCAAGGAGCCATGCGAATGAGTGGCA
>JAUVVY010000072.1 GCA_030604405.1 bacterium | reverse complement strand
GTCGAAGTTGTCTTGTGTACGTCCATCGCAATGTAAGTCATTGTTACGGCCCGCCTTTCGCGATCGGTTTAACGGCTAACTGCTATCCCTTTCGCCATAAGGCGGGCCGTTTCATGTTAGCCCCTCCGAAAGGCGACGGCAACGGAGTCGGGCAGGATGCCCGACCCACGGGATAATGATTGTGAAGCCCGACCCACGAGAAGATATTCGAAATGGAGACGGCAACGGCGGCGGGCAGTCTATTTGCCCATGTCGCGGAGCCTGCGCAGGCAGCGGTCCACACACTCCAGCGGCGGATAGGCGTAACTCTCCTGCTCCACAATGTACCAGCGCGTAGCGCCAGTGGTCTCGCACAGATCGAAGATCTCATCCCAGCGCACGTCGCCCTCACCGATCAGAGCCTTGTCATCAGTGGCCGAGTATTCCTTCAGATGCACCGTCAGCGCGCGGCCCGGATAGCGCTCCAAAAACGGCACCACATCCGCGCCCCCATGCAGCGCATTGCCCGTGTCAAGCTGCATCAGCACGTCCTGGTCAGTGTTGCCGAAGAAAGTATCCCAGGGCAGCTCGCCGTCCAGTTCCGCAAACTCGATGTGGTGGTTGTGATAGCCGGTCCACATGTCCAATGGGCGCACGCGGGCGGAGATCTCGTTGAATACCCCGGCAGTCTTGAGCCAGGCATCGCGGCTGTCGCGGTAATCCTCCGGCAGGCCCGGGCAGATTAAATACGGGTTGCCCAGCACCTGGTTGAACTCGACGGTTGCCATCAACTCGTCGCCGAGCAGCGTCTCAATGCCCAGGTGCCCCCCGCAGCAGATGAGGCCGTTATCGTCCAGCATCTTGCGCAAGTCCCCGGCCTCGTAGTCGTAGTAGCCGGCGAATTCGACGCCCTCATAGCCCATCTCCGCCACTTTCTCCAAGGTTCCCGGCAAGTCTTCGGCGCAGTCGTTGCGGACCGAGTACAACTGCAAAGCGATAGGTATCTTAGCCATTTTCCTTCTCCTTCTGAAGCATGATATGTGGGCGGGATGGGGGCCAGTGTGTCGCTGTGCGACGGCCCAGGCCTTCGGCTTCTGCGTTACGGCAACGGCACCCTCACCCCTTGTATTCCCCTCTCCCGCAGGGAGAGGGGACAACGGCGACGGCTGGGCCGGATAGGGAACCCGAATTTTGCTTTCGCAAAATCCACCCTATTCGGCCCCTCCATACGGCGACGGCGGCCCTCGCCCCTTCAGCCCTCCCGCGGGGAGAGAGAACAACGGCGACGGCTGGGCCGGATGGCCGTGAGTTTGCAGGCAAACTCCCGTCCATGCGGCCCCTCCGAACGACTCAACGACAACGGCATCGGGCAGCCCTTCGACTTCGCTCAGGGCCTACGCGATGCCCGCGCCACGGGAATGTATTTGAGATGGCAACGGCAACGGCGGCCCTCACCCTGACCCTCTCCCAGAGGGAGAGGGGAGAACGGCAACGGATATGGAGTCGGGCTGGATGCCCGACCCACGGGATGTTTTGGGGATGCCCGAATGGATGAAAGACATTCACAGGCTGGGCTTTGCAAGCGTATCCCATTACACGTTGTGCTGCTGTTGGAAGGGCCGCGTCGAGCAGCGCACGGTTGTTGCGTGCGCTGGGAGGCCGGCCCACGCCGGACGCTATCCTGGCGAGGTCTGCACACCCAAACGCCCAACGACAACGGCTGGGCCAGCCTTGGAAGCTTCGCTTTGCGAAGTTTCCTGCGACAGGCCCTTCCATTACGACTAACGACGCCATAGCATCGCCCTATAGCTCGAATTGCCCAACATTTGCATAACTACAGTCGAAAGCCCGACCTACGGGAATGTATTTGAAATGGCAACAGCAACGGCGACCGCGCTCCACTAGGCCAGCGCGCGCAGGTAGTCAACGTTCCATCTGAACTTCTCGGCCAGCGAGTCGAACTCGGAAAAATCCTCCACCGTGAAATAGCCGTCGTAGCCCGTAGCATTGATGGCCGCCACAATCGCCGGCCAGTCGAGAATGCCGCGGTCCAGGCGGATCGGCTCGTAAGGTATGTACTCCTGCGGCGGTTCGGCGGATCTGGTCATCATGTTCTTGACATGCACCGCCTCGATCATGTCGCCGAGCATGTCCACCTGCACCAGCGGCCGCTCGTAACCCTCGCGCAGGCAGTTGCCCGGGTCGAAGACCACGCCGAAGTTAGCGGTGGCGAGGCCTCGGAAGAGGTCGAGAATCTGGCCTGCAGAGGCCGTCAGCCCCGCGCCGTGCTGCTCAACAGTAACGATGATGTCGCGGTCGGCAGCCATCTGCGCGATCTGAACCGTCTGCTCGCGGGTGATCTCGCGCTGCTTTTCATAGCCGGTCTGCGGGTCCCAGGCCGGCCCTGAGATCAGGAAATATCTCGCGCCCATAGCGACCGCCAACTCCATCGAGCTTGCGACACCCGCCATCTGCGCGTTACGCTCGGCGGAGTCGGCGTGGCCGAGGCGGTAATACGTCGTGAGTCCGGATATGTGCAGCCCGTATTCGGCCACCAGCGCCCTGCAGCGTTCGCCCTCCTGCGGTGGGGCATCGTTGGGCAAGTGCGCGCCGGCCTCGGCCTGCACAATATCCACCGCATCCAGGCCGGCATCGGCGGCCAGCTTGACCGCACCCTCCAGGCCTTCACCCGTTGCCAGCGCCGTATGAATGGAAAGCTTCACAGCAATCATCTCCAGTAGATTGTGTTTCAGGCGAGTTCGATCTCGTCAGCCAGGCCCAGCTTTACCTGCAGCCAGGTGTAGGCCAGCGCGCGGTTGGGCTCGTTGAAGGAATGGGTCTCAGAATGGAAATAGCAGCCGAAATTGCCCTCGGCATCCAGGGCCTTATAGACGCGCTCAATCTGATAGTAAATCTCGGCAAACGGCTCGAAAATGTCAAAGCAGGAATCGTTGCCGACGGCGGAGATGTTGAGCAGACACCGCGGGGCGATGCTGGCCATGATCTCGGGTATGTCAATAGGGATAGGCCGGCCGCTGACGAAATAGTCCAGCAGCTTGGGGAAGTGCTTGTAGCGGCCCGGCGGGATGCGCGACCAGCCGCCACGCAGCGGGTCGCAGTGCCAGGTGGTGATGCCGCAGCTTGAGACCGCCGCCCTAATGCGCTCGTCGGCTGCGGTGATGAAGACGGTCCCGTAGCCGCCCAGGGAGTGACCGATGCAGCCGAGATTCTCGGCATCTACCTGCTCCATCGCGGTCAACACATCCAGCGCCTGCTTGTGGTCATAGACATCCTTGCCCATCTCCGACCAGTCCGGATGCTTCTCGTAGAACTCAGCGGTATTGTAGGGCGGGTGATGCTTCGGCGCACGCTGGCCGGCGCAGAAATGATCCGGGGCCATCGTGACCATGCCGCGCCTGGCAAGGTGCACCGAAATGCCGTTGGAGCCGCCCGGGTGCTCGCCGACGCCAAGACACGCATCCTTGGCATCCGCCGTGGTACCGTGGATGCACAGGACCCCCGGCCGCGGGCTTTCCACACCCTCCGGTATCAGCACCCACGCCCAGCCCCTGTCCTCCGCCTCGATGTCATAAGAGACAAGCTGCTGGATGTATCCGTCCTGTGGGATTTGCTCTTCGATCTGCGGATTGGGATCGGGGCGCTCAGTAGGCCCGTCGCCCATCAGGTCGAAAAAGCGCGCCAGCACGTCCGCGCGCCAGGCTTGCCACTGCTCTTTCGTCACGCTCTGGTAGTCCTGCGGGAAGATGTCCGGGAGCTTGGGCTGATACATCGTCATGACCCCACTTTCTGAAGTGCAGAAGCCCTTCTCGCAGCGGCACAGGTTCTCCTCCCTGTCAGGCGATTCGCGGAGGAGATTCGCGCGGCTGCTGAGAAAGATAAGCGGGCCGGCAGGTTTTCACCGCCGGCGGAGGAACTAGTCCAGACCGAAGCGGCAACACCTCATTGAAGGAGGCTCCTGCAGTGGCGAAGCTGGCTATCAACGGCGGCCCCAAGGCCGTCACAGAGCAACTAGGCAAGGCCATACACACCGAGTGGCCGGAAATCGGGCAGGAAGAAAAAGACGCGCTGATGAAAGTGCTTGAGTCGCGCAAATGGTGGCGTGGAGGCTATACCGAAGAGAACCTGGAGGACTCATACGTCGTGCAATTCGAGAACGCCTTCGCCGAGTACCAGGGCGCGGAATATGCGGTGGCCTGCACCAACGGCACCCAGGCCATCGAACTGGCGCTGAAAGCGGTGGGCATCCAGCCGGGCGATGAAGTCATCGTGCCGTGCTCGACATTTGTCGCAACCGCGACCGCGTGTATCCTGGTCAACGCGATCCCAATCGTGGTTGACATCGAGCCGGAGACATATCAGATAGACCCCGAGGCCATCGAGGCGGCCATAGGCCCGCGTACGACCGGCATCATGCCCGTGCATAACGGCGGCTTCCCGGCCGACATGGACCGCATCATGGAGATTGCCGAAAAGCACGGCCTGTTCGTGATCGAGGACGCGGCCCACGCCCAGGGCTCGCAGTACCAGGGCCGGGGCTGTGGCACTATCGGCGACTTCGGCACCTTCTCGCTGCAGATGGGCAAGACGCTGACCTGCGGCGAGGGGGGGATCGTGCTGACCAATGACGAGGAGCTGGCGGCGAAGGCGTATTCGTTCCACCACATCGGGCGCTTCGCAGGCCGCCCGTTCTACGAATTTCACCTGGTCGCCTCGAATCTGCGGATGACCGAGTGGCAGGGCGCAATCTCGTACTGCCAGACGATGCGGCTGCCGGAGCAGACCGAGCGCCGCGACAGAAACGCGCTGTACTTCGAAGACGGCCTGCGCGAGATCCCCGGCGTGACTGCGCTGGAGCGCGGCGACAGGTGCACGCGCTGGGGCTTCTACTACTACATGTTCAAGTTCATCTCGGATGAATTCGCGGGCCTGTCGCGGGAGAAGTTCTTCGAGGCGATGGCTGCTGAAGGTGTCGGCCTGGGCCAGGGGCATATACATCCGATCCAGCAGAATCCGCTATTCACCAAGCGCAACTTTGGCCCGGTCTGCTGGCCGGAGGGAATAGAGCCGCCGGACTATGCAAAGGTGGAGACGCCGGTAGCGCAGCGGGTAATGGCGGAAGAAATCTGCACGCTGGGGCATCAGGCCTTCGCCGACCACGACACGCGGAGTATGGACCTGGTCCTGGGGGCGATACGGAAGATAAGGGAGAATGTGGGGGAGTTGCTTTAGAGCGACAGCGAGGAATCCGAAATGCAAGAGAGACTCCCCTGTGGACAAGGCGCCTGCTCGGCGAATGGTCAAATGTTGTAGCGGCGTGGCATTGCAATACATTCACAGGCTGGAGAGCCTGTACCACGGGATAAGAAAGGGCGCGGGCCAGTCTCAGGTGTGTTTGGCTCCGCCGAACACACCTTCGGCAGGCCCCTCCGAAAGGCAACGGCACCCCTCACCCCTTTCATTCCCCTCTCCCGCAGGGAGAGGGGACAACGACAACGGCAACGGAGTCGGGCAGGATGGCGGGCAAGCTTGTGCCACGCGATAAGAAAGGTCGCGGGCCAGTCTCAGGTGTGTTTGGCTCCGCCGAACACACCTTCGGCAGGCCCCTCCGAAAGGCAACGGCAACAAGCGAGGGGCCTGCGGGAAGCCTGTGCCACGCGAGCATGTTTGGGATGCCCGACGTCACCGGGTAAACAGAAGGCATGCCAATCCTCAATAGCCCTCAGCTCTTAGCTCTTGTATCATCTCGCGCGCTTGTAGATGCGTTGGGTCGAGCTGTACTGTCGCCTCCGCTGCCTTCTTGGCCTCGGCACCCCGCCCCACCTCATAGTAGGTCACCGCTAAGGTCCAGTGGTCCTCGGCGTCGTCCGGCTTGATGGCGATAGCTTTTTCGTACTCTGCGATGGCTTCATCCACCTTGCCCTGATCATACAGCGCGTTTCCCAGATTCCAGTGGTGACCGAAGTCGTCCGGCTTGATGGCGATAGCTTGCTTGTACTCTGCGATGGCCTGATCTAACTTGCCTTGAGCTTTAAGCGCCATCCCCAGGGCGTTGTGGGCCTTGGCGAAGTCCGGGTTGCTTGCGATGGCCTTTCTGTACTCCGCGATGGCTTCATCTAACTTGCCTTGCGTACGCAGCGCGGTCGCCAGGTTGTAGTGGGCCTCCCAGTCGTCCCCTCCGCCCCCCTCCTGTTCGTGCCCGGCAGGCTGCACAGCTCGCGGTCGCGGCACTGGAATAAGCGCGCCGCATTTGCACTTGCCTCTGCTCCCCGCCTTATCGTCTGGCACGTTATACACGGCTCCACATTTCGGACACGTTATTCTAATAGCCATTGGTCCCTTCCTCTCCTGTCACGTGTCTTGCATCGTACCGGAATAGCTCACAAATAGGTAGAGAGACTTCCAGATTTCGTCGTCCACGACAATCCATTCGTCGAATCCCGCCTGCTTCAACATTGCGGCCAGATGCGCGAAATCGATCTGCCCACATCAGGTTAACAGCGAGGAATTAGAAATGCAAGAGGGACCCTCCTGTGGACAAGCCACCTGCTCAGCGAATGGGCAGATGTTGTAGCGGCGTGGCATTGCAATACATTCACAGGCTGGAAAGCCCCGCCTTCGCCAAGGCTTCCGCCTTCGCCAAGGCTATGGCGGACCGGATGGCGGGCAAGCTTGTGCCACGCGATAAGAAAGGGCGCGGGCCAGTCTCAGGTGTGTTTGGCTCCGCCGAACACACCTTCGGCCCTGCGACAGGCTCCCTTCGGCAGGCTCAGGGCGCACGCGGCAGGGCAGGCAGGCCCCCCCGAAAGGCAACGGCAACAAGCGAGGGGCCTGTTCCAGCAACCACGAAGCGGCAATACGGTTCCAAGCCATAAGGTGAGAAGTCATTGCAGTACATTCACAGGCTGGAAAGCCTGTGCCACGCGATGATTAGTTGCGGAAGCGGGCATCAAAGAGGGATAGGTGAGTAGTTAGCTGTAATTGGGCCAACGACCTCGGGCTGCCCTTCGACGTTGCTCAGGGCCGTGAGCCTGTCGAACGGGAAGCTGAGAATGCTTGCCCTGCGGCCCTTCGGCACGCTCAGGGCTTTCAGCAAGCTCAGGGCAGGCGCGTTCTCACCTGACCTGCGCCGAGCGCAGGTCAGGCCGAGCCACGCGTCTTGTGAATTATTCGGGCTAATACGGTGCCTTGGCGATGGGCTCGTAATCCCGCACCCGCTGCAGGTCGGCCCTGGCGCCTTCGAGGTCTTTGGCGGCATAGCGATTCTCCGTCAGAATCATCAGCCCGGTCGGATGCTTGCCCCCGTTGTCCGCACGGAGCTCTCCCAGCCGCTCCAAGGACCCGCTCCAGATCAACACCACCTCAGCCGTCCGCATCTGCCGGTGAAGCTCGTACAGGTCGCAGTGGTCCGGGTTGCCCATGTGCACGGCGTTGACCCCCGGCGTCGCAAGCATCTGCTCCAGGAGGTGGTTGCCGTTGCCGCAGTAGTGCAGCCAACCACCGCTGAACGGCGCGTAGGCCCGCTCGTTGTACGGCTTGACAAACTCCCGGTAGGTATCCGCCGAGCAAATGACCGGCGTGTCGTCGCATATCCGCACCCCGCCACGAACCAGCCTCACCCCGCAGATGTGATAGCCTGAGGCCGCCGGCTCGCCCACCTTCTGCTTGTAGAAGCGAGTGAATTCGATGTAAGTCGCGGTCGCCAGGTCGAGAAGCTGGTGCACCACATCGGGCTGCTCGTAGAGGGCGTAGAACATCTCCGATCCCCAGATGAGGTGCGCCAGGTCGAACGGCCCCTGGTTGTCAGGCACCACGAAATGGAGCACCTGCGAAAGATTCTCGTATTGGCTCACCACTTCGGCGCCAAAATCAAAAAACGCCTCCGTCTTCGCGCCGTGACCGCTGTGCAAATCAGGCACACCACGATCTATAACGGCTCTCACCGCGTCCAGATCCTGCAGGCCCTGTGACATAGACCAGCCGACGTCGCTCACGATGCTGGGGACGCCGAACAGCTCCGGGATATTGACCACGCCGTATTCGGGCGTGACCGTGAGAAGTCTGTCATCCCTAAGCAGCGCCCCGCAGTAGGCGGTGGCCATTGCGGTCATGAATTTCTTTTCGACATCGTCCCAGCACTCAGTGAAGGGGTATGTCGGCCAGTCAGGTGGCGGCGGGAAGTAGATGAAGGTCGGGATGCGTTCAGGGGTCTTGCCAGCCCAGATATCCGCCTGCAACTGCTCGCAGACCTTGACATGGTCGAGGTCTATGATCTGGTCAAAGCGCTCCAGCGCTCGCTTGTGGGCGTCAGTTTTGAGCATTCTTCACCTCATGTGGAATAGGCTATCGTAAGGATTCGGGCAGTGTGCCGCCGCCGAGTTCGAACACCGTCTTCGTCACATCTACACCGGTCAGCTCCTTGATCCGCTCGTTCATCGGCCACGGCCACAGCAGTTGATCAGTCAACGCCCCGTCTTCGTAGCGGAACCAGATATTTGCGCCATTTTCGGCCTGCAGGATGTTGCCGCCGTCGGCAATTAGTTCCTCCGGCTTCTGCAGTTGCAGCAGAACGCTTGCCGTGTGCTTACCCAGGTTGCTTTCCATTTCACTTATCGCCGTGCAGCGGTCGAACTCCACGAAGTTAGTGTTGAAACCCTTCGCAGGGCGCGCGCCTGTTTCCACAAATGACACGCAGTTCTGCAGATAGCCCCAGCGGTCTTCGGTGCGCTGCAGGAAGTAGTTGGCAATACACGGCACCGTCCGCTGCTCGGCCAGCCGGTAGGCGATGCACCCGAAGAGACGAATCCCCCGATCCTCGCGGGTGTCTATGCCGAAGATGCCGTAGGGCTGGTCCACTGCGTAGTCGGTAAGATGGTGCGCTACTTTGGGGCCGCTGCTCCAGTTGGTGAACGGCTCACCGTGATTGTGCAGCGTGTAGCTTTCCGGCATCTTCTGCCCGTCCCAGGTGCCGATGCAGTTCTCGACAAGCGTGTGATGGCTGTTGTAGGAGACGGTCATCACCATCTTGGGGCCGACGTTGGTGCAGCCCTCCCAGCGGCCCCAGCAGCGCCTGAACGTCGTGTAATTGCCGTTCTGCGAGCAAGAGTAGGTCTTACGTGCAATCCCCCAGCCAGCGCAGTCCTCGACCAGGTTATAGTCCCCGTAGTGAACCCCGAAGATGTTGGTGTTGTCATCGGCGGCATCCCAGGCGCATACGCGGCGGATAGCGCAGTGGCTGCTGCGGCTGACGGTGACCACCGTCATCTTCGAGCGGCAGGCATTGATGCCCTCGACTTGTACGTATTGCGTCTTGGAAAGCTGCACCGGATACCGCACGCTCTCGCCATCTATGAGCACCTTGCCGTCATTGATTGCTTTGATGGTGATAGGAGCCTCTGGCGTGCCCTGCAGCGGCTCGGTCACTCGTATCATCGAGCCGTCACCGGTATAAACGCCATCAAGCAAAAGCAGCGTGTCACCCGGCTGCAGCTTCGCAACAGCCTCCATTATCAGGCACGGGTCTTCTGCGGAGGTCCCGTCACCACCGCCTGCGGGTGAGGCGTAATGATCTGCAGACAGCGCCGGCCGCGGGCACAACAGACACAACAAGCCCGCCACCACGGCTAGACGTGTTGGCACTATAGTCATGTTTTCGTCCTCCCATTCCTACGGCTGGTATTTGGCTGACTTAGCTCGCGTTGTGTTGTGGGCGTTGCATACGGCATGAACTAACGGCATTCACGGGCTGGAAAGCCCGTGCCACGCGATGGAAAAGGCGCCCTCACCCCCGGCCCCTCTCCCGCAGGGAGAGGGGAGAACGGCAACGGCTGGGCCGGATGGCCGTGAGTTTGCACGCAAACTCCCGTCCATGCGGCCCCTCCTATGGGTTATTCTGTTTGGTGGAGGGGAGTGGGGGATGCAGGTGGAAAAGGTCTGCGGTGTGGTGGGGCATGCCCCACC
>JAUVVY010000054.1 GCA_030604405.1 bacterium | reverse complement strand
TGCAAGCCTGGCCCTGCCGTTGTCGTTGGCCGTTGCGGTGTGCAGAGCACGCCAGAATAGCGGTCTGCGCGGGCCGGGCTCACGTCGGACAAACAACGTCCGACGTTCGACGCGGCCCCTCCGAAAGCCAACGTCCAACCTTTTGAGCGCGTAGGTCGGGCATCCCGTAGGCCCTGAGCTTGTCGAAGGGCAGCCCGACGCCGTTGTCGTTGAGTCGTCCGGAGGGGCCGCATACGAGGCGGAAGCACAGCTTCCACCGAGAATCCGGCCCAGCCGTTAACAGCATTTGCATAACTACTGTAGCAAGCCCGACCCACGCGGGAATGAATAATCAGGGCTGGATATTGAGAACAATAGTTCGCTCTAATCATTCACAGGTCGTTTTCGCCCACGGCAGGAGAATGACCTTCGTGACGAGCCTGCAACGTTGTTGCCGTGCCGCAAGCGCGATTTCAATGTTGATAAAGCCGCCATTCGGCTGCAGGTCAGCTCTGATGGCAGGCGATGCTTTGCCCTGGCGATGCGTTTGTGGAAAACTCTCGGGGAAAAAGAGTGCAGAAATTGTGGAAAACTGCTGGCGGGCCGCTGGAGTTTCCGGAGCCCCGCTGCCGGCGGGCCTAAGCGGTTTGCATCTGGGATGGAAAATGTGCAGACCCCGTGAGGATGTTTCTGTGGATATTGTGGAAAACGGGTTTGGGGGCCGTTGCTCAATGTCCTATCGCTTGTAGTCTCCGGAAAATGTGCAAAAGTATGTGGATTTCTCAATCGCGGGTCTATCAGTTGGCCGCTTACAGACCAGCTCTGGCGCATCTGGAAGGGTTATGAGAGAGCTTCATCCTTGGAGCTTGCGGCGACGCAGTCTGGCGATCAGGGCGAGCAAGCCGGTGGCGAAGAGGGCAACGCTGGCGGGCTCAGGGATAACATCGTGTGCCTCCAAGACTGCTCCCTCGAAGTCAACCAGACCCCACCCAAAGGTATCATCACGGCCCACGTCTCCCAGGTCGAAGGCTGAAGTCTTAATGATATCGTACACCTGAGCGTTGGTGAGGGTCGGGTATAGTCCTAGTAGTAGCGCGGCTTCGGCTGCTACAAACGGTGCCGCAAACGACGTGCCGTAAGTCAATTCAGCTACGTATGGATCGGTGCATGGGTTATAGGGAGCTCCCTCGAACCATGCGATCCATTGAATCGGCTGATTCGGATATGTGGTGATGATGTTCTCGCCTGGGGCAACCACATCCAGCAACGGCCCGTAATCGCTAAAGTCAGACAATTCCAGCGTGTCGCCTACCGATCCCACTGCCAGCACGTAGTCGTCATAAGCCGCTGGAATGTCAATGTCCGTATCGCCGTCGTTGCCCGCCGCCGCCACCAGCACACACCCCTTGTTGTATGCATATTCCACAGCCGCCTCCATCGGCGAAGGTTCGCTGGCAGGGCCCCCAAAGCTCATATTGATCACGTCAGCGCCATGGTCTGCGGCCCAAATGATCGCATCCGCCGCATCATAATCCTCACCGTAGCCGCTGGTGTCCATGATGCGCAGGGGCATAATGTCTATCCAGTTGTTGCCCGCCCCACTTATACCGCAGTCGTTGTTGGTATTCGCAGCGATAATTCCGCTCACCATCGTGCCGTGCTCATTATCGTCCCACGGGTCCTCCGGGTCGAAGTACTCCGGCACTTCGAACGGGTACATCCAGATAATGTCCGGGTCCGGCGGCACCCAGACATGCCCATCCACCAGCCGCCCTTGCAGGTCGGGATGATCGAAGTCAACGCCGCTGTCTATGACGGCTACGGTTATCGGCGTGATCGAGTAGTCGAGCAGCAGGTCCCAGGCTTGCGGTGCCCTGACCGCATCCAGGCCCCAATGGTAGCCCGCACCGTAGTACGGATCATTGGGCTCATACAGCGGGACAACCTCGCCGCCAGCCCTGCAGACAGGCCACAGCCCAGCGATGAGCACCAATAACAGTACCAGCACTATTTGCGCCCTTGCCCGGCATTGTTCCGACCGGCAGGGCATTGTCGCGTTAGCGTAATGGCCAATTGTGCGGCTACAGACGCGCGTCATACTTACGGCTACTCTCCATTCGAACGTCCGCGCTTCTATTCGGAGGTTCCCAGATTCGCCGGGATTTCGAATGTGACTGTCCAATCATAATACAGTTCTCCGCTCTCACCGCGATTCCTTCATCTTCCCATCTTTCAATTTGCAACAACCACGGACTTTCGCCCTGTGCGGCCCCGGAATTGCCATGCTTGCAAGCCATCAGGTATTGCGTAATAGTCAGGCCGCGTCGGCCTGAGCGTGGCTCCCTGTCTGTGTTTGCTGCTTCTACTCGCCAGTTTCTGCCTTTTGAAATGGGAAATCCGGGTCAATATCAGATCGGCTGACCATACGCAATCCACGCGTTCTTTGTCGTTTGAGCGACAATTGCTTCGATGCTGACGCCGCGCACTTGTGCGATCTTTGCCGCCGTTTCGACCATCAGCGCCGGCTCATTGCGTTTGCCTCTGTGGCTTTGTGGCGGCAGCCCTGGACAGTCGGTCTCCAGCACGATCCTGTCAGCCGGTGCCGCTTTGACCGCCTCCCGCAGCTCCTGGTTACCCGGATACGTTACGTTGCCGGCGATACTGATGTAGCATCCTTGTGCGATGTAGTCGTTGAGTAGTGCGGTGTCTTCCGTGAAGCAGTGCCGCACGACCCTCTGCTGCGGGGACTTGGTTTGCGCCAGAAGCTCCAGCACCTCCGTGTTCGTTTCGCCCTGGCGGCTGTGAATGATGAAGGCCTTGTCGAAATCCGCCGCCATGTTGATGAACTCTTCGAACGCTGTGCGTTGCACCTGGCGCGAGGGGCCATCGCAGACGAAATCCAGCCCGCTTTCGCCTATCGCCACCACTCGCGGGTGCGCGGCCAGCTCGGCGATCTGGTCCACGGCCTCGGCCGTCGCGTCCTGGGCATCGCACGGGTGTATGCCGACTGCTGCCCACAGGCAGTCATATTTCTCCGCCATCTCCAGCGCCAGCAGGCTCGAGCCCACATCGCAGCCGACCACCACCATATCGCTAATGCCGGCGTCCATGGCTCGCCGGACGGCCTCAGGGTAATCGGCGGCGAATGGCGGAAGATTGAAGTGACAGTGGGTATCTATGAGTTGCATCCGGTCTGCCTCCGATCGTTCAGCCCACTTGACAAACAAAAAGGCGAAGGTCATTCGAGACACTTGCCTCCTTGTTGACCTTCGCCCTGTTATCTATTTCCCACAGCGGTCAGGCTTCCGGCCCGACTCGGTGTATCGCGTGGCTCAGGCTTTCCAGCCTGAGTCGCCGTTGCCTTCCGCAGGGGCATCGCAAATATATTCCCGTGAGGTCGGCCTTCCCGCAGGCCCTGCTTGCCTGCCCTGAGCCTGCCGAAGGGTCAAAGGCCAGCCCGACTCTTTGCCTCAATCGGTTCGCGGCTTACGCGGCCTAGCGATACCGCCGGGTCAGGCGCCTGTAGTCGCGGTCATCTTCGAGATCGGTCCAGACCATCGTCCACAGCTCGCGGTCGCGAACGAAAGCGACGCGCGTGCCGTCGGGCGCCCAGACCGGATAGCCGTCGCTGCGGGCGGTCTGCGTTATCGCGCGTGCGGTGTCAGCTATGGGAGCATAGGTAGTGCCGTTGATATCCAGTGCCCAAATGTCGTACTTGGCCCCGCTGCGGTTCGAGTGGAACAGCACGGTGAGGGTGGTGGGGTCGCCCCACACCGCTGGCGCGCCGTCGTCGAAATCCGAGCCAGTTAGGTTCTGCGCATTGCCACCGGCGGCGTCACACACCCAGATATCCGACCGGTTTTCACCTCTGGGCCGCCGCTCATAGATTATTGCGCCGCCGTCCGGCGTATAGACCGGCCACATCAAATCAGCGTCGGGGTCCTCGACCAGCGAGGCGCGGCCAGTGCCATCGGCCGCGACGGTTGCCAGGCCCATCGTCCCGTCGTATTCGCTGGTCACGAACACCAGAGTCGACGAATCGGGCGACCATGACGGCATGCCGTCGGCACCGTCCCCTGGCGACTGTGTAATCAGCGCAGCGGCTTGCTGCCAGTCGCCGTCATTGGCGTCAATCAGGTAGATGCCATCTTTGGTGCCCCGCCGCGCTGCTATGGCGATTGCCTGCGAATCATCGGGGCGGTACGCCGGGTGTCTGCCGCCCTCATCGCTCCAGTCGTCATCATTGTCCGACCACGTCAGCAGCTTCGGGCCGCCGCCGGTTTCGCTGACAGAATATACGTAGCGTATTTCATTGGCGCCCCACGAGGTCAGGGCAAGCCGGCCCTCTCCGCCCCATGCCGCCTGCTCTGATACATTCAGAAATATCGAGGTGCCACTGTCGCCACCGCAGCCCGTCATCAACACCAGGCCGCTGAATACTATCGCCGCCAACAGGTAGATACCGTGTCTCATGCCGAATCTCATTGCCCTGGCTCCCTTGTACGAATTGTGGTGTTTCACAGCGCACTTCAACGGCTCAATTGCCAATCCGGTACACCCTGTGAGACAGCCCGGATGCCGTTTAGTTGCTTTGCGCTGCGCGTCCCGGCATTATAGGACTTGACTCACACACAGGTCAAGCACGCCCGCCTGTGGCTCGGTTACCCGCCAGGCCCCGCCGGCGTCGGCACTGCATAGCGCTTTTCCTCACCATTGAGTGCAAAGCTCACCACACTCACTGTTCCCTGCGGCTCCACAGATACCTCCCCTACCTCCGCCTGTTGCCCCGCATACGGCACCAGCACCGTCACCAGCCACTGCTCGCCGGCCCCCTCGCAATCCCATCTCACCACATATACGGGGAACCTCTCCGGCTTGCGGCAGTCTGAGCGATACTGAAAATCCGCGTCGGCCACTTCCCCTCCGCTCCATTGGCCGGCGCCGATCCTTACGACGATGCCGTTATCTCCTCGTGCCGCGACGTAGCAGTCGCCCTCACGCGCCGTCTCTCCTAAGATGTACAGCCTCGATTGATAGCTGTGCTCGGCCTCGTCATTCGGCACCATCCGGTCAACCACCACGAATGGCCCGCCGCGCTCGTGGTACATGGATCGGTAATGTCTGACGGCGGGATACAGGTCGTGATAAACGGCCACCGCGTCGTGGGCATCATCGGTCTCCCATTTCAGCAGCGTGCCCCGGCCCTGCTGCTGATTTTGCCCGTCAACGACAATGGTGTTGTGATCTTCAGCTTTCTTCCATCCATACCGCGAATCGATCACCCACGCCTCGCCGTCTGCATAGAGCACGAAGTTGCCCTTGTCACAGTGCCCGTGACCGCCGCCGTGGGGGCCGAAATCCAGCGCCGCGTAAGCCGAAGTCTCCTCCCAGCTATCCCGCATCACTGCTATCCCGCTATCCGGCAGTAGCACGCTGGTAAAGTCTGGCTCTTTCGGCTCATAGCTCGCATCGTCCCACAGCCGCAGCGGGGTCCTGGTATTGCGCGTGGCGAGGGCGTACTCCCGGTTGCCCAACATTCGGGCGAGCCGGTGAAGCTTGTAGTAGCCTGTTCCCGGGTCGGACTGCCCGCCGTCATTGAACCGGGGCATCCCGCCGTTGGGTGTCACCACCTTGACCATCCAGTCCAGCATATCGCCGATCCGCGTGCCCTCCACTTCTTCGGTGATGTAGTCCTCGCCCTGCATCTTCTTAGCCGCCACGTAGTATATGGTCATTGGCATGGCCGCGAACATGTGGTACGCCGTGGTCTGCTCCAGCCAGCCTCCGTCGCTGAGAATCCCGCCGTGGATATGCGGCCGGAAGCGGTTCGCCAGCTCTCGCCAGTATCCTGCTTCCGGCATCATCGGGTAGAAGTGTCCCGCCAGGCCCACCGAACCACAGTACCTGCAATGCCCATTGTGCTGCGGCCTGTCAACAGGCAAATACGCCAGCGTCACCGTCAGCTCCCGGACCATCTCCCGTATGTGCCAGAACAGCCGCCGCTTATCATCGCGCGACATCAGCGGTTGCAGGCAGTCGAATGTCTCGACGCTGGCCAGCGTCCGGTACTGCTGGTCCCACGGGACCGTGGAATTATAGTAGCACCGGTACGCCGCATGCACCTCCCACTGCCGCACTGACCCATCTATCCACACCTCAGCCGCCTTCGGCCCATATTTCTCTATCCCGGTGGTCCAGTACGCTCTCCAGATGCTGCTGAACGACCCCTGCTTCTTGTACTCCGCCACCTCATAGACCTCAGCACGCCGACCCAGGCCCGGTGCCGGCTGGTACGTCGGCGGACTCTGGTCCATCAGCTCATCTGCCGCCTCAAGCACCCCCTCGTACTTGGCTATGTAATACTCATCGGCGGTATTGCGCTCCCACATCTGCGCCAGCTGCTCATCGTCATAAAACACTCCGGGCCGGAAATCGCCCAGCATCTGGTTCATGAACTCGGCGTCCTCCTCCGCCCGCAGCCGCACGAACCGGTGAAGCGCCGCCTGGCATCGCAGCGAATTGTCCGCCGCCTCCAGATTCGCCGCCACTATCTCATCTAAGGGCATGCTCTCCCCCATCTCTGACAGCGCCAGCACCTTATCCCACGCCGTTGCGGCATCATCCTTGGGCAGCTCGCGGCCCAGGTAGTACGCCTGCGTCACTGCCGTGAAGGCCAGCTCACGGAACCGCACCGGCCCGGGCAGCTCCGGCATATCCTCGAAAACGCCTGCCAGCAGCCGCTGGGTTTGCCAGTACCAGAACGGTTCCTCCGTAAGGTAATGATGCCACTGGTGAGTGGTCACCACCGCCTCGTACGCCGCAAGCAGCAGTTCCGCTGTACGTTCCTGGCCCTCTTCATCCAGCGGTCCCCCTCTGGCGCGTAGCTCAGGCTCTCCGTCATCTCCTCCCTTGCCGCGTGGCTCGGGCTTCCAGCCCGAGTCTGTGGCTCCGCGCAGAATAAGATACGCCCCTGCCAGCGCCGGAGCCGCTTTTTCGCTTACCGCCTCCAGCCCGGTGTCGTATGCCAGGTAGTCCACCCAGATCGGAGGGTTCTCGCGCATCGTGATCAGTATTTCATGCTCAGCCGCTGTCTCCCCCTCAACCGCGAAGCTCTCGGTCGTGCTGAGCGCACCCTTCCTTAGTGAGACTATCTGCTTCTCGCCGCCGTCAACATGGACCCACAACGTGTCCGAGGAGGTGTCGGTGCCTTGGGCCGAAAAGTAGAAGCGGCTCTTGCCGGCCGGCAACTGCAGCCGAAACAGAATCTGCGCCGATTTATCCTTAATCCCCAGGGTCTGCCCGCCGCTCGCATCCTCGTTATCCACCACTTCCGCCCCGCTGAACTCTGCATCCTCAGCTTCCACAATCTCAGCCCCGAACGCCGCATCTTCTTCCAGTTCTTCTATGACCTCCCGCGCCTTCTGTAGTATCTGTTCACACTCATCTCCGGCATTGCCGCCGCGCCCACCTCTCTTGTTGTCGCGTGGGACAGGCTTTCCAGCCTGTCGCCGTTCCGCTTCTGCAACGTCCAACCTCACCTGCAACATATTCGCCAATATCACCAACTTCCGCCCGGCCTCATCGCTTGCCTCGACCAGCTCGGACCCTTCTCCCATCAGCCGTGCCAGCCGCTTGTCCATCCGCTCCGTCTCTTCCCCTCGCAGCCTCATCAGCCGCACCTGGTCAGCGGCCATACTCAGCCGGTAGCACCAGTCCATGAACGGGTCTGCTGCCTTGGCCGTCACGATCGCCAGCTTCGCTTCTGCCTGGCTTGGCAGGCCCTCGATATCACACGGCGCATGTCCCGCCGCTTGCACCATTGTCATCACCATCACCAATCCCACAACTGCAATCACAAAACGCATCACCAACGCCTCCTTACTAAGCTCTTCAGCACCACATACATCTTCGCCACCATGAAGCCCATACCCTCTTGTGTGCCATTTCGTCGCAGGTTATGATACAATGATCCAGCGGCCAGACCAACCATTGACAAAGGATTTCGCATGTCAGCGCCGAACTGAGTCTAGGACGGGTCCATTTGACTCAGTTGTACGTATCCTCAGAGAAACGTGGTTCGCGCGTGCCGGAGGGCGCGCGCATGCAGGAGTGCGCTTATTATGCAACAGAGCAACTCATACGCACCCACAACGGACATCAGACTCGCCTACCGCTGGTGTGATCCTCTCACGCCACTTGAGGGCGAGGCCCTTGAGCGCTGGTACGTGGACTGTTCCGATGTGCGCGGCGTTCACGGTTTTGTTCAGCGTATCGCCAACCGGATCGAATACGCCTCAGAGCCGTCAGAGGTGGAGATAGGCCGCCCATTCGGGCACGTGCTCGTTTCCGGCCACAAGGGATGTGGAAAATCCACGGAGCTTCAAAGGCTGAAGCAGCATCTCGAGCGAAAGGCGTACTGCGTCCTTTACATCGATATGCTTAAGGACGTTACCCCCGACCAGATGGACGCCGAGGCGGTTATTCTCGTCACGATGAGGCAACTGATCCAGCAGCTCGACGAAATCCACGACATTCAATTGGAGCAACACGACCTGGACGCTATTCAGGAGTGGTTCGGCGACACTCTTCAGGAGAAGGCCGACGTCAAGGAGACCGAACTAGAGGTCGGAGGCGAAGCGGGCCTTGGCGCGGCACATCCGCTTATGAAGCTGCTAGTGGGCTTCAAAGGCTACATCAAACGCGCGAAATCCCAGGAACGGACCTTTACGGTGGAGTATCGCCGGTATCTCGAAGATTTGTCCGAGCGGCTGAACGATCTCCTTGCGAGGGCCAGGCTGGCGCTTGAGGACCAGCCGCTGGTGCTAATTCTGGATGGGCTTGACCGAATGGAAGACCAATATTTGCAGCAGGAAGTCTTCATAGATTACCAGCAATTCTTGGCAGATCTGCAGGTTCACACCGCCTTCACTGTCCCCGTCTCGCTGGTGTGTAGCGACGCCAGCCGGGGCCTGCAGGATGCCTTCGGTGAGCCCCAACTGCTTCCATGCATAAAGGTTGATACGGCACACGGTCTTCAGAAAGCTCGAGAGATCGTCCTGAGGCGGTGCGATGACAGCCTGTTCGAGGACGGAGTTATTGACTATATTTGCCGGAATTCCGGCGGCGATGTGCGCAACATAATGAGACTGCTGAGGGAGGCATTTACGGGCACTACCACACCGCCCGTCTCTCAGCGAGATGCCGAGAGCGCGTTCCACAGCATGGTGCGCGGTTTTGCCAACTGGCTGGACGAGGAGGATTACGACGCGCTTGTCAGGCACCACCGGAACCGAGACCTTAGCCCCACCGATGCAGTGGGCCGCAGGCTACTCATCGCTGGCGCCATCTTGTCCTACTGCAACGAGAACATTTGGTTTCAAGTCCATCCAGCCGTCCAAAGCCTCAAACGCTTCCGGGACAAGTTAGAGGCCTCGGCAGAAGAGACCGGTGCAGGGGAGAGCGACGATTAGCGACGCAAAGCCGCAGGCAACCGTACCTGCCACGGCAAGCGGGCGCGACTACTACCGTCTCGTTCGGGCGCTTGAGCACGCCCAAGGCTTCACCGTCCTGCTCGCAGTGTGTGATTCAGAAGACCTCAGGCGCGAGCTGACTGATCGCTACACACGCGTCCTCTCACAGCGCGACATGCACGTGACACAAGTGGACCTGGCCGGAGCAGACGATCTGCTGGCCCGACTCGTGGCGAAGTGCCCGGTTCAACCTGCCGTACTCTCCGCCTATGGCCTCGAGAGGCCCCAAGAAGGCAGCGACCGTGTGCGCAGACTCCTGAGCAGTATGAACCTGCAGCGTGAGCGGTACCGTGACGAGCTGCGCTGCCCTGTGGTTTTTTGGCTCTACAGCGATACCTTCGCTGATATGGTGAGATACGCGCCTGACTTCTACGACTGGCATAGCGGCCTGTACTTCTTCGAGCCTGAGGCGTTCGATCACTCTGTGGCAAGCGAAGTTTCACACCAGCTATCCTTTTCCGATGGCGCGCCCGCTCTTCCGCTCCAGCAGGCACGAAAACGTCTCCTGGACCTCCAGGACCTCTTTGCCGACCTCGAGGCCGCCAGGCAAACTCCCCGCAACCGCGAAGCGCTCTTCCGTACCGCCGGGCGCGTCGTGCGCCTCATGATCAACTGTGGGCGATTCTCCGATGCCATTGAGCTCTCCAGACGCATGCGGGACCATGCCGAGAAGCACGGCCAGGAGCAGTGGGAGGCCGCCTTCAACAATACCCTGGGCATCGCATACCGCAATCTGCCGACGGGCGACCGGGCCAAGAACATACAGCAAGCCATCGCCTGCCACCAGGCTGTGCTGCGGGTCCATACTGAAGATGGGTTTCCTCAAGAGTGGGCTGTGACCCAGACTAACCTGGGCAACGCTTATTGGGCGCTTCCGACGGGCGACCGGGGCGAAAACCTGCAGCAAGCCATCGCCTGCTACCAGGCGGCGCTGCGGGCGCGGACTGAAAATGCGTTTCCTCAAGACTGGGCGATGACCCAGAATAACCTGGGCAACGCATACGCGGATCTGCCGACCGGGGACCGGGGCGCGAACCTGCAGCAAGCCATCGCCTGCTACCAGGCGGCGCTGCGGGTGCAGACTGAAGATGCGTTTCCGACAGACTGGGCGATGACCCAGAATAACCTGGGCATCGCATACCGCAATCTGCCGACGGGCGACCGGGCCAAGAACATACAGCAAGCCATCGCCTGCTACCAGGCGGCGCTGCGTGTCTATACTGAAGATGCGTTTCCGACAGACTGGGCGATAACCCAGAATAACCTGGGCAACACATATTCGCAGTTGCCGGCCGGCGACCGGGCAGAGAACGTGCAGCAAGCCATCGCCTGCTACCAGGCGGCGCTGCGGGTGCGGACTGAAGATGCGTTTCCCGTGCAGTGGGCCACAACCCAGAATAACCTGGGCATCGCATACGCCAATCTGCCGACCGGCGACCGGGGCGCAAACCTCCAGCAAGCCATCGCCTCCTACCAGGCGGCGCTGCGGGTGCGGACTGAAGATGCCTTTCCCGTGCAGTGGGCGATGACCATGCACAATCTCGGCCTCCTCTATCTGGCCCCCGATTTGCCCGGCGAGCCCGCAGAAAATCGCCAGCGCGCCATAGTATCTTTCGAGGCCGCACTGCGCGTCTTTACCGAAGAAAACTTCCCCCGAGACCATGCCCGTGCCGTCGCCGCCCTACAACGCGCCCGCGCCATGGACGAGCCTTGACCTCCCGTAAGTACTCACGTTGTGGCTTGGCCTAACCCCCTTTGATTCCCCCTTCCCTGGCAGGGAAGGGGGCTAGGGGGTTAGGTGAGTAGTTACGACCTCCCTTGCAGGACATCCCTCCTCCGCCGCGAAGTGAAACCACAGCGACTGACACCCACCGGAGGTGTTCTAATCATGCGCAAGGTCTTTGTAGCTGTGTTGCTGTTAGCTCTCGCCGTGCTGGCCCATGGAAAGCCTGTTATCTACACCGTTCAGGCCAATGTCCGCGCCGGCCTCACCTTCCCTGCCTCTGAGGGCATCGAGAAGATCGAGTATCTCGCCCCTGACGATAAGCTGATCGTGGTGCCGCTGCAGATCGCCGCCGACACTGTCACCTTCACCGTCACCCCGGACATGCTGACCGGGGGCGAGGCGATTCTGATTGTCAACCGCCCGCCGAATCGCGATCTGTCCGACCGCGACCCGCCCATTTTTAATCGCGTCTTTCTCGACGGAGTGGAGACCGCGGCGCGCGAGATCATTCTGATACCTTACCAGCCCCGCGAGGTCCGCCTGGAGGTCTGCGATGTTAGCGGGATCAAGCCCAGCGCCCTGCGGGTGATGATCAACGGCAAACGCGCCGGCGCTGGACAGGTGCAGTTGGATCGCAAGGGCACGGGCCGCTGCTGGCTCATCACCTATCGCCGGCCCGATGGTTTTGGCCTCCAGAGCCTGCGTGTGACGGCCACTGACAGTTCGCTGATGGGCAACAGTGCCGCCTTCGTGCTGCAGGTCGAGCAGGGCTTATCGGTTGTCAGCGGTGATCAGTACAGCGGCGGCCAGGCGGTCAGCTTCGATACCCAGTCCGCTTTCGTGGCCGCGCGGCTGCAGCTTGCCGCGGGCAAGTACCAGGTGGAGGTCATTGCTCAGGGCACCGGCAGCGCCACCGACTCCTTCTGGATCGAGCTTGACGGCACACAGCAGGCCGATGTGGTGCACATACCGGTTGACAAGCCCGGCATTGGCAGCAGCGTGCTGGGGGTGGACCCCAGGCATCTGCCTGGCTTCACTGTCCTGGCGGACGGGGAGCATGTATTGGTGCTCGTGTTGCGCGAGGCGCCCGGACCGGTATTGGACTGCCTGCGCATATTGCAGGATGGCAGGGAGATTGCGGTCTTCGAGGGCGAGGCCCTCCTCCCGGCCTTCCCCAAGCCCTAGCGGGTATTATTCATAAACGCGTGGCTCGGCCTTCCCAAAGAATCCCGTGGGTCGGGCATCCCGCAGGCCCTGAGCTAGTCGAAGGGCCGAAGGGCTGCCCGACTCCGTTGCCGTTGGCCCTGTCCCCTCTCCCTACGGGAGGTACCTGTTTAGCGGTTTTTTCAGGCAGGTATGTTGGGTGAGACCAAGAAAGTGTGTATATGTGCCGTGATGACAACGCCAGGCAGAATGACTGTCCGAACTGCGAGCAACTCCACGAGCTTCTCAGCGTGGCCCTGGAGAAGATCCTCGAGTTGCAGCGGCGCATCCAGCAGCTCGAACGCGAAGGCAAGCGTCAGGCCGCGCCATTCCGCCGTCCCGAGCAGAAGCGCAAAAAGGACAAAGCCAAACCGGGGCGTCAAAAGGGTCACAAGCCGGCCTATCGCAAGCCGCCTGCGACAGTGGAAGAGTGCGCTGAAGTGCCCCTGGAGCGCTGTCCTGGCTGCGGCGGGCCGGTGTATGAGGTGCGCCCGGTGAAGCAGATTATCGAAGATATCCCCGAAATTCGCGTTCACCGCCTGCAGTTGACCACCTACCGCGGGCGTTGCCCCGAGTGCGGCCCGGTGTGCAGCTCGCATCCGGAGCAAGTGTCCACCGCGGCCGGCGCGGCGGGCACGCATGTAGGCAGGCGGGCGCTGGCGCTGGCCGCCGCTCTCGACAAGCAGTTCGGCCTGACGATGCGCAAGACTACTGCGGCGTTGGAAGAGCACTTCGGCCTGCGCATAACGCCCGGCGGGCTCAGCCAAGCTCTGACGCGGCTCGCCGGCAAGCTTGCGCAGCCCTTCGATGAGTTGCGCAGTGCAGTTCGCGCCAGCAAGGCTATCCATGCCGACGAGACCGGCTGGTGGGTGGGCGGCCAGAGCGCCTGGCTGTGGACCTTCACCAACCCGCAGATGACGCTGTATACCATCGCTGATCGCAGCCAGAAAGTCATCCGCGACATTCTTAGCGACGACTACTGCGGCGTGCTGATCAGCGACTGCCTGGCCAGCTACGATCCACATCCGGGACGCAAGAGCAAGTGTTGCTCGCACCATCTCAAGGCGATCAGCGAGGCGCGAGAGCAAGCGCCGGCCAGCGATTTCCTCGCCACGATTGAGCTGTTTTTCAAGGCGGCGATGCTGCTCGATCGTCTGCGCGAGGAAATCGACGAAGCGCGCTACTGGAGCTCTGTGGCGCATATGGAGCAACACCTCGACGAACTGCTGACTCCGCCAAGGGGTCATACGGCGGAGGTACGTATCGCTAATCGGCTGCGCAAACAGCGACCGCATCTGTTGACCTTTCTACACGTGCCCGAAGTTGATCCGACCAACAACCTGGCGGAGCGGCAGTTGCGTCCGGCGGTAATTGCCCGCAAGCTGTCGTGCGGCAACAAAACGCCGGCGGGCGTGGCGACTTTCGAGGTACTGGCGAGCCTGGCTGCGACCTGCCGGCAACAAGGGCGAAGTTTTGCGCGATACGTCGCTGAAAGCCTGTCGCCTGGCCGCTCGCCGCCACCGCTGTTCGCCGCCGAGTGACCCCGACCGCATCTTCTCTGCCGACACACCACTCGGCAAACTCACCCCGCCCTGCTCGACGCTAAACAGGTACACTCCTTGGGAGTGGGTACGCCACGCGACAAGAAAGCGAAGGCCAAGGTACCCGGCACTGGGCGGGGACAGTCCCTGAAGGGACAGTCCCCTGGACGCGAAGCCCAACCCCCGCGAATCGGCTCAATTGTCGAAATATGCCTGCCAGGCCTGCTGCAGCATGGCTTTGAATTCGCCGCTGGTCACGTCCCGCTTGTGGTGCAGCATGATTCTGAGCCGGTCATGGGCGCGGGCGTTGCTATAGACGCGAACCCGTGGGCTGCGGCCGTAGAGCAGCACGTCCTTGAGGTCGTTCCAGGCCGGCAAGGCCAGCGCCTCGGCCAGGTCCTGCTCATCGAAAACCCCCTTCGGCGTGTAGATGACCAGCTCCAGCGCCCATTCTCGGTCGGTCCTGAGGTGTGCCCATTGGTCTTTGCGGCCCTGGGCGCGCAATATTATGCGGTCGGGATGGGCGTAGTCGGGTTCCGCCGCTCCGGGCATGCTCTTCATCATGGCGACGAGAGCCTCAAGCGTGGCTGTCGGCCAACCGGGCCGCTGCCCGTCCGCAGTGGTAATCTGCTCGGTGTGCCACTTGCGGCCATCAGCTTCCCACGGCGCCGCCTGCTCCTCCAGCTCAGGCCCCGGCGCTGCAGGCTGTGCCCGCGGCGCTGCGGCCACGTACAGCTCCTCACGCGGCGCATAGGTGGCCCGCTGCAGCACCTCCGCAAGATATGGGGCTGTAGCGGATCTTTTGCTTCTGGCGACATGCTCCGGTGTGCCACGCGTCACGACGCGACCGCCGCTTGCCCCGCCGCCAGGCCCGAGGTCAATGACGTAGTCAGCGGTCTTTATGAGGTCGAGGTTGTGCTCGATGATGAGTACGGTGTTGCCTTGGTCAACGAGCGAGTTGATTACATCCAGCAGCTTCTGGATGTCGGCGGCGTGCAGGCCAGTGGTGGGCTCGTCGAGGAGGTATAGAGTGTGGCCGCGGGAGGGTCGGGCCAGCTCGGCGGCGAGCTTGACGCGCTGGGCCTCGCCACCCGATAGCGTCGGCGCAGATTGGCCTAGCGGGAGATAGCCGAGGCCGACATCGCACAGCACCTGCAGGCGGCGGGCGATCGCCGGGAAGCCGGCAAAGATCTGCGCGGCCTGCTCGATGGTCAGCTCCAGGACATCGGCGATATTGTGGCCCTGATACTGCACTTCGAGGGTCTCGGGACCGTAGCGGCGGCCCTGGCATTCCTCGCACGTGACCCATACGTCGGGCAGAAAGTGCATCGGCACATGGACGCTGCCCATGCCCGCGCAGGCCTCACAGCGCCCGCCGGTGCGATTGAAGGTGAAGCGGGCAGGAGTGTAGCCGCGCATGCGGGCCAGCGGCAGGGAGGCATAGAGCTTGCGGATCTCGTCGAACACGCCGACATAGGTGGCCGGATTGGAGCGCGGCGACTGGCCGATCGGACTCTGGTCCACATTGAAGACCGCGTCTATGGCGTCGGTGCCGGTGATGTCGCGGTGCAGGCCGGGTGTGGCTGCGGCGGCGGTGGGCTGGAAACGGAAGACGAGTTCCGGGAAGAGAATGTCGCTGATGAGGGTGCTTTTACCGGAGCCGGAAGGGCCGGTGACAACTGTGAGTACAGCGAGCGGGATCGGGACATCAATGTTGCGCAGATTGTTTTGCCGCGCGCCCAGGATCGTAAGCCAGCCGTCCTGGTCGCCTTTGGCAGGCAGCTTGCGGCGCGGCTGCGGCACCGGGACGTCAAGGTTGCCGGCAAGCAGCTGGCCCGTCAGCGAGCGACTGCAACGAGCCAGGGCCGCCTGGGTGCCGCTGGCGACGATCTCACCGCCATGCCGACCGGCATACGGGCCGAAGTCAATCAGACAGTCAGCCGCTTTGAGCGTTTGCAGGTCATGTTCGACGATGATGACGGTGTTGCCCTCGTCGCGCAGCGATTTCAGCGCCTTGAGCATGCGCTCATTGTCGCGTGGGTGCACGCCGACCGTGGGCTCATCGAGCACGTAGAGCACGCCGGTCAGATCAGCGCCGAGCTGAGCCGCCAGCTTGACGCGCATCGCCTCGCCGCCGGAAAGCGTCGGCGCGCTGCGGTCGAGCGTCAGATACTCCAGGCCGACATCCACCAGGAACTTGAGCCGCTTGCGGACCTGGCGCAGGATGTCCTCGGCGCGGGGTCGCTCGATGGGATCAAGCTCCAGTGCATCGAAGAACTCGCGCGCCTGCTGCAGCGGCCAGGTGCAGATTTCACCGATGGTATGGCCGCGGAATTCCACCGCAGCCGCCTCCGGGCGCACGCGCTGGCCATGACAGGCGGGGCATGGGAGGTCGCGCAGCAGTTGGCCGAAGCGGTGGCGGAAATCGCGGCTCAATGCACGCCCCTCTTCGATGGCCGGTGCCAGGCCTTGATAGTACAGTTCGAGTCCGGGACGCACCGGAATCGGCTCGTCGCTACCGTAGATGATGAGATGGCGGTCGCGCTGGCGCAGGCTCTTCCAGGACTGGCCGAGGGTGAAGCCGGCGGAGTCGGCCAGCGCCTGCACGAAGTCCTCAAGCAGCGTCCCGCTTTGCAGTGGCCCCCAGATCTTTACCGCGCCCTGGCGCAGCGACTTGCTCTCATCAGGCACCAGTATGTTCAGGTCAACGCCGCGCTGGGTGCCGAGGCCCTCGCACAAATGGCACCAGCCCTCCGGGTGGTTGAAGGAGAAGCTGCGGGGCGTAATCTGCTCGTAGCTCTGCCCGCACTCGTGACAGGCGAACAGGCGGGAGAAGGACACGCTATCGTTATCTGCGGTGACGATGATTACGTCCTGGCCGGAAATTGCCAGGGCCGCCTCGATCGCCTCGGCAAGCCGGGAGCGGTTGCGGGCTGAGATGTTTATGCGGTCAACCACAATCTCCACCTGGTGCCTGCGCCGGCGGTCTATCGGCTGGTCGTAGGGTAGCTCGTGGACCTCACCGTCCAGGCGCATGCGCCGCCAGCCATCGCGCTGGGCCCGCTGCAGCAGCGTCTCGTAGTCTTCATTCGGGGCCGGATACAAGGGAGCACACAGGAGCACTCGCTGGTCGGCGAAGTCGGCAAGTATGCGGTCAGCAATCTGCTCGACGGTCTGCGCACCGACCGCCGCACCACACGCCGGGCAATGCGGCCGGCCTAGCCGGGCCATCAACACGCGCAGGTAGTCGTAAATCTCGGTGACCGTGCCCACTGTCGAGCGCGGAGTATGGCCGCGGTTGACATGGTCAATGCTAATGGCCGGGGAAAGGCCGGCCACGCGGTCCACCTTCGGCTTCGCCATCTGGCGCACGAACTGGCGGGCATAAGAGGAAAGCGACTCCACATAGCGGCGCTGGCCCTCGGCGTAGATCGTATCAACGGCGAGGGAGGTCTTGCCGGAGCCGGACACGCCGGAGAAGGCAGTCAACTGGTGCCGAGGGACGCTGGCCTGCACGTTCTTGAGGTTGTGCTGGCGGCCGCCGGTTATATCTATGGAATCGGTCTGATAGGCAGGGCGACGGCGCACGCGCGGGATTTGCGGCTCTGATTGGCCGCCGAGGACACGTTTGAGGACCGCACCGGTGTGGGAGCTGCGATTCTTCGCCACCTGCTGTGGGGTGCCGTGCGCGACGAGGCGGCCGCCGTCCGCACCGCCCTCAGGGCCAAGGTCCACGATGTAGTCAGCGGTCTTGATTACATCGGGGTGGTGCTCAACGACGATCACCGTGTTGGCCTCATCCACAAAGCGATGCAACACTTCCAGCAGTTGGCGGACATCTTCGAAGTGCATGCCGGTGGTCGGCTCGTCGAGCATATACAGGGTATTGCCGGTTTTGGGTCGGGCCAGTTCGCGGGCGAGCTTGACGCGCTGGGCCTCGCCGCCGGAAAGAGTAGTGGCCGGCTGGCCGAGCTTCAGATAACCCAGGCCCACGTCACAAAGCGTCTGCAGGATGCGCCGGATCTTCGGCTGGTTCTGGAAATGGTCCAGTGCCTGCTTGATTGACATGTCCAGGACCTGGGCGATGTTGCTGCCACGGTAGCGGATGTCCAGAGTTTCGCGGTCGAAGCGGCTGCCGTGACACTCATCGCACTCGACCCAGACGTCGGCCATGAAGTCAGATTCGAGGCGGACGTAGCCGTGGCCGTCACAGGCTTCGCAGCGGCCCTCGCGGACGTTGAAGCTGAAGCGACCGGGCTTGTAGCCGCGTTGGCGGCTTTCGGGTATCTGGGCATAGAGCGCGCGGATGTGATCGAAGAGCTTCGTGTAGGTGGCGGCGGTGCTGCGCGGCGTGCGGCCGATGGGATCCTGATTGATTATGATGACTTTATCAATGGCATCGGCGCCCTCGATGGCGTCATGTGCGCCGACGGCAAGCTGGGCATTGTGCAATTGGTTGGCCAGGGCCGGATAAAGCGTGTCGGTGACCAGAGAGCTCTTGCCGGAACCTGACACGCCGGTGACGCAGGTGAACCGGGAGATCGGGAATGCCACATCAATGTCGGCGAGGTTGTTGTGGCGGGCGCCCTTTACGGTGAGCCACTTGCCATTTGCGGGGCGGCGATCAGTACGAAGGGGAATTTGGCGGCGGCCGCTGAGGTACTGCCCGGTGAGCGATTCTCGATTAGCAGCGATCTGCCTGGGAGTGCCCTGGGCAACGATTCTGCCGCCCTCGATGCCGGCCCCGGGACCGAAGTCAATGATTCTGTCGGCGGCCAGCATCGTCTGCTCATCGTGTTCGACTACGATTATGGTATTGTCCAGGTCGCGGAGCTGCTTGAGCGTCTCCAGCAGCATGCCCAGGTCGCGGTAGTGCATGCCGATGCTGGGCTCGTCGAGCACATAGACGCAGTCCACCAGGCCGCTGCCGACCTGGGTGGCCAGGCGCACGCGCTGGGCCTCACCGCCGGCCAGCGTCGGGGCCGTGCGGTCGAGTGTCAGATAATGCAGGCCGACCCTGGTCAGGAAGTCCAAGCGCCCTCGGATTTCCTTGAGCGCGTCTTCGGCGATGATGGCCTCGGAGCGAGAGAGCTCCAGGTCGGCGAAAAACTCGTGCGCCTCGGCCACCGTCATGGCGGTGAGTTCGGAGATGTTGTTGCCGCCGATAGTGAAAGCCAGCGCCTCTTGGTTGAGCCGGCGGCCCTCGCACACCGGGCAGGTGCCGATGCGCATGGCCTGCTCAAAACGGCGGCGCGCCAGGCCTGACCTGAAGCTCCGGTAGCGCTCTATCAGCATGTGGATGATGCCGGGCCAGACGTCGGCATGACGCCATTCCCAGCCGTGACGCGGGTGCCTGAAGAAGAACTCGATTCTTTCGCCCTCGGACCCGTAGAACAGGTGATAGATCTGCTGTTCGGTGAGTTGCTCAAGAGGCGTGTCAAGGCTGAAGCCATAGTGGTCGGCAACGCCCTGATACCAGTGGCGGCGCTTGGTGTCCCTCAGCGATGGCAGCAGCGGTATGGCACCCTCGTCAAGCGAACGGTCGGGGTGGCCAACGAGCAGTTCGGGGATGAGCTGGCGTTCGTTGCCCAGGCCATTGCAGTGAGTGCACATGCCGCGCGGGCTGTTGAATGAGAAGGTGGCATGTGTCGGCTCCTGGATGCTGCGGCCACAGGCGTCGCAGGAGAAACTGGCCGATAGCAGGAAGTCCTCGCCGCCTTCAGGCGCGATCAGTACCGAGCCTTCGCTGAGTTTGAGCGCGTCTTCGACGGCCTCGGCGATGCGGGCGCGAGCGTCAGGGGCAAGCGCGATGCGGTCAATGACGATATCTATGTCATGGCGGCGGTTGCGGTCGAGAGCGCCGACGTCCGCGATGCGCAGGATCTCCCCATCCACTCGGGCGCGCACATAGCCACGGCGGCTCATGTCATCCAGCAGGTCGCGGAACTCGCCTCTGCGGCCGCGAACCAGCGGGGCCATCAGGGTAAGCTGGGAGTGGGGCGGCAGGTCGAGGATGCGGGCGATGATGCTCTCGCGGGTCTGGCTGCCGATGCGTGCCCCGCAGTCAGGGCAGTGCGGCACGCCGATGGCCGCATAGAGCACGCGCAGGTGGTCGTAGATCTCGGTGAGTGTGGCTACAGTGGAGCGAGGATTGTTGCTGCGCGCGGCCTGGTCAATGGCGATGGCCGGGCACAAGCCGTCCAGCAGCCTGACATCCGGCCGCCGCATCTGGGCCAGAAACTGGCGGGCGTAGGCCGAAAGCGATTCGACATAGCGGCGCTGGCCCTCGACAAAGATCGTGTCAAAGGCGAGCGAGGACTTGCCGGAGCCACTGACACCGGTGAATACGATGAGTGAATTCTTCGGCAGGTCGAGGTCAATGTTGCGCAGGTTGTGCTGGCTGGCGCCCCGCACCCTGATCTTGGCGGTCTTCAAGTGATGCTACCTTCTGTCCGGGTTGAGTTTATAGGTAAAGGGAGAGGGGCAACGGCAACGCAGGCCCTCACCCCCTGCCCCCATTGGCGCTAACTTAAGCGTTAGTGGCGCGGCCAAAGACGTCAAGTCCGTCTAAATTGCGCCGCTGACGCTTACGTGGCGCGTCACATAGGTGGCGCTGCAATCTGGGCATTTGTTCGTAC
>JAUVVY010000033.1 GCA_030604405.1 bacterium | reverse complement strand
TGCAAGCCTGGCCCTGCCGTTGTCGTTGGCCGTTGCGGTGTGCAGAGCACGCCAGAATAGCGGTCTGCGCGGGCCGGGCTCACGTCGGACAAACAACGTCCGACGTTCGACGCGGCCCCTCCGAAAGGCAACAGCGTCGGGCTGGGCTTCGACAAGCTCAGCCCCTACGGGAAAGCCCGACCTACGCCAGTATATTTGGAGAGCCTGCGCCAGAGATGTGATGATGCTATCTGGTCAGGAGCTTGTCGAGGCCGTAGGTGAGGCCGGAGAGGGCCTGCACCGCCCGGACCGCCAGCATTACGCCGGGTATGAAACACTCGCGGCTGGTGGTCTCATGAGAGATCTTCAGTATCTCGCCCGGGCTCCCCAGCAAAACCTCCTGATCGGCCACGTATCCGGGCATGCGCACCGCGTGTATCGGTATGTTGCCGAGCGCGCCGCCGCGACTGCCCTCGACATTGTGGCGCTCCGTTGGCACCACAGACAGAGGGCCCTCGCGGGCCTCGGCCATTATCTGAGCAGTCCTTACGGCGGTTCCAGACGGCGCGTCTTTCTTATGCTCGTGGTGGCGCTCGATGATTTCGGCGTATTCAAAAGATGCTACGGCCTCGGCGGCGAACTTCATCATCAGGTTGGCAGCGATGCTGAAGTTGGGCGCTATCACGCACGCCACGCCCTTGCTCTCGCTCATGCGCTGGATGGTCTTGAGGTCAATTTCGCTAAAGCCAGTGGTGCCGACCACGCACGCGGTGCCGGCACTAAGCGCGGCCTCGATGTTGGACATCACCACCGCCGGAGCGGTGAAGTCAATCATCACATTGGGCCCGGCTTCCTGAAGAGTGGCGGCCAGATGCCCGCTTACCTGAATCTGTTGGGCATCTTCGGAGAGGTCAGGCATGTACTCGCCGAGCTTGTGACCGATCCCCGCCGGATCAACGGCTGCGGCGATGGTCATGTCCTCGGCAGCGTCCACAGCGCGGCAGACATAGCCGCCCATGCTGCCACACGCCCCGCTCACGAGCACTCTGATGACGACCATCCAGGATCACCCGGCCCTTGGTTCGCTAATCTGCGTGATGGGTTCCCGCAGGAGGCGTTAGTATAGCAAACAGCAGTACTCAATGCAACAGCGCACAAACGGCCCACAGAGGGGAAATCGAAGGTCAGCGGCAGGTAGCTCCGGATCCAGTATTGAATTCGCTATTGTCCGAACCCAGAATTAGGCAGCAATGCATGATTCTCTTGGAGATCATTTGACAAAGGAAGCACTGAGATGAGAGGTGATGGTTGAATTGGTCGCGTTGGTTGACAATACACGATTAGTCACGTATAATATCCTTTGGTAAGTGTCGGCCGCGGAGGCAGATATCTGTCAGGCGCAGGGCATCTACATCCAGTGCTGCAAGGAGAGGTGAACAGAAATGCCACAGATATCGGGTGATGAGAAGTCGAGGTGGTTCGACCCGCTATTGATCAACTACCTAGCTACCAGTTTGGCCTGCGCGAGATGGATCCTCGCGGGCGGAGATAGGCAGAAGCTTGAGAGGGAAATGAGAAAGGAATTTACCTACCAAAATCAGGGCACATCGCTCCACAAGCCGTTCAGAACAACGGTGAAGCTTGGGCCCGGCAGTGAAGCAATAGTAGGACGGGTAATCTACGAGCACCTTGCATGGCGATCGCGCGCGCTGCCTATCAGAATGCTTCAGGCTCGCACTGTAAGGAGCTTCCAGAAGGTGGGGCAGCTTGCGGAGTGGATTAGACGTAATGTTGTATAGTCATGCAGGCGTCGCGACTGCACACAGGGAGGAAGTGTTATGCGCACGAACAGTAGGTGTTCGATGTGTGGGGTGAGCGCGGTTTGTGTTGGGCTGATGCTCGTCCTACTTGCTACGGCGCGCGCTGCACCGAAGAAAGATACGGCAACGGCAACGGCAACGGCAACGCTCGAGAATCCCTACTGGGTCACCATCGATCTGCAAGCGACAGGCGACATATATAAGCTCCCATCAGGAGAGCTCGAAGGCCTGTTGACGAAGGCCCTGGAGGAGGGTTACCGCGTGTTGTTCGTGGACGTGAATGCGTTCCACATATCGCCGGACGTCGAAGTTGAGTATGTGCAGGTCTCGCACCTTGCCCGGAACCTCATACACATTAGGACGCGAGAGCCTCTCTGCGGTTATACTTCGTACCGCCTTAGAGCTGACATCCCAAGGACGGACGGACCTGTCAATGTGGCCATTGAGTTCGACCCGGTGTACCGGTCCCCTTTCAACGTATCCCTAGGTCAGAATCAGGATACGCTGGATATTACCTACGAGCCGCTACCAAAGTACGACGTTAAGGCAGAGTACGACGTTAAGGTGATGCACGGTCAGCCCAGCACCCAGGAATTGCCGCCAAAGCTGCAGGATTGGGTGAAGCAGACTCTGGAGCCCTGGGCCAAGCTGGCCCGGCCCGACAGACCACACGTCAGGAAAGTGCTGAGCATAGGTTCGGACCGTATCACAGGGGAGATGCATGTGGATACCCGCTTTAAGCCTCAGCCCTCAGAGGAGGCGCCATCCAGAAACTCCATGCGTCTGTCTTGGGAACGGTTCGTCACAGATCACAGTGACGTCGCGGGAACAATACGGGCCAGCATATTGTCAGTTGGACTTGAGGCTGACCAAAAGGCAGATACGATCAACGTCACAGCGGGCTGGAAATGGCAAAGCTACCCCTGGGTGAAACCAGGGCTGGATATAAGGCTGGGAGCGGAGCTGAGCCAGGAGCTAAAGGGAGATACAGGCTTCCAACCCCGGGCAACAACTGAAATTGTGTGGGACCCGATTATTGATGATGATATTGGTTTCCATTTGAGACTTCGTGGGTGGTACAATCCGGCAGGGCCTGAGGATTTCGAAGGGCATCTGGAAGCCGAGTTGTCCCACAAGATATCTGACAATATGCGCTTTTTTGTCAGGCACACTGGCGGTGCCGAGCCACCAAAATTCACTGACCATAGTGAGACGATCGTCGGTATAGGCGCGGCCTTTGCGCGATAGCGGGGAAAACACGCTAGTGCATTGTGGTGCCACGTGGGCACCGTACGGCCCGACCAAGAGCGCACACGAAGAGAGCCAAGATTCAGCAATCAAAGAGAGCCGCCCTGATGGGCGGCTCTCTGTTCTGGAATTCCGGCTAGAGCCCGGGCCGCTGCTTGTGCCAGTCGGTGGATTGCTCGTAGGCATAGGCGACCTGCAGCAAAGTGTCCTCTGAGAATGGTGCGCCCATGAGCTGCATGCCCACCGGCAAGCCGTCAACAAAGCCGCACGGTACGCTGAGGGCCGGGATGCCGGCAAGATTGACGGGAATCGTGCAGATGTCGGCCAGCTTCATCGCCAGCGGATCATCAGCCTTCTCGCCGATCTTGAAAGCTACCGTCGGCGAGGTGGGGCAGATGAGGAAATCGTAATCCTCGAAAGCTTTGTCAAAGTCGCTCTTAATCAGCGTGCGGACCTTGAGAGCCTTCAAATAGTAGGCATCATAGTAGCCGGCCGAGAGCACGTAGGTGCCCTTGATGATGCGAAGGCGGACCTCCGGGCCGAATGCCTCGGCGCGTGATTTGGCAAACAGATCGTAAATGTCAGTGGCCGGCTCGTCGGTGCGGTGACCGTAGCGCACGCCGTCATAGCGGGCGAGATTCGAGGAGCACTCGGCAGGGGCGATGATGTAGTAGCAGGGGAGACTATACTCGGCATGGGGCATGGCTACGTCCTCGAACTCCACGCCGAGGCAGGAAAGCTGCTCGACGGCCTGTTCAATGGTCTCGCGCACCGCAGGGTCAATGCCCTCGCCGTACAACAGCTCGTGGGCAATGCCGCCCTTGCGGCCCTTGATATCTGTGTGCAGAGTCCCGGTAAAGTCAGGCACGGGTATGTCGGCGGAGGTGGCATCCATCGGATCGCGGCCAGAAATCACGTTCATCAGCAGTGCCGCATCGCGCACGTCCTTGCACAGCGGCCCGATCTGGTCGAGGGATGAGGCGTAAGCGATCAGACCATAGCGCGAGACACGCCCGTAAGTCGGCTTTACGCCGACCAGGCCGCACAGCGAGGCCGGCTGGCGGATCGAGCCGCCAGTGTCCGAACCCAGCGCGGTGGTAGCCTCGCCAGCGGCTACCGCAGCGGCTGAACCACCACTGGAGCCGCCAGGGACACAGTTGAGATCCCAGGGATTGCCGGTAATCTGAAAGGCCGAGTTCTCGGTGGAAGAGCCCATCGCGAACTCGTCCAGGTTGGTCTTGCCAATCATGATCATACCCGCGTCGCGGCAGCGCTGGATGACCGTGGCATTGTACGGAGGGACGAAGTTTTCGAGAATCTTCGAGCCGCACGTGGTGGGTACGCCGTCTGTGCAAAGCAGGTCCTTTTGGGCAATAGGTATGCCCGCGGTCGCAGGCAACTGCTCGCCCGAGGCCCGCAACTCGTCAATCTGCCTGGCGCGGTCGAAAGCCATCTCCGGAGTCAATGTCAGGAACGCCCGGACGTTGTCCTCGACGGCGTCTATGCGGTCATAGCACGCCTGCACGGTCTGCTCGGCCGATACCTCGCCGGTGTGCAGATACCCCGCAAGCTCCCATGCGGTCATTTCGTGCAATTCCACGTCGCAAGGCCTCCCGGAATTGGGGAATTATTCTTCTTCCATGAACGTCGGCACGCGGAAGAAGTTCTCGATACTGTCGGGCGCGTTCTGGACTATTTTCGCCGCCGGCAGACTGTCGCCAATCTCGTCTTGCCGATACACATCGGTCATGGGGATGGCATGAGAGGTGTCGCCGATGCCTTCGGTATCGAGCTGCTGGAGTTCGGCGAAATAGTCCATAATGCGGTTGAGCTCGCGGCGCACGCGCTCGAGTTCTTCGTCACTAAGTGCCATGCGCGCCAGTTCGGCCACATGGCGGACTTCGTCGAGGGTGACTTCGGGCATGGTTGCTCATCCTGTTCGGTCTTCGACTCACATTACAGGCTACGGCGAGTGTCATGTTAGCATCGGACGTAGGCAGGCGTCAAGCCATTGATGCTCTCGCCCTCAAGGGCTGCGGTGCGGAGACGCGCTAACTTGACACGCAGTTGCTGCACGGTATATCATGGCCGTGTTGAGGTAGAGGTCGAACATGCCCCAAGGCCGCGAGAACAGCGACAAATCCCCCACCAGAGCCGGTATGTCGCGGACGCTTGGCCTCGCAACTCTCGGGATTACGATGGCGGCCAGCGTCGGTATCGGTGCAGGTATCGGGGTGTGGCTGGACGGGCGCTGGGGAACGGAGCCGTGGCTGACAGTGATAGGGGTGCTGCTGGGGTCGGCGGCGGGGTTCCTGGAGCTATGGCGCACGGTACAGCGCGCCAGTGACGAAGATTGAAAACATATCGGGAGCGTATCAAGCCGCGCTCGTGGCTCTTAGCCGTGCTGCCTGGCATACTTATTGCTGGGTTTTTTGCTGGCATCGGGCGTTTGGCAGTGGCAGCGGGTCTGATCTGCGGCGTGCTGCTCTGGGCGTTCGGCATATTGCTGCTTGTGGTATGCACAACGGAGGTCACCGCGACACGAGGCGGTCGGCACAGGCTGCTTTTTCTTTTACTGCACGTTGCTAAGTACGGCTTAATCGGTGCAGCCATTTACGGCGCAGTGAAATGCCCCCAAATAGACATCGTCGGTTTGGCGGGCGGATATACGATCGGCTTGGCGGGCTTCATCGCTGCGAATTTCACCGCCACAGAGCGCGATAGTTGCGCGTCGGGACCGGGCTTGTAGGATCAAGACCCGGCGACGGGGGCTGTTTTTGTCGAAGATTTGGATGATAAGGGCTAATGCACGGAGAGTCCAGCAGCGGATTTGGTGAACACGGCCAGTGGCTCAACGCGCTGCAGCCGTATATACCGGAGTGGGCGGACGGTTTCGTGAACCCGGTTGTGATCACTGGCTGGCTGATAATCGCCTTGCTGGTGGTTTTGGCGTATATGGGTAGCCGCCACCTGCGTAGTGTTCCGAGCGGCGTGCAGAATGTGTGGGAGTTTTTCATAGAGGCGATCCAAGGCCTGTGCGTGGAGATGATCGGGCCGGGCGGTGGGCGTTTTGCGCCGTTCATAACGACTGTTTTCCTGTATGTTTTCTTCAACGCGCTAGTCGGATTAGTACCGGGCTTTGCAGCACCAGCGGCGACGTTGAATGGTACTTTTGCGCCGGCGCTAGTGGTGTTTTTTGCGGTTCAATATTTTGGATTGAAAGAGCACGGTATCAGATATGTGAAGCATTTTACAGGCGACGTATGGTGGATGGCACCCATTATGGTGGCCGTCCACTTGATCGGCGAACTGGCCAGGCCGCTCAGCCTCGCCGTTCGTCTCTTCGGTAACACCTTCGGGGACGATACTTTGGTCGCGGAGTTCATAAGATTGTCGGCCGAGATGATGAGGGCAATCTGGGTGCCGCTGCCTCTGCAGTTGCCGTTTCTGTTTCTCGCCATGTTCATCGCCCTTATTCAGGCGCTGGTTTTTGTGATGCTCACGTGCGCCTACATCAACATGGCGACTGGCCATGAGGAAGAGCATGAAGAGGGACACACGGCCCGTGAAATCGAGCAGGCGACTTAAGGAGGCACAAGCCGAGTTCAGGCGGCTGCAAACAGTCGCGCTTTTTCCAAGCACAACAAGTACGAGGAGCAAGATGACATGTCCTACGAAACAGCGTTAGCATTGGGCGTAAGCCTGGGAGTTACGATCGCAGTACTGGCAGCCTCGATGGCGCAGGCCAAGGCGGCTGTCGCGGCCATGGAAGCCATCGCGCGACAGCCTGATATGGCCGGCAACGTGCGCGGCCTGTTGCTTCTCACGCTGGCTTTGATCGAGTCGCTGGTGATCTACTGTCTGATCGTGTTCTTTACGCTGCAGGGGAAACTCGCCCCGGTAGCCGAGATGATTCAATCGCACGTCGGCAGGTAGTGCATCGCCGGGGGATAAGTGATGGCATCCATACTGGAAGCCCTGGGGATAGAACCGGGGGCCATAGTCGTCAACATTATCGGCTTCCTGCTGCTACTCTACCTGCTGCGGCGCTACGCCTTCGGCCCCATCGGCGAGTTCATGCAGCAACGCGCCGATGGTATCGCAGCCGATCTGCGCGAGGCCGAGCAGGAGCGCACTGCAGCCGCCGCAGAGCGCCAAAACCTGCAACAACAGCTTGACGCCATGCGGGAGACGTTCCGCGCCGATATCGCCCGAGCCAGCCGCGAGGCCAAGCAGGCCATCGCGGACCTCCACGCAGAGGCCCGCACCCAACGGCAGCAGATGGTTGCACAGGGCGCGGAGGAACTGCGCAGGGCCCGCGAGGCAATGCTGGCCGAACTCAAACAGCAGGTCGCGGCAATGGCAATTGAAGTGGCCAGCAAAGTCGTGCGCGACGCCTTGGACGAAGAGCGCCACAGAGCGGTGATTGATGCCTTCATCGCCGATGTAAACCGCATCGCCCACGAAATGCCGGAGGACGAGCTAGCGCGGTAGCGCGACGAAGAGGCGCCATGTCGGGCTGGAAGCCCGACCTACGCGAACGGAAATAGATGTAAACCGCATCGCCCACGAAATGCCGGAGGACGAGCTGGCGCGGTAGCGCGACGAAGAGGCGGCATGTTGGGCTGGAAGCCCGACCTACGCGAAGGGAAATAGATGTGAACCGCATCGCCCAGGAAATGCCGGAAGACGAGCTGGTACGGTAACGTGCCAGAAAAATAGTGTCGAGCCGACGGGCAGTAGCCAGATTATGAATATGGTTGTAGATACGCTTACGAAAAGATATGTACGCGCGCTCTACGCCGAAGCGGCCGAACGCGCCGAGCAAAGCGCCGTCTATGCACAACTACAGGCTGTCGCAGAGGCGCTGCGTGCCGAGGCACGATTCCTCGATGCGCTCAAGCACCCGACACTGCCTGTCGAGGATAAGGTCGCGATGCTGCTGAGGATAGCAGGGGCTGATCAACGGCCCACAGCAAGTTTCAAGCCGTTCTTGCGTTTGGTACTGACCAAGGGACGGGCGCACGTGCTGGAGGCAGCCGCGGACGGTTTCCTGGAGCTGTGGGATGAAGACCGCAATCTGATGCGGGCAGAAGTAGTGTCCGCCTTTCCGCTTTCGGAGCGAGAGCAGACAGAACTGAAACAAGCACTTGCCAGTTTGACCAACTGCAGCATCGAACTGGATCTCACCGTGGACCCTTCGCTGGTCGGCGGCATGACCGTTCGCATGGGTGACCGGCTGATTGAGGGCAGCGTGCGTGGGAAACTCAAGAAGCTGTCCGAAGGGCTGCAGAGGTATTGAACTTGACCGTGACCCTCACTGATTCTCGCCCGCTCTCCCAGAATGAAGTGTCGGCGGCTCTGACAGAGCATTGAGGTGAAACGCCGTGCAAGGCAGGCCTGACGAGGTCTCCGCGATACTCAGAGACGAACTGCAAAGACTCGAAAGCCAAGTGGAAATGGTGGGAGTGGGCACCGTCATCGAGGTCGGTGACGGGATCGCGCGCGTCTATGGCCTTGCCGATGTGATGGCTGCAGAACTGGTCGAATTTCCCGGCGAACTGATGGGCATCGCGCTGAACCTGGAGGAGGATAATGTCGGCTGCATCCTGATGGGCCCCTACGAGCATGTCAAAGAGGGCGACCAGGTGCAAACCACTGGCCGCATCGCCGAGACGCGAGTGGGTGAAGAGCTTTTCGGGCGCGTGGTAAGTCCGCTGGGCGAGCCGCTTGACGGCAAAGGGGTCGTAGTGACCAAATACACGCGGCCACTAGAAGTCAAGGCTCCCGGCGTCGTCAAGCGGCAGCCGGTGAGTGAGCCGCTGCATACCGGCATCAAGGCCATTGACTCGATGATACCTATCGGCCGTGGCCAGCGCGAGCTGCTCATCGGCGACCGCCAAACCGGTAAGACCGCCATCGCCATTGACACGATAATCAACCAGCGGGACACCGGTGTTAAGTGCATATATGTCGCAATCGGTCAGAAGAGCTCCTCGGTTCGGCGCACCGCCGCGATACTTGAGGAACACGGCGCGATGGAGTACACCTGCATAGTCGCAGCAACGGCATCCGATCCTGCAGCGGTGCAGTACATCGCGCCCTATGCAGGTTGCACTATCGGCGAGTACCTTCGCGACAACGGCGGCCATGCGCTGGTCATCTACGACGACCTGACCAGACACGCCAAGGCTTACCGCGAAGTGAGTCTGCTGCTGCGGCGTCCACCAGGGCGGGAGGCCTACCCGGGCGACATCTTCAACCTGCACTCGCGGCTACTGGAGCGCGCTGCGAAGCTCAGCGAGGCAGAAGGCGGAGGTTCACTGACCGCGCTTCCGGTAATTCAGACCGAGGAAGGCGACTACGCCGCTTATATCCCCACGAACTTGATCTCGATTACCGACGGGCAGATATACCTGGAGCCGGAGCTGTTCTATGCCGGTGTCCGTCCGGCCATTAGCGTCGGGTTGAGCGTCTCACGCGTCGGGGGCAATGCGCAAACGCAGATGATGCGCCGGGTCGCGGGGCGGCTCAAACTGGACCTGGCCTCATACCGCGAGTACCGCGCTTTCTCACAGTTCGCCTCTGATCTTGACGAGGAGACCCGCAATATCCTCAAGCGCGGCGACCGCATGACGGAAGCACTCAAGCAGGACCAGTACGTACCGATGGCGATTGCCGAGCAGGTCATCGTCATATTCGCCGGCACCCACGGGTGCTGGGACGACGTCAAGCTGGAAGCGATTACTGCTTTGGAAGCCGAACTGCTCACATTCATCCGCGAACGCTACCCGGAGATAGAAAGCGGGCTGCGCCAGACACAGCAACTGTCGGACGAAATGGCGGAGCGGCTGGACAAAGCCATCGAGGATTTCAGGACCAAATTGGATGAGCAATACTTGGAAAAAGAACAATATGCAGAGCGGCCCACCAGCGAGATTGAGGGTGTTGAATAGAGCCGATGCCTGAGAATCTGCGGGTCCTGCGCCGAAAAATACGCACGACCGAAAACATCTGGCAAATAACCAGAGCCATGAGCATGGTCTCGGCAGTGCAGTTGCGCCGGGTGCAAGAGGGCGTCGAGCGGCGGCGCGAGTACTTCCTGCGGCTCAGCGAGATACTCGCGCGCATCAGCAGCAGCGAGACGCCGATCTCACACCCCTATCTGCGCGAGCCAGGCCCACAACGACGGGTCGGGCTGGTGTTGGCCGCCGGCGACCGTGGGCTGTGTGGCAGCTATAACACCAACGTGTTCCGAGCGACAGAGCAATTCGTCCGTGGCACCGGCTGCCCGGTTGATGTCATCGCAGTGGGGGCTAAGGCGGTCGCCTACGCTCGTCGCAGCGGCTGGAATGTTATTGAGGCCTACTACTCTCTGAGGGATGTGCAGGAGACCGAAAAGGCCGCCCAAATCTGCAGAGAAATCCGCGAATACTTCGATGCAGGCGGCCTCGACAGCTTGCACATTGTCTACACCCAGTTTGTCAGCATCTCCCGACATGTACCGACGCTGCAGCAGGTGCTACCGATCCCACACGATATAGCACAGGCCGAGGCGCCTGTGGAGTACATCTACGAGCCCGACGCGGCGGAGCTCATCAATACGCTGCTGCCGATGGCGGTGGAAGCCGAGTTGCGTTACTATCTGGTGCAGTCGCTCGCCTGCGAGCACGCGGCGCGCATGATCGCTATGACGGCCTCTTCGGACAATGCCGAAGAGATGCGCGACAACCTGGTCCGGCAACTTAACCGCGCCCGGCAGCAGAAAATCACCAACGAGATACTGGAAGTAGCAACGGGAGCGGAGGCGCTGGGGCATTTGTAAGCCACAGGCGGGCCGGCCGACCGCAGTGAGACCAGCCCCTCCAAATGACATGACGCCAACTGCGTCAGACTAGCACGCGAACCTATGCGGAAGATAAACCAGGAAGGCCGGAATAGATGGCGACAGGTAAGATCACGCAGGTGCGAGGTCCGGTGGTTGATGTCCGCTTCCCGGCGGATCAGCTCCCGGAACTCCTCAGCGCCATCAAAATCGAAGCCCCAGAACGTGACATTGATTTAGTTCTTGAGGTCGCGCAACACCTCGGCGATGATACAGTGCGTTGCATCGCCATGGACAACACCGACGGGTTGGTGCGGGGTATGGACGCTGAGGACACCGGTAGTCCGATCGTCGTTCCCGTCGGGCCGGAAACGCTCGGGCGGATGTTCGACGTGCTGGGCAGGCCGATCGATGAGCAAGGCGCAGTCGAGGCGCAGAAACACCGGCCGATCCACCGCGAGGCCCCCGACTTCGAAGACCAAAGTGTGGCTCAGGAGCAGTTTGAGACCGGCATGAAGGTGATTGACCTGCTCTGCCCCTTCCCGCGCGGCGGTAAGATCGGCCTGTTCGGCGGGGCCGGTGTCGGCAAGACCATTCTCATCATGGAGCTCATCCGCAATGTCGGCACGGTGCATGAGGGCGTTTCAGTCTTCGGCGGTGTGGGAGAGCGCACCCGTGAAGGCAATGAGCTTTACCTGGAGATGAAGGAGGCCGGGGTGCTGGCACAGACCTGCCTGGTATTCGGGCAGATGAACGAGCCGCCCGGGGCCCGCCTGCGCGTCGCGTTGAGCGCTCTGACGATGGCGGAGTACTTCCGCGACGACGCCGGCCAGGATGTGCTGCTGTTCATTGACAATATTTTCCGCTTCACCCAGGCGGGCTCCGAAGTTTCCGCACTGCTTGGTCGCATGCCATCGGCCGTCGGCTACCAGCCAACCCTGGACAGCGAGATGGGTGAGCTGCAGGAGCGGATTACCTCCACGCTCAAAGGCTCGATCACCTCGGTGCAGGCGGTCTATGTGCCTGCCGACGACTATACGGACCCAGCGCCGGTAGCTACCTTCGCCCACCTCGACGCCAGTATCAATCTGTCGCGGGAACTGTTCGAGCAGGCGATCTATCCGGCGGCCGACCCGCTGGCCTCAACCTCACGACTGCTGGACCCGCACGTCGTCGGCGAGCGGCACTACCGCGTCGCTCGCAACGTTCAGCAGATATTGCAGCGCTACCGGGACTTGCGGGATATCATCGCGATTCTGGGTATTGACGAGCTTTCCGACGAGGACAAGCAAACAGTCGCGCGCGCCCGACGCATCCAGCAGTTCCTTACGCAGCCGATGTTTGTGGCCGAGCAGTTCACCTCAATACCGGGCGTGTACGTGCCCGTCGCCGAGACGGTACAGGGCTTCGAGGCAATTCTAAGCGGCGAGTATGATGCCCTGCCGGAGCAGGCGTTCCGGATGGTGGCCACAATTGAGGATGTAGGCAAATAGCAGGGAAGCGGCTAAGTGGGCCGACAGTTGCTATGAATAGCGAATTGATAGTTGAGATAGTTACTCAATTTGGTGTGGAATTTCAGGGTCCCGTTGACGGAGTAGTTGTGCCCGGCGCTCTGGGCTACCTGGGTATCAGGCCAGGACACGCTCCGCTGTTGACCAGTCTGGCCACCGGCGTGGTGACTCTGCACACCAGTGGCGGAGACGAGTATAGTGCCGTAGCCGGCGGGGTGATGGAGGTTTTCGACAACCGCGTGACACTGCTGGCGGATGCCGCAGAAATGGCCAGCAAGATTGACATAGAGCGAGTGCAACAGGCGATGCGGCGTGCCCAACAGCGTCTTGAGGCCGCTTACCGCGGTCCTGAGCGAGAGGCAATTGATACGGACCGCGCAAGGCTGGCTCTGGCCAGGGCGCTGAACCGCTTGCACGCCGCCGGAAAAGCTGGTATGCTTGGGTAAGGGCGAGTACCGGCCCGCCGGCATCGCAGCAACAACTCGCAGCCTCTATGCAGCCATTGACGGACACTGGGAGGGAGTTAGCGTGGCAACCATCAGGATACACGGCGGCAATCCCCTGCTTGGTGATGTGGTAATCAGCGGCTCCAAGAACGGAACCCTGCCGCTTCTGGCGGCCTCGCTACTCATCGAGGGCCAGAGCATCATCGAGAACGTTCCCCGCATTGACGACATCAACGCAATGATTGACATGCTGCGTTCGCTGGGTGCCAAGTGTGAATTCATTGGCCGCTCAGTACTCAGTATTGACGCAACGCACATAACCTCAGTAAGCGCCCCGTACGATCTGGTTCGAAAGATGCGGGGCTCTTTTTATGTGGCCGGCGCGCTCTTGGGACGCTTCGGTGAGGCGGAGGTTCCGCTGCCGGGCGGTTGTGTCATCGGCTCGCGGCCGGTTGACTTCCATCTCAGTGGCTTCAGGGCGCTTGGCGCAGTCGTAGAGGAGCGCCACGGTGTGATGCAGGCACGTGCCGAGAAACTGACAGGTAGCCACATGTATATGGACAGCCGCTATCGCAGCGTCGGCGCGACCATCAACGTAATGCTGGCGGCAGTGCTTGCAGATGGCGTGACAGTAGTTGAAAACGCCTCGCGCGAGCCAGAAGTGACCTGCTGCCAGCGCTTTCTGACACAGGCCGGCGCTGACATCCGCGGGGCAGGCACCGACATTGTTGTCATCAAAGGCGTCAAGAAGCTGCACGGCTGCCGCTTCCGCTCTATTCCTGACCGCATGGAAGCCGGCACTTTCCTGATGGCATGCGGTGCCGCGCACGGTGACGTGACAGTGCAAGCGGTAGAGCCACGGCACATGGGCGCGGTGCTTAATCTGCTGCAAAGGGTGGGCTTAAGGCTGGAAAGCGGGCCGGATTTTGTGCGCGCAATCTCCGACACGCGCCCGCAGGCGTTCGAAGTGACCACCGCTCCTTATCCCGGTTTCCCCACCGATCTGCAGCCTAATGTTGGCGTTCTCGGCGCGGTCGCCGTCGGCACCACGGTGCTACAGGAAACCATCTTTGAGGGCCGGTTCAACTACATAGATGAACTGAAGCGGATGGGTGCTGACATGCAGTTGAAGGACAGCGTGGCGATCATCAGAGGTGTGCCGAAACTGTACGGGGCCCCGGTCGAGGCCACCGACATCCGCGCCGGATCGGCCCTGGTGGTGGCCGGGCTGGCTGCAGACGGCTACACCGAGATTAGCGGGGCCGAGTTTTTGGCTCGCGGGTATGAAGATCTCGAGGGCAAACTGCAGAACCTCGGTGCCGCGATAACCAGCACGCGAACCGCAGAGGACGACAAGGCGCGGAATGCTTGGCATCGGTGAGCGTATAGGAATTGACCTGGGCACCGCCACTATCATCGTATTCGCTCGCGGCCGAGGTATCGTGGTCCGCGAGCCTTCTGTCGTGGCTATCAGCGAGCAGACCAAGCGGGTGCTCGCTGTCGGTCATGAGGCGCGGGAAATGCTGGGCCGCACGCCGGGCAGTATCGTCGCGCTCAGGCCGCTGCGCGACGGGGTAATAGCCGACTATTCCGTCACGCGCGAAATGCTGCGCTACCTGATTCGAAAGGCGTGCGGGGGTCGTGCGCGATTCCTCAAGCCCCTCGTTGTAATCTGCATCCCCTCAGGTGCTACAGCCGTGGAGGAACGAGCCGCCCTGGAGGCCACGCGGGCGGCCGGAGCCCGCAAAGTCATCCCTATCGAAGAGCCAATGGCCGCAGCTATCGGTGTCGGTCTGCCGATCGCTAACGCCGGTGGCAATATGGTCGTGGACGTCGGCGGCGGCACCACTGACATCGCCGTCATTTCGCTGGGCGGCATAGTGGTCAGCGCATCGCTGCGTGTGGGAGGCACGAAGCTGGATGAGGCCATCACCCGGCACATCCGGCATGTGTATAACCTGGATATCGGTGAGCGGACGGCTGAGACGATCAAGCACGATATTGGCTCGGCGTTTGAGCCGGAAGAGGAACAGGAGATGGAGGTGCGCGGCCTCGACATCGTCTCCGGCCTGCCGAAGACCGTAGCGGTAAGCTCTCACGAGGTGCGTGAGGCGATGGCTGAAAACATCAACCAGATCATCGAGGCCGTCAAGGGCCAACTAGAACGTACCCCGCCGGAATTGGCGGCCGATATCATCGAACGCGGCATCACCCTGACCGGCGGCCTGGCATTGCTAAACGGCCTGGACCGCCTGCTGTATCTGGAGACCGGCATTCCAGTACACGTGCCCGAAGACCCGATTTCCTCGGTGGCGATGGGCACCGGCAAGGTCCTGGATCAGTTGGACATTATCGAGAAAACCACCGGCGAGTTCGCGCCGCGGCGGGGGTTGCTCTGAAGACCGGCGGGCACGATGGCAAGGCTTAGTCCTGCTCGGCCTCGTCCTGCAATTGCTTGAGCTTCGTCAGCGCCTCCAGCGGCGACATCGTGTCCAAGTCCAACTCCTTAAGCTTCTCCACCACCGGATCGCGCGCACCCTCGAACAACCGCAACTGCACCGTGTCGGCCACCTTGCTGACCGCTTCGGCGCTCGGGCCGGCCGCGATGTCCTGCTGTTCGAGAGTACGAAGCACTTCCTTGGCCCGCTCGACCACGGCATGAGGCAGCCCCGCCAGCCGCGCCACCTGAATGCCGTATGAACGATCCGTGCCGCCAGGGACGATCTTGCGCAGAAAGATTATCTGATCGCCCTCTTCCTTTACCGTAACCCGCAGATTCTTGACAGCCTCAAGTAGCTCAGCAAGCTCGTTCAAATGATGGTAATGGGTGGCGAACAGCGTCTTGGCCCCGATGTTCTTTACGAGATATTCCGCCACCGCCCATGCCAGGGACATGCCATCGTAAGTCGAGGTGCCGCGGCCGATCTCATCGAGGATAATGAGACTTCTGTCGGTAGCGTTCTGCAGAATATTGGCCGCCTCGGTCATCTCGATCATGAACGTGGAATGCCCGCTCGCCAGGTCGTCACTGGCCCCCACGCGCGTGAATATGCGGTCCAACAGCCCCACCGTGGCCGACCTGGCCGGCACGAAAGAGCCCATCTGCGCCATCAACGCGATCAGCGCGACCTGCCGCAAGTACGTGGACTTGCCGGCCATGTTGGGGCCCGTCACTATCAGCAACTGGTCGCTTTCGCAGTCGAGATGCGCGTCATTGGGCACAAACAATTCGCTGAGCAGGGCCTGTTCCACGACCGGGTGGCGGCCGTCAATGATGTCTAATTCAGCAGAGGCGTTGACCTGCGGTTTGGTGTAGTTGTACTGCACCGCGGCGCTAGCCAGCGATATCAGCATGTCGAGTTCCGCTATAGCACGCGCGGTGGACATAATCCGGTCGCTGACCTGCGCCACCTGCTGTCGCAGCTCGACGAAAAGCTCGTACTCCAACTCCTGGCTGCGCTCGTCGGCGCCCAGTATCCTGGCCTCCTGCTCCTTGAGTTGCGGAGTGATGAAGCGCTCTGCGTTGACCAGCGTCTGCTTGCGGTCATAGTCCTGGGGCACCAGGTCGAGGTTGGGCTTGCTGACCTCGATGTAGTAGCCGAAGACCTTGTTGAAGCCAACCTTCAGCGATTTGATGCCAGTGCGAGCGCGTTCGCGGTCCTGTAGCTGGGCGATCCAGTCGCGGCCACTGGCAGCGCCGCCGCGTAATTCATCGAGCTCGGCATTGTAGCCTTCGCGAATAATGTTGCCTTCGGTTATCTGAACCGGCGGGTCCTCAACGATGGCACGTTCCAGCAGTTCAGTGAGATCCTCGAGCGCGTCAATGCGGCCCTGTATGTTCTTGAGCACTTGGGCGGTAGCGCTATCGAGCTCCTGGCGAATCTGGGGAAGCTGCTGCAGCGAAATGCACAGGGCGCGGAGGTCCTTGCCGTTGGCGGTCCCTGCAGTGGCGCGGCTGGCGAGGCGCTCCAGGTCGTAGATCTGATGCAGTCGCTGGCGAAGCTGGTCGGCCACAATGGTATCGGCGGCAAGATTCTCCACGCCATCGAGGCGCAGATTGATCTCGTCCAGGCTGAGAAGCGGCTGCAGCAGGGCAGAGCGCAGCGCCCTGCCGCCCATCGGGGTCTCCGTATTGTCCAGCAACTCCAGCAACGTTCCGCGCTTGCCGCCGTCGCGCAGCGAGTGCACCAGCTCCAGGTTGCGCCGGGTCGCGGCGTCTATGACCATGAAATCGCTGGTGGAATATGTGGTCAGGCCGGTCAGGCGTGGCATGGCCTCCAGTTGCGTGCTGTGGAGATAGCGCAAAGCCTGAGCCGCCGCTGCCACCGCCGCCGGCTTATCCTGGCATCCAAAGCCGTGCAGCGTGGTGACGCCAAAATGCTCCTGCAACTGCTGAGCGGGAGATGAGAAGCTGCTGTCGGCCGCCGCGACGTTAATCGGCACGCCGACGGCATCGCGCAGGGCGGAGTGTGCTGTTTCATCCTCAGCCAGCTCGGGACTGATCAGCACCTCAGCGGGCTGCAGGCGCACCAGCTCGTCAAGCGCGGCGGCCAGCGTCGGCTCAAGCCCCGTTGTCGTCGTCTCCGGAAGCGTGGACTCAACGGGCGGCTGGCTAGCGGTGCGCGGATCAATTTGAGTTACCAGAAAGTCGCCGGTCGAGGCGTCAACAGTCGCCACACCATAGGCGTGGCCGGCCTTCTCAATTGAGACCAGGAAGTTGTAGCCGCTGTCGCCGATGAGTTCGTCCTCGAGCAGCGTGCCGGGTGTGACGACGCGGGTGACCTGCCGCCGCACCAGTCCCTTGGCTTGCTTGGGGTCTTCGACCTGTTCGCATATCGCCGCGCGGTAGCCCTTTTCGACCAGGGTCTTCAGATAGCGGCCAATTGCGTGATGCGGTACGCCACACATCGGGATGCGGCCTTTGCTCCCCATGCCACGGCTGGTGAGCGTGAGTTCGAGCACGCGCGCGCAGATTTCGGCATCCTCGCCGAACATCTCATAAAAATCACCCATGCGGAACAGTATCAGGACATCGGGATAGTCCCGCTTGGCCTGGGCCCATTGTCGGTACATCGGTGTCAGCTCTGCGTCATTCAACATGCGGTTGAAAGCCCTATACGGTGTCGGGCCGGAAGCCCGAAGTACGGGATAGAAAAGGCATTGTCAGGCTGCAAACAGTAGTTATGCAAATTCTGGGCAAGTCAAGCTATACGGTGACGGTGTGGCGTCGTTAGTCATAATGGAAGGGCCTGTCGCAGCAGGCCGAGCTTGTCGAGGCCTGCAAGGCTGGCCCAGTCGTTGTCGTTGGCCGTTTGGGTCCAGAGGCCTTGCCACCATAGCGTGCTACGTGGGCCGGCCTCCCAGCGCACGGAACAACCGTACGCTGCTCGACGCGGCCCTTCCAACAGCAGCACAACGTGTAATCGGAGACCCTTGCAAAGCTCTAAACTCCTCTTACGATTAGAAATCTGCATAACTACAGTTTCTCCAGCCCGACGCTCTTACGGGCCAGCCAGCAGCTTACCAGTCCCCTAAGTGCTCGGTGCGAGCGTTGGCCTGCCTGCAGCAATCGCCTCGACCGTCACTTCGATAAGCTGCACGGTGCCGTCGGCTATACGCACCTCACGTTTGTTGACCTCAGTCCGCGTATCAGGGCTAGCAGCGCCGGCGGCGACTGCTCTCTGTGCCGCCAACTGCTCGGCGAGAGTTTCAGCGGCCGCGATGGCGTCTTCTAACTTGAGGTACTCGTTGCGCTGCTGGCGACTGTGGACTACGAAATTGCCGAGTTCTCCGGGCCGCACTGTGACCGTCTCGTGCATCACTACCTCCGAGGCGGCCGCTCCGATGGCATTGGCGACCTCAGCGTGATCGGGAATGATCAAATTCGCCCCAAGGCGCTTTGCTACTTCCGGGAAAAACGGCTTGACCGGCGCGCCTATGGCGACCAGGTGCTGCAGATACTTGAGGCTTACATGGATGGGCTTGCCGTCGCTTTGTGATAGGGCGGCGTCAAGCAGCCGCGTACACAACGGACAGTCAGGGCCAGTCATGTCGTACGGCGGCAGGCCGTAGGCACAGGTCAGCACCTGCATGCACAGCCGCCGCACTATCTGCTCATGCACCGCATCAATCACGGCCCGTTCATCTTCGCCATAAAGCTCGGCGAACATCCGCAGGCCGTGGGCAGCCGCTTCCACATCCCAGGCAACGAATTCGCCGGTCACGTGCAATATGTCGGTGGGCGTCAAGGCGCTGCGCTGTATGTAGCCGGCGCTTTCCAGCTCTCCCGTGCGCAGCAGTTGCGGCGATTGCAGGCCCAAACGTCGCGCCAGGGCCCCTGTGGACAGCGGGCCGTCGCGCAAAGCGTCCAGAGCCGCTGCGTCTCGCTCCGCAAGCGTTGTCCGATCTGATGGAGTAGTCACGAACACGAAAAAGTCGAGGGCCTGGGCGCTGGTCGGGTCCACTATGGACAACGCGTCGAGCGCCATCAACTGCGCCCGAGCCGGCTCGTGGTATGCCGCTAAGTAACACAGCGGTACGACGCGGCGCGGACCGACCAGCAGTCTGCGCTCGGCGTTGAAATTGAGGTGGCTATCGCCGCCGAGACCGATAGTAACGATATCGGCCGCCTCGACCGCAGTCCGCCAGCCGTTGATGCTGGCCCCCTGCGGATGGATTTTCGGCAGACCGCCACTGATTGTCGCTGCGTCGGTAGTGGTGCCGCCCATGTCGAAAACGAGCGCGTCTTTGACGCCCGTGAGGAATTTCGCGCCCACGATACTTGCCGCCGGGCCGGAAAGCACCGTTTCCACCGGCCTCTGCAGTGCGATCGCCTCATTGATGAGCGACCCATCGCCCTTTACGATCATCAGTGGGGCTTGGATATTGCGCCGGCGCAGCGCCGCCTTTACGGCTACAATTAGCTGGTTGATGACCGCCAGCAGCCGGCCGTTGAGGATTGCAGTATTGGCCCGCGTGGTGTAGTCCAGCTTCGTCGAAAGATGATGGCCGCAGATCACCGGCAGATCGCACTCCCGTTCAATCAGTTGCTGCACCGTGTTTTCGTGGTCGGGGTTACGGACGCTGGCGTAGCCGCTGACTGCAAAGGCATCCACGCCCTCGGCCAGCAACTCACGCACTGCCTGGCTGACCTCGGCGGGATCGGGCCGCTGCAGTTCTCGGCCGCTGATGGTCATCTGGCCTCGGACCTTCCGCACCGACTGCCACTTGATCGCCCCAGGGGGTGGATCGAACGGGGCCATAATCAGCACACCCGGTCGGCCACCCTTGTCCTCCACTATCGAATTGGTCGCCAGCGTGGTCGAGAGCGCAACCATTGCCACCTGCTCAGCCGGCAAGGGCTCAAGCTGATCCAGCGCGGCCTGTATGCCGATAGTCAGATCGTGCCTCGTCGTCAGCGCCTTGGCTTTTGCGATCACTCTATCGGCGGAAAAATCATACACCACGGCGTCCGTATAGGTGCCGCCGGCGTCTATGCCCAGAGCCACAATGCCGGCCGGCTGCGAGATCACAACCTCGGTCTCGCGCTCGCCGTCAGGGGCCTTGCGGTGTGCTATCGGCTCGCCCGGGTCAATCGTAGTCAGCAGGCGGTCGTCGCCGGTTATCGCCGACCTCTGGCCCGGCTGCAGCACTAAAACAGCCTCGGCGTCCCAGTCGCCCTGCAGTGCGCGCCGCAGCATGTCGCAATCACCCGGCAGCCGCTCATACTCCCAGCCCATGCTCTCGGCGAGTCGGCGGGCGTATAGCTCACAATCCTCCGGGGCATTGCGCACCGTGTCAATGTAGGCAGCGCGGGTGTAGTTGCGCTTCCAGCTATCCTGGAAATGCAGTATATGCGCCGCTGCATCTGCGCCGAACCGCTCAGCCCACTCGGCAAAGCGCGGGTCGTCTTCGACCTCCTGCGCCGCTTGCTTGTCTGTTAGAGCGTCCTTGCCGGCCCTCGCTTGCTTCTCATACCAGCCCGGGGTGATGTAAAAGGTGCCGGGGTGTTTGCTGAATTGCTCCATGTACGCGGCACGGGAGCCCAGAAACAGGGTAATGCAGTCATGCACCCGCAGCAGCACCACCGGAATACTGCGCGCAACAATCCCAGACGTGCCACGGCCGCACAGACCGTAACCGGCCACAATTGCGTCATAGCCCCGGCCCTCGGCCTCATCAATGGCCTGCTGCAACTGCGAACGCAAACTGTCAGGCTGCTCGTGCAGACCGGCGTCGAGGAAATGCAGATCTATCTCGTTCTCGACCTGCTGTGCGAGCTCGGTAAGTTCCGGCTCGAACACCCCGCAGGCCACTACTTTGATGCGTATCACGTTGTCTCCATGGTGCCAACGATGTCGGGCTGGAAACTGTAGTTATGCAGATTTTTAGTTCCAGAATGAGTTCAGAGCCCTGCAAGCCAGTCCTATTGCAGATTGCGTTGCCGTTGGAGGGGCCGCGTCGAGCAGCGCCCTGCCGTATCGGGCGCTGGGAGCCCGGCCCACGCAAAACGCTATCCTGACGAACTCTGCACACCCAAACGACCAACGACAACAACTGGGCCAGCCTTGCCTGTTTCGCTCTGCGAAACAGCCTGCCGTTCGACAGGCTCACGGCCCCGAGCAACGTCGAGGGGCGACAGGCCCCTCCATTACGACTAACGACGCCACACCGTCCCCCTACAGCTTCGGTTGCCCAAGATTTGCATAACTACTTTAGAAAGGCCCGACCTACGCGGAGGTTGAGGAAATGTATGTTAGCTCGGCCTACTATTGGTATTTGGTGCGATAGGCCGCAAGAGCTTGCCACGTTTCGTCAAGTGCGTCAAGATACTTCGCGTGCCACTCCGACGCGATGGTGGAGGCTTGGGGCCGCGGTGCAATCTCCCTGCGTATGGCGACCATCTCCGCCACTTGCTCCGCTGAGTTGATGTGCTCTGAGCCGATGGCGGCCAGCATCGCCGCACCGTAGGCCGCCGCCTCGGATACCACCGGCAACTTGAGCGGCCCGCCGTGCGCATCGGCGACAAGCTGCGCCCAGAAATCACTCTGCGCGCCGCCTCCGATCATGCGCACCTCGGCAATTTCATAGCCCAACTCCGCCATGGTCGCCAGCACCGAGGCGGTCTGGGTGGCGACGCCTCTGAGCAGCGAGAGGTATATATCAGCGCGGGTATGCTGCAGTTGCAGCCCGGCTATGGCCCCAAGCGCATACGTGCACCGCAGCGGCGGGCCGGAGCCGTAGAAATGCGGCAGGAACACAAGCGGGCTGCGCCCTGCCTGCTCCGCTTGCTGCGCCTCAGCCACCACGGTGTCATAATCGGCGGTATCGGCGTCGGCAAGCTGCGAAAAACTGTCGCGGGCCCAGCGCAGCAGCGAGCCGCCGGCATAAGCACCCAGAATAGCAATGCCTCCAGGCATGGCATGGCAGTAAGTCTGCAGCCGCCCGTGCGCATCAATGTGCAATTCATCGGCCGCGCCCAAAACCACCCAGGCCGTGCCGGTAGAGAGCATGACAGTGCCCGGCTTGACGGCTCCGCAGCCGATGGCTGCCGCGGTCTGGTCGTGCGCCCCGAGCACAACCAACGTCTTCTCGGGCAAGTTGAGTTCCGCAGCGGCCTCAGGTGCTAGGTTACCGACCGGGGTGCCTGACTCGGCAGCGGCGGGCAGCCGGTCACGTTCTACTCCGACAATCGCCATCAGGGGGTCACACCAGTCGCGGGTGTGAATGTCGAAAATGAGCGTGCGCGAGGCATTGGGCGCATCCGCCATGTAGCGACCCGTCAGCCGCGCCATCAAAAAATCCTGCACCAGGCAGAAGCGAGCAGCCTGGGCGAATATCTGCGGGTGCTCATCGGCCCACCACGCCAGGCTTGCGGCGGCGGCATAAACCCCAAGGCCACTGCCCGTTGTCTGGCGCCATTGCTCCTGGGGCGCCTGCTGCAGCATCCGCGCGACCTGCGCCGTGGTACGCCCATCGAACCACAGTCGCGCCGGCAGCAGCGGCCGATTATCGCCATCCACCGGCACCATCGTATCGCCGTGGGTCGAGAGCGCCAGGGCCACGGGCGGCTGCGCAAGCCGGCTGGCAACGGCCTGCGTAACCTGCTTGAGGCAGCGCCACCAGTCCTCGGCGTCCTGCTCGGCCCAGCCCGGCCGCGGCTGGCTGTAGCCGTATTCTACGGTCTCCTCGCAGACGACCCGCCCCGCCTCATCAGCGACCAGTGCCTTGACTATCGTCGTGCCAACATCTATGCCCAGGAAGTATGCCATCCTCAACCAGTGCTTTCCGCGACGGTGGCTTGCTTGGTAGCTACTTGCGTGTAAAGGTGTGTGAAGTGCCTGGCCATCTGCTGCATGCTGAAGCGCTCGATAGTCCGTTGTATGGCATCTTGTTCTTCGCTGAGCTCGCCGCCCGGGACGGGGTCAAGGCCGACAGTATCAAAGTCTATGACCGTACCGGATACCAGCAGTTCGCGGTGGCTGAAGCCCAGCTCGTCATCAAACAGCTCGTCACTGTCGCGGACGGGGACAGTGTCGAGGAATTCGGCCATCGCCTTCTCGAGGCCGGCCACATCATCTTGCGGGACGGCGCGCGCGTGCTTGATTTCACTGACTACATCCGGCAGCCCGCCGTGCTCAGCGACTATCAGCGGAATGTTGTTGGCCAGGGCATGGACGGCGTAGCGACGGGACCCGGGATAGTCCGCTGGAATGACCAGGGCGTTGAGCGAGGCAATTATCTCCACGATATCGGCGCGTTCGCCGAGAAACACCATGCATCCGCTCAAGCCCAACTGATGCGCGACTTCCACGAAGTGCTCCGTCTTTGCCCCGTGGCCGATTGAGACAAACTCGACATTGGGCCTCAGCGCCATCACTGAACGCGCAGCCTCCAGGAAGCCTGTGACACCCGTGCCCTCCGGCGGAGCCATCACGCCCACGATCGCGGCCATCGGGTCCAAACCGACCAGCCTGCGCTTGGCACCGGGCTCGAAATCCTCCCGCAGGTCCTCCAGCACAACACCCTCCGGCACCACGTGCAGGTTGTCCAGCTTGCCGGGGGCCAGGCTACCAAGCTGCAAGGCTTCATGGTCAGATTGTACGACCATAACATCGGCCTCACGCATCACCCAGCGAGCCGCCGTGATCACCGATTGGCGTGCAAGCCCTGACCTCTGGACAAGGCCGGGCAGACCATAGGGGCTGCAGATAACGACCGGCCCGTTGGCCAAGTGGCGCCTTGCAAGCAGCGCTGTAAAGGCCGCCTGAAAGCCGTGGGCGTGCACCAGGGCCGTGTCTTGAGTGGACAGCAGCCGCGCCAGCCGCCTGGCTGTGCCGATCTGCCGCAGCGGGTGGATGTCAGTGGGCAAGGCCATCTGCACCCAGCGCGCTCTGCTCATGGCCAGTCGGCGTTTGGCACGCGCGTCGAGTTCGCCGGCGACGGTGGTATGAAATCGTCGCCGGGACAGACGCGAGATTAGCGCCAGCGCCTGGCTGCGGACGAAGCCTGCTCCAGAACGGAATATGTGCATTAGCTGTATCGGCTCAGACATAAGTCACCGCAGCCTCAGATAAATGCGGATAGGCGCCACGCAAGCACCGCAGCAAGGCTCAAGCAGCGCCGGCATTCAGGGCCGGAAGTAGCTGCCACTCCAGCCACGCTGCCGCAGGTAGCTCTTGACCGCATCACTGCGGGTGGTATTTCCGGGATGCGTCATGAACAGCAACTCAACATCGCTAGGGTCCTCGCCCTGAATCTCGCTGAACTTCTCAAGCACCGCCAGCGCCGCCGTCGGGTCATAGCCCGCCGCATGGGTGTATTCCAGTCCCATACGGTCGGCCTCGAGCTCGTTATCGCGCCCGTAGTCCTGGAGCACCAGGCCGGCCACCAGACCGGCTATCTCGCCTGCGGTGTCCTTGCCGAAGATCAGTTGGATTACCAGCTCATAGCCCAACGACCTTTCGATGCGGCGACATGCGTGCTGGCGCGATATGTGGACTGCCTCATGGCCGCCAACCCACGCCAGTTGATCCTCGTCGTAGGCAAGCGCCTCGAATAGCCCACGGTAGAAGTAAATGCGGCCGCCCGGAAACGCCACGGCATTGACCGCGTCGTCAGCAAGCACCCGGAAGTCATAGGGATAGTCCGGGGGCTCGGCGACATTCTCGATTCGCCCCTCAATGCGCTGCAGCATCTCGTTGCGGCGCTGGTCGCGATCGCGGCCGTGCTCGCGCTCAAAGTCGTCGCCGGCCTCTCGTCCAAGCTCTATCTCCTGATCCGTGCTCAACAGCCGCTGCGGACGCTTGCAGCCGGCAACAGTGAGCACAACCAACGCTACCAACAGCAACAGCCACGCACGCGTAAGCAATATCGTTGGCTTCATAGGCCCGGTGTGACCCCCTTTCGGCTCCGTCTGGTGTCCCATTATAGCACCGTGAGCACCAAATTGCTTATACAATTGCGCTTACTTTCGGGCCTTTGGTGCGATTACCTGCCTGGTCGGCCGAAATTGCTTCTGGCGCGTGCAGCGGTTGCCTCTGGCGGTGGTTTTTGCTATACTAGATAGGTCAAATCTCGCAGAAATATACCCAGTTATAGTTCACAACAGAAGATGGCGACGAGATATGATACACATGGAAGGCGTCGGCCTGGTTTATCCTGACGGAACCCGGGCCTTGCGCTCCATCGATCTGCACATAGAACGTGGTGAGTTTTCCTTCCTCGTTGGCGCATCGGGTAGTGGCAAGAGCTCGCTGTTGGCGCTGATCTACCGCGAGTTCGTGCCCACTGAGGGCCGAGTGATTGTAGCCGGGCAGGATGTGGCGGCCCTGCCGAGGCGGATGGTGCCCTATCTGCGCCGCCAGGTTGGAGTGGTGTTCCAGGACTTTCGGCTCCTGCCGGACAAGACCGTGTGGGAGAATGTGGGATTCGCGCTCGACGTGCTGGGCACCGGTCGCAAGGAGAAGCACCACAAGGTTCCGATAAGCCTGGAGCTTGTGGGCCTTGCCGACAAGAGCGACGCCTTTCCGCATCAGCTTTCGGGTGGCGAGCAGCAACGGGTTTCGATTGCCCGTGCGCTGGTCAATGCGCCACCAGTGCTGCTGGCAGATGAGCCGACCGGCAACGTGGACCCCGACGTGTCGTGGGACATCGTCCAACTGCTGGCCAATATCGCGGAACGCGACACCACCGTTGTTGTCGGCACTCATGATAAGTATATCGTTGACCGCATGCGCAAGCGCGTGGTCAACCTCGTCCAGGGCACCGTCGTCAGGGACGCCAAGCAGGGGGGCAGCTACGATGGAACGTAGCGGGCTGGAGTTCATCCTCCTGGAGACCTGGACGGCGATCCGGCGTAACCTGCTGATCACCCTTGCTGCCATCGGCAATATGACGGTCTCGGTCGCCATACTGGGCGCCTTTGTAGTGGGCGCGATCAACCTGGACTACATGGCCAGTTTGCAGGCGAAAAGCGCCTCCATAAGCGTCTGGCTGCAAGACGACGCTGACGCCGGGGATATCGAGGCTAAACTCTACGGCGACTTGCGCGTCAAAGAGACTGAGTTTGTCAGCAAGAAGCAGGCTCGGGATGAATGGGCCGAAATGATGGGCGTTGATCCCGAGACCCTCAAGATAGCTGGCAACCCGTTGTCGGACATCATCCGGGTGAAAGTTGCGGACCCCGACGATATGGCGGCCGTAGCGGAATTCGCCGAGCAACTGCCCGGTGTCGATGAGGTATTGTACAGCAGGTCGGTATTCGACAAGATCCTGTTGCTGTCTCACGGCATCAAGGTCAGCGGCGTGGTGGTCGGGCTGCTGCTGGTTGCGGCCACAATGCTGATTGTCAGTACCACAATTCGGCTGACCATCTACGCCCGGCGCCGCGAAATTCGCATCATGCAGCTTGTCGGGGCAACCAACTGGTTTATCAGGGCCCCATTGGTATTCGAAGGGGCGTTTCAGGGCATCGTCGGAGGCATATTGGCCGCTATTGCGCTGACCATCGGCTACGCGTACCTGCATTCTTACCTGGCCGAGAGCCTCCAGTTCATAAAGATCGTGTATTCGGCACAGTTCTTGACAGCATTTGCACTGGGGCTTATTCTGGCTGGGGCGCTTTTCGGAACAGCCGGCGCGTTCATTAGCGCAAATCGCTATCTCTCCGAGGCCTGAACACGGGAGCTTTGCATGGACAACAGAACCGGCTTGCGGACTTTTTGGATTATAGCGGGCCTCGTAGTGGCTCTGAGTATCTTTGCGACTACGGAGCAGGCCGATGCACAGAGCCGGTCCCAACTGCGCCGCAGCTTCAACCGCATTGAGCGGCAGAAGGCCGACGCCAGAAGGAAACTGAAGTCTGCCAAGGCCGCGCAGGCTACGTCCCGCAACGAGCTTATCGAGGCGCAGCGGGACCTTGCGGAGGCAGAAAGACGCCTGAAGGCCGCTGAGTGGCAGCTTGAAAAAACGCGCACGACTATTCGCAGAGTCAAGCAGGAATTGGCCAACACTGAAGCCACCTTCAACCGTCACAAAGATGAAGTGCAGCAGCGCATGTTGGTCACCTACAAGCTCGGCATACCCACCTATGTCGAGGTGCTGCTCAACGCGACTGATTTTAATGATTTTGCCAACCGCGCCGACTTCAATGCCCGTATCGCAGCCGGGGACACGCGACTGCTACAAGCCATGATTGACTACCAGGAGCGCCGCGAAAAGCAACGGGGGCAATTGAGGGCTAAAGAAAAAGAACAGGTAACCTTGCGACAGAAGGTGAGAAAACAGCGCAACGAGGTCGCGAGAAAGAAGGACGTCGCTCAACAGTTGCTGCACAAGGCCACCACCGACCGGGCCACCTACGAAAGAGAGCTCGCGCAATGGGAGGCTGAGTCCAGGGCGATTGGGGAAATGCTGGCCAGGCTGGCCAGCGGCACGGGAACAGCCGGAGCGTATCATGGCAAGTGGGCAGGGACATTCGCCTGGCCGATGACGGGCCGCCTCAGCTCCCCCTATGGAATGCGGATGCACCCGATACTGCACCGCAGGAAGATGCACACCGGAATTGACATCGCACGAGCCGGAGGTACGCCAATCAAAGCCGCAGCCGCAGGTCGCGTCATCTCCGCCGGGTGGCGCAGAGGTTACGGGTTCTGCGTGATTATAGATCACGGCAGCGGCATGTCCACACTCTATGGCCACCTGCAGTCGGGCAGTATGCGTGTGTGCAGGGGCCAGACCGTCAGCCGCGGCCAGATGATCGGTCGCTGCGGGACCACCGGGCTGTCAACCGGCAACCACCTGCACTTCGAAGTCCGTGTTAATGGCAGACACGTCAATCCTATCAACTACCTATAATCCGTCACTTTGTGGAGGCTTACCGGATAAAATGAAGCGAAACGTGTATCTATGCATAGTAGCTATGGTTATCGCGGCAGTTTTTTTTGTTGGGGGGGCTCTGATGACCGCGGAAGTATTGAGCGAGGGCAACATGCTGGCATTCTCGGCCTCGCTGGCCCAGATAATACCCGGGGTCTATCAACAGGATAAGGACTACGACATACCTACCGTCACCGATCTGTCGCCGATCGCGACGTTCTGGCAGGTGCGGGAGAAGATCAAGACGCACTATGTCTATCCTGTCGAGGATGATAAGACACTCACTTACGGCGCGATCCGCGGCATGTTAGCCGCACTGAAGGACCCCTACAGCCGTTTCCTGGACCCGCAAGAGTTCAAGGATTTCCGCACGGAAAGCGAGGGCCACTTCGATGGCATCGGTGCTGTCCTCGAGGCGCAGACCGATGACACTGGCCACGAGCGGGTGGTAATCAGTGATGTGATCCCCGAGGGACCAGCCGCCACGACCGACCTCAGGTTCGGCGACCAGATCGTCAAAGTTGACGGAAAGGCGACTAAAGGCCAGACGCTATATCAAGTGGTGCGCCAGATCCGCGGCAAGCGTGGAACCCCAGTTGTTCTCACGCTAGTACGTGAGGGCCTGGAGGACAGCTTTGACGTCGAGATAATCAGGGCCGAGGTCCAGTTCCCCACGCTCGAGTCGGAAATGCTGGATGACAAAATCGGCTATATCTGGCTCCGAAGCTTCAACCAACTCGCAGAAGAAAAGATGACCGAAGCCATAGATGAGCTCACCAAGCAGGGCATGGAAGCACTGCTTCTTGACATGTCCACGGACCCCGGGGGCATTCTCGACGCCGCCGTGACTGTGGCCAGCTTCTTCCTGGACGGTGGCCCTGTGGTCTATATCAAGGCGCGCGACACCGACCCGCAGCCGCTCAACGCCTCCCCGGGCACCGCCATTCCTGAAGACATGCCGATGCTGGTGCTGGTGAACCGGGGCAGCGCAAGCGCCTCCGAGATCGTCGCCGGTGCGCTCAAGGAACGTGGCCGCGCCGAGGTCGCCGGACACCGCACCTTTGGAAAGGCGAAGGTCCAGACTATTATTGAGATGCGCGACGGCTCCGCCCTGTTCTTGTCAACCGCCGTCTATTTGACGCCGGAGCTGACTGACCTCGGTGCCGAGGACGCCGAGGGCAACCGAGGCGTCAAGCCCGATCACCTTTTCGCTGATCCTGAGCCCGACGCCACCTACTCAGGTGAAGAATGGCACCAGAAGCAGATTGATCAAGCTATAGAAATACTGAAAGCGAAGAAAAACGCCTGACCTGGGAGCAATTGGCAAGTCCTCTGCGGCGCGGCACAGACCGTTTCACAAGCCGCGCCGCCTCTGTGAAGATGCCGCCGATGCACACAGAAAACGAAGACAGCCCGGAAGCATTGCGCCTCGCTCGGGGAAAGACTGAGCGGCTGGAACACGCTGTGCGTGTCTATCGGGTCGCATTGGGCGTTTGCGTGGCGCTTCTGCTCGGCGTGCTGCTGGTCAATGCCTTCGGTCAGCGCAGGCACTTTGCGCGCGCCATTGTTGTGGATAATGAAATCTGCTGCCTGGTCGCCACCCAGAAAGATGCCGAGACCGTCCGCCAGCGGATCGTCGCCGCGGCCAAAGGCAAACTGCCCGGCGAAGCATGCATTGAGCAGAAGTGGGAAGACGAAACGTGGGCCGTTGAGGAGCGGCCAGTGCTCTCGGTGGCTGAGGCCGTCGAGGTCCTCAAAGACAAGGTCAGTGTAAAGGTCGAGGCCGCCGCCATCAGTGTTAACGGTGTTAACATCGCGACACTGGCCTCCGAGGACCTCGCTCAAAAAGTGCTCGACACGCTCAAATCTGAATACATCGGTGACGCCGCTGCGACAGTCGTCTCCCAGAAGCTGACGCCCGAACCCAGCATCTCCACCTCCGGCGAGCGCCCCGAAGACATCTCCACAGACATTCGCGAGGTCGTCGCCCAGTTGACCCAGACCCGACGCCAGCCAGAAGTGTACGTCGTCAAGACGGGGGACTTTCCGGAAAAAATCGCCGGCGCACACAATATGCGTGTGGCCGAGCTTTACAAGGCAAATCCCGGGCTAAAAGGTCGCACGATTCATCCGGGCGAGAAGCTCAAGGTCGGCGTCACCGTGCCGGCGATCACTGTCGTCACCGTCCTGGAGGTCACCAGCGAAGAAACGATTGAGCCGCCGGTCAGCAAGCAGCACTCCCCAGCACTAAAACGTGGCGAGAGGCGCGTGTCTTCTGCCGGCAAGCCAGGCCGCCGCAAGGTCACCTATCGCATCAAAAAACACAACGACAAGCAGGTGACCAAGGAAGTGCTCGAGGAGCAGATCATTGAGAAGCCCCAGCCCAAACGCGTGCTCATCGGCACCGGAGATGCTGGCTGAGGCTTACTCATCGCTGCCCTTTTGACGCTCAGGTGACACAGTGCATGACCCTCGCCGGCAATCTTCACAGCAGTGACCCAAACACGACGCTATGATTGGCGGATAGAATTGCACAGAATGGACATAGCGCAGCAACTCGCAGCGACACAAGCACTGATTGATGAACGCATCTGTAGCTTCCTGCCCGAGCCGGTGGGGCCGGCTGCGCGCTTGCTGGCCGCCATGAGGCACAGTGTCCAGGGAGGCAAGCGCGTCCGCGCCTTTATCACAATCAAGGCCGCTGAGATGTTCGGCTTGGCCACAGTAACGGTGTTGCCCGCTGCCATCGCCTTTGAGTTTATGCACGCCGCCTCCCTCATTCACGACGACATGCCCTGCATTGATAATTCCCCGATGCGGCGTGGCTTGCCATCATCTCACACCCAGTTCGATGAACACACGGCCCTGCTGGCGGGCGATGCACTGATCGTACGCGCTTTCGAACTGCTGGCCTTACTCCGCACCAGCGGCCTTGACGCCGAAGCAGTGCTGCGCGTTGTCGGCGAATTCGCCGAAGCGACCGGCGCGATGGGACTCATCGGGGGCGAGGCCGCGGACATCGAAGCCGAAAACGAAGCGGCGGAGGCCGGCCTGCTCAACTTCATCCACACCAATAAGACCGCGAAATTGATCGTCGCAGCAGCCCGCAGTGGCGCAATTCTTGGCGGAGCTGAAGACACCGCCCTGCGGACGCTTACCAAATACGCCCATCACCTCGGCCTGCTGTTTCAGATTACCGACGATATTCTCGATGCAACTGCCAGCGAGGCGCAACTCGGCAAGCCGGTCGGCGCTGACGAAGCCTCGCAGAAAATGACTTATCCGGCGCTTCTGGGTGTAGAGGGCTCGCGACAGCGCGCGCAGGAGGTGGCAGCGATGGCCATCGCCGCCGCCGAAGCCCTGCCGGCCCACAACGAGTTGTGGATTGAACTGGTCAACTTGCTCCTCCAACGCAACAACTAGAAGGAAGCAGCATGGAGATAGTCATCGTCAAAGATGCAGGCGTCTGCTTCGGTGTGCGGCGAGCGCTGGATATGGCCGAGCAGGCCATCGAGCAAAGTCAGCTTAGCGCCACCCTCGGCCCACTAATCCACAACCCCCAGGTGGTCGAAAAGCTCCAGCAGCAGGGCGTGCGTGTCGTGGGCCAGGTCACCGACATGCGGCCCGGTGAAACTCTCATGATTCGCACCCACGGCTGTAGCCCTGATGTCGAGCAAGAGGCCCAGGAGCGCGGTGTCGTGATACTGGACGCCACCTGTCCTTTTGTCGCTCGTGCTCAGCGTGAAGCCCAGCGGCTGTGCAACGAAAGCTGGCAAGTCATTATCCTGGGCGAGCCACAGCACCCGGAAGCCCGCTCCATCAGGGAACACACCGGCGGCGCGGCCATCATTGTCGAAGGGCCCGAGGACCTCGAAGAGGTGAAGCTGCAAGACAAAGTGGCCGTCGTGTGTCAGACCACGCAGCGTATTGACAGCCTCAACGTTCTGGTCAATGCGCTGCTGCCGCGCGTGCGTCTGCTCATAGTCAGCAATACCATCTGCGGCGCTACCACTCAGCGCCAGGAGGCGTCACTGGCTACGGCTAGGCAGGTTGATGTGATGATAGTCATCGGCGGCTATCACAGCGCCAACACCGCTCGCCTGGCCGAGATCTGCTCTGAAGTCAATCCCCGCACTCATCACATAGAACGTGCCGAGGAGCTGCAGCGCAAATGGATCGCCGGGGCCCAGCGAGTGGGCATAACTGCCGGCGCTTCCACACCCAATAGTGCCATCGAGGCCGTGGATGCTGCTCTCAAGCAGATTGCCGAGGAGGAACAGGACGCATGATTACCACGTTTGAGCAGATTACTGAGGCCACAGCCGACTATCCGCTGCGCACAGTTGCGGTAGCAGTGGCCGAGAAGAAGCCGATCATTGAGGCGGTTAAGGTCGCAATGGAGATGGACATCGCCAGGCCGCTCTTGGTCGGCCGCCGCGAGGTCATCGAACCGCTCGCTCAGGAGGTCGGCCTTGACCTCGCCGAAATCGAGCTTATTGACGAGGCGGACGATCTGCAGGCCGCACGGCAGGCCGCACTGGCCGTCCATGAGGGGCGCGCCGACCTGCTGATGAAGGGCCATATCCACACCGACGACTTCCTACGGGCGATACTGGACAAGGAGACCGGCTTGCGCAGCGGATACATCATGAGCCATATCTTCATCCTCGAAGCCCTGGATCGGGGCCGTCTCACCTTCATCACTGACGGTGCGATGAACATCGCACCGGACCTGATCACCAAGGGCGATATTATCATGAATGCTGTCTATTTGGCGCGTTGTTTCGGCATCAACCGGCCAAAGGTTGGCGTGCTCGCAGCCGTCGAGGTAGTCAACCCGAAGATGCCGGCTACCCTCGACGCCGCGGCGCTTACTACGATGGCAGCGCGCGATCAATTCCCCGACTGCATAGTGGACGGCCCGTTCGCACTTGATGATGCCGTTTCGGCAATGGCCGCCGAGATCAAAGGCATCAAAGGGGAGGTGGCCGGCAACTGCGATATTCTCTTAGTCCCTGATATCGAGGCCGGAAACATCCTTGTCAAGTCCTTCACTTTCCTGGCCAACGGACGCGTAGCCGGCGTGCTCGTCGGCGCGGCAGCCCCGGTGATCCTTACCTCGCGCGCCGATAGCGCTGAGGCAAGACTCTATTCAATGGCCACCGCTGTTCTGATGGCTAATCTGCGCCGGAGCGAGCGCCTCAAAATCGGGAGGGTGCATTTCTGACTGTGCGGGGGGCTTGCGCCGTTGCCTGATTCAGGCAAGTTTGCGCTGGCGGGCGACCATCCGATCAACTGCCTCCACAAGGCGATACCCACCAGGCAGCAACGTGCAGGTCCGCAGCCCAGCGACGAGGAATAGTGCAGTGTCCGAAATCACATACATGGGGTGAGAAGCATGTTTAAGCTCAGTGTTATCAGCGATGAAATATCTCAGGACTTCGAACGAGTGCTGCAGGTGTGCCAGGACTATGACGTGCCGCAGGTGGAGCCGCGGTCGGTCTGGGACAACCCTCCGCAGGACATCCCCGATGCTGATGTGGCCAAGATGAAAAAGCTGCTTGAGCAATACGACATGAGCGTCTGCTGTATCGCGTCTCCGTTCCTCAAGTGCGATCTGGGCGACGAGCAGCAGTATCAGGAGCACCTTGGCATCCTGCGCCGTTGCATCGAGTTGGCGCACACTTTCAACTGCAAGATCATCCGAGGCTTCACGTTCTGGCGCACCGGCCCGCCTCAAGATGTCTGGCAGCAACTCCTGGACGCCTACGAAGAGCCAATCGAGATCTGCGAGCAGGAAGACGTCTATATCGGCATTGAAAACGAATCCTCCACTCACATTGGCTCGGCCGGGGAGGCCGAACAGCTCTACAAGGCAATGGCCAGCCCGCGCGTGCGCGCCATCTGGGACCCGGCTAACGAGGTCTTTGCAGAAGGCGGCGAGTTGCCGTATCCCACGGCCTTCGAGCGCATGAAGCCCTTCCTCATCCACGTCCACATCAAGGACGCCGTGAAGGCCGACACCCCTGAGAAGGGCCGCTGTGTGCCTGTCGGCGACGGTGGCTACATTGACTATCCCGGCCAGTTTCAGGCGCTGATTGACATGGGCTACGAGGGCGCTTGCTCGCTGGAGACGCACTGGCGCCCTGACGAAGAGCTGGACAGCGATCTGCTCGACCAGCCCGGTGGCGCGGCCTTCTCGGCAACCGGCGAGCCGGCCAGCCGCATCTGCTTCGACAACATCAAGAAGATACTGGCCGGCCTCAACTACTAATCAGGCAAGCAGGCTCCGGCGAGAGTGCTTTGTTTCTACATCCGGCCGTCATGATGGCCGGATGTATGGTCTAATTGGTCTTCGCGTGTTTGGAGATGGTTATTTGTGGCCGTTGATATAAGGCTGATCGCAACCGACCTCGACGGCACCCTGGTGCACAACTCCACGGACATTTCGGATGCCAACATCGCCGCCCTCAAGGCCGTCGTGGACAGCGGCATCACCGTCTGCCTAGCCACTGGCCGCAGCCACCGTTCAGCCGCACAATTCGCCCGCCGGCTCGGCCTTGAAGACAGCCTTATCATCTCCTGCAACGGTGCGATGGTACGCGGCTGCGACGAGCAGCAGCCGATCCACCACGTACCCGTGCCGCCAGAAAAGGCCGCCCTCATCGTCCGCCACAGCATGGACAGCCGCCGCTGTCTGCATTACTTCCTGAAGGATACACTGTACGTCACTCACCTGAATCGCTGGGGTCGGCTGTATTTGCAGCGAACCGGTGACGTGCCTGTGCCGGTTGGTGATTTGCGCAAGTTCGACGGGCAATCTCCTACCAAGCTGCTGATTGCCGATGAGCCCGACAGCATCGCCCAGGCTCTGCCGCAGGAACGGGAGCGCTGGCGTGGCGAGCTTTACGTGACCCACTCGCTGCCCGAGTATATTGAGTACCTCAACATGGATGCCACAAAGGGCAGTGCGCTGGCGTGGCTTGCCCGGCATCTGGGCGTCGGCCTGGAGCATACGATGGCGCTGGGCGATCAGCTAAACGATTTGCCGATGATTCAGCAGGCCGCTATCGGCGTCGCGATGCCGGATGCCTGTGACGAGGTCCGCGCCGGAGCCGATTATGTCGCAACATCTGCTAAGGACGGCGTCGCAGAAGCCATTGGACGTTACCTCGATCTGTGAGGCGCGGCAGGACGCCGGCGCCCCGCGTCGAAAAGTAATACCGGTATCTTAGTTGGTCGCTAGATCAGCACGATCGCTGCGGAAGAATACTCGATGTCCCGGGGGTGTGACTTCAGGTGACCAGACTGCGTGTTTGTGGCGGTGTCTGTGGTGTACTGCTTGTGGCGTATTGTTCGCATTGGTCGTGGGGGCTAACTGAGGCAGACGTCTCGTCACTGGTACTGCTGCAATGGCAGCCGGCTGCTGACGTGCTTGTTAATCAGGCTCAGTGGCTGGATGATGGCGGAACGGTTGTGATCGGCGGCTGGCAGCAGTGGCCCGACCAGTGCGCCGTGGTGATATACCGCTCCAGCAGTGCGGGGGCGCAGCTATGCCCCGACGCCGTCTCGCAGCACTTTGCCGTGGCTCCCCACAGTCGCACGATAGCGTACTGGCGCCGGGTACCGATGGAACAGGGCGCTGCCGCGGAATTGAGCGTGCTGGACCTTGCCGGGCCGGTCATATCAACACTCGGCGCGCCCCGCAGTATCAATGCCGGCATGCACCTGGCCTGGCTTTCGGACCAGCAAATCCTTTTCACCTTCCAGCGCGACGAGACGCGAACCGGCACGCTGTTTGTGGCCGACCTGCGCGGCGGCGCACCGGTCGAGGTGATGCGAAGAGAGGGCGGCGCATGGCAGGCTCTGAACCAGATGCCCGGTCCTACCGCCATCTCCGAATTCATCACTGCCGCCGGTTTGCTGCGCCATCATGTTTGTCTGATGTCTTCGGGTCAGGTGCAGATCACGCCGCTTGAGCCGCTAGGCGGCACCGAGCCGTTGTCGTTCGCCATGGACGCCGAAGGCCAATTGATATTCAACAGGTCGGCGACCGAGGGCGTGATTGTTGATCAGGGCATAACCAGCTTTTGCGTCTCACCTGACCGCCGGGCAGTAATCTACACCAAACCCCATAAACTGATGGCAGCGTCAGTCGAAGAGTACACGCCTCGCTGCCTGAAAAACATGGCTGATGCTGGTTTTGCTCTCAGTGGCTGCAGTTGGTCGCCGACAACATCGAACCTCTGCGTCTGGGGCAAGGCCGGCACCAGCGGGCGGCTGTGGTATGGGCTGCTCGGCACGGAGCGGATAACCGGCCGCTTTCAGTTCGACGCGGATTCACAAGTCGCCGCTGGCAGCCGCCTGTGGATTGCAAAGCGCTTCCAGTTGGACGAGGCCGGCGATGTTGTCGAGCCGGACTGGCCCACCCTCAAGGCTCTCTTTATCGTCACCCGGGTTCTCCGGGGCACCAACAAGATCATCGCCGAAGCCAGAAACGCCGGCAGTGAGGGCGGCGTGGTATTGCGGATGACGGGTAGCGAAAATCCGCCGCGACTTGAAGACAGCGGCGCGCATATCCGAATCGGAGTGAGCACACAGCCGGCGACGCAATGGTTGCAGAGTTTCCGCGCCAAGCCGCTGCCGGATCTCGCGGCATGGCTGCAGGATACTTCAGAGCTTGGCGCCCCGCTCACAATCAACGTCGAGCGCCAGGTGCTCTTGCCAGTCGGCCCGCAACCTCAGTAATAGCGTCTCCTGAAGAGGAAACACTTGCATGGTCAGGCAGTTGCCACCTGTCACGCTGAAATCCGGCGAACAGGCCGAAATCTACAAGGTCACGGCTCCGGAGCCTGAATGGGAACAACGCCTGGTGCCGCTACTGGAGCACAAGGGCGAACTCTGGACGCGGGCGATGTCGCAGGCTCTACGGGAGGACCTGCCCGGCTTGACGATGGCCTTTTACCAGATGCGGCTGGACGATCAGGCGGCTGGAAACGCGACCATAACTCAAGCCCTCGAGCGCCCTGTGGCCATGCTGGAGCACGTTTTCACCGACCCCAACCACCGCCGCAAGGGCATCTGCAACCACTTGATGGCCCTGGTGATGCAGGACTTCGCCGCCGAGAACGGCAGGGCCATGTACCTCGGTACAGACCACGAGGATCTGGCGTTCCGCATCTACCTCTCGTTAGGCTTCAGGCCGATCGGCAGCACCGGCAGCATGGTGTGGATTCTGGACGAGAACTATCCGGACGATTTCTTTGTGCCTGGGAAAGTGAGGGTGCGTCCTGTCGAATGGAGCGACTGGCCGCTGCTGACTGCGCTCTACCAGGTCCAGAGCGGCTGGGACCTGCGCGGCTACGTCTTCGGCCAGTTCGGCCATAGCTCTTACGAAGGCACCTACTGCAAGCTGCGAGAATGGATGGCAGCAGACAAAGCCCAACAAGTGACGGCGCTTGAGTGTGTGGAGACCGGCGCTATCGTCGGCCACGCATTTGTTGCGCGCGATGAAAAATGGCCATACGGGCCGCATCTGCTCGAATTCTTCGTCCACCCGCTTTTCCTCGACCATGCCACACGACTGCTCGATGCCATAGACTTGCCGCCTGAGACGAAGATACAGGCCTACTGCGACGGAGCGGCAAGAGACCGCGCCGAGATTCTGCAAGCGCTCGGATTTTCGCTGGAGGCTACTCTCCCGCTCCAGTACAGGACCAAGGCCGGGCCGCCGACCGACGTGCACATATACGCCCTGATGCCTTAGGAAAATTGGGGACTGTCACCCATTTCTTGCGATTTCTGTAACTTCCAGTCCTATTCCTCTGCAGAAATAGGTGACTGTCCCCAATTTACCAAAATAATGGATCGAACGGAGACATTGCACATGAATTGGGTACTGATCGTCAGCGACACGTTGAGATGGGATTATCTTGGATTCTACGGCAATGACTGGATTGAGACGCCTAATCTGGACAAGCTTGCCTCTGAAAGCGCGATCTTCGTAGATGCGTATGCGGAGGGCCTGCCGACCTTGCCGGCGAGGCGTTCGATCCTCACCGGCCGGCCCGTCAGTCCAGCCCGCTACATCTATCAGCACACCGACGCAGTGGCCAATTTCGGCTGGCATCCGTTCTTCGATCAGGATGTCACCGCTGCGGAGTGGCTCAAAGAGCAGGGCTACTGCAGCGGCTTCGTCACCGACGTCTATCACATGATGAAGCCGGGCAAGAACTACCACCGAGGCTTCGACTACTGGGAATGGATTCGCGGCCAGGAAGGCGACATGTACGCGCTGCGGGACAAGCAGCAGGTAATGGACCTGCTCGCCCAGACCACTCTGGACCCCGAAACCACCGCCGACGACCACTGGGTGATCCAGCATCTGATGCTGCGCAAAGACTGGCACGGCGATGCCGATACCTCAGTGGCGAAGGTCATGAGTGCGGCGGCGGACTGGGTGGACGGCTATACGCTCGACAAGCCGTTCTTTTTGTGCGTGGACTGCTTCGATCCGCACGAGCCGTGGGACCCGCCGACTGAGTACGCAGAGATATACTACCCCGATTACGAGGGCCTTGCCGGTGTCGCACCGCCGGGCCTGACCGCCGACGTGACCGAAGAACAATTCCGCTGCATCAAAGCCGCCTACGCGGGCGAAGTCACCCTCGTTGACGCCTGGGTCGGTCATCTGCTTGCGACCCTGGCCGACGAGGACCTGATGGAAGATACCGTCATCGTCTTCACCGCCGACCACGGCACGATGCTTGGTGAACGGGGCGAGCTTCACAAGGGCGAGACCCGCCTGCGCCACCAGTGCACGAGGGTACCGCTGCTGATCAGACATCCGGACGGTGAGCTGGCGAGCGAGGAGATCGAGGGCTTTGTGCAACACCATGACATCCTGCCGACCGCTCTGGGCATTATGGGGATAGACGCACCTGAGCGCGCCCTGGGCAACGATGTCTGGCCAATGGCCGCCGGCGAAGAGCAGCCCGAACGCGACAGCGTCTTCATCGGCTGGAGCCGCTACTGCAGCGTGCGGACCAGGGAGTGGAACCTGATCGTACCGATGTGGGAGGAGTTCCTCGGCGACGAAGAGCCTGTACGTGAGCTCTACGATCTGCAGGCCGATCCGGAGGAGCTCGATAACGTCATCGAAGACCACCCGGCCGTAGCGCGCGAGCTGGCCGAACTCGCCCAGGAGTACATCAAGCGCCAGGCACCGCTGACAACCGGCACCATCCAGGAGCCGGATCCAAAGATGTCGAAGGCTGTCACCATCACATTCGACGCTCTCCCCAGCGAGCAATAGCGAAGGCGGAAGCCCAAATCTCGGGGACACCATACCTAATTCCATCATAAACCAGGGGTAGCCTTGCTTATGCAATCGAAGAGATTTAGCCAATTGACAATTCACGATACTTCAGGATTGAGTATGGTGCCCCCGGAATTACGGAATTAGAGCCACATAAACAGTAGTTTGCCGTCTTCACTGACCGGTCAACACAGAATGAAAGGAGCAGACAATGGGAACGTACGAGCACTCGGGCAGTATCGAGAAAATGCCTCCTGGGAAGAATCGATGTCCGCGCTGCCGCAAGCTTCACGACATCGAATCCAGCAAGGTGGGAGGAAAGCATGTCCTCAGTGAGATGGAAGAGCAAATGCTCGCCATGGTTGGGATGAAGAACGTTCGTCTTCGATGCCCACACTGCAGCACGACATATGAGCTGCAGTATACCCCAGAAGACGAATAGCAGGACACCTGCATAAGGGACGACAACGGCCAACAACCAGCTCAAGGGCGATGGACGAGCAAACCGTGAAGCAGCGGTCACAGTGGTGCAACGACACCTCTGCAACCAGGGGGTCCGGTGTTAGTTCTCCACTGGCTCATTGATTGTGCCTTCGACCGCAGCGCCGCCCGCGGGCCCGCGCCCCAGACGCGAGAAGTAGCTGGCAATCCCAAACAGAATAAAGCCGCCAGCGGCAACGCTTATCCCGATGCGCAAGTCCCCCGTGGCCTGGCCAAGCTGGCCGACGAGATTGACACAGCCGACAGCCATCACCTGGAAGACGAGCATCGCGGCGGCGTACCATGATGGGAACTCGTCACCTGCTCGGTGGGCGACCTCGGTTAGTATTACCGGGTATTCCAAAGACCAGAATAGTCCGCCCAGGGGCAGGGCGATGCACATTAGCACAAGGTTGCCTGACCACACGCCCAGGATCAGCAGAAGGCCTCCCACGGGCCCCGGCAGCACCAGCAAAAGCCGCTGCAGGTATCCTTCGGGCAATGCCGCCAGGGCCAACCGCGAGACAACGTACGCGACCGAGTACAATGACAACACCAGGCCCGGAGAAAGTGGCAGATGTGTCTGCTGGCTCTCCAGTAGCATCGGGAACCACTTGGCCACACCCTCGTCGGCAGAAGCGTGCAGGCCCATCAGGACAAAGATGCCGAGTGTAGATGCTCGGGTCAGGTCCCGCCATCTGATTCGTCGCGTTGCCCCCTCATTTGCTCCGTTCCCCCCGGGCTTTGAGGCCAATGTGGTCAGCAGCAGGGGTGACAAGAGCACCCCAATACAGCAAACCAGCAGCGGTATGTGGAATAGCTTTGCGAAGCTTGCGTTGCTGCCGTCAGCACCTGCGGTACGGAGCAGGTATTGGGCAAAGAGCGGGAAAAGCGCTCCCGGAACCGCGCTTGATATCAGGCTTACGGTCAGCATGCGCCGTTTTAACGCGGGATATGTCTTAATCAGAAATGCCGGCACGCAGATGGCCAGCGGTGCCAGAAACAGGCCCAGCAGTACCAGGCCTGCCGAGAACCAAACCAGATTGCGCCCCAGCCCCAGGAGCAGATAGCTGACGCCGACACCCCACAGCGTCACAATCAGCAGTCGCCTGACACCCCACAATTGCGACAGCAGCCCAACGAGCACCACAGAGACGAGCCCACCGACAGCACCGGCGCTTAGCAACATTCCCAGCCCGCCGTAATCGAGCTGAAAATAGCTTCGCAGCCTGTCGGCGAACACCGGCAGCGACGTACCGCAGTAGCGGGCGATGATGTCCACAACCAGAATGAAGACAATTATCCCCAGGCGGCCGTCTTTGCCGGCGCTTTCCGCCTGGGGGCGATCGTTTTCCATCAGCGAATCTCCTGTCGCAGCCTGTTCGGCGTGTCTTGTTAGCCTCTGGCGGCCCGGAAACCTCCTTTTGGGTCGCTGACCAGGGGTGCACCTAAGGAGTATCGGTAAGTGACAAAGGGCGCAGTCTGCCTATTCGTAGGGGCGTGATTCATCACGCCCTTCACACCGCTGCTCATTGGCCGCAATTCATTGCGCCCTCACCCACGCCGGACCCACTCCCTTGGAGTGGGTACGCGGCGTGCACGCTCGCTCTCCGCTGTTGCCGTTGCCGTAGCCGTCGGAGGGGCCGGCCGAACGGCGGACGTTGTCTGTCCGACGTGAGCCCGGCCCGCGACCTGGCACCGTCCCGCGTAACCTGCGACGGCACACGGGCCGGTTTCGCTTCGCTCAGCCAGCCCCTCCTTCGACAAGAACGGCGTTTCTGCTCCTGCCATCAGCCAACTTCCTGTACCGACAATCTAAACTCGCACCCGCCGGCCTTGACAAGTCGGCGCCGCATTGTTATGTTTGTAGTTCACGACTCAGCGGCGTAACCGGAGTGGATTATGGACAAAAGCCGCATCCTGCTGCTTGGCTCAACCGGTTCGATCGGCATCCAGACCCTGGAGGTGATGTCTTGCCATCCGGAGTGTTTTGAGGTCGCGGGGCTTGCTGCCGGCTCCGACTTCAACACTCTGGCCGAGCAAGCCGCCGCCACCGGCGCTGGATACCTCGGCCTGGCCGACACCAGCGCCGCCGGCAGATTGCGAGACAGGCTTCCTGATGCCAGGGTCTTCGCCGGCCCTGACGGCCTCGTCGAAATGGTTAGTGCTGTCGAGCCGGATCTGGTCGTCGGCGCGATTTCCGGATTCGCCGGCCTGCCCTGTGTCCTGGCGGCTCTTGAGGCCGGCATCAACGTCGCGCTCGCTAACAAGGAGCCTTTGGTCGCCGCCGGAGCCCTGGTCATGCAAACCGCACGCCGCAGCGGGGCCGAGGTCATCCCGATAGACAGCGAGCTTTCGGCCATCTTTCAGTGCCTTCAGGGCGAGAGCCAGGCGGCTGTTGCGCGTATCCTGCTCACCGCATCGGGCGGGCCGTTTGCCACGCTTCCGGCAGAAGAGCTGGCCGAAGTCACTCCCGAGCAGGCTCTGGCGCATCCAAACTGGAAGATGGGGCCGAAGGTGACCGTCGATTCGGCGACACTGGCCAACAAGGGCTTCGAAATATTTGAAGTTCGGTGGCTGTTTGGTGTATCATTCAGGCAGGTGCAGGTCGTTGTCCATCACCAGAGTATGATTCATTCCCTGGTAGAGTTCTGCGATACCTCGGTCATTGCCCAGTTGGGCTGGCCGGACATGCGCGTACCTATACAGTATGCCCTCAGCTACCCGCAGCGGCTTCGTGCGCCTCTCGAGCCGCTGGACCTTGTCGCGGCGGGCCCGTTTACCTTTGCCGAGCCGGATGCCGAAAACTTCCCGTGTCTGCGACTTGCCAGGCAGGCGGCAGAGGCAGGTGCCGGCTATCCGGCGGTGCTCACTGGCGCAGACGAGGCCGCCGTGCAATTATTCCTGGCTGGACGCATACGGTTCACTGACATCCCGGTTTGTGTCGAAAGGGCGCTGGAGGCGCACGACGGCGCGCCGGCAGACACCCTGCACGATATCCAACGGCTCAATGACTGGGCTTATCAATACGTCACGGAAGCGGCGAAAAGCCGTTGAGCGACGGTCGCTCTTGGTCAATGGCTGCAACGACGGACTTCTGGACTTGCGGCCGATTGTTTGCAGTATCTGTCTGAAGCCGTGCTTACTCACCTTGTCACTTGCAAGCAAAATGCACATGCAATGGTGTATGGGCTAGCTTTTCTCCCCCAGCCTCACCCATGCCTCCAGCATGGGTACCTGACGCCTGTGGCGTGGGTACCCGCCTTGCGATTTGGCTCCGGCAAGAGCCACAAGGTCACTAGTTACCTGAATGCGGAGTGTTAACTTATGGAATTGACTGGGGTGCTTTCCACTCTCAACGGAATTGCCGCAATTGTTGTCGTGCTTGGCCTTTGCCTCTATTTTCATGAGGCGGGTCATTTTCTTGCAGCGAAGGCCTTCGGCTGCAAGGTGCATGACTTTGCCTTCGGCTTTGGCCCATCGCTGATTGCCAGGGAGTACGGCGAAACCACCTATCGGGTCAACGCAATCCCTTTTGGCGGGTACGTGCGGATTGCCGGCATGGAGCCCGGCTCCGAGCCGGTTGCGGGTGGCTTCCATGCCATTGCTCGCTATAAGTCAGCGATTATCCTCTGCGCAGGCGTCGCCATGAATGTCGTGCTGGCCGTAATCGTGTTCACAGTTGTTGCCTTGTGGGTTGGCGTTCCGGACCCGACCGACAACAGCATCATTATTGGCAAAGTCATCCCTGATTCTGCGGCTGAACGCGACGGCCTGATGGTCAACGACAGTCTCGTCGCCATCGAGGACTGCAGGCTTTCGCTGACATTGCGAGAGGTTAGCGAGGGCGGCGTTGCCTACAAGGCCGGGCTACGCACGGGAATGGTCATCAGTAAGTTTGGCAACACGCCGCTGATTCTTCCGATGAGGCTTTACAGGTACCTGCTGGAAAGCACCGACGAACAGGTTAAGATCGTTGCACTCGACTATAGCGCTGCCAAGCTCACTGACCAGCAAACGATTGTGCTGTTGCCTCGACCCAATCTGCAGCAAGAGGCGGACTGCAAGCGGGCAATGCAGGCCTTGGAAGACGCATGGGGTGTGAAGTTTGGCGACCTTGACACCAGCACCATTGTGGGCACCATCGCCTTACGCCCAGGCAAGCCGGTGAACATGACCGTGCTGCGCGACGGCGTTGAAACCAAAATTACCGTAGTGCCTGCGCCTGCGTGGGCCCGTCAGGCGGTGCGCGACCGCTCCGGCGCTATCACAGCCCCACACACAAGGATTGGCCGCATTGGCGTGGTACTGCAAGGTGCGAGAAGGCGCGCGAGTTGGGGCGAGGCCCTGAAAGTAGGCGTTATGGGCTCCTACGGCGCTGTGCGTATGGTCGGCGTGAGTCTCTGGTTCATCGCTACCAAGCAGATCCAGGGCGCTGCCGGTGGCCCGGTGGCCATTATGGCGATGAGTGCTGAGCAGGCCAGAGTCGGATGGGACGCCGTACTAAGATGGGTCGGAATAATAAGCGCCAACCTCGCCGTCATCAACCTGCTCCCATTTCCGCCCTTTGATGGTTTCCGTATCGCCTTGCTCGGCGCCGAGGGCATCATGAGGCGGCGCATTGACGCCAACAAGGAACTCGCCCTCACTCTGGCCGGCTTCATCGTAATAGTCATTGGGCTATTGATCTTCACCTCCAGGGACGTATTGAATCTGATCCGCTACGGCACTCCCTGATACACTCGCGTCGCTCGGGCTTCCTTCATATTATCGGGTGGGCCAGGCTTTCTAGCCTGGCTGCTGGCTCGCCCGTAACGGCGTCGGGCTGGAAAGCCCGACCTACGCGCTCAAAGGTTTAGACGTTGCCTTTCGGAGGGGCCGCATACGAGGCGGAAGCGCAGCTTCCGCCGAGAATCCGGCCCAGCCGTTAGCACAATCTGCATAACTACAGTTTCTAGCCCGACAGCCGTTGTCTTTCGGCTTGCCCGCTATCCTCTCCGCCATAGCCTTGCCGCAGGCCAAAGGCTCGGCGCAGACGGGAGCCTGCCGAAGGCCAGCCCAAGTCTCGCGTGGGTCGGGCTTCACTAATATACTCGCGTGGGTCGGGCTTTCCAGCCCGACAGCCGTTGTCTTTCGGCACGGCACCCGCTGAGGTCGCTAGCAGTCATGAGCCAACAATGCAGCCGGCGAAAAACAAGGCAAGTACGCGTCGGAAACGTGCTCATCGGTGGGAATGCACCGGTCTCCGTCCAGACGATGACCAACACCGACACCTGCGATGTCGAAGCTACTGTGGCCCAGATCATGTCCGCGGCAGCCACCGGTGCTGACATTGTGCGTGTGGCGGTGCCCAGTCGAGATGCTGCCGCGGCGCTGTGCGACATCATCCCTATGGCCGGCGTCCCGATTGTGGCCGACATTCATTTCGACTACGAATTGGCCGTCGCAGCGGCTGAGGCAGGCGCTCATAAGCTTCGCATTAACCCGGGCAATATCGGCGGTGACGAGCGGCTCCGCGCGGTAGCTGATGCGGCAGCAGAGCACGGCATCCCGATCCGCGTCGGCATCAACGCCGGCTCGCTGCAAAAAGACCTGCTGCAAAAGCACGGTCATCCTACGCCGCCCGCCCTTGCCGAAAGTGCCCTGCGCAACATAGAGCGTCTGCGAAACATGGAATTTGACAACCTGATCGTCTCGATCAAGGCCTCCGATGTGGCGACCACAGTGGCCGCCAATCGGGCCTTCGCAGCGCAATCCGACCTGCCGCTGCATCTCGGGATCACCGAGGCCGGAATCGGCCGCTCCGGCATTGTCCATTCAGCCGTTGGCCTCGGCATCCTGTTGGCGGAGGGGCTAGGAGACACCATCAGGGTTTCGCTGACCGGTGATGTGGCGGAGGAGGTCCTGGTTGGCCGCGACATACTCATCTCTCTGGGGCTGATTAGTGGCCCGAGGCTGGTATCGTGTCCGACGTGCGGGCGCTGTCAGGTTGACCTGGCGGCACTGGCACAGCAGGTTCAACAGCTTCTGATTGGCGTGGAGGAGCCGCTTGTGGTCGCGGTGATGGGCTGTGAGGTGAATGGCCCGGGCGAGGCCAGACAAGCCGATGTCGGGCTGGCAGCGGGCCGTGATCGCGTGGCGCTTTTCAAGCACGGCGAAGTCGTAAAGACCGTGGAAGTATCCCAGGCCCTCGACGCGCTCCGCGAGCTTATCGCCGAGGTACTGGAAGATGAAAGGTCGTGACTGAGTGCGCGTTACTGAGTTTTACATCCACACCCTGCGCGAAGCGCCATCCGACGCCCAGATACCCAGCGACAGACTCCTCCGCCGTGCCGGCTTCATTCGCCCCGTTGCCGCCGGCGTATTCAACTACCTCCCACTCGGCTATATTGTCTTGCGTCGCATCGAGCAGATAGTCCGCGAGGAGATGAACGCCGCCGGCGCTGTCGAGTTATTCATGCCGGTGATGCAGCCGCGCGAGCTTTGGGAGAGAAGCGGGCGCTGGGATACCTTCGAGCCGCAGCCGCTGCGCTTCAAGGACCGCACCGGCCGCGAATTCTGTATGGGCCCGACCCACGAAGAAGTCATCACCACCCTGGTCGCCGATGACATCACCTCCTACAAGCAACTGCCTGTGACCCTGTATCAGATCCAGACCAAGTTCCGCGACGAGATCCGGCCGCGCGGCGGTCTCATCAGGGTCAAAGAGTTCACCATGAAGGACGCCTACAGCTTCGACCTGGATCGCGCAGGGCTTGATCTATCTTACGACAAGATGTACGAGGCCTATGTCCGCATATTCGACCGCTGCGGGCTACAGGTCGAGGTTGTTCTCGCCGAGGCCGGCTCCATGGGAGGCTTCGATACCCGCGAGTTCATGCTCATCTGCGAAAACGGCGAGGACACTGTGTTTAAGTGCGACGCTTGCGAGTATGCCAGCAATGCCGACTGCGCCTCATCCCGTCCTCCTCAGCCGTTGCCAGCCGGTGATGCCGCAGGCCCCCCCGAGCTTGTTGATACTCCGGGCGCTAAGACCATAGAAGCCGTCACCAGGATGCTTGACACCACCGCCGACCGTCTCGTCAAGACGCTGTTGTGCCGCGCCGGCGATAGGTTCGTCGCAGCACTTGTTCGCGGGGACCGTGAACTCAACGAAGGCAAGCTCGCCGCCTATCTGCAAACCGAAGACCTCCGCATGGCGAATGACGAAGAAGTCGAGCGGCTGACGCGGGCGCAGGTCGGCTATGCCGGCCCCATCGGACTGCCCGAGGCAGTGACCATCGTGGCAGACCATGAAATCGCCGCGATGCAGGACTGTGTTGTCGGCGCTAACAAGACTGACGCTCACATCGTCGGTGCAAACGTCGGCGTGGACTTCCGGCCCGACGATTACGCCGACCTGCGATACGTGGTTGCCGGCGATCCCTGTTCGGAGTGTGAAGACGGGCGGCTGCAGGGCTACCGCGCCATCGAGCTGGCCCATATCTTCAAACTCGGCACCAAGTATTCCGAAGCGCTCGGGGCGCTGGTGCAGGACGAAAGCGGCCGGCAGCGAGCGATGGTTATGGGCTGCTACGGGGTAGGGGTCAGTCGCATGATGGCCGCCATTGTGGAACAGTCACATGATGACAAGGGCATCATCTGGCCGAGGGCGGTCGCGCCCTTCGAGGTCGTCATATTGCTGCTCGATCCGGATGACGCTGACCTGGCCATCGGCGCGGCCAGGTTGCACGATCAACTCGAAGCCCGCGGATGCCGTGTGCTGCTCGATGATCGGCAGGAGCGGGCCGGTGTCAAGTTCAATGATGCAGAGTTGATTGGCTATCCGTTGCGCGTGGTGTTGGGCAAGCGCACTAAGGACTCCGGCCAGATCGAACTGCAGCGCCGCCGCGATGGCGAACAGTTCAATGTGCCTACCGACGCGGCTGCCGATGACATCATGGGAATACTGCAGGAGTTGTAAGCGACGGCCAGTTCGCACTATTGACAAACCCGTAGCGAATGCTCGCGTGGCACAGGCTTTCCAGACGCTGCTGCTTTTTGAAATACGCTGCATACGGGGACTGTCCCTTTAGGGACTGTCCCCCACTAGGTCCTGAATAGGTCGCAGTGCGTGATAGCCGTTTCGCGACATTCTTGTCGTATCTGTTAGGAACTTTCAACAACCTGTTGAGAACAGCCACCGTTCTGTAGGGCGCGGGCTTGTACCGCGCCGCCGGTATTGGACGACTGAGC
>JAUVVY010000006.1 GCA_030604405.1 bacterium | reverse complement strand
TGACGGTGGCCGAAGGCAACGCCAAAGACCCAGAGAAAACAAAATCTCCACCACACCCTTGACAGGCCGTTTCATAGGGGCCGTGTCGAGTGGCGCACAGTAGTTTTGTGCGCCAGGAGCCCGGCCCGCGAGCGAATGCCTTTGTCTAGCAGACTCAGTTTCACTCCAGGGCGCGGCACCAATCCCCCGGCAACTCGTTGAAGTACGTCATCGCCCGCAGGGCCTCGTAGCGGCGATAGACTTCCTCCGGCGTGGTCTCCAGTAGCGCCTCAGTGCCGAAGGTCTCGCAGCAGTGCGAGGCAGTGACCGTGCCGAGTGCCAGGGCCACCCGCAGGTCTGCCTCCTCGGTACGGTTGACCCACGCCAGATACCCCATCAGCCCACCGGCAAATGAGTCGCCTGCGCCGGTCGGGTCCTCGACATCAGGCAGCGGGCAGCACGGCAGCGTAAACCGCGCGTCGCTTGAGACCAGCGTCGCCCCGTACTCGCCCATCTTGATGGCAACATATTCCGGGCCGAGGCTGAGGATTTGCTCGGCAGCTCGGACCAGGTTCGGGGCGTCGGCGAACTGTCGCACCTCGGCATCGTTCATCAGCACCAGGCTGACCCGCTCCAGCACCTTGACCAGATCATCGCGCGCAGTCTCGATCCAGAAGTTCATCGTGTCACAGCCCACAAACGCCTCGCCGGCCATCTGATCGAGCACAGAAAGCTGCAGAGACGGCGTAATATTGGCGAGGAATACGTAGCGACTGTGGCGGTAGCTTGCCGGCAGCACCGGGTCGAAATCGGCGAGCACGTTGAGCTGCGTATCGAGGGTCTCGCGAGTATTCATGTCAGCTTCATAGCGCCCGGCCCAGTGAAACGATTTTCCGCCCTCTACGATCTCAACGCCCGCCAGGTCAACGCCCCTGTCAGCCAACCTTGCCAGCGCCTGCTGCGGAAAGTCGTCACCTACAATGCTGACGAGGTTGACGGGAGCGAACAGGCTGGCCGCTATCGCCGAATAATACGCCGCACCGCCGACGATATTGTCCTGCCTGCCGAACGGCGTTTCGACATCATCGAGCGCCAGCGTACCGACGATCAATACCGACTCAGCCATGGGGAATCACCTGTAGTCATGTGTTGCGAATTAGCCTTTCTGCTCTGGTGCGGGTGGGGCCTTCAGCAGTTCTCTGAATGTCAAAAGCAGAATGCGCGGCAGAGCGCACAGCCGAGGGATGCGACTCGGCTCCTTGAGGGAGCGGTATAGCCACTCCATCCCACAGCGCTGCATCCACACCGGCGCTCGCGGTTTCAGGCCTGAGATTACGTCCAAGCTGCCGCCGATACCGATGCAGACCGGAACGCCGAGTTGCTGCATGTGCTCAACGATCCATTTCTCCTGTCGCGGCGCGCCGAGGCCCACAAACAACGCCGCCGGCGTGGTGTCGCGGATTTCGGCGATAATCGCAGGCTCCTCTGCGGGGGTGAAGTAGCCGTCGCGGATGCCGGCGATCTGCAAGCCCGGAACCTGCTCTTGCAGCTTTTCGGCGGCTTTCTCGGCCACGCCTGGCGCTGCGCCGAGTAGGTACACGGAGCGCCCCATCTCGGCGGCGACCTTGCTTATCTCGCTGACCATGTCGCAGCCGGCCACTCGCGTATCAATGCCGAGGTTGAGCAGTCTCGCCGCCAGGACCACGCCTGCGCCATCGGCGGTCACCAGGTCTGCTTGATTCATGATCTTGCGCATTTCGGGGTCATCCTGGGCGCGAATGATGCCGGCGGCGTCGCTGGTGACGATGATGTGGGGGGTGCCAGCCCTGATAAAGTCGGCCACTCGCTGCATCGCCTCTTGCATGGTAACGCGGTGGATGCGCACTCCGAACAGGTCGTATTGATCGGCCGGCTGCGGCGGATGAGCGGGCTTCGTCAACCGCAGCGCAGCATAGGGGACGAGCAGCGCCGCCGCCAGCCCGACCACCAGGATAACTAGCTTGAGGATGAAGGTCACCTTGATGAGCAGCACCAGTATGATAGCCATCATGCAGACGATGGCCGTGGCCAGCAGCAGCACTGAAGTCATCTGCGTCTGGCTGTAGCCCTGCTGCATGAGTATCTCGTGTACGTGCCTGTGCTCGCGGGTCCAGAAGCCGCGCCGCTCTCCGCGGAGGTAGTCGGCGATCCAGGAATATGTGGTGGCAAACAGTGGCACGCTAATGACCAGCAATGGCAGCATTGCGACGAGGAAAGCCGTGTTCTTGAGCGCGCCCGCGATGGATATCGCCCCCAGTAACACCCCCAGAGTGTACGCGCCGGCGGTGGCTCCCGCGTAGGTCAAGTAGCGAGTGAAGGGCAGTTGCGCCAGACACACCAGTGCAAGACTGGCGGCGGCGATTGTTGCGAACGGGGCAGCGCTCTGGGGCTGCAGCGTTGCGACGGCCAGGAAGGTGAGGCTGGTCAAAGCTCCGACGCCTGTTGATACGCGAGGGATGGTGCCGACGCGGGCGAAAACCGACCCGCAGATGGCAAGCCAGATCATGCTGAGGACAAGCCCCGCACCGCCGAGGTTGATAAACTCGTCGGAAAAGGGCAGCTTGACGGTGGTTATGGCTATGTCGTGACGGTACAGGCACCACCAGGCGACCCCCGCTGCCGCGAGTGCGCGCAAGCCTAGCACAGGTTTGAACTGGTCGGTGACGGCCCCAACGAGGAAGACTACCAGGCCGCTCGCCCACACCCAGAAGAGCTTGTCAATCTGCGCGGGGTCCGCGGTGCGGGCCCAGATCAGCCAGCCCGCGGTCGTGGCCATCAGCAGCACGATGCCTGAGAAGTCGGCCGCCGCGTACGGCCCACCCGGGCGGGCCAGTCGCCAGCGCTCGAAGTAGAAGACCGCCGCCGACAACACGACGGCGGTTGCCAGAATCACTGACAAAGCCTGCAGCATTTCAGCCATCCATCGGGCCTAGAACAGATCAGGTGCCCGCTTCCCAGCTGCTCAGGTACTCTTGCTGTTCGGGCGTGAGTTCGTCTATGGCGATGCCCATGGCCGCCAGCTTCAGACGGGCCACTTCATTGTCAATCTCGGCGGGCACCGAGTGCACGGCTATCGGCAGTCGCTCATTGTGCGCGACATACCGCGCGCACAGCGCCTGGTTGGCGAAGCTCATGTCCATCACCGAGGCCGGGTGGCCCTCGGCCGATGCCAGGTTAACCAGCCGGCCTTCGCCCAGCACAAAGAGCCGCCGGCCGTCCGCCAGCTTGTACTCCTCCATCGCGTGTCGCATTGGCCGCTTGCTGACGGCCATTTCGGCGAGGTCGCTTAGCGAAACTTCCACGTCAAAGTGCCCCGAGTTGCATAGGATTGCCCCATCCTGCATGACCTCGAAATGCTCTCTGCGGATGACCGAGGTATCGCCGGTCACGGTCACGAAGATCTGGCCGACCCTGGCCGCTTGCGCTATCGGCATGACGCGATAGCCATCCAGGGCCGCCTGCAGTGCCCGCAGCGGATCCACCTCACACACGATTACCGATGCGCCCATGCCATTTGCGCGTGTCGCCACGCCGCGTCCGCACTGCCCGTAGCCGCAGACGACGAAGTTGCGCCCCGCCATCAGCACATTGGTCGCCCGCAGGATGCCGTCAATAGTGCTCTGGCCGGTGCCGTAGTAGTTGTCGAAGAGATGCTTGGTATTGGCGTCATTGACGGCGATCAGCGGGTACTTGAGTGCACCATCGGCGGCCATGGCGCGGAGCCGGATCACACCCGTGGTGGTCTCTTCCGTGCCGGTGATGATATTGGGGATGAGGTCCTGCCGTTCGGAGTGGAGCGTAGATATCAGGTCAGCGCCGTCGTCAATGGTGATGGTCGGATTCATGTCAAGTACCGCATTGATGTGCTGGTAATAGGTGTCGCGCTCCTCGCCGTGGATGGCGAAGGTGCCAACACCCAACTCCTGCACCAGCCATGCGGCGGCATCGTCCTGTGTGCTGAGCGGGTTGGATGCGCACAAACGCACCTCGGCACCACCAGCCGCCAGCGTGCGCATCAGATTGGCAGTCTCGGAGGTTACATGCAGACACGCAGCGATTCGCTGGCCCTGCAGCGGCCTGTCCTGGGCGAACTGCTGGCGAATCTGGCGCAGAACGGGCATCTGGATTTCGGCCCACTCGACCCTCAGCTTGCCTTCTGCAGCCAAATCAGCGTTGGCTATATCAAAATCCATGAAGCATTGTCCTTTCTGATTATCGCTCTTCGGGCGAATGCAGCAATTTCGGCTCCCAGACCTGCAGTCCGGTGTAATCGAGATTGAACGTGAGGATCTGCCCGCCCAGGTCTTCCACGGCCTCGCGGATGACGTGCTCGCGGTCCGCCTCAGCCAGGAATATCAGACAGCCGCCGCCGCCGGCCCCACAGGCCTTACCACCCAGCATCCCGCAGTCCTCGACGACCTTGAACAGTGCCTCGGTTTTCGGTGTAGTCGTCGTCGGCGAAAGCCGCTTCTGGCTCTCCCAGTTGGCCGACATCAGCTCGCCGATACGCGCCAGGTCCTCGCTGAGAAAGGCTTGTCTCATCTCGAGAGCACACTGGCGGATGCCGTGCAGAGCTTCGCTGACGCCGGCGTCGCCCTCGGCGTACGGCCCCATGACTTGCTGAATGATGTTGCCGGACAAGCGCGATTTTCCCGTGTACACCAGAGTGAGGTGCTTCTCCAGGTCCAGCAAAAAGTCAACGGACGGTGAGAGAGTTTCGACCGTCACCCTGTCGTCCCTGAACTCCATGAAAGATATTCCGCCACAGGCTGCGGCGTACTGGTCCTGCTTGCCGCCTGCAACTTTCAGCTCTTCGATCTCCAGGCGGTTGGCGAGAGCCGCTATGTCGTGGTGGCTCATCTCGCCGTCCTGCAGGTGGTTGAGCAGTCCCACCAGAGCAACGCCCATCGAGGCGCTGGAGCCGGTACCGGAGCCGGGCGGAGCCTCCGAGCGGGTGATGATGCGGATCCCGCCCGTGAATTCCGAGCGGCGAACGGCAGCCTTCAGCAGGTCGAGATTGCCGTCGTATTCCATATCGCGGATGCTGCTGGCTTCGATGAAAGTGCCGTAGTCCGCCGACTCGAGGAAGAACGTACCCACCCCAGCAGGCACCGCGGTAGCGTAGGCATAGCGATTGACGCAGGCATTGACCACAAAGCCACCGACTTCGGTCGAAAACGGCGGCACATCAGTCCAGCCGCCGGCGAAATCTACACGTACAGGCGCACGTGCCCGAGCGATCTTGTGGGCCATTGGTTTGACCTCTCATCTGCTGAAGTATGTCACAACGAAACTTTCCACGGCTTGCTGCCACGGGCGCAGCGGCGAGTAGCCGGCCTGCACCCAGCGGCTGTTGTCGAGTATCGCATGAAGCGGCCGTGCAGTGGGGCTTGGCCAGTCCACCGACTTGACTGGCTCGATTTCAGTGTCGGCCAGTCCGGCGGCTTGCAGGGCCGCTTCAGCGAGCGCCAGTCTGCTGCAATGTCCGGAATTGGCAATGTGTACGATCCCGCGCAGCTCGGAGGCCACCGCCAACCACAGCGCCTGGGCCAAATCAAACGTATAGGTTGGTGAGCCGAACTCATCCTCAACGACCTTCAGCGGCTCACCCGCCTGCGCGCGGTTGAGTATCGCGCTGACGAAGTTTTTCCCGCCCGGGCCATAGAGCCATTGCGTCCGCACGATGAGGTAGTCATCCAGCAATTCAGCCACGGCGCGCTCGGCGGCCAACTTGCTTTCGCCGTAGGAGTTGATCGGGTCGGGCTTGTCATCCTCTTCGTACGCCTGCGTCTTCGTGCCCGAAAAGACATAATCGGTACTCAGAAACACCAGCCTGGTGCCGCGCTCGGCGCATTGTTGGGCCACCAGCTTGGTGGCCTCGGTATTGTTGCGGTGCGCCCGCTGCGGATCCCGCGTACACCCATCCACATCAGTGTAGGCCGCACAGTGTATCACCAGGTGTGGTGCGTGTGTCGCAAATATCGCTTTTACGCCGCGACTGTCTGTCAAGTCGCCGTCGGCCCGAGTCACAGCGACAAAGTCCCGGCCGGCGGGCGCGCTTTTGACTACGGCGCTTCCCAGCATGCCACTGGCACCGGTTATTAGTACCACAGTGAGCGCATCTTTTCCAACTTCGGCCCCGGGCGCGGCACGGCAACTGCATTTGCGTCCGGCAGGCGCATAGTATCGCTGAGAGACAGGGCGAATTCATAGTACCAATTCGCCGCCCTGAGCGCAAGGTCGCATGCCTCGCAGAAACTATCTCTAATCCAGCCTGCTGAAGGCGTCAATGAGGGCTTGCAAGGCCGCGGCGGCTTCCGGGTCCGCGACTACGCCATCGTCCACGTACTTCTCCATGTGGTAGCTGGTGATGGCGCCTGCGACGCGGCGAGTGGCGGATAGTACTGCGCTTATCTGCGTCAGGATTTCGCCCCCGTCGCGGCCGTCTTGAACCATCTTCTGCAGCCCGCGCACTTGGCCCTCGATGCGTTGCAGACGGTTGATCATGCTTCGGATGCTTTGCTCTTTAGACTGGTTTTCCATAGCTCATCGCCCAAGTAGATAGCGTTTTCGGTGCATGCCTGTCCAGCACCCCGGGTCGCAACACAGCTTTGTGGCGCTGATGGAGGCAGCGGTTAATCAACTGTGCGGTTGCGTTGACAAGCCCGAAGATGATACCATATAATGCAAACGCTTGAAACCAGCAACAGGTGGCTCGAAGGGAGAGCTCCGGGATGGCCGAAGTGCATCGCCTCTTGGTAGCTGTTACGTTATGTGTTGCCGTGGCGCTTACCGCCTTGCCGAGCCGGGTCGGCGCGCAGGCCGGCAGGGAATTCACTGACGGTGTGCAATTGTTCCAAGACGGGGAGTACGAACGCGCAATCAACGTGCTGCAGGACGTCGTCAAGGCCCAGCCGGAGCTGGAGTCAGCGTGGTACTACCTGGGTCGTGCGCACCTGAAAATGCCCACGCCCGACCTCAAAGCCGCGCTTGACGCCTTTCAGCGTGCCGTTGAGCTTAATCCCCAGCGCCCCGGCATTCGTCTCCATGTCGGCGAGATTTACGAGGGCCAGGGCGCCTATGAGGAAGCGTTGCAGGTCTATCAGGAGGAGCTGCGGCTGCGGCGTGGACGCGATATTGAGGACGTCAATATGGCGCTTGGCCGCCTGTATTACCTCAAAGGCGATCACAAGAAGGCGATTGCGACCCTTAGCGACCTGGCACGCGTCGAACCGCTGCATGTTGAGTGCCTTTACTATCTGGGACTTGCCGAGACGGCCGCCGGCGCCTACGAACAGGCCAGCGAACATTTCAAGAAGGCCGCCCAGTTGTGTCTGGAGTACCAGTCATTGCACAACCGGCTGGAAAAGGGCGAGCTTGACATCGTCGAGCAGCGCCGCAAGGGCCTTACGGAGGAGTACCTGGCCCAGACATACGGCAACGCTCAGCGGTTCGTATCTGATTTGCATCTGTGGCCGAAGCTCAACAAGGCATGGGGCGATGTATGCATCAAGGCCCGACAATGGCCGCAGGCTCGCAGTGCTTACCGCCGCTGCCTTGATCTTGAGCAGGGCGGCAACCCCGCAGACCCGGAGCCTTACACCCTCGTTGGCGTCGCCTACCTCAGTGATGCGGAAGAGCTTTTCTACCGGGATGGTATGCTTTTCCAGTCCATAGCTGTGGTTGACGCGGCTCTCGAAAGCGTCGCTGAGGCGCTGGAAAAGAACGAAAACTTCTATCCCGCCCACAACGCCCAGGGCGAGATCTATCTCTTCCAGGCCCGCACTTACGTGACAATGCCGGAATTGAGGATCGAGTCGCACACCTACACGGATGCGATCGAGGCATTCGGCAAGACTCTCGAACTGCGGGATGACTATGTCCCCGCGATGCACAATCTCGGCACCGCTCTTACTGAAATTGGGCAGTTTAGCGAGGCCACAGAGGTGCTCGAGAAGGCGGTTGAACTGGAACCGAATAACGCCGGTGCGCGTGCCAGCCTGGCCAAAGCTTATATCCAGCAGGAGCAGGCGATGAAAGCCGTGGAGGAGGCACAGACCGCGCTGTCACTGGACCCGCGCAACTACAAGGGCCTGCTTGTTGCGGCGCTGGCGGACTTCTATTACCGCGACCGAATGAGCTCGGCGATAGATTACTTGAGCCGGGCCATTGAGGCGGAACCCACCAGACCGGACGCTTATCGGCACCTGGGAAATGCCTACTTCCAGATGAAGTCATGGTACCGCGCCCGCCACGAATACATGAAAGCCCTCGAGCGCATACCCGACGCAATTATTGCCAATACCGCCCCGGACCGGGCACAGGTCAACTTCCTCATCGCCTACACCTACCATCACGGCAATATGTATGATAAGGAAATTGATTACCTCAACGAGGCCTTGGCCTTACAGCCGGCCTACATTGATGCTCTGCGGCAGATTGCGCGGGCGTATGAGGCTAACGAGCAGCATCGTGCGGCCGAGGTGGCGCTGCAGACGGCCCTGGAGGGCTCACCTGACGAGACGGTTGACGGCCAGATATATGTGCAGTTGGGCCGGCTGTACGAACGCGAGGGCCGGCCGCATGACGCAATTGCCGCTTATACAGCCGCACTGAATGCAGATGATACCAACTACGAGGCGCAACAGGGCCTCAAGCGGCTGGGAGCCAGTGGCTAAGAGGCGGGGAAGATGGGTGTTGATCGCCACGCGGGCTGCCAGGGCTGCAGGCGAAGTTGCTGTGCTGTTGGGCGTGTGTCTGACCGCGGCGCTGCTGGCTGCAGCGGCGGATGCGCAGTCTCTGCCACAGACCCATCGCGTCCGGCTTGACAACGGCCTGACCTTGCTTTTCAGGCAAAATCCGGCCGCACAGACGGTGGCAATAGCTGCCTTTGTCAGGGTACCGGCCTCGTGCGAAACCGCGCAAACGGCCGGCATTCGGAGCTTGGTCCAGGGCATGTTGCTTCACCGGCCGCGCGGGCCAGAGGCGACGGGACCGGTCGAACAGCTTGCACAATACGGGGCAGTCATCGCTAGCTCCGTACAGGCCGACTGTACCGAGGTAATGGTAGCGGGGCTGGCCGAGTACTTTGATAAGTGCTTGCCGCCGCTACGGGAAATCCTGTTCGGGCCGGAATTTGACTGGCAGCAACTGGTGACCGAGCGCAACGCTCAGGTCCACCTGCTGAAGGCGACGCAGGAGAGCGGCGTTGCCTACGCCAGTTATCTCGCCTACGCTCGCCTGTTTGCCGGTACGTCCTGTGCCTGGCCGGCCGCCGGCACCCGGGGATCGCTGGGGCGCTTGCGGCAGGCAGATGTCCGCCGCCTCTACGAGCGCTATTGGCGGCCCAACAACGTGGTATTGGCCGTGTGCGGGCCGATGGAATTTCAGCAGTGCCGGCGACAGGTAGAGGCGGTCTTTGGCAACGTATTGCCCGGCGCAGATGCCGGCCAGGACCAGTTGCCGTTGGCCGACCGCGAGCCGATATACATCCACCGGCCGTGGCCGACGGATAACGCTGTTGTACTGATGCTGTGCCGAGCGCCGAGGCCTGAAGCAGAAAAATACGCGGCAGCACAGGTACTGGCGGCGGTCCTGGGTGGCGGCCAGGGGTCGCTACTGTGGCAGGCGCTGCGTGAAGATCAAGCCCTGGTCTATGGCGTCGAGGCGAATGTGGCTACCTCAAATACCTGCAGTGTGCTGCAAATAGCCGCTACATGTGATGCAGTGCGCGCCGGCGAGGTTTATGGTATCATTCGCGACCAGATCAGCGCCTTGCGATCCGCGCCGCCGAGTCAAGAACACGTGGACAGAGCCATCAGCTATCTGACCGGCAGCTATCTGCTCGACCAGCAGTCCAATTTACATGCGGCCGACCTTATGGGCGTGTTTGAAATTGTCGGCCCCGGCCACGGCCCAAAGTTGCAGGCAAACATATTGGAGCAGATAGAGGCCGTCAGCCCGGTGCAGGTGCAGCAGGCGGCTGCCAGTTGCACGAAGCCTGCTATCTGGGTGCAAGTGGGAGGCGCCCCGCCGGGCTATTAGAGCAGGTTTGACAAGGTCTATTACAGGCTATAGTAATAACGGCACCATGCGGTAACTATACTCTGGTGATCTTTAATCGGCATCAGCAGGAGGAGCGCCAATGCATTCTACGAGGTTCAACTTACTGGTGATCTGCGCGGTGGTGACGGCTCTTTGGGCGGCCCCAATACTTGCGCAGGACATGCCGTACTCCTATATGGCCGGCTATGATCCGGGGCACAGCGGCGTAAGCCCTGACGCCTTGCAACTCCCGCTGGCGCTCAATTGGCGACACTCGCCAGAAATCGAAGAGGCGATCAAGGCTGTCGGCTCGGCAGTGGTGGGGCCGGACAAGGTCTATTTCCCGGCTCACAACACGATGTACGCAGTGGATCGGCGCACCGGGGAGCTCGAGTGGGAACTCTCGGTGGGCCACCGTATCTACTCGACCCCGCTTCTGCACAACGGTGTGCTGTATTTCGGCGCTGATGACAAGATGATATGGGCCGTTGACGCCGAGAGCGGCCACCGCATCTGGCAGTTCCCGACCGGCGGGGCCGTGCGCTGCGCCCCACTTTATGTATCCGGGGTACTGTATTTCGGCTCCGAAGACGGGCGCATATATGCTCTGGACGTCAATAGCCGCAAGCTGCTCTACGCACCATTCCAGACTGGGGGCAAAGTGCGGGTCAGCCCCTGCTACTATCGGGACACGACATTCGCCGTCTCTGAAGACCGTCACCTCTACGCAATCAGCATCCGCGATGGCGGCCAGATATGGCGCGCTGAGCTTCCCTCCGAAGAGGTCTTTGCCGCCCCTGTGATGGAGCGCGGCAAGGTGATTGTGGCGTCCGGCAACCAGCTCATCGCCTACGATGCGCGCCGCGGAGTGCGCCGCTGGACGTTCTCCTCCGGTCGTCTGATATCCGCCACGCCGGCCGTGCATCAGCGCCGCGTATATGTCGGCAGCAACGACGGCGTGGTATATGCCCTGGACAGCAGTAAGGGCGGCCTCATCTGGCGTTTCCCTGCCCAAGGCGTACGCGACCCGATATCAGGCCCGCTCAACATCGCCGAGGATACGTTGTTTGTGCGCTTCGGAAAGACGAATCTGACCGGCCTGTCGCTGGCCGACGGCTCTCTGGTGTGGGAGTACAAACTACCTGAACCACAACTACAGCAAGCAGCACAGAGGAGAGACGCCAGGCCCGGCCAGCAGCGGCCCGGAGACCCGGTTGATGCGGAGATCGGACAGCCGCCGATGGCAGCCGGCATGCCGGATGAGGTGGGACCGGGCGGACCGGACACGGCGGGCAGAGAGGGCCGGGGGAGAGAGGCGCCCAAAGTCGGATTTGAAGATAGCGTCACTGCCGGCATCAGCCTCGGCGCCGACAGCGCATACGTCGTTGCCGCTGATGGTGTCATCTACGGCTTTGCCACCACAGCGGCCGATAACGTCAAACCGCAGATCACTGCCGGCCTGGTTGACGTTCCCGGCCGCGGTGGGTTCCTGGTTCGCTTCCCGCTGGTAGTGGATCGCGGCGACACCTTCGCCGGGCGCTATGCAGACCTGGTTCAAGTCCCTGGCGCGCCGCCGATTGCAGTTTCGGTCAGCGTGGTGGACGACGGCACCGGCATAGACCCCGAAAGTCTCACCGTGGAAATGGATGGTCAGCTCCTGGAGGCCACTTACGACTCTCAACAGGGGCTGTTGTGGTGCGTGTACGATCCGCGTGGCGCGGCTGTCTCGCTGCCCAACGGCGTCCGCAACTTCGCTATATCAGCAACTGACTGGGCCGGCAATCAAACCAAGGCCCAGCTAGCCTTTACGGTAGATAACTCGCTCGAACCGCCCGGCCCGCCTGAGAGAGAGCAACCGACACCCGGCGAGGGCAGACCGGGAATGCCTGGCGAGATGCCCTTCGACCCCGGAATGCCGCCGCCGATGCCGTAGATACTCCAAATATCAGACGCATCTGACAGGAGGCCCACATGGCCAAGGTAATAATTACAGTGCTGCTGATAGTTGTACTGGCTCTCTATGGCGCTATGTTCATTACCTGGAACATGCAGACCATCACTGTGGTGGGCTTCGTCTCGCCACTAGCTGCGGACCAGGGATACTCCACCATGATGCCGCAGGCTTTCCTGGCAATCGGCGGCGTAATTGTTGGTATCGTGATCATGGCCATCGCGGCATGGTCAACGTGGGCCGCTCAAACAGACGCCGCACGCACCGCGCAGGCGCAGGTGGCTGCGGCCAAGAAAAAGCTGCAGGAGCGGACGGATATGGTACGCGAGCTACGCAGCGAAGTGAAAAAGCTCAAGAACGAGCAGAAGGCCGCTAATAACAGCGCGTCGCCTACTGACGAGGCCAAGAAAGACGAAGCTGGCGACGATATCGTTTGACACTCGATGCTTTTGCAAATAGGATATTGTGCGGCAATGCAAGGGGCCTGCGGGCCTCTTGTCCTTTTCCCGGCACACTATGTCAGAGTTCGGGGAAAACAATATGGAAAGCCTGGATGCATGGTTGTTGCTCAATGCCAGCGGCTTGACGTCGCTGCGCCAGCATGCTCTGCTACGCGTGTTGCAGGCGCCGGAGCGCATATTCGCCGCCAGCGCTGCGGAGCTTACGGCGATTGAGGGGATCACACCGCAGCACGTCAAGAAGCTGCGCGACGCCGAGCGCCAAACTGACCTTGCGGCCATCAAGCAGTCCATGCTGGACGCCGGTGTGCATGTCGTCACGTGGGGCGGCGAGGCCTACCCTTCGCGGCTGTCGGAAACTGATGGCGCCCCGACGCTGCTGCTCGTGCAGGGCGGACTGCTGCAGACCGATGACCAGGCGATAGCGATGGTCGGGACGCGCAAGTGCACTCCCTACGGTCGCCAGATTGCACGCCGCCTGGCCGCCGATCTGGCCCGCAGGGGCTTTACGATCGTAAGCGGTATGGCCGACGGCATTGACGGCGAGGCCCATCAGGGTGCTCTGGAGGCCGGCGGACGCACCATCGCGGTGATGGCTTCCGGCCCCGACATTACCTACCCGCGTTCACACAGACAACTGCGGGCCGACATTGCCAACAGCGGAGCGGTGGTCACCGAGTACGCGTTCGGCACCGAGCCGCTGCGAGAGAGATTTCCGGCTCGCAACCGTGTGATCAGCGGACTGGCGCTGGGAGTGATAGTGGTCGAGGCGCCGATGCGGAGTGGGGCTCTGATTACGGCCCGCCACGGGGCCGAACAGGGCCGGGATGTCTTCGCGGTCCCGGGCAATGTGGACAGCCCTAACAGCCGTGGATGTCACGCGCTGATCAAGGATGGCGCCAGGCTGGTGGAAGTAGCCGAGGACGTAGTGGAAGGGCTGGGTATCATGCTCGAGGCGGTGCCGGTGAGAGCCGCTTCGCCACAGCAGCAGGCGGACTTGAGCGGCGACGAGGCGGCAGTCATGAAGACGCTTTCTTTCGAGCCGCGCCAGGTTGATGAAATCGCCGCCGAAGCGCAGCTTGCGGTCGCCACTGTCAACGCCACGCTGATGATGCTGGAGATGAAGGGCATTGTCAGGCGTTTTCCCGGCAACACTTACGTCAGAATATCATAACCGTTCGCGGGGTCAGGCTTCTCAACTACTGCCGCGTGGGTCGGGCTTTCCAGCCCGACGCCGTTGTCGTTGAGTCATCCGGCCCAATACTTCCTGTTACATAAGTGTAGTTCCAGTCCGATGCTACACTGAATCGAAAGGTACGAGGATTGACCAAGAAAGCAATCATAGTTGAATCGCCGACAAAAACGCGGACATTGGGCCGCTTTCTGGGCGATGAGTACAAGCTTCTGGCCTCGCGGGGCCACGTCCGCGACCTGCCCAAAGAGGGCATCGCGGTTGATATCGAGCACGGCTTTGCCCCGGACTACGTCACCATACCATCACAGCAGAAGACCATCAGAGAGCTGAAGAAAGCGCTCAAGGGCATTGATGAGGTCTATCTTGCCACCGACCCCGATCGCGAGGGCGAGGCCATCGCCTGGCATCTGGTCGAGGCGCTTGGGCTGGAGAATGTCAAGCGCATTGAGTTCAACGAAATCACCAAAGATGCCGTGCTGCGGGCGCTGGAGAATCCCGGAACCATAGACATGGACCGAGTCAACGCCCAGCAGGCACGCCGCATCCTCGACCGACTCGTCGGTTACAAGCTCAGCCCGGTGCTGTGGAGTAGAATCGGCAGCAGGGGCAAGAAGGGCGCTCTGAGCGCCGGACGCGTGCAATCTGCGGCTCTGCGGCTGATCTGCGACCGCGAGCGAGAGATCACCGCCTTTGTGCCCGAAGAGTACTGGAGCATAGACGTGCTGCTGTCGGCAGATGGTAAGGAAAAGCAGTTCAAGGCCGAGTTGAAGGCAAAAGGCGACCAGGAATTTGAACTAAAGACCGAAGCCGAAGTGCTGCCCATCGTCGAGGAGCTCCGACAAACCCAGTATGTGGTCGAAGCGATCTCCGAGAAACGTACGCGTCGCTCGCCGTATCCGCCGTTCAGAACCAGCACCTTGCAGCGGGTCGCGGCGGGTAAGCTGCGCTTTTCAGCCCGCAAGACCATGAGAGTGGCACAGGCGCTGTACGAGGGCGTCGAGATTGACGAAGGCACCGTCGGCCTGATTACCTACATGCGCACCGACTCCACGCGGGTATCCGCCGAGGCGCAGAATCAGGCTCATCAGTTGATAGCCGATCAGTTCGGCCAAGATTACATCGGCAAGGGCGCTACGGGCAAGCCGCGCAAGGGCGTGCAGGATGCGCACGAGGCGATCCGGCCAACTGATGTGTCGCGCACGCCGGAGCAGATGAGGCCGTTTTTGAGCCCGGACGAGGCCGCCCTGTATGAATTGATCTGGCGCCAATTCGTGGCCAGCCAGATGGCCCCTGCCGTGTATGACGAAATAGGCGTGGACATTGCCGCCGGCGATTACAGACTGCGCGCGGGCGGCACTGTGCTGCATTTCCCCGGATACCTTGCCGTTCAGCCCCAGGAAAGGGACGAAACCGAGGCCCAAATCCTGCGCGAGCTAGCCGAAGGCCAGAGCCTGGAGCTGCTGGACGTAATCCCCGAGCAGCATTTCACCAAGCCGCCGCCGCGCTACACCGAAGCCTCGCTGGTGCGCGAGCTGGAGGAAAACGGCATCGGACGGCCCAGCACCTACGCTCCCACCATCGAAACTCTCCGCCAGCGCAAGTACGTGCGCATGCAGCAGCGAACCTTCCTCCCCACCGTGCTCGGTCTGGTGGTCAACGATTACCTGGTGGCCAACTTCGGCGACATCGTCGCCATAGAGTTCACAGCCGGCGTCGAGGAGCAACTCGACACTGTGCAGGCTGGTACGCTGCAATGGCAGAAGCTGCTGGAGCAATTCTACGAGGTCTTTGAGGCTAAGGTCCAGGCCGCTGCGGAGGCAGAGGCGCGAGTGCTTGAGGGCGAGCAGTGCCCCGAGTGCGGCGGCAAGCTGCTGGTGCGCTATTTCCCGAACGGAGAATTCGCGGGCTGTGAGAACTATCCGGACTGTGACTACAGCCTCGACCTGCTCGCCGGCCTCGTGCCAGAGAAAGAGGTCGAGGAGGTTGGGCGCGAATGTCCCGAATGTGGCAAGCCGCTGGTCTATAGGTTCGGCCGCCGCGGGAGCAAGTTCATCGGCTGCACCGGCTATCCGGAGTGCGAACACACGGAGGCTGTCGGGCCGGACGGCGAGCCCGTCCCCAGCGCACAGCAGACCGGCATGAAGTGCGAGCAGTGCGACGGCAATATGGTGGTGCGCCAGAGCCGCCGCGGGTCGTTCTTAGGCTGCAGCAATTTCCCCAAATGCCGAAACACCAAGCCGATTGAGGCGCTTGAGCAGGGCGACGAGGCTAAGGCAACCGTACAACCCGCCGCCGAGAAAAGCACTGATGCCAAGTCGGAGGCCGAGCAGACTGGCGACGCGCAGGAGTTGGATTTGAAATGCGACAAATGCGGCGCGCCGATGGTAATCAAGACCGGCCGGCGAGGTCCGTTTGTGGCCTGCTCCGCGTACCCCAAATGCAAGAACACCAAGCCGATGTCGGCTGCGTATGAGACCGGCCACAAGCGCCCTGAGGCCGAGGAACTGGACGAAGCATGTCCCGACTGTGGCAAGCCACTGGCAGTTCGCAGCGGGCGGCACGGCAAGTTTATTGGCTGCTCAGGTTTCCCCAAGTGCAGATACACCCGCAACCTCGAAGACGCCGGTGACCAATCTGAATAGCGCACCACCGCACATCAATTATGACCAGATTATCGCGTGGGCTTGTCCGCTCTAGCCTTGGCGAAGGCGGGTGCAGCTTCCCAGCCTGACAATGCACTCAAGCTATCGCGTGGGTCAGGCTTTCCAGCCTGACAATGCCTCTTATCCAGCCCCAGACAGGCTCAGAGATGGCGGAGAATAAAGCCCCCAGCCAGGACGTCTCAGGCCCATCCATTGCCGTAATGGTAGCGGTATTTGCTACGGCCACCTCGGTGCTGGCGTTTGAGATCGCCCTTACCCGCGCATTTTCCGTCTTGCTGCGTTACCACTTCGTGTTCCTGGCCATCTCGCTGGCGACCTGCGGGCTTGGTATCGGCGGCCTGATAGACTTCCTGCTCTACCGCCGTTTTCCCCACTGGCATGTGCCCACACAGCTTGCCATTCGTGGCCTGATCACGGGCGCACTTTATCCGCTGACTGTATTTCTGCTTTTCTCAACTCCTCTGGCGGCAAAGCTTACCTCGGTGTGGGTGGTCAGCGCGATCTGCATTTGTCCTTTCCTGGCGGCTGGTCTCTTGCTGAGCCGGGCTTTTGCGGAGTTCTCCGCCGCAAGCGGCAAGCTCTATTTCGCCGATTTAGCCGGTGCGGCAATCGGCAGCTTTGCCGTCATTGCGGTCCTGCAACTCGTCGGCGCGATCAACGCAGCTTTCGTGTGTGGCCTGCTCGTAGCCGTGGGGGCAGCGGGCCTGGCCCTTTCTATCACAAGGCCGCTATTGCTAGCCGCGTGGGAACTGTTCATGGGCGCCTTCGTGCTGCTTATCACGGTGCATGCTGCGTTACATATCGTCGGCGCCATCAATGTGCTTTACACCGCAGCGGTGGTCGGCGCGACCGTCGCAGCCGCGGCGGCCTGCAAATCTATGAGGAAGCCGTTCTTGGCCGGCACATTTCTGGTCGTGGTCGCCACAATTGAGTTGCTGTTAGTGGCCGATGCGTTGGCGCGCTTGGTGACCGCCGGGTCCGCCGCGACAAATGCGGCACTGATCTGCGGCCTGCCGTTTGGTGTCATCGTGATCGCCCTGCTGTTTTGTGCCAAGAGGCCGCTCTTGACAGCTAGCTCGGTAATGGTCATCGGCATGCTTGCGCTGCTGTTGGCCGTCAATATCAACACCCGCTATCTCGATCTGCCGCTGATGCCCTTGAGCCATGACCCCCTTGCAAAGCCGCTCTACCAGGAACTGGCCGATCCGCGCGCCCATGCAAAGATCGTCGCCAGCGAGTGGAACGCCTTCGCCCGCACCGATGTCGTCGCATACGGCAATGATAAGGGCGAGTTTGACCCCGAAGACGACCTGTACGTCTATACCGACGGCGAAGTGCCGACCAACATGATGGCCTTTGATGGCGATCTGGGGGCGCTTGAGCGTCGCCTGCGGCGTTTCATCGGTTTCGTGCCCTTTGAGCAGTTCCGCCCGGAGAGTGTGATGCTGATTGGGCCGGGCGGCGGCCTCGATATTCTCCTGGCGCTGGCGGTGGACAGCAAGGAGATCGTCGGCGCAGAGCTCAACCCATCCATCCCACGCCTGGTACGGCGCTACGGCGATTTCACCGGTCACATATACGACTATGAGAACGTGCATATCTACGTGGATGAGGCCCGCAGCTTCCTGCAGCGTTCCGACCGCGAGTTCGACCTCATCTACATGGCCCTGGCTAAGACCGCCACCACCGCATCGTCCAGCCTCGCCCTCGTCGAGAGCTACATCCACACCAAAGAGGCGTTCGTTGACTGTCTGCAGCACCTGACGCCGGATGGCAAGATCGGCTTCGTGTGCCAGGAGCCGCTGATTCTGATGCGCACGATGCTCACGGCGAGGGAGGCGCTGGCGGAGGTCGGCGTGCCCTACGAGCAGTCCATGCAGCATTTCCTGGCTGCCAGCATGCCGCTGCAGGCGTACGTTCTGGGCCCGTACCGCCACCTGCTGGTCATATCGCGCAGCGCGATTACGCCGGAGGTCGCCGAGCAGTTTGCCAAGCACGCCATCGCGTTACACTTCGATCCGGCCTACGCCCCGGGCGCATACATGCCGGCCCCCTTCACCCATCTCGTTGACGATCCGGCGATGCCGGCCGCGCAGTTTGTCGAATGGTTCAACCAGGAGCGGGTGGCGTACGGCTACAGTGCCGTCAACATCATCCCCTGCAGCGATGACAATCCGTTCGTCATTGACTTGACTTTCGGCATCCCGGCGCAGTTCACCTGGTTCGTGGTCGGTGCCTTCGGCGTGGGTGTGGTGATATCGCTCGTGCTGTTAGTCATGGCCGTCCGCGACCGTCGTTGTGAGGCCAGTGCCGGTGAGCTTTCAGCGGCAATAGTGTACTTCATGTTGCTGGGTATCGGTTTCATGCTGGTGGAGATTTCGCTGATCCAGAAGCTGGTGCTGTATCTGGGCTACCCGGTGCTGAGCCTCTCGACGCTGCTGTTTGCGATACTGATAAGCGGGGCTTTGGGGAGTCTTTTCACTCAGCGCTGGCCCGCCGAGAAGCTCGCGAAGGTGGTAATGGTGGCCGCTGCGGGCATTGTTGTGTACGGGCTGGCCTCGCAGTACCTGTATCCCACGATTGTTGACGCAACACTGGCCTACGACATCCGCTGGCGCTGCCTGATTACGATGGTAATGCTGTTCCCGCTGGGCTTCTGCCTGGGGATGCCGTTCCCGAGCGGCATACGCGTCGTAGGCGGCTGGGGTCAGAACCTGGTGCCGTGGCTATGGGGCATCAATGGCCTCACATCGGTGGTTGGCTCAGTGGCGGCGATGAGCCTGGCGAAGCTGTGGGGCTTTTCGAACGTGCAGATTGTCGGCTGGGCGCTGTATGTGGGCGTATTCATCCTCGCCACTGCGCAGTATTATGCGAAAAGACCCTCCGCCACAACCCCAGAAAAAACGCAATAATAGGCTTCTATTTTGCAGGCAAAGTAGATTCGCCTATATTATCAAGAAACAGCGTAGTACCAGGGCCTCGTGGCTTTTGGGTGGCTTTTCTCCGCCTGGCAAGAGCCCAATTTGACCCCCCTCAGCAAGCGGTTGCTGAGGGGGGTCAATGGCGTCTGAACCAGGTCAATTGAGGTGGGCGATGGTGGCGCCGGTGCCGCCCTCCGCAAGCGGCGCGGTCTCGAAATCCCTGACGTGCGGATGCTTGCCCAGGAACTCACCAATCGCCTCCCGCAAAGCGCCTGTGCCCTTGCCGTGGATGATGCGCACCTCGGACAACTCAGCCAGCGCCGCGTCGTCGAGATACTTCTCCAAGTCCAGCAGCGCCTCGGCTACCGTCGCGCCAACTAGGTTTATCTCGGGACTGACAGTTTGCGCCTTGCGCATCTGCATGCGCTGTGCGATAGCTCTGGCCTCGGGGCTGGGCGGGTCCTTGGCCGGCGAAAGGTCGCTTGCTTCGGCCTGCACACGCATATTCCCGACATTGACTTCGTAGGTGTTATCGTCAATCTGGCGGGCGATGGTGCCGTCCTTGCCGACGGTATTGACATGAACCCACGCGCCAGGTGACAAGTCGAGGCCTGGCGCAGGTTGACCTTCTGCGGCTAAGGGGTCGGCGTCCGCGGCGGCCTGCTGGCGGTCGTGGTCTTTGGCCGCCTCAAGGGTACTCTCGCGGAGCTCGGCGATCTCGTCACGGAGTTGCTGTGTTACCTGCGACTGGCTTGCCTCGGCCTGCAGGCGAGCGATTATCTGGCGGGCCTGGTCTTCAGCCTCGCGGACGATCCGCACCGCCTCGGCAAAGCCCTCGCTGACGGCCTGTGCCTCGCGGTCAGCGAGCTCCTGGCGGTTGTCTTCATATTCTTCGCGCTGCTGGGCCAGAGCACGGGCCTCGGTCTCAACTTGCTGGCGCTGCTGCTCGTAGCGCTGTTTGCTATCGCGCATCTGGGAGATGGCCTCCTGCACAGTGAGCTGCGCCTCGTCGAGGGTATCGCGGGCGTCTCCGACCAGCCTGCGCGGGAGTCCCAGGCGCTGAGCGATCTCGAAGGCGTTGGAGGAGCCGGGGAAGCCGATGAGCAGGCGGTAGGTGGGCTGGAGGGTCTTGGCGTCAAACTGCACGGCGGCGTTTTGCATGCCCTTCTCAGCATAGGCGAAGAGCTTGAGGCTGTTGTAGTGGGTGGTGGCAACCGTGCGACAGCCGGCCTGGTGGAGAAAGGTGAGTATGGTCTTGGCGAGGGCCGCGCCCTCGGTGGGATCGGTGCCTGCGCCGATCTCATCCAGCAACACCAGGGCGCTGATAGGGCCTGCACTATCCTCACCGTCGGCGCGATCACGGTGAGCATAGACCCGGTTGACAATCTTCACAATCTGGGTCATGTGGGAGCTGAAGGTGGAAAGCGACTGCTCGATGCTTTGCTCGTCGCCGATGTCGGCCCAGACGTTTTCGAATAACGCCACCTGGGAGCCGGCCTCGGCGGGGATGTGCAGCCCGGACATCGCCATCAGGCTGAGCAGGCCCAGGGCCTTGAGGCAGACGGTCTTGCCGCCGGTGTTGGGGCCGGTGATGACGAGAGTGGTGAAGTCGTCGCCGATCCAGATGCTGGTGGGCACCGCCTCTTCGTCCGGTATGAACGGATGACGAGCCGAGCGGAGGCTGGTGACGCCGTCATCAGTGATGAGCGGCGCGACGCCGTCCATGTCAAGGGAGAGGCGGGCCTTGGCGGAGATGAAGTCGAGAATGCCGAGAGTGGTCTGGTCCGCCAGCATCGGCTCGGCGATGAAAGCCACCCGCTCGGTGAGCTGCCTCAGAACAGCTTCTTCTTCCTGGCGGATCGCCAGCTCGGTCTCGCGCAATTGATTGCCGCGCTCGACTATCTCCAGCGGCTCCATGAAAACCGTGGCCCCGGAAGTGGAGCGGTCGTGGACAATGCCTTGAAAGCGCGATTGGACCGGGGCCTTGATGGGCAGGCAGAAGCGGCCCTCGCGGCTGACGATCGTCGCATCCTGCAGCAGGTCGCGATCGGCCGCCTCGCGCATTATGGAGTTGAGGCGCCCTCGCATCGCCTCCTCCAGCGATACGGCCCGGCGATGCAGACGGACGAGCTCTGGCGATGCGTCCGGGCGCACACCACCCTCGTCATCCAGCGCCTGCTCGATGTCCTCGCGGAGCTGTTGGTCTTCAGTCAGCGTCTCTGCCAGCTTCCAGAGACGCGGCGTGGTCTCTGCGGCCTTCTCAATGTAGCCGCGCACGGCAGCCGCCGAGCGCAGACAGTCGGCCACACGCAAGAGCGACGAGCCGTCGAGAAAGGCGCCGACGCGCGCCTTTTTCAGAAGTTCCGATATGTCGGAAAGCGCACCGAATGGGAAATGCCCCTGGGCCTCGATGAGCGCAACAGCCTCGGAGGTCTGGTCAAGCCAGGAGCGGATTCGATTGATGTTGGTGGCCGGACTGATGGCACCGGCACGTTGCTTGGCGAGGCTCGAAGACGCCCGCTGAAGCAGCATGTCGCATATTTTGGGGTACTCAAGCACCCGTAAAGTGCGTTCATCCATGATAGTGCACCGGTTGTGGCATGACTGGTCACCTACCCCCGGCGGATGCCGGGAGTTAGGCGCTTGCTTGCCCGTACGCGGTGTCCCTTCTCGCCCCGTGCCTAGTTGGCGCACCGCCAGACAATGTCACCCTTCTCCCAGTGCTCCGCCGCTCTCCTCCCACCGTCATCTCTGAAGTCCCCGCCGATGCTGTATACCACAAAACCCTCATCCTCACGCCGGTAGATGAAATTTTCGCCAGTGAACGGGTCTTCGGGCAAGTCAGCCCACTCAATCACCTTGGACAAGTCCGCCAACGACTCAGGATATCGCCCCTTTTCGTTCCTGTACGCCTTCAGCGCCAGGGCCCCCTGGGCCAGGCCGATGCGGGCGATGGTGCAATCGCGTCTGTGTGGGATGAAACACCAGGCTCCCAGCAACAGGCGTGTCACCGGACACACACCAAGAAGAAACGAGCCGAACTCGTCTTGGGCCTCGAGGTCAGCCATGTTGGGATGCTGACGCCAGTACTTGGCAGCAGCGTCCACGTATTCTGACATTATCCGCAAATACACCACCTCATCCCTGTCCAGCATCTTGGGTCCCCAGAAATGACCGAAGTACCAGTTCAGGTAGGGCTCCGCCCACGCTTCATCAATGAGGGCGGCAGCCGCCGTGCGGTCGTGGCGAACCAAATCGAAAAACTCGATGCCCGCAGCCCGCTTGCCGCAGAACGAATGGACAAAGGGATCCACGAACTCCATTTGCCTGAGATAGTCATGCAGCTCTATGCAAACGTCGGTAGGACCAGGTCGCTCAGACAATGCAGCCTCCAGCCCAGACAAAGTGATATCGTCAATTGAGAAGCGAACCAATTGTGAGATTATTGCCGGCTCATCCCGAATGGCCTCGCCCAGGGCCAGACTGACCCGCGCCGTCTCGAGCGCCTGCTCCATTTGGCCCCGCTCAGCATCCAATATCATTCTTGCCCTCAGAAGTGTGGCGCAGTCTCTCAGGTTGCGACGGTGACGCAAGTCGTAATCTGCTCCGGGAACTGACCAGTCAACAGGGAAACGGCATGCTGGACGATTGGCGGCGGCTTCCAGCAGTTCGATGGCAACCGCGTTCTTCGCGACCAGTCGTTGCATCGTCGTATGCAACGGCGTGTTACTGTCCAAAGATTGGCCCGGGCTCATCAGGAACTCCGAATGACTATGGCTGCCTCGCTCAGGCAGATCCAACTGCTCGAAAGCCAGCTCATATAGCAGCGCCGCGTTCTCTCCCTCCGGTACTTGAGGTGGCGCCGCCGCCACCATGGTGAGCGGTTCTCCGGCTTGTCTGATCTTATCCAACTCCGCCTCAAGCTGCGCATGGACACTACTTGCTGGCGTCAACAAGACCTGTGCCAGCTCACCAGTGAAGCGGCATGCATCTTTCAGGTCCTGCGCGCTTGGCCTCAACCACAGCAACAACACCAGCGCAATCAGAAGGCAGATGCCTGCTGCCCACAACACTCTGATCTTCAAGCCCCTCCAAAACCGTATCTGAACCACATCCCATCAGTGATGATCCAGTCTTGGTACAATTCCTGCGGGCCGCAGAGCTTGCCACCAGCTACGCAGGCGGCACTGATACCCAATTCCTCTCCCTCTTTCCCGCTCAAGAAATGTCCATGCTAGGCCATACAAAGGGCCCGGGCCCTGGTAGATGAACCGTGCGTACCCCTCGCTATCCCGCTTCTCGACCCGCTTGCTATCCGCGTCATAGCAGCTATGACTGTGCACCCGGTCCCCGAAGTCGATGCGGTTAACTCACTACCTCGGCGCACCGGGCGGCGCGCGACCGTACCACGACACAAGCACGCCAACCGAAAACCACACTACAGTGCAGGTCAATGCCAATAGGACGATAACGACCCTACGGCCCCAATCCGATCCCCGCAGGGCGCCCGGCAGATTACCCCGCCACGTCAACGCCACTCCGCACGCGAACCAGACCGCCGCGAAGCATAGTGTCGAAAAGCACTCCTCAATCCGAACCCAGAAATCTGTAGCAATCTCAAGAGACACGCCGGAGGCGCAAGCAGCTACGACCGCAATGGCACTGCAAAGCCGCCAGCTCATTCGGCTGTGAGCCGTGCGTCCTGCCAGTAGCCCTGCAACGAACGCTGAAAGGCATGCGAGAACGAAAATGCCGTCCGTCCACGCCGTCCTTCCTGGTCGCACGCCCATCATCGCTGGGGAGACGCCAAAGAGCCGCTCCAGGGTGCCGTAGCTCACTGTGCTGATCAGGCCATCGGTCAGACACAGCAGCAACCCCACACCGAGCGCCGTCGAAAGCAGCTCCCGGGCGCGGCGACCCTTCTCAGAGCGACACTCCATCTCTACCACCTATCCCCGGGCGCGAACAAACAACTGTCGCCGCTATGTGACCGCCCGTCTTCGATCCATCCCGCGATGTCCGAGGACCCACGTTCGAACCATTTATTGGATCTCCAGCATCACCTTGATAAGGAGGTAGGTGAAACACAATTGCGCCATCGCGATAGCCGGGACAAGCAGACCCCAGATACCAACCTTGAGACCCCGCAGAGACAAAGCGATGATGCCGCACACAAGCGAAACCACCGCCAGATACACACTTACTGGCCCAAGCCAATACGGCAGTGTCACGAGCAACACAATGGCCGCCACCAACGCCGCTCGCGAAACAACGACCAGCGAGTGCACCCCAGGCTGCTTCCGGCGGAATAGCCAGAACAGTCCTGCGGCTAGTCCGACCCCAACGGGCATGTGGTACCATGGGCCGAAGAGGAATTCTAGAGTGTCCCTATCCATATTGACCTCCCGGAGCTAGGTAATGATGCCCCCGTCAAGCCTGACCTCGAAACAACACTGCATAGATGAAGCTCGCGTACCCTTCGCTATCCCGCTTCTCCACGCGTTTGCTGTCCGCATCATAGGCAAAGTAGTTGTGGCTGTCGTCGGCAAAATCAATCCGCGTCATCAAGTTCTCGTAGTCGTACTGGTAATACGTCGTCCCCGCCACCTGCTGCTTCGATGTCGTGTTCCCTGAACCGTCATAATAGTAGTACGTCGTGTCGCTGCCGGTGGTCTCCTCCGTCAACTCATTGGCGGCGTTGTATTCATAATACGTGGTCACAGTGTTGAACGTTTGATAGGTCCGGTTCCCGGCAGCATCATCGTGTCGGGGGTAATTATAGCAGATAAGGCGCATTTAGTTGAGGGCGCGTTGCAGCCGTGGGTCTCAGGGCCCCATGCGGGCCTTGTGGAACTGCAGGACCCGCTCAACCCGGTCGTCCAGGTTCGGGGCTCGTGCGATGTCGGAGTCGGCAGGAAAGGGGTCCTCGTGCAGAGGCGGACGGCCAAGTAGGGCGAGGAGCGAATTCTCGACGCAAACCGGCAGCGCGTCGAGGAGGTAGCCGCCCGCCAGCAGCAAGCACAGCCGGCCATCGCAGACAGCCTCCGCCGCCTCCACCAGGCGTTGGGTGATGGCATGATAGCACTCAGCGCTCAGATCCCAACCCGCCAGCGGGTCGGCGTGATAGCCGTCGTAGCCGGCGGAAACGAGCACCAACTGCGGCTTGTATATGTCCACCAGCGTCGGGAGGATCACCTCGTCAAGGCAGCGTTGGATATGGTAGTCGGAAGTGCCTGCGGGCAGAGGCAGGTTGATATTGTAGCCGCGCCCGGCGTCAATACCGACCTCTTCGAGCGGACCGGTTCCGGGATACAGGGGATACTGGTGGAGCGATATGTATAGCACGTCGCGGCGGTGGAAGAATACATGTTGCGTGCCGTTTCCGTGGTGCACGTCGAAATCTACGATGGCGACGCGCTCCAGGCCGCACTCTCTGATGGCGTAGTCGGCAGCAATGGCGATGGTATTGAAGATGCAGAAGCCCATGCCTCGATTGGGCATGGCATGATGTCCCGGCGGTCTGAGCAGGCCGATGGCGTTGTGCAGCTCTTCCGCCAGGATGGCCTCGACAGCGGTCACACATCCTCCGATAGCACGTGCGGCGGCCTCGTAGGTGTCCGGGCTGACCATGGTTTCGTGGTCCAGCGCTCCGCCACCGCTTTCGGAAAGCAGCCGGACGTGCTCAACGTAGTCAGGCTCGTGGACGGTCGCTATCAGCTCGGGTGGAGCGGGAGGCGTGGGTACGGGATGCAACTCGTCCCATAGGCCGTCGTCCTGCAGCAACTCGCATATTACCTCCAGGCGCTCGGGCTTTTCGGGATGCCAGGGCGGGCCGTGTCTGAGAAAGATGTCGTCATATACGCGTCCGGTTGCCACGGGAGTACCTCGCTAGGGGTTTGCACGTGCCTCGCGCAGAGCATTCCGCAAGGTCTTCAGGCCGATCTCTCCCTGTTCCATAGCCGTGCGGTCAAAGTGGAAGACCTCAATGGAGGCAAAGCGCTGATAGTCAATGTCAACCAGTGCTTCCATGACCGGCACGAAGTCGGTGTCGCCAAGGCCGGGAGCGTAGCCGCTGTCATCATTGCAATGGTAATGGAACAGCAAGCTCTTGCTGGCGCGAATCGCGGCCGGCAAGTTCTCTTCTTCCTTGAGGCCGCTGTAGGTGTCGAGGATTATCCCAACGTTCGGCATGTCAATTTCAGCAGCCATCTTGAGGACCTCGTCGGCGCGGTAGAGGAAGTTGTTTTTGGTCACGGCAGCCAGCGGCTCGATGCATACCTTGAAATCGGCCTGGGCCCCGACCTGTCCGCAGCGGGCCATCGTGTCCTTGAACCAGGCCCACGCGTCTTCGTAGTGGACACCCTCGCGGATGTCGCGCTGCTGCGGGGAGCCGACAACCATCATACTGCCGCCGATGTCAATGCCGAAGCGCACCAGGTCCTGCATGTAGCAGGCCGTGGCCTCGCGCACCGCTTCGTCAGGGGAGGTGACGTGCATGCCCTGTGGTCCGAGCAGCAGCCAGTGGATACCGGCGACTTCCAGGCCGGACTCCTCAGATGCCTTGATTATCTCTTCTTTCTGCTCGTCGGTTATTTTGGCGACGTGGTCGGCGAGAGTGAAGGGAGCTATCTCCAGGCCGTCAAAGCCGAGCTCGGCGGCGGCGGCGAACTGACTGGGTATGGTCCAGCGCTCCTGATCCTCAGAATAGAAGAGCTCATTGCAGATTGCGAACTTCATTGGCTTTCACCTGTTTGATATATGGTTCGAGATATTGGTACTTATGAGAAATTTTCTGCAGAGAAGTGTATTTCGCCTCGCCTCCGCAAATGTCCTCTGCGAATCCGCGCAAAGGTGTCTCAGTGCGGGGAGTTTTTCGCTTAAGTTACATGGCGGCAAGCCGAAGTTTACACTGCAAATCTCAAGTCTTGATCCTAACGCGGAATGTGCATCGTATAAACCGACAGGAGGCGAATTACAGTTGCGCACACGAAGGCGGCGCGCATCAGCAATCGGGCTGTTATGTATGGCGGCGGGAGTCGTCTGCAGCAGTGTCGTGTCAGCAGGAGTGGTGATCTCGGCTGAGCGGGTGGGACGTGTCTTCTACCCGGGCGAAAAGGTAAGGTTGTTCATAACCGCAGACTGCGCCAGGCAAGAGGCCACTTTCCAGGTGGAGGACTATTTCGGAAAGCGCTGCTATAACGGCAGTGCGACGATCGGTGGGAGTCGCTCGACACAGATTGAGATACCCCGCCGATTTCCGTTTGGCTGGTATCAGTTGCGCCTGCTGGTTGACGGTGAGACGGTAGATGATGCGTTCTGCGTGATACCCGGGTGCTACACGGACAGCCGCGGGGATCACGGGCTTTTCAGCCTGCAGACGGCTACCATAGATGAGCGCCAGTACGCCGCCGCGGCACAATTGGGCATCAGGTGCTTCCGGGCCGATGTTCCCTGGCCGGTTTATGAAAGGCGGCCGGGAGAATACGACCTGACTTTCTTGAAAGAGCAAATCAGGCTGTGCAAGAAATATGGGATACAACTGATGCTGTGCGCAGGCTACACTCCTGCGTGGACAGCAGCGCGGCCGATGAATGGTCCTGATGACTGGATACGCGAAGCCCCGTTCGTATGGCATCCGCGCGACCTGGGGCGTTGGACGGCGTTTGTCCAAAGAGTAGTCGAAGAGACCCGTGACGAGACGATCAGATGGCCGTCAGCAGAGATCCTGCCCGAGAGGACTAGATACCGCAGCCAGGAATTGCCGGTGGTGCAGAGCTGGGAGCTGTGGAACGAAGCTGACCACTGTTTCTACGTAGGGACCTGGGGCCGGTATCTGGACATGTTGCGAGTTTTCTACTGCACGGTCAAACGGGTGTTTCCGGACAGCCCGGTGCTCTACGGCGGGTCCACCGGGAACTGGTACTGCATGTGCGTCACGTGTGCGAACCGAGCGCCGCTGTACTTTGACCGGATGGCTTGCCATCCCGGCGGCGATGTCCGCTCCGCGATGACCGGGTGGTATCGAGGCGTGTTTCAACTGCCGTGGATTGACGGCTTCCCGCGGGAGAACTCGCTTAACGAAACGTATCTCCAGTACGCAGCCACCGGGAAAAATTACGAGCAACACCAACAGGAGCCCGGTGATCTGTACAGGGTGCGCACCCAGTTGATGTTTTGGAACCAAGATAGCTACTTCCGGTCCAGTTGCGTGAACCAATGGATAGCGCGGCCGGATGACCGGTACGCGCATAATGCGATGCTTTTGGAGAAAAATGGCGGGCTGGTGCCGACGCCGCTGTATGTGGCCTTTGCGGGAGCGCGGTTCTGGCTGTCGAATACCACCTATGTCGGGCCGGTGGACCTTGGGCAAGGCGTGGAGGCCCATGTGCTGCTGAAGCTGGGCAAGCCGCTGGTCATAGCCTGGTCCGACAGCTCGGCACTGGTGAGGATACGCGTGCAAGGCCGGGCGCAGCGTATCAACGTGATGGGGCATGCCGTGAACGCGAGAGGGCGGGATAGGCTGTCGAGGAGAACGGAGCGCTCCCCGTTTATTGTTCTAGGCGCTCATCCGGACTACCTCAAGGAAGCACTCCAGAGACGCTACGAACTCTTTGCCCACACGCAGTTTGGAAACGATGCCGGTCATACGATCTGGTACGGCGCTGACGAACTGATGGATGATGTTAAGAACTGGACGCGCGACGGTTTCGAGGAACGCCTCGACAAAGCCGTAGAAGAAGCAGCAGACCGGCTGCTCAAGCATCCGAAAGAGGGCCCGGAGGCGATGGAAGAGGCCATGAAGGTCTGTGAGGGCGGAATGTTACAGACCGCCGACAAGTGCAAGGCCGATGGCGTGGTTCCGCCACGGGCGATAGCGACCATCTACCGACTGGCCAGGCTAGAGGAGTGGCTGGGGGCGATAGCCGATGACCGGAGTCTGCTGTGGGGCACCTATCGAGTGCCGCGCAAGGAGATAGATCTGTATAGGAATCGCATAAGCTTGATGAAAGGTCAACTAGCGCGCGGTGACGGGGATGCAGAGCCGGCCTTTGCGCGGCAGTTGCTGGAGCGGGCGGAACAACAGTTGAAGCGTGCTGAGGAGATCGGCCGCAAAGGCGCGCTGCGGGCCGCCAAGAGCGAAATATGGGCGGCGGAGCAGATACTGAATGTGCAAGAGCCGGTCGTGCGGCGCGTGTTCATAGTGGCAGATTTCGGAACCGCCGTGCAGCTTCGCAGGGCACACCTATTGGAGGCCGACGCAAACCATAGCGTCACGGTGAATGTCTATAACTTCACTAACCGGCGAGTCACAGGCCAACTACGGATGTCAATTCCGGGCACCTGGGGAGCGGACAGGCCACTGGAGAGCAACTTCTCGGTTGACAGCCAGGCGATTTCTGAGCCGATGGTGCTCGAATTCAGCATTCCGGGCGGCCCCTCGCCGTGGCAAGAGGTGACACCGTGGTCGCCCGATAGCGAGATTAGATTGAAAGTGCCATCGGGGCTGCAGCCGACAGCCGATCTCACCCTTGAGGGAGAGCTTGGGGATGGCACGGAGCTGCTGGGCGTGCTCTATCCTGTATTCGTGGGGCGGCTGTGTGAGCCGGAGGCCGCCGCAGCTCAGATCATGGGCACTAGCGGCGTATCGCCACTCGCCGAGCGCAGAGCGACGCCACCAGCATACCTGCAGGAATTGCTGACGCCAGGAGTTAGTGGCAGATAACAGCGCCGCGCGCCTTTACAAAGCCACCGGCCTGTGATACCATATAGCCCGCGACGCGCGGTGGAGCAGTCAGGTAGCTCGCAAGGCTCATAACCTTGAGGTCGCAGGTTCGAATCCTGCCCGCGCTACCAAACGAATTCAAGGGGATACGGGTGCAACTCGTATCCTCTTTTTTGTGCCTGCGTAGCAGTTTGCCTCGTCATTTGGCAGGCTGGAAGCCTGCCCCACGGACATATTCCCTGAAATCAGCGACCGCTGGGCCTACGCAGTGGCGGGAGGTTCGCAAGCCAGACACGGCGAACTGGGCTGAAGCTGCGTTCAGCAGCCAAGGAGAAGTGCGTGAGATGACCGATATTGACGCTGCGCAGAGCATGATCGCAGTGGTGTTACATGCACCCAACGATCTCAAGGTGGAACAAGTGGCGGTGCCACAGGTGCGGCCGGGTGAGGTGCTGCTGAAAGTCGGCGCTTGCGGCATCTGCGGCAGCGATCTGCGCTATCTGGTGGGGGAGAACCCCTGGGCCAAACATACCCTCGGCTACGAGCATCCCAACCCGCCGGATATGATCTTGGGCCACGAGATCGGCGGGACGGTGGCGGCAGAGGGGATCAAGCGGAGGGTCGGGGTGCTGTCGTTTAGAACCTGCGGGGAGTGCCGCTATTGCCGCACGGGCCGGCCAAACTTGTGTCCCAATACGCAGCATCTGGGCCATGGTGCAGGCTGGGATGGGCAGAATCCCGGCGGTATGGCACAATACTGCCCAGTGTGGGATGATCATCTCTTCGATCTGCCTGATGAGATCGGCCTGGATGAGGCTACTTTCCTGGATGGTTTGGGAGTGGCTGTGCACGCGGTCGCACGGACCGATATTGTGGCCTCAAGCGCGGTGCTGGTCCTGGGCGCAGGGCCGATTGGTTTGAGTATTGCGCAGGTTGCGGTCGCGCAGGGAGCCAGGCGCGTGGTCGTGACCGACGTCTATGACACGCCGCTGGAATGCGCGAGAGAACTAGGACTGGGGCCGTGTCTTAATGTTGCAGGTGCCGACGTGGAGGCTGTCGTGGTCGAACTGAAAAGGGCCGGCGGGGAAGATGGCTTCATCGCGGCCTTCGACACGACCGGACAGGCGGCCGTCCAGCAGCAGGCGCTGTACGTGCTTGAGCGCGGCGGGGCGCTGGTAGCTGTGGCCGGGGTGGCTGAAGGGCTGGTTCTTGACCAAAGCAGCCTGGCGGGCGAGCGGCGGCTGATGACCTGCAGCAACAATCTTGTCAAAGACTTCGAGGTAGGTCTCAGGCTGCTGGTGAATGGCGAGGTACGGGTCAAGCCGATGATCACCCATACCTACAGCCTGCAGCACGCCGAGCAGGCGTTTGCAACAGCGCTGAACAAGCACCAAACCGGGGCAATCAAGGTCATTCTGGTGCCGTGATGGCGGGCCTCACCCCATTGCTCTCTCCCAGCGGGAGAGGGGCAACGACCTCGGGCTGGAAGCTGAACCACGCCTCTGGCGTGGGTGCCCACGCGTTGGTGGATGACTCGCGCTAGGTATCACTGCCGCCGCTCGGCTTTGACTCGGACTTGGTGGCTGACTCAGACTTGGCTCCCGACTCGGACTTGCCGGGGACCTTCGGCTTGTCTGCGGACTTGGGGCCGGTGCTGGAGTAGTCGTTGACGTGGAAGCCGCTGCCCTTGAAGATAATGACCGGCGGTGAGAAGACTTTGTGGAGTCTGCCGCGGCAGCCCTTGCTGGGGCAAGTCTCGGGCGGCTCGTCTGAAAGAGACATCCGGACGTCAAAGCGGTGGCCGCATTTATTACACTCAAATTCGTATATGGGCATCTGTATCTAAACCCCTGATAGCTCGAGTTTCTGACGTCTTGGAGCCAAACGCCAGTCCATTTTAGCGCGTGGACAGGCGTACGTCAAGACTTTAGATGAATAATTGGCACTCTAGGCGCGAGAGTGCTAATTGGCAGGCGACGCCAATTGCGCGGCAGTGCGGGAAGGTGATGGGATAAGACGTGTCGAATATCTCTAACCAGCAAGCGTCTGGCCGGTGTAGCGCCTGAGTACGCGATTTTGGGGACGGGGTGAGGGTATGAAAGAGCAGTTCGACCTGTTATTCGGGCTGCAGCAGATAGATAGCACTATAGATGATGCCAGCAAGCGCCTGGCAGGGCTGGACGACGGCTCAGGCAAGCGCGCAGAACTGGAGCAGCAGCGCGCTGAGTTGGCGGAGATGGAAACGGCCCTGAAGCAGACGAATTCGCAGCAGTTGGACAAGGAGTTGGAGCTGGAGAGCACCGAAGAGGAACGCGCGCAAAAGTGGTCGCAGGCGTACGGCGGCGCCATTTCCGACCCCAAGGAGTTGGCATCGCTCGAAAAGAAGCTCGAGGAGCTGCAGCGCCGCAAAGATAAGCTCGAGGACGTTTTGCTGGCGCTTTACGACAAGTCCGAGCAGGAGAGCAGGAAGGTCGAACAACAGCGCGAGACAGTAGCGCGCCTGGCAAAGGAACTGGATGCCACGGTAGGGAACTTCGAGCGCGTTTCGGCAGAGCTTGAGGCCGCGATTGCGGATGCTCAGCAGCAGCGGACGGCCATCGTCGAAAAGCTGGATGAAAAGCTACTGGCGGACTACGAGAATATCAGGGAGAAGAGCGGCGGGCTGGCTGTGGTCGCCGTCAACGGGAGTCTTTGCAGCGGCTGCCGGGTGAGCATTTCGGTCATGCTCCTGGAGGAGTTGGAGAAGGGCAAGAAGCTGGTCAGATGCGAAAACTGCCGCAGAATCCTGCACTACAGCGAATAACGTATGATAACAATGGCAGCCTGAGCACCACGCAAGTTGCCGCCGGGACGACCACTAACACCTACGACCACGAGAACCGCCTCACGCTGATTACCTACTCGGACAGCAGCGCCACCACCTTCACCTATGACGGAGCAGGGAAGCGGCTGAGCAAGGTGGACAGTTCCGGTACAATCAAGTATCTCTATGATATGGACAAGGTGATGCTGGAGCGGCCTGCGCAGGATACCACCGTCGCCAGCTACACGCACGAAGGCGGGGGACTGATGTATGACCTGATCTCGATGAAGCGCACAAATAGCTACTATTACCTCTTCGATGGCCTGGGAAGCGTGACCGAGGTCGTTGACAGCAGCGAGAACACGCAAAACTCTTACCGCTACGAGGCCTTCGGCCAGATCAAGTCGAGTACTCAGAACGTGACTAATCCTTATAAGTATGTGGGAGCCTTCGGCGTCCATCACGACCCCACCGCCGCCCTCTACTTCATGCAAGCCCGCTACTACATGGCCACAGTGGGCCGATTCATCAGCATGGATCCCCTGCTTGGCGGACCCCAGGATCCGATGAGCTTGCATCGGTATCTGTACGTGGGCAATAGACCTGTCACCCATACGGATGCTGCCGGGCTGTTTCCAACATGGCTGTGTAAGCAGTTGTGCAGGTTAGTCCCTACCCCGCTCGCACGGCTCTCTTGTCAGGCCGCATGCAAGGCGGCTGAAACACTGGACGAGCTAAGGAAAATAATGGACGACGTTTATGGGAGGAGAGGCAAGTGTGTCGATCCGAAGCATTTCGGCGACTGCGTCGGATGCCCTGGACCTGGCCATTACTTCACACAGAAGTGTATTCCATGTTGTGAGGCGCTTGGTTACAAGTACGGGGACTGCTCGACGATTTGTGAGTCGATTCGACACCAGAAAGATAAGGAAAGGAACAGAGCATGTCGCCAGTGATCAGGCGCTCCCTAATGGCACTCGTAATGTGTATGCTCGTACAGATAGCCCCCGCGGCTGATAAGTCTGGTCGCTGGTTGGTGTACCCCTGTGTGGCGAGCGTTAGCGTTAGCCGGGACGGTAACTTACTGGCGTTACGTACACAGCAGTTCGAGCAGACGTCGGATTCTTTGGTATATTCGGTATGGATCATAGACGCGTCCCGCGGCGAACGATTGTGGCAGTCGCTCCATACTGAAGGGTGGTTGTGGCACGTGGCTGGCTGGATCGGAGATGGCACCACGCTACTCGTTTATCGAGAGGCAGGTGAATGGTGCCCGAAAGGATCGCGTTTCGAGATTCACGGACTCGAATTCACACAAGATCCTCTGAGCCTATGGGATAGCTATGCACTGGTACGCACGCCTGACCAAGAATGGCTCCTTCACCCGGTGCCGGAACTGTGTCAAGTGCGCAGGTCGTGCAGGGGCAGTGACTTGGTAACAGCTATGAGCGGCCAAAAAGCCCTGTACACCCGGGGGCAGTGGCCCGGCGTAGAAGAGGTCTACGAATACGATATAGCTACCAGTTCGTCGAAGCCACTGCTGGAACTTCACCCACCGGGCAGTGACTACAGCCTCTGCGAGGGGACAGGGGGAAGATACTTGATGGCCTGGGAGTACGTTGCCCCCGGTGACGCCGGGAACTTCAGACTATTCGACATCGAGACTCGCCGCTGGACGCCTGTTGATGGCCCAAGCCAATACAGAGCTAGGCCTGTTATATCCCCTGACGGACGGTGGGCAGTGTGGGAGCAATACCATGGCGAGCAGATTCGGCTCCTTATTCGCCCTGTTGCACGATCTGGTTCTTCTCCGGAAACCTTCGAAATTCCAGGGATACCCGTTCAGACGCTCTGGTCGGGCGATATGAAATACCTAGTTTGCAGGTTAGCTAGCGACGACCCAGGCTCCCTGCGCGGTATCCTATACCTCATAGACCGCGAGGAGAAAGACGTCAAGGAACTTGAGGCCCCGGGTGACTGGGTGATAAGGCCCATCACGTGGATGCCTGGGACCACTGCGGTGCTGTGCGGCGCTGGGGCGGCGCTGTGGAGCGTGAATGTGGAGAGCGGGGAGTGGCGCAAAGTATGGTCATTCCCCGAAGAAATCAAGAGAGAGTACGCTACCTACGAGGAATAGCCTGCTGTACTGTGTACGTGGCACAAGTCACGGTGCTGGAGCGCAATGCAGAGGGATACTACAAGTAGCCAGCTACACTCGTGTGGACCTACGACAATGCCAACCAACTCACCCGCGAGCAGCGCAGCGGGGCCAAGACCTATGAGATGCAGTTTACGTACGATAATGTGGGCAACCGCGCGACTATGGCGGCTCACACCGGTTGGGCAGTATCGGGGGCCGGCACTGCCGGCTGCAACGGCAACTACGCCCCGGACGGCACCTACAATACCAAAACCGCCTACTACATGCCGACAGTGGGTCGCTTTACGACAATGGACCCCCTCCGCGGATTGGTCCAAGAGCCTCCGAGTGTGCATCGGTATCTTTATGTGAGGAATAACCCGGTGAATTATGTGGCCCCTGAAAAAGGGTTTGTTTCCTTTTTTATTTTTAGCCGAACTGGACCATGTAGCCGCCGAGGATGTCCGGCCCGAAAGCCTTCATCGCAATCCACGATATGCCCCCGGCAAGCAAATCGCCAAAGGCCAGCCCCAGGAAAAATGGCATAAGCTGCCGGTAAAGCCGCGCGCCACCCAGACGGTGGACGACGCCCTTCATCAACCACGTCACAAAGAATGACCACCACAGGCAGTACCCGTAACTGGCGCAGGTTACGTAACCGATGGGATGAAACGGCACCTTGAGCCAGGCCCAGCGCATAATCACCAGCGCGAAAGTGAGCAGCGCGCCGCCGACCATGCCTATGACCTGAGGCGTCAGGGCGCCGCTGGGCAACTCCACAACGCCTGAGCTGCGCGTCCACTGAGTTATGGCGCAGCGGACGTTGTAGCCGCCCATTGTGGTGCCGCCGTATAGCACGGTTGCGCCGAAGCGGTAATAGTCGGTGAGGATGAAGTAGAAGCTCACAATGCAGGCCAGCACGAAGGTAATCATGATCACCGGCGGCATGATGCGGGGATTGATTTCCGCTTCCTCGGCGAGCTTTTCGTTCTCCGCATGATAGCCGATCTGTGGGCCGAAATAGCCGCGCGCCATCCACGCGAAGGTGCTCAGGACGGCGAACTTGTCGAGGTTGGGGCCGCGTACCAGCGGCCGGGTGCCGATGGCATACATCATTGAGTCCAGTGGGCTGGGGGGAGTGCCCCACATCGTGGGAATGCCCGCCTCGGCGCGGATGCGCGAATAGACCAGAGGCACGCCCATCAGCAGGAAGAAGAAGACAAACGAATAGGCGACCGGCACGTGCAGGACATGAGACCAGATCAGCAAACCGACAAAGCCCCCGATCGTGCCGAAAACTGCGACCCGATGAGGAAGCGGCTCGTCGGAATCGTCCGTCGTGTCGCCCTGAGCGCTAGTGCCCCTTCCCAGGGCGTTGCGAATGATTTTGGCGATCTCATATCGGCCGATCCAGAAGATGATGAAGACCATGGCAAAGTACCCGCCGGTGACCTGCTCACTCCTGAAGGGGAAGCCCGGCGCGGCGGTGATGCCGAAGATGTTCGACAGTACAATCAGAGTGGGCTGCATGAGGTAGAAAAACCAGCCCGAAAAGAGTATGTCCAGGGGCACGAAGTAGGCAAGACCGATTACCTGCGGGCGGTGAAAGAACCCCATATAGCCGCCGTAGGGGTTCCAGGGATACTCCGTGAAAACTGCGGATGCCCAGTAGGAACGGTCCATCAGGGCCATCACCGCTGGGTTATAGGAGTGCGCGACATTCAGAGCGTGGTGGATGAAAACGATAGCCATGGCGATCCAGACCAGCGGATTGCGGAAGAATGGCGCTCTGCTCCCGGGCGCTTGCTTCTCGACGATGCTCAGCGGTATGAACAGCAGCGGATAGCGCAGCCGCTCGTTTTCGACCCACTGCTTGCGGAAGAGCGTGACCAGGCACATGCCGGTGAAGACGAAAAGCGTCATGAACAGCGTCCACATCCCCAGCGGATAAAGCCAGGGGCCCCACGGCACCCGACCGTCGTCACTGCCCTCGTACATCGTGCGGATCACTTCGTAGTCGTGCGGGTAAAACCACTGCGGCATGGCGTCGGCGAGAAGCATGTAGTTGTTATCGGGAGCGGCAAAATAGACCGGGGCGCTAATCCAGGGCACCAGCATCTCGAGGACGCCGAAGGTCACCGGCGGAATTGCGATGACCAGGACCATGAAGATGAACAGGAGTTCCTTCTTGGTGAAGGGGCCGCCACGGAGGCGCCTGGTCAGAGGTACGAGAGCGACCAGGAGCAGCAGGCAGAAGATGGCCGGCACGGGCGGGACCGAAAGCAGGTACACTGGCGCATAGATGAGTCCCGGCGCTTGCACCAGGCTGGCCTGGTGCATCCAGAATATCGCAGCAACCGACAGTATGATAGCGAGTATCACGGCCCGGAGCGTCAATACAAACACCTGCCCCTTTGATTGCACAGCGGGGATTTGGCGCGATGAGAAGATGGTTCGCTATGGGCGGACGGGCAACCTTCCTGCGCAAGAAGAGGACAAAAAAGGGGACAGCGCCTTTTTTTCGCTTTTCTATCTTCAGGGCAAGGAATCATTGCGCCGCTGAAGCAATACTACAGGCAGGTCAAGTCCGTACCAGAGATCGCGAACGAAGACAGGAGGTTGTTGAAGATATCACACGTGGCGAGGTTTTACTTCAAGACGCATGGGGGCGAGTGTTGTGGGAGTCAGTGGATCTACGATGGTGACGAGCCGATCGCTTTGTTGGAGCGCAGGACGATTGACCAGCCGGAGCAGATGCTGCGCTATTTCAACCTGATTCGGCGTCCCCTCAATCTGCGGTATCTCAAGCTCAAGCCGGGCGGCCGTCCGCTGATTTCCGGCGTGCCTCTGTACTGGAAACTAACGCGCGCCATACTGACGGAGGAGCTAGTGAGTCTGGAGGTGGAAGGCCATGGCACGGACAGGCTCCGTCTGGTTCTGCGGACGCGCGACCGGGGCGGCGTAGCCACTGCGCGGCATGTGGTGACGTGTTCCTACGACGCGACCACCGAGAGTTATGTCTATGACTTTGAGTGTAATCTGCGCGTTCACAGTTCTGAGGCTCTGGAGCACGATGCCTCCGTCCGGCTCGAGTATTCCGACCCGTGGTATGTGGACATTCCAGCGCCCGCCGTCGAGTTCCCCGGGATGTGGGAAAAACGACCCTATACCCACATCCTTTGCGAGCGAGCCGACGCCAGCGTCCAGAAAATACCGCTGAACCATGCCGGCATAACCGCGCATGGCTTCTCTACGCCGGTGCGGCCGGGTGGACTACTGCTGCCCGTCTTCGATGCGGGGGCCAACGTGGCGATCGAATTTGTTGGCGAAACCGCCAGACAGAGCCACATCGGTGTCTGCAACTGGGGATACGACATCCACCTTGTGGCCGATACTCCACGTGAAGCCTTATGCGATCCCATTCTCAGAGAGTTCCGGATCTTCCTTTGCCGCGACGACAGGGCGCGCCGCTTGATCGAGGCCGCCGACCCGGTGCCGGAAATCGAGTGTATGGGCATGAAAGAGCTGCCCCTGTACGAGCGCAAGACGAGCTTTGAGAAGCCCTGCGCACTTAGCCAGCCGCCACCCGGCACGACTGATGCGTGGTCGTGGATGCCAGCGGGGGAGGGGCTTTCGTACGAACAGAACTTCGGGCGTTCGGATAACTACTCCCTCAAGATAGACAGACCGACGCCGGGCCTTTCACAATGGCGGATGATCTACGAGGGCGAGGGCGGTTTCATGGAGCCATGGCCTGACTATATCGGATTCCGCGTGAGCGGATACGTCAGAACCGACGACGTTACCGGCCGCGGCGCTGGCATCTCACTCCGCTGGCAGCGCTATAACCAGGAACAGATCTACGCCTGTGTCCATTCCCGTCTGCTCAGCGGTACGAATGACTGGACGCCCGTCTCCGTCGAACTGCACGGACGGCATCCCGCGGACTCTAATGCCATCTGCATCGCGCTCATGCAGGACGGCGCCGGGACATGCTGGTTTGACGATCTGCATGTGGAGCGTATCGAGTCATAGGGAGAATAAGGGCGGACAGCGCCTTTTTTCGACGAGTATGAAAGCGTGCGGGTTCACGCATTTCTGTGGCGGAAAAAAGGCTCTGTCCCCTTTTCACTAACCGAATTGAACCATGTAGCCGGCGAAGATATCCGGGCCGAAAATCGCCATTATAATCCACGATATGCCGCCGGCGAGCAAATCCCCGAAAGCCAACCCCAGGAAGAATGGCATCAGTTGGCGGTACAGCCGCGCGCCGCCGAGCCGATGAACTACGAGCTTGATCGCCCACGTCGCCATGAACGGGAACCACAGGCAATAGCCGTACCAGATGCAGCTTACGTAACCGATCGGATGGAAGGGCACGCGCAGCCAGCGCCAGCGCGCCACCACCATGGCTATAACCAGCACCGCACCGCCAAGTGCGGCCATCATTCTCTGGGGATGTGGGTCGGCCGGGACAGCAACGGCGCTCGAAGCCGAGCGCCACGAGCGCACCGCCACCAGGACGTTGTAGCCGCCCATCGTGGTGCCGCCGTGAAGCACGGTTGCGCCGTATTTGTAGTAGGCACCGAGAACGAAATAATAGGCCAGAAGGCACCCCACAACGAAAGCGACGATCATAACGGCCGGCATCACACGTGGCTTGATCCCGGCTTGGTCGGCGAGCTGGAAGTTCTCCGCATGGTAGGCCGACATCGCGCCGAGAAAGCCGCGCGAAACCCAGTTGAATACTCTGAGAATCGCCAGAGGAGCGACATTGCCGCCGGCGATGAGAGAGCGAGTGCCAGTGAACTCGAAGACAGATTCAAGGTATTGGGGCGCGGGTCCCCACATGGTCGGAACGCCCGCTTCAGTCCGCATGCGCGCGAATACAAAGCCGCAGGCAATGAATATTACGAAAAAGGCAATCGCATAGCCCACGGGCACCCCGATAGCGCGGCTCCAGATAATTAGCGCCACAAATCCGCCGACACCACCCAACAGCGCCCAGCGGTATGGCAGTGGCTCGTCAGAGTCATCAACCTCGGGATCGCCGTGAAGCGCCTTGCGGACGATACGAGCCAACTGATGACGGCCGATCCAGAATATGACAAACATCATAGCTACATAGCCGCCGGCGGACTGAGACATGTGGAAGGGAAAGCCGGGAGTGGCGCTTATGCCGAAAACATCGGACATAAAGCGAAGCCCTGATTGCATCACGAAGAAGAACCATCCGGAAAATAGAATGTCAACCGGCACGAAGTATCCGAAGCCGATTACCTGCGGCCGATGAAACACGGTCAGCCCGCGGAAGGCGGTCCAGGGATATTCGGTAAAGATGGCGCGGCCCAGGTTGTAGCGGTCCGTAAGAGCAATGACGGCGGGGTTGTGCGCGTGGGCGATATTGAAGATATGATGAATGATGACAATGCCTATGCCGAGCCACACGAGTGGATTGCGGAAAAAGGCAACATGGCTCCCCGGCGCCTGCTGTTCGACGACACTGAGCGGAATGAACAGCAGCGGGTAGCGCAGGCGCTCGTGCTGTACCCATTGCTTGTGGAAAAGCGCCATCAGGCACAGGAATGTGACGAAGACCAAAGTCATCCAGATGGTCCACATTGAAAGCGGGTACAGCCACGGCTTCCAGGGCACTGAGCCATCATCGCTGCCCTCGAACATCGTGCGGATGACTTCTTCGTCGTGTGGGTAGAACCACTGCGGCAGTGATTCAGCCAGTTGCCGGTTGTTGTTATCCGGAGCGGCCAGGTACATGCCGGCGGTGGTCCAGGGCAGCAGCAGTTCGACGATGCCAAATGTGACCGGGGGAATGATGATGACCAGGATCGCATAGACGAGCAGGAGTTCTTTCTTGGATAGAGCGCTGCGAAAAAAGCGCGTGGCAAGAGGCACCAGAGCAACCAGAAGCATCAGCGAAAAGATGGCCGGTACGGGTGGCACTGAGAGTAGATAGACGGGGGCATAGATAATGCCCGGCGCCTGTACGAGACTGGCCTGGTGCATCCAGAACACAGATATTACTGAGAGTATTGCAGCGATGATGATGGCGCGTAGCGTCACACCAGGTACCTGACCCTTCAATGCGAAATTGGGGACAGTCACCTATTTCTGCAGAGCAGCGGGAGTGGACTTGGAGAAATGGCAAGAAACAGGTGACTGTCCCCAATTTGTGTTCACAGCTTTAAGCTGACGCTTAGTGGTATCGTGAACTCGTCGCCCTCGGCTACGCTGTAAATGACGCCTTTGGAATAATCCTGCGGATCAACGAAGCGCTCTACGAGCGTCTTATCGCCCAGCGAGATGACGGTGCCGTTTTCGCGAATATCCTTGATCGGATAGCTACCGCACGAGCGCTCGGAGTTCTTGACGATGATGTATTGGCCGATCAGATCACCGGCAGCCACGCCCTCGAGCAGCACCGAAGACTCAACCTTGAGCAGGTTGTCTCTCCAGTCGGAGACGTCGAAGCCAGCCAGCTTACCGGTGATCTCGCCGCGCTCGGTAGTTAGTTGATAGTCTCTGTATTGCAGTTTCGTGCCGCGCACGAGCTTGGCGGCCTCGACTTTGCCGTCGCGCAAGCGGATGAAGGCCATCTGGCCGTCTAGACTCAGGCCCGCTGCCTCGACCTGGCAAGGATTCTCCGCGATGATGACGATGTCGGTGCGGCCATCGGCCAGGTCAATCTGGACTGCGGCGGCAAAGCCCTCACCATCGTGAGCGTCAAGCTCCAGCGGCTCTGCGGAAGCGATGAACGGCTCCGACTCGTACGGCTCCAATACCGTTACGAACTGGCTCTCGAGGTCCTCGCCCAGGCGGCTACGGACGACGTAGCGGAGGTACGCATCGGGGTTGTGCTTTTGGTGAGGCGGCTCGCCGATGGCAATTGCAATCTCGTCCACGGAGGACAGGCAGTGCATGCGCAGGTGCGGGTCGCGGCCTTCCTGCATCGTGCCGTCCGGACGGACTGCATCCCAGTCTATCCAGCAGCTTTCCGAGGTCGCATTGCCGCGCTCGACATTGCGCAGCCAGGAAAACGCCGCGCAGCCCTCGTCGCGCTCCTTTATTGGTGCCTTGAATTCGACGTTCGGCCCCGCAAAGGTACCCGTCGCCTGCTTTGCCAGTTGCAGGCTCTGGTGGGTAACTTCGCGCCCGGGGCCATTGTTTACCATGCGGTGGTTGGTCCCGCCGCGGACCCAGAACACGTCCACCACGTAGCTATCGTCTTCTGAGACATCAATGAGACTGACAGCGCGTTTGTAGGTTCGCAGGTTCTCATACACCGGCGGTCCACCGTTGACTATGGCGATGCGGGCCGGGTCGCCGCCAATGAACAGCTCGGTCTTCCCACCCCAGTTGCAGCTCTGCTTGCGGTCATTGACTGTGACGGTGTTGTGGCTCATCGTGTGGTTGGTCCATGCGCCGCGCTTGCGCGAGGTGCCCATCGGGTATTGCGGATAGCCCAGGTCGGGGTTCATGACCATGTGCTTGGCAAAAATACCGAAGTTGAGCCGGTCTTTGTGGGGGTGGCTCCCGCAGGTCCGGCCATAAGAGATGTAGGCACATCGGCCGCGAGTACTTCCGCGCTCAGCGCCCTCGGAGCTCTGCAGTATGGCGAGGCCATAGCCGCTGTTATTGGCGCTTTCGAGGCGGATGGGCAGCTCCGGCTTCAGCACCAAGAGCTGCTCTAGCAGCTCCTGCCGTTCTTCATCTGTTTCATGGATATTCAGGCGCGCCTCGAGCCTTTTTCGGTCATACCGAACTGTGTGCCACAACTCGCGGGCGATATCCTCGGTGCCATAGGCTCTGAAGCCGCTGATGAGCATCGGTATAGAGTGCATACTGTCGCCCCAGGCTTGGGCGCTGCCGGCATCGCCGATACTCGGTTTGACCTGGTTCAGACAACGGTAGGCTTGGCAGGCCACAAACAACTGCTTCATCTTGGGAAAGTCGCGATACATGTCGTGTTTCTGGTAGGGCTCGTAGGCCTGCAGCAGGTCGGCCACGGGGACGAGGGAACCGGGCGACAGGCCATAGCCGCCGGTAGTCGCCTCAAAGGACGGGCCGTCGCGGGAAACCAGATCGGTCAGAAGTGTGGGTATCATTCCGCCATCGGGTTGAAAGAGCCAGTCAAGATATTGCTCGGTCTTGCCCTGGCGATCCAGAGCGATAGCCGCCATCGCCATGCTTCTCTGGTGGGAGCCGATGTTGCCATGGATGTTTCCAGCGATGACTGCCTCGCAAAACAGTGTGATAAGGTTGTCTTCAATGTGACGCGCGATGGCTCCGGTGTGAGGCTTTTCGTCCAGGCCGGGGTACTCTTGCCTCATCTTCGCGCAGAACTCCACCAGCTCCTGGTCTTTGAGCATCTGCTCATAGATGACATCATAGGCATAGGAGAGGCGGTTGGCGGTAGTGGTTTCCCAGATGCAGCCCTGGATCATGCCCCTGCCGCTGCCGCCGTCGGATATGTTCCAGGCGTACTGCTTGCCATTGAGATACGAGCCGTGTCCGGATATGAAGGAGTAGTCAATATTGGGATAAACATCCGCATAGCGGTCGAGCAGCACGGCCGCTTTGTGCGCGTAGATCGGCTCGCCGGTTAGAGTATAAGCGCGGGCGAGGGTACGGCTCGCACTGATGCTCGGCAGCCACTGCAGGTACGCGCAGCGGGCAACGAAAGCCAGAGTGTTGTCTTCGTATTTCGCACCGAACCCATCATCTACCCATTTCCTGTGGTTCGGATCCTCGGGATCGGGATGGTCAGGGTTGAACAGCAGGCTCTTGTCGGCCTTTTCGGGATCAAATTCGCCACGGCCGTCAAGGCCGGATTCGTAATAGGCCCCGTAATCGTTGCTGGGGAAAAGCGTGCCGCAGTTCTTGCACTTCAGCTTCCAGGGGTGCTTTTCGATGTCATGTTCCCAGCGGAGGTAGCCGAACTCTTTGATCTTGAAAAACTCATCGCCGCAATTGGGGCAGCCGCAACCCCTGTTGACATGTAATTCGCGGGGCACCCACTGGCTCAGCACCATCCGCCACAGCTCTTCATCCGACATCTCCACGTACTTCTGAGCCGCGTTTATCGCCTGCTGCTGCTGGGACTTGGCCCAGTCATACTTCTCGACATTGGCCAAAGCATTGGCGCGCATCTGCGCAGTGACAATGTGGCTGGCGGTCTTTGCCAGGGACTGCCCGCGCCCACAGGCCACAATTGCCACAGCAAAAACTAATACCAGAATAGCTTTCAGTATCATCGTGATTCCACCGTATTCATATTTGCTTGTCCCACGCGTCTCGACATTTCGCCATAATCAACGCGCTGCCTTCCTTGAGGGGGGGGAGAAATCTGTCAAGATGTGTTGCGATAGTCTCATTCTTGAAGAAATCAACGTGTGCTCGCTGCCGGTAAGGGCAGGGCGCCTTACGCGTGCTCTAAAGCGTCGAGAGTCGGGTGTTATCCGAACTGGACCATGTAGCCGGCCAGTATCTCGGGGCCGAAGAGGGACATTATAATCCAGGATATGCCGTCAGCCAGCAGGTCACCGAAGGCGAGGCCCAGGAAGAACGGCATGAGCTGGCGGTAAAGGCGCACGCCGCCGAGACGGTGGACTATCGCCTTCACCACCCACGTCACGAAGAACGGCCCCCACAGGCCGTAGCCGTAGCCCGTGCAGGTGACATAGCCGATGGGGTGCAGCGGAATGCGCAGCCAGCGCCAGCGCGCCAGCACCAGGAGGATAGTGAATGCCGTGCCGGCGACTACCGCAATTGCTTGATTCGGATCTGGGAGGACTTCAGATTCGAGCATCATCGAGGTCTGTTGCCAATGACCGTAAGGAATGCTGATAGCAGGCCCACCCATTCTGGTGCCGCCGGCGATGGTCGTGGACCCGTACTTGTATAGGGTGCCCAGAATCAGGTAGTAAGCAAAGATGCAGCCCAGCACGAACGTAATCATCATGACCGGCGGCATGATGCGGGGATGGAGCTTGACCTCCTCGGCCAGACGTTGGTTCTCGATCTGGTATCCCATCTGGCCGGCGAAATAGCCCTCGCTGAGCCATTCGAAGGTGGTCAATACTGAGATGTTGCGCAGATCGCCTTGCCCTATCAGGCCTCTGGAGCCAACGAAGTATTTCAGGATCCTGGCGTGGCCCCCGAAATAGCCCCACATTGTGGGAATACCGGCCTCCGCACGGATGCGGGCAGAGACCACGGCAAAGCCGATGACCATGAGAAAGTACGCGGCCGCATAGGTAGGATACACCCCCATGGCGATGACCCATATCACGATGACAGCCGTGCCCCCGATAGTGCCCAAAAGGGCTGCGCGGTGAGACATCGGCTCAGCAGAGTCGTCAATGCTTGTGTTCCCTCCGAGAGCTTTGCGCCAGATTGTCGCGATCTCGTGGCGGCCTACCCACAGCAGAATCAAGAACATGCCCGTGTAGGCGCCCGCCGACTGCGCATGCGTGTGCGGAAAGCCCCAAGCAGCGGAGATGCCAAATATCTCAGACAGCAGTCGCAGGGTTGACTGACTGAGGTGGAAGAACCAGCCTGAAAACAGGATGTCAAGTGGCACGAAGTATGCCAGCCCGATGACCTGCGGGTTATTGAAAATAGCCAGGTGGCTATACACCGTCCACGGGTATTCGGTGAAAAGAGCGCCCAGGTGATAGCGATTGGTCAGAGCCATGACCGCGGGGTTGTACTCGTGGGCGATGTTGAGACAGTGATGCAAGAACACAAGGCCGATGGCAATCCATACCAGCGGGTTGCGGAAGAACGGTGCTCGACTGCCCGGGGCCTCCTTTTCCACTATGCTCATGGGGACGAAAAGCAGCGGGAAACACAGCCGTTCGTTCTCCACCCACTGCTTACGTAGCATCGTCAATGCGCACAAAGTGGTAAAGAACAGTATCGTCATGAAAATCGTCCACATCGCGAGCGGATAGATCCACGCGCTCCAGGGTACAGAGCCGTCACTGCTGCCCTCGTACATAGTGCGGACGACTTCTGCATCATGTGGGTAAAACCACCGTGGCATGGCCTCGGTCAGCATCGCGAAGTTATTGTCCGGGGTCGCGAAATACAGCGCAGTGGAGGCCGCCGGGAGCATACATTCGATCACGCCCCAACTTACCGTCGGAATGGCGATGACCAGGACCATGTAGATGAAGATCATCTCGCGCTTGCTCAGGGCCTTGCCGAAGAGCTTCATGGTCAGCGGCACCAGTGCGACGAGGAATATCAGGCAGAAAACGGCAGGCACTGGTGGTACGGAGAGAAGATAAATCGGTGCCCAGAAGAGGCCCGGCGCTTGGATCAAACTGGCCTGGTGCATCCAGGCAACTGCGATGATGGACAAGAGTATTGCAATAATGACAGCGCGAAACGTCAAACTCAACCCTCCTGGCCTCATCTAATAGGGGGATGAAACGGCACAGGCGGTGAGTAGTTCGTCAGAGCTTGGGCCAGTCCCTGTAAGCACGACCACGTCAGCGACCACATCGCCGAGACTAGCTCTTCAATACGCGCAGCCCTTCTCTGTCAATGGTGTAGGGCATGTGTTCAGCGCCTATTTTTTCGAGGGCCGAGATTACTGACTGCTGGACTCCAGACTTGCAGAAGACGCTAATGCAGCCACCTCCGCCGGCACCACAGACGCGGGAGGCCAAAGCACCGTTCGCCTTCGCCGCGGCCATCAACTCCTCGATGCGGTCGGTGGTGACGCCTTCGCCCAAGCGCTTGCGGTTCTCCCACTCCTCATTGAGCAAATCGGCGAAAGCGTCCAGATCAGCATTGATGAAAGCCTCCCGCATTGCCAACGCCGTGCGCTTGATGGCCTTCATGCTTTGTAGAGCCGTCGCGTCTTGGTCTATGTACATTTTAAGCATGTCCCAGTTGGTGACAGCGGAAAAGCGCGCCTCGCCGGTGAAAAACAGAAGCAAGCGCTGCTCCAGTTCGTCAAGTAGCTCATCATTGTGTGAGAGGCTTTCAACCCGATCGCCGCCCACATCGAACCAGAGGGCGTTGAGACCGCCGAAGATAGCCGAGTAGTAGTCCTGCTTGCCGGTGAGGATGCGGATGGTCTGGGCTTCCAGGTCCGCACCGTAGCGGGCGAAGTCCATGTCCGATGTGTCAGAACCGTTGAGGGAACGGAGGGCACCACTGAGGGCGATCAAGAGCGATGAGGAGGCGCCCAGGCCGGAGCCCTGGGGAGCGTCATTGCGGGTATAAACGTCAAGCCCGCACTGCGGCCTGTAGAACTTGACAACGCGCACCAGCAGGTCGAGGTCTCCATACAGCGGCAGTTCCTCCACGTTTGCCGCCTCCACGGAGGTGCCGGTGCAGTGCGAAGTAATGCAGAGCCGCTGATCCTCACGGGTATGCAGACGCACGTGGCTGTGGACAGATATGGCCAGGTTGACGGTCAGACCGCCTTCCTCGAACAGATACAACGGGAAAATATCGAGGGTGCCTCCTGCAAGGTCTATGCGCGAGGGCGCTGTGGCCTCAATTATCATGTTGCCTCCACTCCAGACAGCAGACAGGTTACCTCGAGTAGGCTAAACGCGGTAGAAAGCCCGGCGCCCGCATCAGATGTCGGAACCGGGCACGAATAAGGATTGACTAATCTTGAGGTGCCAATCACCAAGCATTGGTCTTGCCGAATTATAACACTCTTTGGCGGTCAAGCAAAAGGGGACAGAGCTTTTTCTATCAGAGCGAGGAGACGGCCCCATCTCTGTGAGCAAAAAGGGCCCTGTCCTCCTTTTCTCGGCAGCGACAGACAGGGAAATCGCAGGGCACTAGGGAATAGTTCCTCCGTAAGCTAAACGAATGTCATCACGGCAGGGGAGTACAGCCAATGCGGGACGTTTTTGTGATGTGGCGCAACACCAGGATGGTCGTGCTGGTCGCGCTGTCGGCCGCGATCTATGCAGCTATCCTGATACCGTTCAAGATAATCCCGATAGTCCCCGGCTTCACCGAGCTGCGCCCGGGCAATGCCGTGCCGATTGTGTGCGGGCTTTTGTTTGGGCCGGCGGCAGCATGGGGCTGTGCAATAGGGAATCTCATCGCTGACTTTTTCGGCACTATCGGGCCCGGAAGCTTCTTCGGGATGATCGGCAACTTCCTGTTCGCCTATGTGCCGTACCGCGTATGGGTGATGTTGAAGGGCTTCAGGCCGCCCAGCGGCTCCTGGAAAGAAGTGCCCCTGCTGGTGCTGGCAATATTCATGGGAAGCGCCGCTTGTGCGGTCGTCATTGGAAGCGGTGTTGAACTACTCGGCCTGGTCCCATACGTGATCCTGACGAGCATTATCACCATCAACAATACGGTGGTCGGGATCGTGCTTGGGATACCGCTGCTGATTCTGATGTATCCGCGCGCAAGACGCTGGAATCTGACCTTCAGCCAAGTGATGCGGGAAGACGACATTCGCGGCACGCGCCTGACGCCGATTGCCGGCTTGCTGATCTTCGTCGCCTGCACCATCGGAGTATCTGCCGCTCTGGATATGCGCGGACACATTGCAGATTGGGCGATGAAGCTTGGGATTCTGGATATGCAGCCGGTTATCGGCGAAGACGGCAAGGCATTGCCCGTGTCCCTGTTGATCCCCGCTGAGATGTCACTGCTCCAGTTAGGGTTGTGGTGCAGCCTGGCCATACTTGTTGGCAGCTTTCTGATGGCGAAGGTGGGCCTCGGACGGCGACCTGCGGCTGCCGAGGCTGAGCAGACCACCGACGAGGCAAGCACGGGCGGCCTCGTGGTAGAGAACGTCAGCTTCGCCTACCCCGACGGCGGAGAAGCGGCCCTACGGGGCATAACTTTCACTCAGTCCGCCGGGCAGATGCGCTTCCTGATGGGCAGAACCAGCGCAGGTAAATCCACGCTCTGTTTGTGTCTCAACGGGGTCATCCCACAAATGCAGTCAGGCGATTTTTCGGGCAGTGTGCAGGTCGGCGGGCTGGATACCAGCCAGTGGTCCGTTGACGAGCTTTCGCGCGTAGTAGGGCTGGTGTTTCAGGATTTCGAGACACAACTTTTCTGCAGCGATGTGGAGCTGGAGGTGGCCTTCGGCCTGGAGAATCGCGGTGTGCCCAGGGAGCTGATGCGGGAGCGGGTTGATTACTGGATTGATGTGCTGGGGTTGCGGCATCTGGTCGGTCGCGACCCGAGTACGCTTTCCGGCGGCGAAAAGCAACGCCTGGCACTGGCCGCGGTGATGGCTGCTGAGCCGCCTGTGGTTGTGCTCGATGAACCGACCACCGACTTGGACCCTGCGGGCAGGGCGGAGGTCATGGATGCAGTGGGCCAACTGGCCGATGATGGTCGGACCGTTGTGGTCGCTACGAATGAGTCGGCTGAAGCTGCCGACGCCGACGGCTTGCTGGTGCTGCAGGCAGGCGTGCTTGCTTATGAGGGTGCGCCTGCAAGCCTGCTACAGGACATACAAGCCTCCGCAGCGCTGGGGCTGCGGCCTGACCCGCTGGCGGAACTGGCCGCGGCTGTCGGTCTTGCGCAGGTGACCCAAAATGTCGAGCAGGCTGTTGAGATGCTGCGCGAACGTAGTGCCCGTCTTGACGAGAAGGCTTTTGTTTCCGCGCAGGGCAGTGAGCAAACGCAAAGCGCCCGAGCCCCGGCCGCAACACTGCAAAACGTCTCGTACAGTTATGGCGGCCTGCCTGCGCTTGATGAGGTGTCGGTGGATGTCTGCCAGGGCGAATTCGTGGGGATCTTGGGGCCGAACGGCTCGGGCAAGACCACCTTATGCAAGCTGGTCACGGGGCTGCTTGCACCCGACAGCGGGACAGTCGCGGTCAACGGCCGGGACGTGAGCGAAATGCGGGCGAGTGAGCTGGCCGCGCAGATCGGATACCTCTACCAGAACCCCGACAGTCAGATATTCGCCGACACGGTCTTTGACGAGGTCGCTTTCGGGCCGCGCAATCTGGGACGGACGACTGCACGCGTCAGGGAGCTGGTCACCGAAGCACTGGCCATCACGGAGCTTACGGGCTATGAAGACAGCGACCCCTTCTCGCTGACCCGAGGCGAGCGCCAGCGCGTGGCTCTGGCGGCCGTCCTGGCGTGCGAGCCCAGCATCATTGTTTTCGATGAGCCGACTACCGGCCTCGATGTGCCGCAGCAGGAGGCGATGATGCAACTGCTAAAGCGGCTGCAGGGGCAGGGCCGAACGGTCATAGTGGTCACTCACCACACCGAGATGGCCTTGCGCTATGCCGAACGCCTGGTGCTGCTGCGGGGGGGCCACGTACTCGCCGACGGGCCGACGCGCGAGGTAGTAGCTGACCACGAAACGTTCGCGGCCGCCGGCCAGTGTCTGTCCCCGCTTGTGGCGATTTCGCAGGAGCTGTTCGGTGTGCCGCTGCTGAGTGCAGACGAGTTTGAGCGCTACGTACATTTGGGCTGAACGACATGCTGTGGAGTTGGAAGTCGGCCCACGTGATATTGGTATAGTGAGGGATTGCTGATGCAGACAGAGTTTCTTTTCATAGCAGCCAGTACCGCACTGCACCGCTTGCACCCGGTCGTCAAGGTACTGGGGCTGGGGATACTATTCGTGCCGGCTCTGGCTTTCAATCACCCGGCGTGGATGGCTGTTGTATTGGCGCTGAGCGTGCTGCTGCTGTTAGTGGCGCGCGGGGCCCCGAACTTGCGCCGTCTGGGCTGGTTCCTGGTGATATTGTTCGTGATGAGCACACTGATGTGGTCGCTGTTCTTGGCGGACTTGCAGGAGCCGCACGTGCTGCTGGAACTGGGTGCCGTGACGATTTCGAGGGAGTCGGTACTCTACGGGCTGGCGATGGGCTGCAGGATAGCGTCTTTGCTGCTGTTCGGGCTGACCTTCATCACCACCACGCGGCCGGAGGACTTCACCTTTGCCCTGCGCAAGCTCGGCCTGCCAGCCACACTTTCGGTGGCTTTGTCGCTTTCATTTCGGCTGCTTCCCAGCTTCCTGGCGACGGTGCAGACGGTCAAGGATGCCCAGCGCGCGCGTGGCCTGGACCTCGACAGCGGAGGGCTGCTGACGCGGCTGCGGCGGTATCTGAGCTTGGCCGCGCCGGTGTTCGGCTATGCCTTGCGGCAGGCGGACAATTTGTCGCGGGCGTTGGAGGCGCGTGGGCTGATGGCAGGGGCAAAACGCGTCGAACTACGGGAGTTTCCCGTAACCCGCGCCGACGCCGTGGCATTTCTGCTTGTCCTCGGCCTGGCGGCGGCCAGCGTATGGCTGCGAGTGGAGGGTTTCGGCGAGCTTCTGCCCAGGATCTAGGCTCCCGGGGTGTCGGCCGCCTCTTGCTTGATGCCGATGACCAGCAGGGCGATGATGAACAGCGCCATGAGCGCCGTAACGCCCACGATCAGAACAAGCGCCAGTGTCTGCATCTTCAGGAAACTGTTAGCGATTACCGACAGGCCTGCTATGAGCGCGACGAAGGCGAAGATTCCCCGTATCTGCGTGCCGTTGACATAGCGCGTTGCGAAAGCACCGACCTGGGCACCGCCCGCCGCGCCGACAAAGATGTAGAAGGCCATCAGCAGGTCAACGTTGCCCTTGAGAGCGTGGGTGAAGGTGCCGTAGCTGCCGGAGATGATGACTTCCAGAAGATCGGTGCCGACCGCTACAGTCGTCGGGCAGCCGATAAGATATATCAGCATTGGCAGGCGTACCAGCCCGCCGCCGACGCCAAGCAACCCCGTAAGGACCCCTGCGGCGATGGCCGAAAAGAAGATTACCCACACCGATATTGATTGAATCTGCGCAATCGAACAGCTTATGCACGGACAGAGCTTGAGGCTTTGCGCCCACAAAGCCAGCCGGCTGGTCTTTTCTTCGTCTGCTGCCGTGCCGCCATCGCGGGGCTCGGCAGCGTTGGCTTTGGCGGCTCTGCGCCAGGCCCTCCTGACGTCTCTATACACGAATATCGCCAGTGACAACAGCAGGACTACGTACAGCCCGCCGATGGTGTGTTCTACGTGGGCCTCGCCGAGTGCTTTCAGCGCCTCCAATATTCTTGCCCCGATCTCTATGCCGATCGCGGTGCCTGGAATCATGACCAGAGCGATCTTGATAGACACATTGCCGAACTGCCAGTGCCGGGAGGTGGAGACTATCGCATGACCGAGCATCTGGGCCAGGGAGGTACCGATCGCGATATTTTCGCGGACGCCCAGTGCCATCAGCGCCGGTACCAGAATCCAGCCGCCCCCCATGCCCATAAAGCCGCCGCATACGCCTATCGCAAAACCAATGCCGATTAAATACCAGAGTGCGATTGTTGCTTCAGCTACCGGGAAGTACACTTAGTCTGCCGCCTTCTTGTCCTTTTCGCCACGAGAGGGTGTGTCTATGCCTGCCAGTGAAGTGAGCCATTGCAGAATGAATGCGAAGATCAAACCGGAAGCAGCCATGGCGAGCACCGTGACTGTTGCATAGAACAGTCGTTGGTGATCATGCCACTGCTGCAGAGTATCAACTACCGTGTCCACATCCACCCACTCCGTCGTTGACAAAGGGTATTTGAAAAAGGGGGCGGAGCCTTTCTTAGCATTCGCCCCAATCCGGCCTCTTGGAGGATAATAACATGGTATAATAATATACTCAAGCCCACTTGTACAGCCGCGCACCTGTGGTAAAATGGTGCTGCTTGCTGCACTCGCTTCTGACGATGACAGTCCAGGGAGATGAACGCCGAAATGCCGAAGGCAGAGATGACCGCAAAAGAGCGCTGGCTGGCGGTGCTGCAGGGCCAGAAGCCCGACCGCATTCCCACCGACTACTGGGCGACTCCAGAAGCGACTCAGAAGCTGATGGACTATCTGGGATGCGAGAGCATTGAGCCGATCTATGACCGGCTACATATTGACCGTCCGGTCGCTGTCGGCGGGCGCTATGTCGGCCCTGACCCGCGTGCTGGTGAGGACATTTTTGGCTGCCGTCATCGGGATGTGGATTACGGCACAGGCGTCTATAGCGAGTTGGTGCATAGCCCGCTGGCCGAGTATAGCGCCGTCAGCGAGATCGAAGCTGACTACCAGTGGCCCGATCCTGATTGGTGGGATTATTCGCACATACCTGAGGAGGTTGCCAAGTATCCCGACCGAGCAGTACAAGGCGGCGGCTCCGAACCCGTGCTGATTTACAAGAAACTGCGCGGCGAAGCGCAGGCATTTATGGATTTGATACTTCATCCCGATATTGTCCATTACTGCCTGGATAAGCTGTTCGACCTTGCTTATAAGAACACCGAGCGCATTTACGACCAGATTCCAGGCCAGGTTATGATTAGCTACGTGGCCGAGGACCTGGGCTCACAGGAGGGCCTCATGTACTCACCGCAGCACATACGCGAGTACATGCTGCCACGGATGAAGCGGATGATGGACCTGGCTCATGACGCGGGGGTTTATGTGTTCCACCACAGTGACGGAGCGGTTCGCGAGATACTGCCCGACATGATCGCTAGCGGCATTGATGTGCTCAACCCGGTGCAGTGGCGGTGCAAGGGCATGGACCGCGAAGCCCTCAAGCGGGACTTTGGCGACAGGCTGGTGTTTCATGGTGCAATGGACAATCAGTACACTTTGCCTTTCGGGACGGTTGAGGAAGTGCGGCAGGAGGTGCTCGACAATATAGCCATTCTGGGCCGCGGCGGCGGTTACATACTGGCTCCGTGCCACAACATTCAAGCCGTCGGCCCGGCGGAAAATGTGGTTGCAATGTACGAAACTGTGTTCGAGGCGACCAGTTCATAGACGCAGGTTATTGTTGCGAGTCGCACCCGACAAGTGCTAATATTGAACTCGCAGCGGACCTTAGCCTACAGGAAACAAGCTTGGCATGGTAACCAACACAGGCCTCACGACAAGCCGCAGACGGTGGCATCTAATCAACTTCACGATCGCCTTGCTGCTGGGCGTGAGCGTGCTTGCACTGGGAGGCTGCGATGAGACAACACCGACCGGCGAAGCAAAGCCGATTAACGTCACCGGCGCAGACTTTGAAGCCAAGGTACTGGATGCGCCTATGCCGGCATTGGTAGATTTCTGGGCACCGCGGTGCCGGCCGTGCCGGATGCTGCTGCCGGTACTTGACAGGCTCAGCGAACGCTTCAGGGGCCGCGTCGTGATCGCTCGCGTTAACACCGTCAAGAGCCGGAACCGTGAGTTGGTGCAGAGATACAAAGTCCGCCCGATACCGCATCTCATCATTCTGAAAGACGGCAAGGTTGTGGACAAATGGGTAGGGTTCGGCCCCGACACTGAGGAGGAACTGGCCGCGGCTTTGACTAAGGCGCTTGAGGACTAAGGCCTTGCACACAGACAGGTACGATTGCCAAGCTCGGCCAGACAAGCTCTAGACGCCGCAGAACATCCAAGGAGGACAACGTAATGCCGATTGATGTAACCAACGAGGACTTCCAAACTCAGGTACTTGAAGCTGACATTCCAGTGCTGGTAGATTTCTGGGCCCCCTGGTGCGGGCCGTGCCTGATGATGCACCCCGTTCTGGAGACCCTCTCGGAGACGTATGATGGCCGCGTTGTTATCGCTCGCGTGAATCTCACCGAGGGCAACAATCAGGAGTTGGGGCAGCAATATCAGATCCGCGCCATACCTTATATGGCGATATTCAAGAACGGCGAGATGGTCGAGGAGATCATAGGCGTGCGCCCTGAAGAAGAGCTCGCCTCCGCTCTTGACCGGGCCATTGGCGACTAAGCCGGATGATTCGCCAGTGAAATGGAATAGATGGCAAGAATTGTAATCACCCCAACGGCCTCGGGCTGGAAGCTGAGAATGGGAGGACGCTGCGCGTCCTCTACGCATTCTCACCTGCCCTGCGAGAGGCTCCCGCCTCCGCCAAGGCTACGGCGGACACGCAGGGCAGGCCGAGCTACGCGTTGATGAATAATCGGGACTAAGCCTGCAAGCAGTGCAGGCCACCCGTAAGCTGCAGGAGGCGAAGGCCTGTGGGCCGGAGGCAGTAGATGGCAGAGGCGCGAGAAGTCAGCCCGCAAGAGCCCCGAACCGAGCTTAGCCGGGATCTGGGGCTTTTTGATATTACTATGGTAGGCGTGGCCGGCATGATCGGCGCGGGTATCTTCGTGCTCACCGGCATGGCCGCAGGTGAGGCCGGCCCGGCACTGATAATGGCATTCGCCCTCAATGGTGTGCTGACGCTGCTGACCGGTATGACCTATGCCGAACTGGGCTCGGCAATACCGGCCGCAGGGGGGGGCTACCAGTGGGTCAAAGAGGGCCTGCCAGGCGGCAATGGCTTTCTCTCCGGCTGGATGAGTTGGTTTGCCAGCGCAGTCGCCGGCAGTCTTTACGCCGTGGGATTTGCGCATTACTTCGTGCTGGCCCTCAAGGACGCGGGCGTCATCCTGGAAGGCAAGATGCTCCTCGGCATGCCACTCGAAAACGTGTTGCTAAAGATCCTCGCGGTTGCCATAATCTCATCCTTCATATACATAAACTACAAGGGCGCCTCAGAGACGGGATTGGCCGGAAGCATTGTTACTATTGGCAAGCTGATGATCATCTGGCTATTTGTCCTCAGCGGCTTGTGGGTCATACTGCAAGATCCGAGTCATGTCCTGCAGTTCACCACGACCCCGGTCAACCCGGGCGGGTTCGCTCCGCATGGCTTCTCCGGTGTTCTGACCGCAATGGGCCTGACCTTTATTGCGTTTGAGGGCTACGAGATCATCGCCCAGGCCGGCGAAGAGGTCAAGAAGCCACGCACAAACATCCCCAAAGCCGTTTTCTGGGCCATGGCCATCGTCATCCCGACCTATATGGCCGTTGCTTTCGTGTCGCTTGCCGCCCCGGATGTGGCCGCCACCACCACCTGGGAGTGGCTGAGTGGCGAGCACGCGGAAGTGGCGCTGGCAGAAGCGGCCAGGAGTTTTATGCCCCTCGGCTCCACACTGCTCATGGTCGGCGCCTTGCTTTCGACGATGAGCGCCCTCAACGCCGTGACATATTCCGCAACGCGCATGGCATTTGCGATGGGCCGGGACCGCAACTTGCCCGATATGTTTGCTGCCGTACATCCTCGCACGCGCGTTCCCCACGTCGCCTTGCTATTCAGCGGCGCCTTTATCGCATTCATAGCAGTCGCCATACCCATTGATGCCATCGCAGCCGCGGCCTCGCTTATGTTCCTGATGCTGTTTTTGCAGGTCAACGTTGCGTGCATCACCATCCGTAGGCGCTATGGCGACAAGCTCAGATACGGCTACCTGGTGCCGTTTTTTCCCTACGTGCAAATTGCGGCCATCATCTCTCAGATCGCCCTCATCATTTACATGCTATTCTTCTCGCCGCTCGCGGGGGGAGTGGCTCTTTGTTGGATTGTCAGCGGCCTGTTCATATATCACTTCTACGCCTCCAGGCGCGAGAGAGAAAAGGAGATTACTCCGGTCGTAGCTGTGGAGACGCCACAGATAGATCGGCGCCGCTTCTCGGTTCTGGTGCCGGTGGCCAATCCGGAGACTGCCGGGACGCTGTTGACTGTAGCCAGCCGGCTGCTGCGGCTGGAACCGGGCAACCTGATGCTTGTGCACGTAATAACGGTTCCCGACCAACTGCCGGTCAGCGTCGGCCGCGATTTCATAGACGACACCCGGCCACTTCTCGACGCGGTATCGGCCAGGGCCGAGGACCTGGGCATGGTGCCCAACAGCATCGTCCGGGTCGGTCATCGCGCCGCCGACGCCATCGTGGACACGGTGCAGGACAGCAACGCTAACTTTGTAGTGATGGGTTGGGCCGGCCATAGCCGCGATCCCCGCACCATCATCGGCAGCACTATTGACAAGATCGTCAAGGACGCCAATACCAATGTCGTCGTAGTCCGGGGCGATGTTAAGATACCGGCTCGCCGCATTCTCGTGCCCGTCCAGCACCCTCAGCACGGCAATCTGATGGCGCAGTTCGCCGCGGTGATGGCCGAGGAAGAGGGCAGTTATGTCAGGCTGCTGCATGTCGTTGACAGACATGCTTCCAGCCTCGAGCGAGCCCAGCGGGCGGCCGATCTACGCGAAGCCGTAACCCACTACACCCAGCAGAATGCAACCGCTGGCCAAGACAGTCAGGCCGAACGCCGTTTCCACATTCGTATCGAGGCCGGGGATGTTGTTGACACGATAGTGAGCCACTCGGCCGATTTCGATCTCGTCATCGTCGGCGCCTCACGTGAAAGCTGGCTGCGCAGGAACGTCTGGGGCGCCAAGACTGCACGGGTCGCCAGGCGTATCAAAGCGCCGCTGATGCTGGTTAACATGCGCAGCGGGCGCATGAAATTCAGCGTCTCGCACTTCTTTCAGTTTTTCTGGGATATTGAGGAAACAGAAGCATAAGGAGCGAGGGTTTTGTCACTAAGAGACCTCGAAAGAGCCGGCCTGTTGCGCCCCAAAGAGGAGTGGGGGCAGGCGGACCTGCATAGTAGCATAAGCCGTGTGAGTCTGATTAGCGCCTGGGTCGTCGCGGCTGTTTCGGCTGTGCTGATGTATGTGGGCAACGGCGGACAGGCAACCTGGATCGGTGTGTGCGGAATGCTAGTGTTCGTAGGCTGGTTTACCTATCTGTCAATACACGCCGTTGAGGTGCGGGCCCGGACAGCATCGCGACAGGAGCAGCCCGAGGCGCCGATACCTGCCGCTGGCGATAACACCGAATCGCCCTCGGGCCACTAGCCCCACCATTGTCGCCCTGACAAGGACCTCGCGGTGCGGAAAGGACGCTCACATGGCACGCAAGCCAATCAACCCGAAGTCAGTCTTTCATTTCCAGTCGGTCCTGTATCCTCTTTCCCCGACCTTTTCACAGGCCGCCATCGCCGAAGGCAAGCGCCTGATCTTCATCTCCGGACAGGTCGGTATGGCTGCGAACGGCAACAGTGTGGGCGATGACATCAAGAGCCAGACCAGGCAGGTTTTTGAGAACCTGCGTCTGATTCTCGAATCGGTGGGCGCAACGCTGGACGACATCCTCGAGACCGACGTGTTCATGGTCAACATCGAGCGGGACCTGGACGGCTACTTGGAGGTCCGAAGAGAGTACTTCCGGGAAAATCCTCCCGCGAGTACCCTGGTCCAGGTACAGCGATTAGTGGATGTGGAGTACCTGGTAGAGGTCAAGGCTGTTGCGGAGCTGGACGCGTAACGAAAAGGCTCTGCCCCTTTCTTATGTTCAGCAACGCGTAGGTCGGACTTCCCGCAGGCCCTGCCGTGTGCGCCCTGAGCGAAGGCGAAGGGCAGCCCGGTGCCGTTGGCGAGAGATGAACAATCATGAGCAACTACTCCATTCTCCACATGCTGCAAAGACGCATGGCTGAGGCGCTGGCCAAACGCGAGCCGTTTCCCGCGGACAAGGAGGCATTGCTGCAGCGCCTGGACTGCACGCGCGAGCAGTTGATCCAATGCCTGGGCACGATGCCTGAAGCGGTCGTGGATCCTCAGTTGCGTGCCGAGGCCGAGTTCTCCCTCGGGGGCACTGGCGTGGTTCAGGAGCGGATTGTGTATCGCACGGAGCAGGATGTGTGGGTGCCTGCTCACATATACCGTCCTGCGCAGCCAAAGTCGGAGAAGCTGCCGGGCGTGGTGCTGATTCAGGGATGGGACCTGGACAAGCACAGTCTGCCGGAGTTCAAGGTCAAATTGGCGGAAGCCGGCTTTGTTGTGCTGTTTCCTGACAACCGCTTCAGCGGCGAACGCAAGCGTCCGGTCACCGGCCAGGCCGAACAGCAAAACCTCCTGCCGGTGAGCGAACTCTTTGGGCTGACCTTCATGGGGATGAATACCTGGGATAACCAGCGCGCGCTGGACGTTCTCGCGGCCAGAGACGATGTAGATGCTGACAGGCTTGCAGCAGTAGGGCTATGCTGGGGCGGCATGCAGACATGGACGCTGGCCGCGGTAGATCAGCGCGTGAAAGTGGCGTGTCCGGTGTGTTCCGTCTCCACCTACGAGGCGCTGGTAAACGAATTCATAGCCTGGACTGGCGGGCACACCTGCTACGGCACCTATATCCGCAACTGGGCCGGCTACGGCGATATTCAGGACATCATCGCCTGCATTGCGCCGAGGCCATTGCTGATACAGAACAATGTCAACGATACCTGGTTCCCGATCAGTGGCTATCATCGCGTGGTGTCTGAGGTCGGGGAGGTCTATAGGACGCTGGGGGCGGCAGACCATTTCCAGCACCAAGCGCGCATCACCGAGCATGACATAACGGCGGAATTCGGCGCGCGCGTCATTGACTGGCTGACAGAGCATTTGCCGGACTAGGGAGGTCACGGACATGTTGAAAGACGGCTGGAAAGTCGGAATGATCGTGGCAGCGGTGTTGCTGGCTGTGGTAGCCGGCGCTGACGGAGAGCTGAAGTGCATCCAGAAGCCGATGTTCTGGCTGGCCGGGCAGCAGACGCGAATCATGATCGAAACGCCGGACGACTGCGGCAAGCTGGAGCTTACATATCCGGAGGCGCTGGAGTTGTTCGACCGCTGGCCGCATGAAGCCGGCGATACGACACAGCGTTTCTATTTCCGCGCACTGGAGCCGCTGGAGGCGGGTGAAATCGCTTTTAAGTCGGGAGACTACGAACTGGCGCTGCCGGTGAAGGTGCTGGCATGGGCGGAAGTGATGGAGCCTGGCAGCCTTGAATTCGAAGGCATGGCACTGCCGCGGATCTTCCCGATGGATGGTGAGGATGGCCATAAGGCCGGGGTCAGCTTCGTGACGCAGGAGGCGATCGATGGACTGCGCGAGGGCAGAGAGGCCGGCAAAGAAGAAGGCGAGAAGATTGCTGCCGCTCTGCCGGATGACAAGGAGATATTCTACCGGCTGCCGGAGACGACTGTCCCGCGGGCGGTATTCATCACGCAGAAGGGGACTAGCTGGGGGTGCCCCATTTGTGGAGCGAAAATCTTCGAGGGCCGCTCACCATTCTACCCGTGGGTGCTTGACTACCAGAACCATCCCTACCAGGTGCAGTGCCCGGAATGTGAGCGGTGGTTCCCCGACAATGACTTCGCCAACGGGGATATGACCAGTGGCGAATACCCGGACGACGGCTGGGCCTACATGGATGAAACAGGCCGTCCGTTCTGCTTTGTGTCCTACTACACCCAGCTCTACTACCGAGTGAGCTACAACCCGGACATGCGCAATTATGCGGCGGCGTACGCTCGCACCGGCAACCGGCGCATCGGGCGCACTGCAGCGTTGATGATGTTCCGAATTGCCCAGGAGTACCTCAACCTGGCCCTGAACATCAATCAGCGCAAGGCGTTCATGCGCAGCGCGGTATGGGCCGGCAAGATAATTCCGCAGCAGAACGTCAGGCTGCCCGGTGGCTGGTTCTATATCGAGCACAATTGGGAATGTCCGCTGGTGCCGAAATACGCGGCTGTCTTTGATTACCTCTGGGACTATTTCGAACAGGAAGACCCGGAGCTGCTGAAGTTCCTGCAGGAGAACCACCATCCCGAAATGCAGAGCATGCAAGATGTGCGCAACTTCATCGAGACTGGATACTTTCGCGTGGTGGTGCAGGGCTGCATTGACCGGACACTTGTCGGCAACCACCCGCAGGCACAGCGGGCGGCCATGGAAGCGGCCCTGGCGCTCAATACGCCGCGTTCCTACGACATCGTTGACTGGACGTTCAATCGTGGCGGCGGCATGAGGTATTTCCTGACCAATGAGTACTTCATTGATGGCTCAGCTTTCGAATCGCCAGGCTACAACCGCGGCCACTACAGGAATACCCAGTCGGTTGCTGATGTGCTGAATCGCATCGTTGAGCTCGATCCCGACAGATATGAGGACGCGGGGTTTCCGCTTCTGACCGAAGACCCTAAGTACAAGCAGATGTACGATTTCAACATCCAATACAGTCTCATGGGCCGGACGTGTGCAATGGTTGGAGACTCCGGAGATGTCGCTGCCACTGAGCCGCGCTCCCTCGTACCAGGATCGTCACTGGGACGAGCGGACTTCATCCCTGCATTTGCCGAATTCCCAGATGACGTGAACTTCGCAAAGGCGCTGTGGAATCACGAGGCCAATGCCGCCATCCCTCAGTTGCAAGATGAAGAATTGCGTGCGAAGGTGGTGGCGATCATCGAGCGTGAGGGCGCAGACCTGCGGCTGAAGAGCAACTTCCTCGACGGCTACAGCCACGCCATCTTACGCAGCGGCGAGGGCGTCAACAAGCGGACGCTGTGGGTGCGCTGGGGCGAATTGTACGGCCACCGGCATGATGATCTGCTGACCATCGGCTTTGAGGCCAAGCAGCGGACCTTGCTTCCCGAACTTGGCTATCCGCATAGCTGGACGTTTCGGCATGTGTGGGAGGGCAACCGGCTGACGCACTACAGCGCGAGAATTGTGGGCGAAGAAGGCGGCGTCAAGCGCATCGGCGGCGGCAGGCTCGAGCTATTCGGTGACGGCGGCTGGGCGAAGATGGCGTGCGCCTCAGCCCGCTCGTACAAGTCAGCGGCAGCGCCGCAACTTTATGAGATGCTGCCCGATCCCATAATGGCCCGCACCATCGCGCTGGTGGATGTGAACGACGAGGCCTCCTATGCTCTCAGCATCTTCCGGCTGCGCGGCGGGACGGACCATTACCTGGGCTTCCACGGCCCGCGCGGTGATGCAGTGGTCAGTGGGCTCGATCTTACGTCACAGCCGACCGGAACACTGGCAGGGGCGGATGTGGAATACGGTCAAGGCCAGGAGTGGAATAAGGCCAATCCGTATCTGACGGCATTTCCGTACATCTACGATGTGCAGCGCGGCCTCGGGGATGATGTCTGGCAGATAGAGTGGTCGCTCGAGAACTACCCGGACCTGCACCTGCGCACGCACGCGCTGCAGCCGCAGGTGGCGGAAGTGGGCCTGGGCAAGGGCAAGCCACCGGGCGGAGGCAACCCGTATGAACTGCAATTCGCGATCCAGCACCGCAGCGCGGAGCAGGAGCCTGCAAGCAGCCGTTTTGTGACAGTCATTGAGGCATACGAGGGCGAGCCGGTTATTCTCCAGATACGCCGCCTGGACGTGACGAGCGAAGATGACAGCGACCAGCCGCCGGTGGCGTTCGAAGTCGTTTGCGGCAACCGGGTAGATACCATCATCCAGTGTCACGATGCGACCACACCTGTCACCACCAGCAATGGGGTGAGCATGAGCGGCGCTTTCGGCGTGTGGTCTGAAGTGAATGGGGAGATGGAGAAGGCCTTCCTGCTGAACGGCAGCTACCTGGCGAAGGGCGATGCCCGCGTTGAGGCCGAAGCTCCCTCGTTCACGGGGGAGATAGTGTCGGCAGACTTCACACAGCGCAAGATCGTGGTGCAGCCTGCCGTAGCGCCGGAGCTGTTGGTCGGTCGCCACATGCGGATAACCAACGAGTGGGGCAACGACTGCTCGCACTTGATCGTCGGGGCCGAAACCACTGCTGACGGGCTGGAGCTTGAACTTGACTACGACCCGAGGATCGGCGAGGGGCCGGTCAAATCTGTGGAGGAAGGTACTGTCAGGTGCGGAGCGCATCTGATCTTCGGGCGCTGGCTGTACTATCACGGCAAGACGCTGGCCAATGAAGACGGGTCGGCTCTTTACAAGATAACCGGCGTCACTGGCGCGGAGGCCATCCACATGAACCGCGACAAGCACCCCGAGGTCCCTCAACAACAGCTCGCCGGAGAATTCGTGGACAAAGACGGCGACGGTGTGGCGCGCCTTCTTATCTATGACTACGGGCCTGGTGACACCGTGACGGTGCCGAATCTGGTCTCAGTGGACGTTAATGGCGGCGGATAGTAGGCGGGTGCGCAAAACGATGCCTCCGCCGAACGTGGCGGAGGCATTTGCTTTGTCGTGTCGGGCTGCCCTTCGACAAGCTCAGGGCGCACACGGCAGGACCTGCGGGACGCCCGACCTACGCGATCATGTATTCTACCGGAGCTTGAGAATGCGCCAGCCCGCAGGCGGCACCGCCACTGTGATGTCAGCGCCGTCGCCGAGATCGCCGACCTTGTCTCCGCTGAGCATGTCAACGACGGTGTAGCTGTTGGTCCCCACCAGTGTCGCGTCGGTCGGCGCGTGCAGGTTCCAGTTTGCAACCATCAGCACCAGGTCATCGCCAACATTGTAAAGCCTACTGATGCCCATGCGGGATGAGACGCTAACCGGCAGCGCTATCTGCTCGCGCACCAGCGGCAGCAGTTCTTTTTCCGCCTCGGCATACTGGGTGTTGAGGTGCTTAATCTGGCGATAGCCGGCCTGGATGTGGCGGTGCCAGTAGGTGACATCGTAGTCAACGCTTTGGGCTCCCGCGAGGTCGGCACATTCGTCGGCTGTATAGACCTCAAGGCCGGCAGTGACGGCCCTTTCGATGGCTTGGTGGGCGCTGGCGGAAAGGTAGCGAGCCGCCGGGAGGATCAGCACCGTTAGCCCCTCGAGCGCGCCGTCGGCAATCTCGTCCTCCATCACTACCCGGTACCAGATGTTGCCACGCATCAGGGCAAAGCCGGTGCCCTCAAAGCTGTGCAGATGCACCCAGCGCTCGTTGAGATTGGTCTCCCACGGCTGCTCCATGACCTCGGTCGTAGTCGAGTAGAGCAGGCCGACCTGGGCGGAATAGGGCTCCCGCGCCAGCAGCATATCCTGCACTTTGAGGATGTCCGCGTACGCGGCCGCCATTCCGTCATAGCCTTCTGGGTAATACGCCGTGTAGCCACCGGACTGCCAGTAGCACATTGCATTAGCGCCCTCGGTGACGGTGATTTTGGCCATCTGTCCAATTTCGTCGGGGCTCATCACCTGCATCCGGGAAAGATGCTGCAAGAACGGGCCTTCAGTGCTCAATATCAGCTTCGGGGAATTGGCACTGATGTGACAGCCCACGCCCCAGTGCTGCAGGCCCTGTTCGCCGGCTTCCGGCAGCCTCGGCAAGGGGAATGCCTGATACAGGTACCAGTTCTTCACCTGTATGCGCTCGATGCGCTGAATGAGCGCACCGGAACTACGGCGAAGCTGTTCCCGTTTCAGGTTCGCGTTCAGCAGCCGGCCGTAATAGTACGAATCGGACGGGATGGTGATCATCAGCAGATCGTCGGAAACCGAGCGCACCGCCTCCGCCTGCGCTTTGACGTAGCGGTTGTAGGGCTTACGCTGAAATTCTTCCCACTGCAGCAGCACGTCAACATCAGCAACCACACCGGTGCCCTGTTGGACCTCAAAGGGCGGCGGCTCTTTCCCGTATTGCTCCTTGAACAGCGCCCTGCAGGTGTCGCAGTAGCAGCAATCCACACGTGTCTGCACACCGTCATCGAACATGAACCCGCCGAAGATATCGAACTCGGCATAGGCCTTGGCCTGGGCGATGATGACCTCGCGCATCCAGTCGTAGAACTTGTCCTGGTACAGGCAGGCCATCTCGATCTTGGTGCCACTGACATCCACCGCATCGGTGCCATCGGGGTTATTGTCATAGTACTGGCCCATGATCAGCACTTTGATGCCGCTGCCGGCGTACTCATTTTGCATTTTCTCCCATCCGGCGCGGTGTTTTTCGGGAACGCGGGGCTTGCCATCAGGCCCCGTTTCCATACCCAACGCCCCGCCGGTATAGACATAGTCAATGCCCGCCTTTTGCAGCCACTCCGCCGGCACCGGATTGTTGGGGTCCACCAGCGTTACGGCATGAAAACGCTCGTCAGCCATGACAAAACTCCCTCCCAGTAGTAGGAGTATCAACGTTGCACTTAACAGCTTGTAGAGTGACGACACGTGCGTTCCTCCTGAACGTCGCATTGGTCGCAACGATGATTGGTTCGCCGTCGGCGCACAATATTCCTTCATGAAGGCCGCCTGCGCGCGCTTGCGACAATACCACGCCAACGGCAGGTATTGTGTGCCTTGCGCCGAAGTTTGTCATCGGCGGCTACCGGCAGTAGTTTAGTGCCAGACGGAGACTACGATTTGAAAGGAAGTGTGGCGATGGAATACGTACAGTACGGGAATTCAGGGCTGCAGGTCTCAAAACTGTGCTGGGGGGCTATGGACTTCTTTCAGAATGTGGACGAGGAAACTGCCATCGGAAGCGTGCACGAGGCGCTCGATAACGGCATCAACTTCTTCGACACCGCTGACGGCTATGGGAGGGCGGGGGAGGGGGAGGTAATGCTGGGTAAGGCGCTGAAGGGCCGGCGCGATGGTGTAGTGGTGGCTACCAAGTTCTGGGTGACGATGTACGATTGGCCGGCCGGTGGTGGATGCTCGCGCTTCCACATTATGCGGGCGGTCGAGGACAGCCTCAGGCGGCTGGATATGGAATACATTGACCTGTACCAGCTTCATCACCCGGATCCCGCCACGCCGGTGGAAGAGACACTTTCAACGCTCGACACACTCGTCAAGCAGGGGAAAGTGCGCTACATCGGTGTCGCCAATCACTATGCATGGCAGGTGGCACATTACCTCGGCCTGGCGGCGCTGCACAACTGGGAGCCGATGATTTCGATGCAGGTGCGCTACAGCATGCTCGACCGTGTCATCGAAAACGAAACGGTGCATTTTTGTAAGCGGTTCAACATCGCGCTGATGACCTACGGGCCGCTATGTGGAGGAGTGCTCACGGGTAAGTACAAGCGGGGGGAGGAACTTCCCGAGGGCAGCCGGGTTGCCAAAACGAGGGTGATGCAGGAGAAACTGAGCGACGAGGTCTTCGATGTGCTCGATGAAGTGGCGGCCATGGCGAACAAATACGACATCGGGATGAATCAGTTGGCGCTGAAGTGGGTGTTGGCAAAGGACTTCATCACTACCCCGATCATCGGGGGCAGCCGACCAGAGCACTTCACTCCGATGTATAAGCTGTTCGACATCGAAATCGAGGACGAAGATATCGCGAAGCTCGACGAGCTGACCCAGCAGTTCCGCTTCCAGGAGTTCACCAACCAGCCAAAGCGTGAGGGCGGTGACCTCGCGCTCAACCGTTGGTAGTCCGGCGCGCGAAGCAGATGGGCTGGCTAAGAGCTTTAACAATAAAGCGCCCTACAGGTCAGCGATTTGTCCTGGTTCGAGGTTGACTGTGCGCTTCTCGCCGTCCACTGCCACCTCGATCTGCACCGGCTCATCGCCAAGCAGCTTTATATACCGTCGCCCGCTGGCCGTTGCGGTAGCTTCCCAGTGGGCCGAGCTTGCCAGATGCAGGCCGCATCTGCGCAAATCGGCGCAGAACTTGCCCGGGGCCACTTCGCACCTCAGAGCCCCGTCCCACGTGACCGTGCAGCCGTCCGGCACCGGCAGCATGTCCCAGTCAGGTGCGTCGAACTGCAAGCTGCATGTCAGCGGCTCGTCGGCAGCGCTGACAAGCGCCAGGTACTGTTCCGTCAGGAGAGCGTCCACCGGGCCGCCGGTTACGGTGCGCAGCACGCGACCGAGTTGGTTTTGGGTCGCCTCTGCGGTCTGATTGGGATTGATGGCTATCGCGAGATGGGAGACGATATCGCCGGGCTGGTAATCATGTTCGTCCTCGCAGCAGGAGAGTATCAGGAAATCTTCCATGCCCGTGTAGGTAGGATAGACATGCTTGGCCTGATACGCGAGGCCCTTGCTGCCGAAAACGATGTAGCCGATGGCATTGTCAAGATTGGCCCACGCGGTTTCGTCCGTGCGGAACCACTCGTCATGCTCGGAGATGCCGGAGATGGCGGCGAATTCGCATCCCTGTGTGTAGAGGGTACGCTTGCCGGGCGCGAGTTGGCCGAGCTCTGAGTAGCTTTCGTTGCGGACGCCGATTTCACCGGAGCGCTGGAGCGATACTGTCACTGGCTCAGCGGCTACCGTGTGGTCGAAGAAGAAGGCGACATTATCGTCAGGCACGAGCAGGGCGATGTTCTGCAGCAGCCGCCCGCCTGCTCTTTCGAGTTGAGTGATAGCGGCAAACGCCGCGCCGTCTTCCTGGACGTTGTAACGGCGTTTTCTCACCCCGCCCGCCCATTCGGGATCGCAGATATATTTCCCAGAGAGGCTGGAAGGGTGCGGTGTAATCACCCATGAGCCGCCTTCGGGCTGGACCAGCACCACAGGCCTGTTGCGCCACGAGAAGCTGGCCTTCGTATTGGCGCCATTTCTGAGCACGAGGCCGCCGTGCGGGAAGAGCTTGACGCCCTGCTGGCATGTTTCGAATTCGGCCTCGGTGCATGGCTCCGCGCCGTCGCCCAGCAGCCAGTGGAGCAGAAAAGACTGAGCGTAGCCCATCATGGAGCCCCTCTCGGCGGTCCGCATTGACTGAAAGGCGTTGAGCCGATACGCATCGGGGTTTTCAGTGTAGATGTGCCCGCCCGGGAGACTGTCCATTATCTGCTTTGCCCTTCGCGCACATGCTCTTTCCAGGTAGGCCGCATGGGCGTCATCAAACAACACGTTCATGGTAGCGTGGATGGCAAGATTGCCGTAATGTGTGAGATACCACCAGTCCTGGCTCTGAAGCGAGGTAAGTGCGCCGTCTTTTTCCGCCATCGCCTTGAGAGCGTCATAGAGGGGTCTGCGATTGAAATAGAGTACCTCCGGCACTTCGATGCCTGCCAGCCGGTGATTCAGGATCATTTTTCCCGCAAAGAGCACGCCGCTGCTCATGTAATTGGGGTGAACGAAGTCGTGATTTTCGGCAGTGAAATCGGGGTGAGTATTGGCCCCGACTGTCCATGCATTCGCCGCCTGTCCCTGCAACTCAGAGGCGTTCCGGCGGCAGTCATACGGGGTCACGCAGATGTTGGCTATCCACCAGTCCGCCCCCTGGCGCCACTTCTCAGCATGGGGGTGACCCTGCAACAAGCAAGTGGCGAAGTCTATGCCGTGGGCGGTCCATCCGTTCTCTTCGGTCTGGGTATTGTGATACGTGCCTACCTTCGGCTCTTCGTCGCACCAGCGGTCGGCATACCACTGCGCGGTATTGATCGCAAGCCGTTTGGTCTCGTCATCCAGCTCGTCCCACAACAGCCACGCCGCCAGGCACATGGCGACTACGCCGCCGCTGGTCTGGCTGGCGTTGAAGAAGGGGTCGCCGACGCCGCCCCATTTGCGTCCCGAGCAGCGGGGATTAGGGCCCTCCACGCGCACACATTCTTCCGGGCCGGAATCATGAGTGAAGCCGAGATACCTGATGGCGCCGATAGCGTGCTGCAGCAGCCGGTCGGCAGAAACCTCGCCCTTGTGTCCCAAGGCCTGTGCCGCGCGATAGGCGACGGCAAGTATGAGTGCAGGATGGGCAGTTTCGTGTCCGTACCAGTAGCTGCCGCCGTAGAAGTGGCCGGAATTTGGGCGCTCGGGCCACTCCTGGTACGTCTCATCGGCTACCGGCAGCCAGCGGTAGATAGGCTCCAGGTACAGCTCTTTCCAGACTTCGGATGCCTCGCCAGGAAACTCAATAGGCTTGACTAGGCCAATTAGCGACTGGTCAATCTGAATTTCGCTCATCTTCAACCCTCCATGATGATACGGACAGTGTGGATGCCGTGTGGGCGCAATTGCACTGTGATGCTGTTGCCCTCAACCGCTAGGGGTGCCTGGTTATCTTCAAGCGCATTGGTCTCCGATGCCGCTTTGAGTGGCACTGAGAATGCCACGTTCACCTCGCCGCCTTCGCCGATGAGATCAACGATGCGGCAGATCCATCCCTGCCCATCGTAGGCCTTCTTGATTGCTGTAACAGCAACCCCCGGCCGGTCTATGCTGCAGAAGGAATTCTCAGTTGGCAGGAACTGCTTGCCGGCGATTGGCGCAACCGGGCGGATGATATTCATTCTGCAGACCGCCAGGGGGCTATTGAGCTCCCAGCCGACGCGGTGGCTGAGGGCCTGCTGCCAGCTTCCGCGATGGGGGAGAAGACGCATGATAAACTCATGCCGGCCGCGCAAATCGTGCCGATACAGAAGTGCCCCGCAACTGGCAGCATCGCGCAGCAGTACCGGGATGATCTCCCCGTTGGCCAGGCTGTAGCAACTGGCGTTGCTGGCAACGGTCAGACCGTAGTCGGCGTTGGACAGGTCAACCCACTTCTGGATGTAATGGCCGCCAGTGCCCCGGTATGTGCCGGGCATCTCGTCATCGGGTATGCAGACGGCGCAATAAGGGCTTTCGTAAGTAATCTGTCCGTGCGGAATTGCGAACGGGAGCTTCATGCGGATCTGCCAGTCGCGCTCCTGCTCCCAGTCAATGATGGTGCGTAGATCAATGTAGTCAAAGCAGCGGTAGAAGATTAGCTCCTGATGAATCCGCGCACTCAACAGGTGGCCTTCTCTGGCGATCTTCAGATACATTGGCCCATCTTCGACGACAGAGCCGTTTTGCCATTCGCAGTCAACGATCTTGTCAGTGAGGGCTTCAGAGACGTTTTGCTCGGTATCCTCATGGGCATAGATATGCCCAAAAGTAGCGGCATCTTTGACTATGTAAAGGTCATTCTGATAAGCCCACGAGTTCAGCCAGGCGTCAATGAAAGAGAACGAAGACGCCGCGAATTGCAATGGTTCCGAATGGTCAACGGTCCGCTCATCCGCCTGCGGTGCCGTTTCGGAAGGCTCCGCATAGACCGTAGTATAGCCAACTGAGGGGACAGTCGGCGCGTCAAAAGCGAAGTGCACTCGGCAGCTCTTGCGGCGCTCGTCGTATTCAACGCGCTGTATCTGGCAGGTAAGCTCTCGGCCATTGGCGTCATATAGCCTGACGCCCCTAATATCATCCTGGAATTCGAGATAGGTTTGCACCGGCTCGGCGCGCTCCCAGGGAAGCGCATTGAAAAGCGTTATCGGAATGTCAGGCTGGTCGTAGTCTATGTGCGTGGTGATGGCCAGAGCCGCCTCATCGAGTTCATTGACGCCTACCGCCTCCGCATACTCATTGTAGCGCTTGCGCACCATGTCATTGAGTTCGCCGTGGCGGCCGCCCACATTGTGGTCCTGCGAATAGAACAGCTTCTCCCACGCGCCGTCCAGCTCTTGTTGATCGTATCGGCCCAGACCAAGCATTTCCCGCCATGCTGAGAACTTCTCCGCCGCCGCCAGCACGTTCTCAGCGCGCCTCGCGGCCATGCACGTATCAGGAACAATGGCCGGCAGCGTGTAGAATTCGTAAGGCGCCTCGCCGCAGTATGTGGGAAGGCTATCCAGCACCTCATCGGGCATTTGTCGGAAGTAGTCAGATGTCACTGCTAATGTGATCTCGGCCAGTTCCGCGCCGTGCTCTTCATTCCACTTCTCGATGTTAGCGACTACCGCTGGATCGCCGAGCCATAGATCAGTCTCATCACCCATCAGCACCCAGCGGCCCGGACAGTGCTCAGCAATCGCACTCAACTGCTTGGGGAGTCTTTCTGCTGCCCCGGCGTAGTCTTGCCGAAATTGCAGGCCCCATCCGTAGCCAATGCCGGAGAGGATGCCCATGTCCTTGTATATGCCCACATAATGGCCCTGCATGTCGTTTGCGGCGATGACGGTTGAGCCGTCGGGAGCCTCCCAGTTGTAAAGCGCAGCAGGCGGGCCGTAGCGCGAATGCACGAGATAGGGAACATCGCATATCTGCAAGAACTGGGGGAGCTGACGGCAGTGGCCCGGGCAGTCGCTCTGCCGGGCGGTCGGGGCATCGTAGTCCAGGACCTCCCGACACCAGAGCTTCCCGTAAATCAGATTGCGCAGCGTGGTCTCCCCATCGTAAATCTGGTCCATCATGCCGGTGTAAGCGGCGCAGACCTCCAATTTGCGCTCCGCGACCAGGCGCTTCAGGGGTTCCAGCAGCTCCGGGTGGCGTTGGAGGAGGTGTTTGGCAAAGATGGCATACTCGACTGTGAAGCGATAAGCGGGATAATCGCCGGTAATGTCTTCCATTGCCTGTTTAATAATGTCGTCGCCGTACTGCAGCGTCTCGCCGATGGAGCCGCACCAGCCGAGATCAAAATGTGAGCCAGGGACGAAAGAGATGTGCCATGGCTGAGGCATTGCTTTGGAGCCTCCTTGTGTCGGCAGTGTACTTCGCAAGTCTGGACGTGGGCTAGATTTCCTCGGCTGGTCGCAGGATGCCTGCAATTCGGACGGCGTGGTCTCATAAAAAAAGGAGACCTAAGTTGGGTCTCCTTTTGATGCCGGTTGCGCGTGGTGGTGCCTAGCGCTGCACGCGGCCGGAACCGCCGGATTCCATCAGATGCTCGACCTCGGCCACATTGACCATATTGGGGTCGCCGTGGATAGAGTGCTTGAGGCAGCTTGCTGAGACGGCGAAGTCGAGAATTTCCTGCGGGCTCTTGCCGGAGAGCATCGAGTAAATCATGCCGGCTGCGAAGCTGTCGCCACCGCCAACGCGATCCACGATGTGGGTGATGTCGTATTCCGGGCCGACATACATGTCGCTTCCATCGTAAAGCACGCCGCTCCAGGTGTTGTGGGAGGCGCTGATGCTGCCGCGCAGGGTGATGCACACGGTACTGAGATTGGGGAAGCGCTCCATCAGCTTCTCGCCGACATAGCGGTAGGCGTCTGCCTCGACGTGGCCGCCCTCGACATCTGCTCCGGGGGCTGCAATGCCGAATACCTTGTCGGCGTCCTCTTCGTTGCCGACTGCGACATCAATGTACTCGACCAGCCCCGGCATGACCTCGCCGGGGGCCTTGCCCCATTTCCAGAGGTTCTTGCGATAGTTGAGGTCAGCGGAGATTTTGAGGCCCTTGGCCTTGGCGATCTCCAGCGCCTCCTTGACCACAGCGGCTGCTGCCTCCGATATGGCGGGAGTGATGCCGGTCCAGTGGAACCAGTCTGCGCCGTCGAAAGCGGCCTCCCAGTCGATGTCGCCGGGCTTGACCTGGGAAATGGCTGAATCGGTGCGGTCATAGATGACCTTGGAGGGCCGCTGCACCGCGCCGGCTTCGAGGAAATAGATGCCCAGGCGCTCGCCCTGGCGAAGGATGTGGCTGGTGTCCACGCCGTACTGGCGGACGGAGTTGAGGCAGGCGTCGCCGATGAGATTGTCAGGAAGTGCGGTGACGAAACGGGCGTCCACCCCGAAGTTGGCCAGGCTGACGGCGACGTTAGCCTCGCCGCCGCCGTAAGTCGCCTCCAGGACACTAGTCTGGCTGAAGCGGAGGAATTCGGGCGGCTTGAGCCGCAGCATTATTTCGCCAAAGGTCACTGCAGTAGGCATTTGTCACGCTCCTTTTTTGCGCGTGCGGTATGAATCTGCTGCATTCGCGGGCTGACCCACACCTTTGGCGTGGGTGCCCACGCGTTAGAGAGGCGCGTTGTGCTCAGGCCCGTTACTCTATGTCCACCGCTTCGCCGGTCTGAGCGGATTTGTAGCAGGCCTCAATGACTTTGTGGCTCCAGATGCCATCCTCGGCAGTAATCGGCGGATCGGTATCGTTCTCTATGGCCTCGCAGAAGGCGTTGATATGAGCGGCATAGATGTTGACCGGCTCCGGCTCGATTACCTGCGAGGGGTCCTCGTCGCGAGCCTGGTCGGCGTCATACTCCTTGTCGCCGGTCTCGAGCACAGCGGTTATTGAGCCGCCCGACTCCTGGCCGATGGTGCCGAAGGAGACGACCGAACCCTTCGAGCCATAGACTTCGAGGGCGTTGTGGGCCGCTGCATCCGGGACATTGAACAGGGCGTCAACCATACCCTTGGCTCCGCTCTCGAACTCCAGCAGGGCCACCGCAGTGTCCTCAGCAGGATAGTCCTGCACGAGGTTGGCAATGAAGCAGCTTACCCGCTCGGTGCGTCCGAACAACATCTCTAACAGGTCAACGCAGTGGTTGCCCATGTCGGCGAAGGCACCGCCGCCGCCCAGCGCCGGGTCCTGGCGGAATGCGCCGGGAATGGGCGGATACCAGCAGGTGAGCTCCGCGCGGCCCATGACCAATGTACCCAGATCGCCGGCCTCAATCATGTCCTTGATCGCAGTGTGGCAGGCGTGAAAGCGCATCATGAAGTTGATGCCCAGTTTGACTCCCGCGTCCCGACAGGCCTCGACCATCTCTTCGGAGTCTGCCAGCGTCAGGGCCAGCGGCTTTTCGCACAGTACGTCCTTGCCGGCGGCCGCAGCCGCCAGCACCTGCCCGTGGTGGAGCTGGTTGGGAGTGGCGATATAGACGGCCTCAACGTTGTCGTCATTGAGCAGGTCGTACTCTGTGTCGTACTTGGTCACGCCATAGTTGGCGGCCACTTCCTCAATACGCTGGGCGTCTATGTCCTGGACTGCGACCAGCTCGGCTTTTTCGGCGCCGACGATACCCTCGGGTATGGTCCTGCGGTCGGCAATCCCGCCTGCACCGATAACTCCCCATTTGATACTCATCAATGACACCTCCGAATAGTCTGATGCTTGTGCTAACTTCGTGCGCTTGGCCTGATTACATTCGTCTTGCAGGAACTGAGGCCAGCCGCGTCGAATCTGTCAAGTAAGCGACACGTGCAAGGAATAATATTCGCCAGCCTGCGGTTATTTCCTTCATTTTGGCGAGATTACTGAATCAAGTATTGGGAGGATTGACTGTGTATGACCAGACGGGACTTCATTAAGACATGTCTGCTGGGATTGGCCGGCCTCGGCGCAAGCAAGTTGTTCTCAGGATGCAGGCCGCAGGCAGGCTCCAATAGCGCGGTTGCTGCGGAGGCGCCCGCCGGCGCCCCTGGCTCTGGCCAAGGCATCGGCTCAAGTCCCGCTATCAAGAAGAAACAGGTTACCCCGCCGTGCGATATAGCTGTGGCTGAGGGCGAAGATATAGCAGCGACCACTGTGGCCGCGCTGGGCGCTTACGGTGGCCTTGAGCAATTTGTGGGCAAGGATGATAAGGTCGTGCTGAAGCCGAACCTGGCATGGGCGCGCACGCCCGAGCAAGCCGCAAATACGCACCCGGACGTGCTGACGGCCGTACTGGAGGAGTTGCAGAAGATCGGGCCTGCGGAACTCGTTGTGGTTGAGCACCCGTGCGATTCGGCTGAGGTGACCTTTGAACTGAGTGGGGCCAAGCAGGTCTGTGCGCAGCATAATGTGCCGCTGATCTGCCCCGGCAGCGAGCAGATGTACACACAGGTGAATTACCCAAACGGCAAGACTCTTAAGTCCGATGGCATCATCACCCAGATCGTCGAATCCACCGTCTATATCAACATGCCAATTGTAAAGGTCCATAGCGCCACGGTCGTTACGGTGACGCTGAAGAACCAGATGGGCTCAATATGGAACCGAGGGGCCTACCACCGCACGGGGCTACAGCAGTGCATTGCCGACGCCGCCACCGGCCTGCAGCCGACACTGAATATCATTGACGCCTCTCGGGTGCTGCTTACCGGCGGGCCGAAGGGCCCCGGCACAGTTGAGAAGCCCGGTGAGCTCATTGTCAGTACCGACATGGTTGCCGCGGACGCCTACTGTTGCGGCCTGTTAGGCAAGACCCCACAGGACGTGTCGCACATCATGCTGGCTGCCGAGGCGGGAGTAGGGACGGCGGATGTGAACAGCCTCAATATCGCGAGGGTTACGGCCTAGATGACTGAGGCGGTAGTCCGGGAGCGGCATCGTCCTTTTCGGCGGCTTGAATGATCCGCAGGCCCTGCCATTGTCCGGCAGTCCACTCGGGCGTGGTCGCGTAGTCGCCCAGTACGCCGTCCCACTCATCTCTGCCTTCGAGCAATACCAGCAAGTCGCCTGGGCGCAAAGTCCGGGCGACTTTCTCATCGGGTCTCACTTCAGGCAACACGGTGACCTGGCCGGCTTCCCCCGAAAAAAGCGCTATGGCGAATCCCGGCCAGCCGGCGATGACAACTTGTCTGCCTCTGCGTAGCTCGAAGGCGACGCGTGGAGCTGCCTCCTGTTCGGCCACGGCGGAGTGAGCGAAGGCGACATAGCCTTTGAGGGCATCTCCGGCACTTGTCGGCAGCGTGGCTCCCATCGGCCGGATTGCAACCAACACCAGGACACCGGCGATTGCCAATACCACGGTGCCTCCCAGAGGCCGGTGCATCTGCTTCCTGCTTTCGGGCTCGTTGAGATACCTGGCGGCTATCACCATCGCCAGCACCAGACTTGCCGCAAGCACGGTTACGCTTACGCTTGCCAGCGGCGACCACCATGAGGCACCGTCGCCGAGGCCTGCGTAGAGTCGCGGCCACAGCAGCGGCATGGCAATTGCGGCGACCATCAGCAGAGCTGCCGCAGCACCTCCGCGCCACGGGCCAAGTAGTCGCAGCTCATGATAGGCCAGTGCATAGCAGAACGGGAAGATGAGCAGCGGCAGCACAAGCACGGCCGATGCCCACTCTTCAGTCGGAGCACCGGCGCCGGCGAAGGTCGCCGCCAGCGAGTGCCACGGGTCGCCCATTATCAGCCAGTTGGCCCCTATCCACAGGCCGCCGAAATACACTATCGGCAGCAGGAACGCAATCAGCGTGCCCTCGACGCGGCTGTAGCGGTCCGATTTGCTCATCGCGCAGCGTGCGCCTATATAGAGGGCCGCTGCGGCGACTACAAATGCCGCCTCATAGCGGGTCAGCAGCGCAACCGTGGCATACAGCGAACAGCCGATGAGGTCGCGCAGATGCTGCTCTTCGCCCCATGCGGCAAGGCTCTTGGTCATCCCCAGGATAGCAAACAGAAGCAGTGTCATCGGGGAGCCGAGTGCGGCGTAACTCAGGGACACGGGGTGCAATACCATAATGGCCACCAGCGGGTAGCGCAGCCACCACGGTAAGCCGAGCCGTCGCCCCAGCGTATTGAGGAGGACGGCGCACAGGCCGAGGATTATCGCCCCGAAGTAGGCTGTGAAGAAGCCGCTCTGGGCCAAAGTGGGGGACAGCGCGACCAGGGGCAGATACAGTAAGGCCGGCGCCGGCGGCTCCACAAAGCCGATCAAGGCGAGGTTGATGGCCGGCTCCCGGTACAGCACGTCAGCCGCGTGAGCCAGCGCGGACAGCCCGTCCCAGTTGACCAGTTGATGAAAGACTAGCGCGGTCATGCCTGCGTACTGGACGACCTTGTAGGTCAACACAAACAGGAGCAGACCTTCGGCCCTGTGCCAGGTGGAAATGAGCCTGTGCTGGCGGTCGGCGTCAGCCAACAGGCACACCCCCTCCGAACCGGCCGTGGTCCGTCTTCTCCCAGTAGTGGGGCCGATGGATTAGCTGCACCAGAGCCTTGTAAGCCCCGATGCTCATCAGCAACCAGTAGGCCGGCGTCAGCACGGCGTATTTTATGAGGTCGTAATACTGGCGATTGGCGCAGCCGGCAACCGCGAGATAGACGAACACAAAATTGCCGATGAAGAGACAGAAAGTGCCGAGGGCGAATATCACAGGCGGGAAGATCGCCGAGATGATCTCGGGCTGGATCGAGAACCACACGGCGGTCATGAGCCAGTAGATAGGGTTGAGGAAAAAGCACAGCAGCGAGCCGCCGATGGTCATCTGGAACGCGAAGAAGCCGCTGGGGCCTAGCTGGCGGAGCAACTGCACCGGGCGGCGCATGTGCACCAGATACGTCTGCATGTAGCCCTTGACCCACCTGGAGCGCTGCCGGAGCCAGGAGAAAAGCTCGCCGTTGGCCTCTTCCCACGTCGTCGAATCAATCATGGCGGTGTAGCAGCCGTGCTTGTGCATCCGGATGCCCAGGTCACAGTCTTCTGTGACATTGAAGGGGTCCCAGCCGCCGAGCTCCTTCAGCGGGTCCGCCTTGAAGTGGTTTGAGGTCCCGCCCAGCGGCACCGGCGCTCTGGCGGAAGTCAGGCCCGGCAGGAACAGGTCGAACCATACCGAGTACTCTGAGGTGAACCAGCGCGTCAGCAGATTATGGCGCTGATTGTAATAATTGAGCTTCGCCTGCAAGCAGATGACGTTATCAGGAAGATCTGTGAACGCAGCCACGGCCTTCTTCAATTGGTCCGGCTCCGGGCGGTCCTCGGCATCGTAGATGACCAGCAGGTCGCTTCCGGAGGCGTAAAGCCCATAGTTGCACGCTTTTGGCTTGGTCTTAGGCTCACTGTGGGGGACGATAATGGGACGAAAATGCGCCGGCAACTTCAGACTGTCGCACGCCTCTTTCGTCTCGGCGTCATCTTCCTCGATCAGCAGCATAATATCCAGCTTGTCCGTCGGGTAATCCAGTTTGGACAAACATGCCACCAGGTTGGGCAAGACCTCGGCCTCACGGTAAAGCGGCACCAGGATGGTGTAAGTGGGGAGCTGCTCTTCGTCGAGGTCTGCCAGTTCCTGCGGCGTGTAGGCAAGCTCCCGCTTATGCTCCAGGGACCGCCATACGAGCCAGAACTTGTACATCGAATGCACGATATAGAATGTGATGGCCAGCGCATTCAGTACCAGCAGTAGCAAGTAACCGTGAAAGACCGCCAGCACAGCGGCAACCAACAGCGCCGCCGCGAGCAGGATCTTCTGCGTCCGGATCAGTGTCCAGTAAGCACATTCGTCCGGGCGTTCGTGAAGCACCTTGAGGACTTGGTCGGACAGATTGGCGGGCTGCTGGTCTGGCAAGTCTGGCTCCTGAACACGGGCAGGGTGTGGGGAACACGCCGGCGGCGACCGGTCATTGATTGTTTCCCTGCTGGTTTTCAATTACCTGCTCAGTAGAGCCGCCGTAACTCAACGCCATAAAAAGAGCAGAGCGGCCATCGGCGCCGCCCTGCTCGCGCATGGCTCGGCACTTCCCATCTAGGGTTCCACTTGCAGGCCGCCGGGGGTATCCTCGGGGTACGTCGGCGGCGTGACCTCGAGTAAATTGCGCACACCGTCCCAATATATGCTTCCCCCGAGCGCCTCGATTATCACTCTCGGCGAGCCGAATAGCACGCCTTCGCGCAACTGCGGCGCCTCGCTCATCTCGATCTCGCTCGTCTGCACCAGACCCACTTGCGCAAGTTTGGAGCCGACGCTCACCTGCACCTTGCCCAGCCTGCTGCGCGCAACCAGCGACTGCGTCTGGTGAATCCAACTCAAGGTCGCTTCCATCTCCTGCAACACCGGCTTGAGGGGAATCATGAGATGTCCGGACTCCAGCCGGACTACCGACGTGGGCGGCTTCACCTCTTCGCCTGCGACGCACACACGGATGCGCTTGAGATCATTGTAGTAGGCGTTGAGGTACTGGAGCGGCTCGTGAGTTACCTCGATATTGGCGCGGCGGGCCAGCAGTTCCAGAAATTCATCATCGGAGAAATTCATCCTCGGGGTACCGGCCAATAGCGCGACGAGTTCATCCTTTACCTGTTCGAAAGCGGCAGGCTTGGCGTCGGCTCTTGCCTTGACATAGACAATGTAGTACTTGCCGCCTTTGGCAATGGGCATGCTCACCTCGCCGGTGCCCATCGTCGCTATCTCGTTTGCCAGGTGGTAATCTTGCGGTGCCATCCATCCCAGGTCGCCGCCGGATTGCTTGTTTTCCATCGAAAGCTCGGCCGCAACCTCGGCAAATTGCTCGCCACTCTTAATCCGTTCTGTAGCCACGTAAGCTTGCTTGATGTCAGTCGTGACCAATTCATGGATATGGACCTGCGGGCCGGCTGAGAACTTGGACTTGTTGGCCTCGTAGTAGGTCTTAGCCTCGCGCTCGATGAGCCTGGTGCGGAACTGGCTCATCAAGGTGTGCAGCAGGGCCTGGTATCGCATTTGCGTCTTTAGTGCCTCGGTACTAAGGCCCTCTCGACCGGCTCTGCGCAGAGTAGGCATCTGGGTGTCGGCGGCCGCGATGTAAGCCGCTATCTGCTCCTCGGTCACTGCCACGTTGAGCCTGGCTGCCTCCTGGCGCACGAGTTCGCGATCAATAAGCTGCTTCAGCGCCGGCCCTGTAAAACCCTTAGGCAGCGCCTCTTCGAGTTGAGTAACAGTGATTTCGGCGGAATTAACTCGTACGGCCGGAGCCGGCGGCTCAGGCTCTGTCGGCGGCTCGTCCTGAGCCACTGCGATCTGAGCGAGGCCGCCGAGCAGAAGGCCGAGTACCAACATTGACACGAGCAACAGCCTTTTCCCAGAGGATCTCATAATACGTCCTCCAATCCGTTTGTGAACTTCCCAGTCTGTAGCAGCACCTGAGCTAGTATTCGCCGTCCGCTCGGGCAAATACCTGCATTGGCATACAGCTAAGTCGAAACAATATCAGAAACATCAATTTCGTAGATCTGGCGCGGGCCCTCGTGCATCGAGTCAAAGCACACCTTGGTACCGTCGCGATTCCACCGCGGATGCAGATCGCAGCGGATCTCGCCCTGCAGCTCCGGCGGCGAATAGAAGCAGCCAATGTCAGTACGCTGTCGGGTCGCGTTGTTGTAAAGTATCAGCATGCGCAGATGCTCCTCGCCCTCTGGGTAGGTGTCAGTGAGAATGAAGCGCCGATCGGGTGAATACGAGCAATGGCCGTCGCATGTGAGTACGTCCGCGCCGATGATTTCGACTTCGTGGGTCTGGTCGGTAAACAGGAAGTAGTAATCGCCGATGCCGAACTGCCGCGCCCAGGCCAGAATCTCGTTGCCGCTTTTCCAGTCGAAATGCGAGGTCAAGTCATCCTTGTTCACCAGATAGACTTCCGAGCCGTCGGGATTGGCTGTCAACAGGCGCGTGAACCAGGTCCGCCGGCCGTCGGGCAATGTCCGGTGCCAGCGGTGCAGGAAAAGGCAGCGCGAATCATCGGTGGAAAACTGTAGGTGGTTGAACCAGTGCTTGCCAGTGTCCATGGTGTCGTCGGGTTCGATGGAGGCTGCCTGGGCGATAGAAATAATCAACTTGGCCTCGCCGGTTTGCAGGTCCATCCAGTAGATGCCATCCTCCTGCGGATGAATATCATCAGCCCAGGGGTCGGGGACGCCGTTGTAGCCGTAGCCGGGCCGGCAGGCGTGAATGCGCGAGAAGTTCACCGACACCGCCTCCTTGCCGCTGCGGCTTACTGCATAAATGGGTCGCGGCAAGATGCGCTTTTCACCGCTTTTTACGTCATGGACACAGGCCACGTACTTATCACCCTCGCGGATGTTGTAGATGATCTCGCGGTCGGGCGCAGTCGCCAGCCACTGCAGGTGCGTGCCCTGCTGCCAGTTCCAGGCGTAGGTTTCGGCGACCGACTCGAATTCGCCGTTGCCTTCCAGATCAACCAGCCCGATTCTTGCCGCATCATCGGGCGTCGGCGGCCGATCCATGAAATCCACTTCCAGTGCCAGCAGGTATCTGCCCGTAGCGTCATAGGGGAACTTGTCGTAGTAGCCGAAATAGTGATACTTGGGGCCCTTTGTCAGAACCCGGCACTCGGGAAACTGCTGCTCACTTGTCACGGCGTCTCACTCCAGTCACGCGATCATGCTTTGAGGACGCTTTGCCGTACGCGTTTGATTTCCATATTGTGCTGACAATACCTTTTAGCCGACTTCCGCAAACAGCTTCTTTACATCTGCCTGAGCAGAGGTCTATACTCGTTGTCGTGGAAGCAGGCTACCGTACAATTGACCACACCGCTGACAAGGCCATCGAGGTGTGGGCTCCGGACCTCGGGGAGCTTATTCTTCAGGCCGCCCGCGGACTCATCGAACTGCTGGTGGAGCCTGGGCAGCTCAGCCCCGTACGCGAAGTTCACATCGCCGTAAACGCTGAGGGCCCTGAGGTGCTGCTGCATGACGCGCTTTCTGAGATTCTGTATCTGACGGAAGATGAAGGCCTGATGCCAGTTACGGTGCGGCTGCTGTCACAGGATGAGGCACATGTGAGCCTCAACATTGGCGTGGTAGAAATGGCCGCGGCTGAGCCGCACGTGAGCGGACTGATAAAGGCCGTGACGTATCATAATCTTGAGATCGAGCAGACGTCCAGCGGCTTGCGCACCCAGGTGGTATTCGACACTTAACGTGGTATAGCATTGCCAGGCATGGGTTTGACAAGCGGCGGGGCGATTAGTATAATTATTGGCGTGCGCCGAGGTGGTGGAATTGGCAGACACGCTAGCTTGAGGGGCTAGTGACCTACTAGGTTGTGCGGGTTCGAATCCCGCCCTCGGCACCAATCTTGACAGCATCACGGGCGGTTAGCTCAGTCGGAAGAGCGCTTCTCTCACGCAGAAGATGTCAGAGGTTCGAGTCCTCTACCGCCCACCACAAGCGGGAATAGCTCAGTCGGTAGAGCATCAGCTTCCCAAGCTGAGGGTCGCGGGTTCGATCCCCGTTTCCCGCTCCAAGAAGATAGGCATTAGGTGTGGGAAATAGCTGTTTCAGTTGCTAGAGCGGGAGTAGCTCAGTTGGTAGAGCACCACCTTGCCAAGGTGAAGGTCGCGAGTTCGACCCTCGTCTCCCGCTCCATGTCTTTTCCGGCGGCATAGCCAAGAGGCTAAGGCAGCGGTCTGCAAAACCGCTATTCACCGGTTCGAGTCCGGTTGCCGCCTCCATAATTCTCAGGGCCACAGCCAATGTGCTGCGGCCCTGTCGCGTTCCCTGCCCGTCTGCGTGTCGAAGCGTTTGTTTTCGGCTGAGGCGGGTTTTGCAGCGCGGCGCTGACTGTGCTATACTCGCCCGCTATAGAGTCGAATGCACGCAGAAGAACTTCGTATCCGCACGGGAGGCTGACACTACATGTCGCTGCAAGGCAATGCGCTAATCGGGCAGTCCGGCGGCCCCACCATCGTCATCAACGCATCCCTGGTCGGAGCGATCGAGGCTGCCGAAAAGCATCCGGAAATTGACGAGTTCTTTGGCGCTGTCCACGGCCTGACCGGTGTGCTCAACGAGCAGATGATTGACCTGTTCCGCGAAGACGATGAGTTAATTCGGCAGATGCGCTACACACCGTCTGCCGCGCTCGGCACTTGTCGGCTCAAGGCCACCGAGGAGGACCTCAACAGGTGCATGGAGGTCTTCAAGGCGCACGATATCCGCTACTTCTTCTACAACGGCGGCAACGACTCGCAGCTTGTGTGCCACCTGATCTCCGAGCTGGCCAAGGGCAGCGACTGGGATATGCAGGTAATCGGCATCCCCAAGACCATTGACAACGACCTGGCGATCACCGACAACTGCCCTGGTTTTGGCAGCGCCGGTCGCTATGCGGCATGGGCCGTGCAGTGCGCGGCTCGCGATGCCATGGCCTTCGGCAACGCCGAGGTGGTGGAGGTCATGGGCCGCGACGCCGGCTGGCTGACCGGCGCGGCGCAGTGCGGACGGCGCGAGGACTGGATGGGCCCGCACCTGGTCTATCTGCCGGAAGTCACCGTTGACCCCGACAAGTTCCTGGCTGATTGTCAGGACATATATGCCGAGTACGGCTATCTGGTGGTGGCCGTGTCGGAGGGCTTCAAGTTTGGCAAGAGTGAAGTCGCTACCACCTCGGAAAAGCTCGACGAGTTCGGCCATGCCCGATTCGGCGGCGTCGCAGAGGCCTTGGCAGAAATGGTCGAGGAGACCGTCGGTGTGCGCTGCCGCTTCGATAAGCTCGGCAACCTGCACCGCGCATTCAGCCCGTGCATGTCAAAGGTGGATAATGACGAGGCCTACGCCGTAGGTCAGGATGCAGTCAACCGCGCCGTCGCAGGCGAAACCGACATCATGATCACCATCCAGCGGCTCAATAACGATCCCTTTGAATTCGAGACCGAGACGACTTCGCTGATGAGCGTGGCCGACGTTACTAAGGAAGTACCGGAGGACTGGATCAACGAGGAGCAAAACGGCGTCACCGATGAGTTCATCGAATATGCCATGCCGCTGATCTCGGGCGCGGCCGTGGAGTTGCCCGAGGGGCTGCCCAATTACCCGGTCTTCCAGAAGCACTTCGTGGACAGCAAGCTTCAGCCCTACGAGCGCAAGAAGTGAAAAAGGAAACGGAGCCTTTTTCTCTTACAGGTTATCCGTGAAGTCCATGCCGTCAATCAGCCGCAGTGTGAGTGCCTGGACCTGTTCGTCGAATTCAGTACGGAACGCCTTATCGCTCTTCACATACTGGACCAGGGCATCCCGGAAGTAGCGTTTGCCTTTCTCATCGCGCATGTTGAGGGCCAGGTACGAGTTAAAGCGGAAGAAATCAGCGCGGGGATCGCGCTTCTTTTTTGGGTTTCTGGCGACCTGGCTATGGTACTTGTTGAGTTGTTGGATTAGCAGCGGTTGAGCGAGCGGCCTGCCTTGCCTGACCTCGGCCTTCACGAGTTTAAGCACACCATCGAATATTTGATTGTACAGTCTGTGGCCCTCGCTGCGTGGCGGCAGAGCGGCCAGAAGCTCCAGCAGCAGCTCATAGTACACCCCGCTGATCTTGTACTTCACCTGACCTCTCGTAGCAGCTAAAATCGCCTCATAGGTATTCTTGCCCTTGCCGCTGTAAGGTGTGGTCCCGGAGCCGGAGTGAATGGACAGCAGAGCACCCGACACACGCTGGGCGATGGCATGGTGCTGGCGCGTGCGTTTCTCGAGTTCTGCCATATCGCCCGTGTAGTCGGCGCGCTTCTCGAAGCCTATGTTGGGGGCGAAGTAGTGGCACGGCAGCCCCATCGCCTTCCACTCGGTCAGGTAGAACAGCGTCTCCCTGGGGCTGGTCATATCGGCCGTCTCATCCAGGGAGATCTCGAAGCTGAAGGGTTTGCGGCCCAGCTTTTTCTTGCAGTAGCGGCAAATCCGGGCGTTAATCTTGAGACTTTCCTGGAACTTCAGCGCCATCCGCATGGCTTGCAGCGGGCTGATGGTCACGCTGACGCTTTTGCCGCCCGGGGCGCGGAACTTCCGCTTTCTGCGGTAGCGTCTCAGCAGCTTCTTGGCGGCCTCGGGTTTGAACCGCTCGGCGAATACGCGCCGCACTCGGTCGGCGCTGAGCCTATCGGCCTCCAGCCAGAAGAGGTCCGAGGTGTCCGTAGTGAAGCAGCCGACCACGCCGGTCGCCACTGCCTCGTCAACAGCCATCTTATTGTACTCAAGCGACTTCTTTAATTCCTGCGGGCTGATATGCGACTCAGCGTGGTAGCCGGCGATGCGCTGCACAGCCGCCGTGGATGAGCCGATCACAATGAGATGGTCGGCCTCGATCTCCACGGTGACGCCGGCTTTTTTCGCCTCGCGTGCGCCGAGGGTCATATATTTCTTGATGGACGTACCGGTATGGCCGCGGGTTATCTCCCAAACGCCCGGCTTGGCCCTGATCACCTTTTCCGGCGCGGTCTCGCGCCCGAACGACAGCATCAGGTCGCCGGCCACATTGCGTTGCTTGTAGGCGGCCAGAATACCGGGGAGAAAAAGCTCTGGAATGCGAATGCCGATGGCCGGATGCTTGACCAGTCCGAGGCAGGTAGCTCCAGGGCCGGCTTGTATCTTCGGAGGCATTGTTGATCTCTCCCTTAAATTGGGGACAGTCACCCATTCATTCCCACTTCTCCAAGTCCCACTTCTATTCCTCTGGAATAGGTGACTGTCCCCAATTTCCCCCCTCCTGACCTACGGAGGCTCCTTCGGGCCACACGCCCCGCACCGACACAGCCTTGTCGCGGCTGGAGATGATGATCCTCCAGTAGTGGTCCTCGCCTGCGGCGATTAGTGCCTGCTGTGTGCGGGCCAAGAGTTCCTCTGCCTCGGCTTGGCCAGTCCCGGGTGTTGCCTTGATGAAGATGTGGTAGTAGTCGAGATCTCGGTCAGGCGGCCCGGGCACCTTGGGCGCCAGGTGTACTATATCTCTCAATGATAGCCAGGCCTGCTGCACGCCGCCTGTGGAGAGGAAATGCTCGAAATCGGGGATGGCCGGAACGGCGTCAAATTCGTCTATGCGTTCGGAGTGCAGTTGCACCTTGATATGCTCACCGAGTGTCTCAACGCGTCGCATTTCGGCCGACCAACGGTCCGCCGGATAGCTCACTGCAAGCACGATGTACAGATAGAATACTCCGATCACGATGTGGAGGGCGTGGACAATAGCTCGGATGATGCGTTGCTTGCTGGCCAGTTTACGCTGGCGTTCCTGCCACTCGCCAAGGTCAAACTTCTTTCCGCGCAGTCGCGCGCTGAACACGTTCATGCAAAAGAGAGCACCGGTGCTCTGGTGGTCCAGGTAGCGTATGGACAACCAACACAGCAGGGACAACAGAACCGGTGTCGTGATTAGAGTAGTGAGCAAGTAAGGTGTCGCCGTCAGGCCATAGTACAACGTACCGTAAACTACTGCGCACATGGCCAACCACACAGCCCAGTACCACTTGGCCCCCCACACCATCTCTGCTTTGTGCTCGAAGTCGGGCAACCGCTTGAGCGCGCGCAGCGAGAAAAAGCCCATGACGACGAAGAGGCCTACACTGGCCACAATCGGCACCAGGGTTTCACGCCCTGTCGCCTTGCTCAGGATGTCTTGTGCGAGTTCCTCGTAGTCCATAGCTAGAAGAAGATGCGCCCTTCTTGCTTACAATGTCCCTGTGCTTGTGGGAGGAGAGCCCCTTAGAAAGATGGGCTTTGCCCAGTTGGCCTTACATGCTCCATCAACAGGTTATGATACTCCGGCGAGGCGGCGATCATGCACGGACACAGCGCCGCATAGTCACAGCCGCTTATGTCGTAAAGGGATTTGCCTCTCACGTCGGTCACAAGTGCGCCGGCCTCTTTGAGCAGAGACAATGTCGCCCCCGCGTCCCACAAATGCCAGTGGCCGTTGATGAAGCCTATCGCGCTTCCCGAGGCAACCAGGGCCATCCCATACGCAGCGCAACCGACGTTGCGATATTTCACCGGGCCGCAGTAGTCCCAGCAGCCTATGTTGGGCGCGGAGGTGATAAGCAGGTCATTGTGCGCCAGTTCGCCACCTCGGGAAACCGAAATCGGGTGGTCGTTACAGTACGCACCCATTCCCTCTGCGGCCCAGAAAGTCTGCTCAATGCAAGGCATCCCGAAGACGCCCAGGCAGGGCATGCCTTCATAGAAAAGACCGAGCGAGACGCCCCACAGCGGGACACCGCGGACAAAATTGTTGGTGCCATCAATGGGGTCAATCAGCCACAAGAATGGGGAGTCCTGCGGGCCGGTCAGGCCGTCCTCCTCGCCATAGACGGCGTGGTCGGGATAGTGGCGCTGCAGGCGCTCGCGGATGATCTGCTCTATCATCCGGTCGGCCTTGGTGACCAGGCTGCCATCGGCCTTCATTTGCGCCTCGGCCAGGCCGAAGCTGTCCTTCGCAAGCCGACCCGTTTGGCTGACCAGTTCGCGCGTTAGCTCCAAGGCTTGCTGACTGTCGAATTCTTCGCCCATTGCTTGCCTTCCCTGATAGATAGCGCTTGTAATCTATTCAATATCGCCCATGCGTATCGGCTCCCCGGCTTCCCACGGGGCCACCTGGATGATGTACCATTGGCTGGTGTAGCGGGTGCGCTCTCTAAAGACCGCAGTTCCCTGCTGCTGCGGGACGCTGTAAGACCACATGGCAAGCGAATAGGTGCCCCGTGGGAGTTGAAATTCGATGGTGCCATGCGGCGGCATGGTCTTGGCGACTGCTGCTGGGCCACGGAAAGTTACATATATAGTCTCGTCTGAGCGGTTCGCCATGACGACGGTGGGCGTCACCTGGGGGCTGGGCTGAGCCTCGAAGAGCGTCCCAATTCCTGAAGGCAGGGGCAGTGCCATCTCCGAACCGGAAGCCGGCAGCGACCGCCCGGGTGGCAGCGCCCTGTCGCTTGAGCGATGGGGCAGGGCCCCGGTCAGGGCTCCGGGGCCAAGCTGCGCAGCGGGCTGAGGGTCCACTCCGTCTCGCGCCAGCATATAGCAAAGCGCTCCAGCCCCTATGATTACTAGCAATAATACTGCCCCGATTATCAGCGGAGTGATGCTGCGAGGCTGTTGTACCACCGTCTCTGGCTTCGCTTCGTCGCCTTCGTATTCGGGTGGCTGTGAGGCGGCAGGCTCGACGTGCTTAGCCTCGGCTGGCTCGGCATCTTCCGCCAGTCCGCAGCGTGGACATACTTCGTCCAGGTGCGACATCGCATAGCCGCAGCCGGCACAATACCGCGTCCATTTCATGGTTCCTCGCCCCGCATTGACCGGCCGCATGAGCGACGGCGGTCAATCGCCGCTGTTGAGCAGACCGTAAATCAGCGAGTCGATGATAGCTTGCCAGCTTGCCTCGATGATGTTCTCATGCACGCCAACGGTGCCCCAGCTCTTTTCGCCGTTGGAGGTCTCTATGAGCACTCTGACTGCCGCCGCAGTGCCCTCATCGGCCCGCAGAACACGCACCTTATAGTCGGTGAGGCTGAAGTCTGTGAGCTTCGGGAAGAGCTCTGTCAGAGCCTTGCGCAGCGCGTTATCCAGAGCATTGACCGGCCCGGTGCCTTCGCCGGCGGTGTGTACATCTTTGTCTCCCACCCCGACCTTGACGGTAGCTTCGCAGTACGGTTCGCTGTTCTCATCGGCCTTGTAGATGGTAACACGGTAGCCGTGCAAATTGAACGGCGGGCTCAGGCCTTCCTTGAGCCGCTTTGCCAGCAGTTCGAATGAGGCCTCGGCAGCCTCAAACTCGTATCCGTCCTTTTCGAGATGCTTGATGCGGTCAAGCACCTGGCGCACCAGCGGATCATCGCGCTGGAGGTCGGGCCAAATCTCCCGCAGCTTGTGGACTATCGTGGAGCTTCCCGAGGAGTCGGAAACCAGGATGCGGCGATCGTTGCCAATTGTCTCTGGCTCGACGTGTTCAAACGAAGTCGGATTCTTCAAGACCGCGTTGGCGTGCATCCCGCCCTTGTGCGCAAAAGCAGACGTTCCCACATAAGGCTGGCGGTTGTCCGGTGGCAGGTTGGCGATCTCACTTGTAAAGTGAGCCAGTTCGGTCAGTTGAGCCAGATTGCCCTCGGGCAGACACCGCATGCCCAGCTTCAGTTCCAGGTTAGGGATGATGACACAGAGGTTGGTGTTGCCGGCGCGCTCGCCATAACCGTTGATGGTGCCCTGCACCTGGCTGCAGCCGGCCTGCACCGCAGCAATACTGTTGGCAACTGCCACGCCGGCATCGCTATGGCAATGAATCCCCAGCAGCGTGTCGAACTCGACCTTCACCGTCGCCACGATCTGTCGGATTGCATCAGGCAGCGCTCCGCCGTTAGTATCGCACAAGACCAAGGCATCGGCCCCGGCTCTATCGGCAGCACGCAGACATTCCATCGCATACTCAGCGTCCGCCCTGTAGCCGTCAAAGAAATGCTCTGCATCGAATATGACTTCCTCGCACTGATCCTTCAGATAGGCGATGGTGTCCTCGATCATCCGCAGGTTCTCATCCAGGCTCACGCGCAGGACATCGGTGGCGTGAAAGTCCCAGCTCTTGCCAACGATGGTTATCACCGGGGCCCTGGAAGCGATAAGCTCCTGGAGTTGCTGATCGTCTTCAGGGGCAATATTGGCTCGGCGAGTGCTTCCGAAGGCAGCGATCCTTGCCGTCTGCCATTCGATGTCGGCGGCGCGCTGGAAAAACTCCCGGTCGCGGGGGTTGGTCTCATTGGGCCAGCCGCCCTCGATGTAGGCTACGCCGATCTGATCCAGCCTCCGCGCTATCCGCAGCTTGTCTTCTACGCTGAAGGCAACGCCCTCAGCCTGACAGCCGTCGCGCAATGTTGTGTCATAGATTGCGACCCTTTGCATCTGAGACCCCTCCTGGCCGAGCGCACACTGACAAACTAAACCCCGGTATCGGCAGATGGCACAAAATCCGCCTCTGATCAGAGACGGATCTATCCGCGGTACCACTCTGTTTGCTCCCTTGCGGGAACCTCTTAGGCGACACAGGCCGGTGAGAGCCGATGTCGTCTTCAGGATAACGGTCGAAGCTCCGGCGAAGTCTAATAGGACTGGCCTTGCCCTGTGGCAGAGCGCTGGTCCGTTCGGTTCGCGGCTCCAGGGCGATCTTCAGACCGGTCTTGCCCGCCCGTTCTCAGCAACCGGGCTCTCTGCGAGGAATCAAGCTTCGCAAGTCTCCTCAGAGCAATCGCCGATCCTACTTGTCCCTTTCATCGCCTTTTGCGCTGCAGTTTGATTTCGAGCCAGTATAGCACAAACGCGACGCGCCCACAATGCTCTTGTGACAGACGCCGTTAACTCTGCACCTGCCAGCTCACGCAAGAATTAATCCTGAACTTCGGCCGCCCCTCGATGGTGCGGAGCGGGTAGAAGTGGAATTTGGTCTCTTCGCCCTCGATACTGAAATCCGGCGGTTCGACCACGTGCAGATAAGTGTTCCCATCTTTGCTTTCTACACTCTTCAGTTCGAGCAGTGAAAATGCGCCGTCGGCGTGTTGCACGTAAACGTCAGCACCTGCCAGCGGCTCGTGCCCGGTGCTCAAGTTTGCAACCTTGAGCGCCGTGGAGCCATCCTTCAGACCACCGCTCGCCTCGACAATTTCACCAGTCAGTGGCCCCTCGGCGGCGATCTTGAACTCGCCAAGCCGCAGCAGTGTGCCATTGTTCAGTTCGGCTGCGATTACCTTGCCATCCTGCAACCGCACTATACAAAAAGCCGCATCGGTTGTCAGGTCGTGCTCGGCTATATTGATGGGCTGCTCAGCCTTCTGTGGGGGCGCTACGATCAGGTCAGTGTAGCCGCGGAACTGAACCTCGGCTCCTACTACCTGGCCTTCGGCTGTAAGCGAGGCAAATGAGGTCAAGCCAGCCTCTTGCATATAGGGCCAAAGCAACGCCGAAAAGCGGCTTTGCAGGCCCTCTTCGCCCTTGCGCCGCACGACCACCAGCGGCTGGCGCACATCGTCAACGGTTGCCGAGTCCTGGTTTGACCGCTTGATGCTGGGAGCGGTGCCGAGATAGTATTCGCTCTGCGCATCGGCCAGCAGATGCAGCTCCATGCGCGGCTTATCAGGCTCGATGTATTCGAACGTGGCGACAAAGTTGTCCGCTGTCTGAGCCCGCTGCAGGTCGCGAATCAGGCCATACGGATTATACTGCACCTCAGCGCCCTCTTCGGGCTTGTCGTTGGCGCACTTGGCGCCTACTGCCACCAGCCGATGGCCGCCTTCATTGATATAGCGCACGAGCTTGCGGCTCGGCCCCAGCAGCGTATAGTCCAGCTTCTCCATCGGTACATGTGCGGATGCCGTCTGATCGTGGTCGGCGCTGCCACGCATCAGCCAATCGTGTTGCGAGCCACCACGCACATCGAAGAAGTCCACCATATACGCCGGCGCATCCGGCCGCTCAATCAGTGCGACCGTGCGTTGATACAGATCGCAATTCCCGTAAGCTGTCGGCACATTTACACTGATTGCTTTGGCGATGTCACCGGCCCGATGCCATACCCGCAACTCGCCATCCCACGGAATACTATGCGTACCGTGGTAACCGGGCATTTCGTCAACAATGACCAGATTGTGTGCCGCCGCTGAACCGGCATAGCTGCGGTATATGGTGTGCGTGTAGCCCAGATCGGAGACCAGTTCGTGCCCGTAGGCCCAGTAGGTCAGATTGAGCGGGTCGGCGTGAGCGTGTCCATGTGAGCCGGAGAAGTGCAATTGTGCTTCGGCAGCCAGTGGGCCGATCTGTGATTCGAGCACCGCATGGCCCATGCTCCACAGCAGTGTGGAGTTTGCTTCGGCAGCCGGCTCAGTCTTTGCCCTGGCCCACGTATCATGCACGCAGCAATAGACACCATCGGGATAGGCGATTGGCTCCATGCCCACAAGAACCTTCTGCAGGAAAGTCTCAGCCGCAAATGGATCGTAATCGTCGAGGCGTTCTCCCGTTTCAGGAAAACTGTATCCCTCCGGATCGGAATATCCCACCGCGACACTAAATGCGCTGCGCAGTCCACCGACCGTTTGGCGGTGGTACGACACCGCCGACTCGCTCCACACTCCGTCGGCAAAGAATTTGTCATTCAGGGTCTTGCGGAGCATGTTGACGCCCTCATGAATGTAGTTCGGCTTGCCGACGACGCGCCCGGCGACGATCAGCTTGTTACACCAGCTAGGCGTCATGTTGGTTATCCAGCGGTCGAAGGTCAACGTAAAGTCCGCCATGCCCTCAATGAGGTCTTTCTGAACCATCTGCTTGACATCCACGCCAACTTCCTGCGAAAGCTTCTCGAACTCCCCGCTGTCATAGAGGATGTCGCAAGCCCGCACCATGCCGGTGTGAATCTCGCTGTAGAACCAGGTTGAGCCCAGTTTCTGTGACAGGTAGGGATGCGGCGGCTCGTTGTCAGCCCACATTGGCCGGCGAAAGGTGTAGCCGTCGAGGCCGTGGATAGGCAGGTGCGGATACACCTCTGCCATGCGGTGCAGTATGACTACTGCCCGCCGCGCATACTTGGTGTCTTTGGTGAGCCAGTACGTCAACGCGCAGTGATAGGCGTTGCCGGCCAGCCAGTAGCGGGCGTGATAGTCAATCTTGGCCTGGAAGAAGTGGTGGAAGCCGTCTTCGCGCTCGTAGTAAGGGTACTGTTGAATCTTGCCGGTCGGGGCCTGGTGTTGATAGACTTTGTCCATGGGGTACTTCTCGTTGGGATAAACCATCCCGCAGTATTTGCATTTGACCTGCTTGGGGTGCGCAGGGTCCCACACCAGTTGAGCGCCCTGATGCCCCATGGTGCAATTGGGGCACTGGATTTCGTGGAACCCCGCCTTTTCGGTGATCATCTCGCGGACTTGCGCCTCGGAAAATCGGAGGCACTCGTCCGCGTACCTTGTATAAGTAGTGGATGGTGTGCCCGGGTCATAGACCGGGTGCTGCTGCGCGGACGTGGGCAGCGCCGCAACAACAATAATCAGACTACAGGAAATGGCTGCAAACTGTGAAAGGCTCATGTGATAGCCTCCTTGCCAACAACTTGATGGCATGGTTTAATATGCGATACCGCTTCTCAATTTCTACAGTGAGCAGTAGAGGCCTGCCTTGGCCACGATATAAAAGGGCCGAACCGGGCCTTGGCGCTTTTCTGCTCAAAGGCAGCCGTGAGCGACTTGGAAGAAGCTAGCCAGCAGATGTCACCTGTGGCAATGGCCGCGATGGGGCTAGTCGCCTCAATTGTCGGCGTGCTGATGATGTGGCTGGCCGCCGTGATCGTTAATATCAAAGAGGCCGGCCTCGGCCGGGCACTCCTTGCCTTTGCAATACTGTCAATCGTAACCACCGGCTCGGTCGGCTTGCTGGTGAAGCTTGCTGCAGGCGGCGTCGTTATAGTTGCTGTCGGCTTCATAATCCTCGCCGTGATGACGATCAAGCTGGTCTTTCGCGCGAGCCTTTGGCAGGCTGTGGGCGTGTTGCTACTCAATGCCATGATGCAGGCGATTATCTGGTCGCTATATGTGAGGGCAATGATGGGCGAGGATTTCCCCGCCGGCGAATCGTAGAGGTTTGCTCAAGCGGTGTCAGTATGCTATACTTGTCCGGTCGTTTATCGGCAAGTCGGTGCAAATGGTGCGCGTTGTGAGCAAGCTCCCCACTATTCGTCTCCAGAAGGACTTCCGCCGCATATTCGCGAACGGGCGCAGGTTCGGGAGCCGGCATCTGACAGCGATCGTGGCGGCAGCCGGCGAGACAGGCGTTACCCGTATGGCGTTTGTGGTGAGCAAGAAACTCGGCGGAGCGGTACGGCGCAACAGAGTGAGAAGGCGGCTACGCGAGGCGGCGCGGCATTTGATCGGCGACCGCTGTCACGACCGCGACATCATAGTGATCGCCAAACCGGGAGCCGAGGAAGCTGGCTACTGGGGCCTGCACGAGCAACTGGCAGAGCTGCTGGCCAAGGCCGGCGTTCTGGAGCCTGATAACAACAAACACCCATGTTCGCACGAGCGCTAATATGGCTGATACGGCTCTATCAGGGCACCATGTCGCGTGTGGTGCCCGGTACGTGCCGGTTTACGCCATCGTGTTCTGAATATACGATCAAAGCACTAGAGATACATGGCTTCTGGCGCGGATTACTCTTAGGGTGTCGCCGCGTTTGTCGGTGTAACCCGTTCAATCCGGGCGGCTATGATCCGGTTCCGGGCGATCCTGCAGCGCCCGAAATGGGCTTGCACAATGACGGAACTGAACCAACGGGGACATAGTGATTCACACGCATAGTAGTCAAAGCTTCGGTACAATACCCCTATTGCTAGGCCTGCTGTGTTACTTGCTTGGGCCAGCGGTTTCCGTCGTCTGTGCCGCCGAGGGCATCAGCTTTCAGGACGGCCTGCCGCCGGAACTGGTGATTGATACAGAGCTGCCGCTGGATGAGCAGGCCGAACGCCTGGCGGCGATGGCACAGTGGGTGGTTGAGCACGACCCTCGGCCCAAGGGCGGCTTTCTCAGCGGCCTCAAGAAGTTCTTTGTGGCTTCCGACGAGCCCATGCAGCTCACAGTCGAAGACCTGGAAGAGCACCTCGGTGATGTGCAGGGAGAGAAACTCAGCGTCGTCGGCCTTTACACCGCCGGCGAAGAGGACGGGGGTGTGCTGCGCGCCGGCGGGGGAGAGGTTGTGATTACTCTTGGCGGCGGCGTGGCACCCCGAGGCTTCGGTGAGGGTGATATCGTTGGCCTGCCGGCTGTAGTGACAGGGCTAGTCGAGACCGTTAGCGATTCGCCCCAGCCCGAGCCGGCGATTCATGCCACAAAAATCGTGCCTTCCGACTGGCTTGCCACTATGCGTATGGCTCGCGTCAGGGAGATACAGGGCGACTACGAGCAGGCGGTTGACGCCTATGATGAGTCGGCGACGCTGGCCAGGCAGGCCGATTCCCTGTTTGGCGGCTACGCGATGGTGAGAGCCGCCGAACTGGCCCTGACGGAGCTCGATGACCGGGGGCTTGCCGAAAAGCTCTACAACAACGCGTGGACCCACTATGCGACACTGGACAGTGCTGGCAAGTCCGAGTATATGGTCTGGCGGCCGGTGGATGGCAAGTGGCAGCAAGAGCCGCTGCGCGGTGCCATCGGCCCCAAGCTGGACGAACTCAACCAGAACAGCTTCTGGTACCGCATTGTTGGTGGGTTTGTGCGAATTGCTGGCAACAGCCCGTCTCTGGGCGTTATTCTTATGGCCATAGTCGTACGCCTCATGATCTGGCCTCTGACGCGCAAGCAGTTGGAATCAGCGCGGGCCATGCAGGATCTGCAGCCGCAGATCAAGGCTCTTCAGGAAAAACATGTTGACGACAAGAAGAAGTTCCAGGAGGAGTTCTGGAAGCTATGCCAGGATCACGGGGTTAATCCGTTAGGCGGCTGCTTGCCCATGCTGGTGCAGTTGCCTATCCTCATCATGTTGTACCGGGGCATTCGCGCCTACATCTGGCAGTTCGATGGCGCGGGGTTCCTTTGGGTCAGCAACCTGGCTGGGCCCGATATGATCCTGCTGGTTGCCTACACCATCAGTATGATCATGTTCCAGAAGGCGACCCAGCGGATGCAGCCGACCGCAGCAATGAACCCCCAGCAGGCCCAACAGCAGCAGATGATGACCTATTTGATGCCCATCATGTTCTTTTTCTTCTTTCAGACCTTTCCTGCGGCGTTCATACTTTACTGGTTGGCAAGCAATATGATCTACTTTGGCGAACAGTATGTGCACTCACATCGCAAGCGCAGCGCGGACGACGAAGAACCGCCCCCGGACCGAGATAAGAAGCCGCCCGGCGGATTTGTTGGGAGCATGGTTAAGATGCTTTCGGCAAAAAAGACTGCGGAGGAAGATGACAGCGAAGACCGCGGACAGCGCAAGAGCTACGCTGAAGCGAAAGCCGCCAAAGACGGTAAGAAAACGAGCAAGTCCGACAAGAAAAGAAATCGTAAGTAACGTTGCGGACCGAAGCACCGGTGCGTGCGTTATTTAACATACCACAGCAAAGAGGAAACCTGAAATGAGATCTATTGAGGTAACAGGCAAGAGCATTGAAGAGGCAGAACAGGCTGCGCTTGAGCAACTTGGTGTTTCTGAGGCCGAGGTCGAATTTGAGGTACTGAAAAGGCCCGGCGCGGTAGCCGGGCTGTTTGGCGGCGGGGAATACCTCGTGAGAGCGACCGTCACCGCAGAGGCCCAGGACGAAGGTGGCGAAGTGAGCGCGGAGGCCGCTGCAGAAGTCGAAGAACAACCAAAAACCGCTGAAGGGGCAGAGGCGCCGGAGCCAGAGCAGGGCGATGCCCGAGCGCAGGTACGCCAGCAGATAGCCGAGCGTGCGCAGCAGATTACTGCTGACATAGTTGAATTCATAGGCGTGGAGAATGCCGAGGTAATCGTCAGGGGAATCAGTGAGCGGGAGATAGCCCTTGAGATACAGGCAGATGATGCGGGGCTGCTTATCGGCCGCGACGGTGAAACCCTCGAGGCTATGCAGTTGGTAGTGGCAATCAGTGCCAACAAGGGCCTCGAGGACGGCGTGCGGGTGATCCTTGACACCGAAAATTACCGCCAGCGGCATACTGAGATGTTGGAGGACATGGCGCGGTCATACGCCCAGAAGGCCAAGGACCAGGGCGAGGAGCTTGTGATGCCTGACCTTAATGCGTATGAGCGGCGGATAGTCCACATGGCGCTGCGCGATGATCCCGAGGTAAAGACCTACAGCGAGGGTGAAGGCAACGACCGCGTCCTGGTAATTTCGCCGGTGACCGAGTAGCTGCGATATGCCGGCTACAACGCGCGGGCACACGCCATATCGAAAGCCAGCGAGCCGTGGCGCTTTATGTCCGTCGGTAGGCGGCCAGTTCGGGTTCCAGCGCCTCTCGCGTCATCAGGCCGCGCTTGGCGCTCAGGTAGCGGACCACATTGGCGGCATTGATGGCCCCGGCGCGCAGCGCCTCGCGGATATCCAGGCCGCGGAACAGAGCCGCCACGCAGGCTGCAGCAAAAGCGTCACCCGCGCCGAGCGTTGATTCTTCCTTCACTTCCACCGCCGGGACGGTGTAGTGGGTATGACCGTCATAGGCCTCCGCACCCTCAAGACCGGCAGTCATCACAACAATGTCGCAGCCGGCATCATGCAGCGTCCGGAGCGCCTGCAACTCGTCAGTAGGCCCGCGCCTTGGCTCCACCCCTGCCAGGGAGTACGCCTCGGCCTTGTTAACGAAGATGACGTGCGCGGCTTGTAGGGCCGGGGCCAGTGCCTCCAGCCCCGCCTGCAACTGGGTGCCCCCCGGGTTCAGCGCCAGCTTGACGTTGTTGTCCCGGGCATGCAAGGCTACTTTCTCAAACAGCGGCGCGCTGTCACCGGACATTGATGAGAGATAGATCCAGTGGGCCGAGGCCAAACCATCCCAGTCAATATCGTCCTGCCGCAACTGCGTGCTGGCTCCGCGATGCACCAGGACCGTGCGGTCGCCGGTGAAGCAAGTCAGTATCACGGAGTAACCGGTCGAATGCTCGGTCGTCGTGACCACGGCGCTGACGTCAACGTTTTCGCGCCGCAGCTTGGCGATTATGCGTTCGGCAGCGTCGTCATCACCGACTTTGGATATAATGCCGGCTCTCAGGCCCAGCCGCGAGAAAGCCACCGCCGAATTAGTCGCCCCGCCGCCTGTGGCGATGAAGATATTGTCCACGGGGATCTTAGCACCGTGCTCGAACGCAATGTACGACACTTCCGCGTTAATGTCTTGCACGGAGATGAGCTTCATATCCCTGGTGCCTACGAAAACGTCCTCCGTGGCGCTGCCAACACTGATTATGTCATGCATTCGCATCACTCTAGGCGGCTATGGTGGCTTGTGCTTTAGTATCTCTTTCTTCGCCAAGCTGTCTTTACCTGCCTGGCAGGTCGTAGCATGTGCAAAGGAGAAGCTAACCTCGCAATAACTATTAGGGAGGTGACAAGATGCCCTTTGTGACCGTACAGATGTGGGAAGGTAGAAGCGCCGAGCAGAAAGCCAATGTCATCGCAAAAGTAACCGAAGCAGTGGCCGAGAGCATGGAGGTAAAGCCCGAGTATGTCACCGTGCTGTTGCAGGAGTATCCGAAGCATAACTGGGGTGTAGGCGGCAAGCCGTCATCTGAGGTCTATCCCGACGAGGGCCCGTAGGATACTGCAAGTCACTTATGCCGGAGGCAATGTATCCTTTGAGGCCGGGAGGAGCCACAGTGATAGAACAGAAGTTGACCGGACTAATTGGTGGGCGCAGCGAAGAGATCTTCAAGCTGCTTCAGGATCTGGTGCGCATAGAGACTACCAATCCGTATTCGGGCGATGCGAATCCGGCGGGTGAGAAGCCGGGTCAGGAGTATTTGCGGCCAATATTGGAGGAAATGAGCGCAGAGATAGATCTGTTCGACTGCCCCGACGACATCTACGAGCGCACCAATGTCATCGGCCCGAGGAGCCGAGATTTCAAGGACAGACCGAACCTGGTCGGGACGTGGGACCTCGGCGGCGACGGGCCCACTGTTATTGTCAATGGCCACATGGATACAGTCGGTATTGACACTTACGATGGGCAGCCACTGAGCGCGTGCATCGCCGACGGCAGGATGCTGGGCCGCGGCACCAGCGACTGCAAGGGCGGCATCACGGCAGGCGTAAGCGCCATCAGAGGCCTGTTGGATGTCGCCGACAACCTAACCGGGAAGCTGATATTTGAAAGCGTTGTTGATGAGGAGTGTAATGGTAGTGGCGCCGGCACGCTGGCCTGCATCGAGGCCGGCTACACCGGCGATATGGCCGTATTCGTGGACGGTAAGGATGATACTATCACCGTCGGCTGCAATGGCTGTCTGACCGCTGCGGTAGATGTTGAGGGGCTGGCAGGACACGCGGCCCGTGGCACCGGCGTCAACGCCATCGAAAAAGCTCTAATCATTCAGGAAGCGACATACAAGTTCAAGCGCGACCGGGAGACGCAACGGCCCGAGGCGCGGCTGAACCTGGGCGTATTCCAGGGCGGTATCCACCCGGCAGTCGTACCCGCTGAGGCGCGGCTGGAAATGAACATGGTCTATGAGCTGGATGAAGCACAGGCCGGCCAGGAGCAGACCGGTATCTGGGGGGGCGCTGTGGTCAGGGAGGAGTACGAAAAGTACATCCGCGCCGCCGAGCAGCAAGATCAGTGGCTGCGCGAACACCCCTGCGAGATCACCTGGATCAAGGACCTGGTGGCGTTCAGCGAGGACGAGGACCAGCCGCTGGTGCGGGAGATGTCTGACGCTTTCGAAAGCATTACCGGACAGCGGCCGGAGGTTGACCGGATGGTGGCCTGGACCGACGCCTGCTGGCCGTCGGCTTATGGGCACATCCCGACGATCCTGTACGGGCCAGGTGCCAGCGACGCCCCGCACACCGACAACGAGTACATTGACCTGGAAGCGCTCATCCGTTGCATCAAAGTCCTTGGCGTGTTCTTACTGCGGCAGTTGAGATGAGCCAAACGAGGGGTGGCAATACAACACTCGAGCCGGTTCCACGACTGCGCCGGTTCGACTGGGCCACGATTTCACAAGCCTAGTTTCAGGTTATCCAACTGTTGCAGCAACCCTAAGGCAAGAGGAGTCCACGGGGAGTCGAATTCAGGCGCGGTCCGATCACCGGTCTCGAAGGTGCGCAGTACCGTGCGGGCCTGCTTATACTTCTCCAGGGCTATCAGGCACACACCCCTGTAATAGCGGACCTCGAGTGAGCGGTCGCTCTCACCGTAGCGGGTCGCGAAATCGTCGAGCTGTTGCAGCGAACGGCCCGGGTTTTCGGCAATGTCGAGGACGATAAGGTCCAGATAGGCATCAGCGAAGGCACCGGTTTCATTAGTGGGGTCAAGCTGCACAGCCTTTTGTAGATGGGGCCGCGCCTCGTCGAAATGCTCCAGCTCAATGAGAATGTGGCCGACCTGAGCATACGCAGTGGCAGTGGGGCCGGCGGCGATCTGCCGCAGACCAGCGATCAGCCGCTGAATCTTTTGCAGCCGCAGAGCAAAGGCGGCGCCCGCGATGGCGAGGTCACGTGACCTTTCGCTGCCGCGCCTGGCGGGAGTGTAGCCGTAATCGCGGAAGTACTCATGGGCATTGTTTTCTAGAAATAGGAATACCGGCAGGACCGGGAATTGGGTTATCCATGTGTCGGTTTGGTCCACAACGCCGATGCGGAAAGTGGCACAGAACTGCCCGAGTGCCGGATCGTCGGCGTTGGCGGCAAACAATTCAAACTTGCCGAGTTCTTTGACAACGTCCGGGTGTCTGAGTATCGAGATGATGAGGGTCTCACAATGCCTATCATCCGGGCTGTAGCCTAAGACCAGGATCGGCTTGCCACTTTGTGCCGACTGGGCTCGGGCGCCGTCAAAGGTGGGGTGCCAGTGCACATCAGGCGTGATCGCGCTGGCGGGCCTCGTCACAGCCAGACTTATTGCAAGGGACACCGAGATCACGTACAACAGCAGTTGACAACCTCTCATGACGCCGCCTCCGTAATGTATCGTGCGGGCCTTGTCCAAAAGTATATCGTAAGTTATGCTAAGGTACAAGTATTGCTTAATGATGAGCAAAGCTGCGGCAGACGGTCGTGTAACGGCCTGCTATTCTAGCCGGTCTGAGACCAAAGCTGGCCAGGCGCTGACCACATGAGTAATGAGGCCTCGAAAAGGTCCATATTGAGGTTGTTCGGGTGTACAGGCGCGGTGCTGTTGAGTGCCGATATGCTCGCGTTTAAGCTCCTGGGACCCGACACTGGTGGCTGGGCCAGCAAATACATGGCAATTGTTGTTGACAGCCGCACACTTGACTGGCTGTCCTTCATGGCCTGGCCTGCGTTTATGCTGATCGGTGTCAGCATGTGGCTGGTACCGCAGCTCAAGGAGGTCCGGGACCAAGCCGGAACGCGGGCCAGGATTTGCTTTTGGTTATTGCTCTTGGGATATGTGACCGATGCGGTAGGACGCGCGGTTCTGACCGGGCCTGTAATCGGCAACGGGTTGGCGGTGTTTGGTTCGGCGATGCAATTGGGCGGGGCCGTGGTCTATTTGTGGGCCACATGGCAAGATGTGTTCCGCTCCTTGCACCCGTCCGTTCGCGACATATTGTTACGGGTGGGGGCCCTGTGGTTCTTGGGGGCGGTGGCTGTACACTTCGCTTCCAATGTAAGCGCTGCACTGGAATACGGGGGTGTCGTCTATCTGCGTTCATCTGGTGCCGTGTACGAAGGGTTTGCCCTGGGTTTCGTCTGCAATACAGGCCTATGGCTGCTAGTCTCGATAATGCCACGCTTCTTGGGCACCCAGGAACCGCGTCGCCGCGCCGTCAACAGCATAGTGGCCTACAACGTCCTGCTTGTCATGTGGGTGCTTGGTGAAGCGTGGTCTTTGCCGTATCCGTACACCTGGGTGCGTATGCCGCTAGCGCTCACCGGACTGGGACTGGCCGCTGCTACGGTTTACATGCTCAGGGACCTGAGCGCTCTTGAGTACCTTGGCGCACGGGTAGAAGATGGGCGCCGGGCTCTGGCTAAAGTCGCAGCCTCGGTTGCTGTGGTGAGTGTGCTGGTAGCCGTAACGATCATAGCCGGCATCGGCGTATGGCTGGGAAGTACCAGCGAAGTGTTGCTTCCTCCTGTAAGCCACGGGCTGAGAGAAGTGCTACGGACGGGGTTGGGTAGCTACCTGCTAATAACGCTGTTCGTCGGCCTCCTGGGGCCGCAAGCAGCGGCCGGTGTGAAGGGCGTACTGGTTTGGAGTGCGATCGTCGTGATCGGCCTGGCACTGGCGATGCATGTTGGCGTCAACCTACTGGTGCCGCTGACGGCATTGGATCTGGGCGCGATAGAGAGAGCCGCAAGCTGGGGCAGCGGGGCGGGCCACCTACTGCTGGCCCTGTGGTTGCTTGTGACTACGTGTCGCGGCTGAGCCCGAGCCATTCATCAATCGTGGCTGCTGCAATTTCCCTCTAAGTTCGTCCCACAAGAGCGGCTTTCACACGGCGGCATGACAGTGCTTGAGGCACACGTGATTCAGAAGCTGGCCCTGCCTCGGAGCCACACTTCGTCTGTATGCCGCGAGTATTGTATCTGTAAAGGTCCGTATTGGGCAGCGATAGAAGTGATCTTGGGCGCACGCAACAGCGGCGATTCGCCATCAGAGATGGCACGCATCTCCTTGAACGTGTCGTCAAGGCTCATCAGGCCCTGCACGCTCTCATCCCAGGTAGTGGTTATGATGACGTGGTCGGCGTTGAGTAACGTCCGGGTGTGAGTGGTGAGCCAGTCGTGAGCGATGAAGTATCCGTTGAGGGTTTTCTCAAAAGAGGCAATCGGCTTGAGAACGAGGAGCCCCATCAGCGGGAAATAGAGGTTGCTTGCCGCGTAGGCGTCGCCGCGCCGCAACGCTGCAACGATCGCTTCAGGCTCGGCGCTTTGAGTGATGACTGCCGAATAGGGCAGCCCCACGCCCTGGGCGTGGCGGGTGTGACTTCCGTAGAGCGCCGGTTTGTCGGCCAGTTGGGGATCATACAGGATATTCAATGTGCGGAACAACTCGAACAGAGAAGGCTGAATGAAGTAACCATCTACATCAAGGCGGCGCAGCAGATCCATTCCACCCAGCTTCCCGGGATGATTGAGAAGAGCCACGCCGCCTTGAGCGTGAATCTCGTCAATGGTGCGCTCGAAGGTCATTCCTTCCAGGACGCGGTACTTTATGCCCACAGCGGTGAGGGTGCCACCTAAACAGTTGACATGCTCCCCGGTTACAACTTGGAAGCTCTCGGGCAGCAGCCCCTGGCACTTGAGCTTCTCAGCTATGCGGGCGGCTTCCTGGGCGCCGCCGATGTGGCCGGGGTCAGCTACCACCACCGCGTTGATACCGCGCTGGGCCGCCAATTGCAGCATCCTCGACATGCTGACTGCAGTGTCGTGAGAAAGCGATGAGCTTATCCGCAAATCAACCGCCAGCGACGTTTCGTCGGCCACCACCTGCCAGAGGCTCTCAGGACCGATCTCAAGCAGCAGGTCCTTGGTCATCTCCACAACTATGTCGTTGTGGAGTTGCTTCTCACTGGCCAGAGCCCCTAATACGGTACTGCCAACAGCCTCGGTGGTGTGACCGTTGAGCCACCAGTGGGCGAGAGCTGCGGTGACGCGCCGTTGGACGGCAGCACGGTCCTCGTTAAGGGCTTCCACCTGCTGCTTAGCAATGGCGAAGGGATTGTCTGCGAGGTCTTGCTCCAGCGGCCAGTAGCCGAGGTACTCATCCTCGCAGAACTCGGCGAGGGTCTTGCCAGGCTCGTGTTCTGGCCAGTAGTCGGGACAGAACTCCAATGGGACGCGGTACTGAAGCGCGAGGTCGAGCGGAGCCGACATCCTGACGCCTCGGGGAAGGCGCTGCGCAATCGGTGGGCCCCACCGGGCAGTCGTGTCAGGGCGCTCGGCGCCACCCATCAAATCACACCGCGGCAGGGCGATCTTTGCGTAGGGGTCGTGAGTCAGGCCAAGTGAAAGATCGTCTTGTGCCTGGGCTACAAAGTCGGCGCCGACTACGGGAAAGGCGCGCGTCGGCCGGTCGGTCGCGTGGGAAGCGTGGGTGAGCAAGAGGAGAGTGGCCGCTACGGCTGCGCACAGCGCTGCCGTCCGCGTAGGGCTGGGGCGCGTCGCGGGATCATGCGTCGCAGTGCGTTTCAATAGAGGCACTCGATCGGCGTCTGGGCTTAGTGGCGAGATGTGAAAGCAATGCGACCGGACTCGCTGGCCAAGCCCGGCCACTGGAAGATGCGATCCGCTGATGAAACTGATCCAGCAAGCTTACTCGACTTCCGGCAGGGCGAGCGGCTCGGGCTCCGGAAGGATGTCAAGCTGTTCGAGAAGCGTTCCCATGGGAATTTCATAGGCGCGGCCGTCGGAGTAGTAGCCGAGTTTCTCGAGAGCTTGTGTACTGTACTCGCGTACCAGTGCGGCCGCGACCACACCCACCTTTGCCACGGTGCCGGTCAGCAACACCGCCACTGCCTCCCGGCTGCCTATCTCGCCAAGCGTCCACGCGGCCCGGGCGCGGAAGCGTTCGGCCAGATGGGCATTGCTGAGGATCTTGCCCGCGTCCTCAACAATCCTGTTGAGCGCCTTGTCGTCTCGCTGTTCGATCTCGCGCCCTTTCTTGACCAGAGCGACGGCTGCCAGATCAAACAGCTCGTCGTCTTTTTCGAGCACTCCGAGTAGCTCCTCGGTCGCGCGCTGATCCTTGAGGTTAGCCAGCCCGATGATAGCCTGAGTCCGCGTCCCCACATCCTGAGACTGTATTTGGTTGCCAAGCTCCTCCATCGGGTCGAGCGCGCAGCCGCCAGCCATAACCAGCGCTGCCAGGGCCAACATGAAAGCCGCAGTTCTCAGATCCAAGCCCATCAGTTTCCCTCCGGAATGTGGATGAAGTGCGTAGAGCGGCAGGTAAGCAAAAGCTAGGTACCCAGTGGGCCGACGTTGCGTCGGGCCTCCTTAGCAGCCTCGCGCACCCAGTAGTGCTCGTCTGCCACCGCAGCGGTCAAGACCTTGTCAAGCCTTGCTTGGAACGTATCTGGTATGAGTGTGGCCTTTCCGAGCGACTGAATGGCGGCAATTCGCACGTCGCCGATACTATCGCCGCTAGCGGTGAGCAGGCTCTCCAGCAGCGTATTCATTTCCTCTTCGTTGTCATTGTTGAGTGCTGCGTCTCCGAGTGCGTAAGCTGCTACGGCCCGGACGCGCTCGCCGGGTTCGGTGTTCTCTAACACAGCTTCGCCGAGTGCCTTGACGCCTGCATCGGTTCCCAAGCGGCCGAGTGCTTCTGCTGCGGCCATACGCAGCGGGAGGGTGGCGTCTTCAGGCGCCTCTTCCGCCTCGGCATCTTCTTCAGAGACCGGCTCGAGAACTGGAGGACGGTTGGCCAGAGCGGCGACCAACCCGGCGATGCTTTCGGCTGCGCCCAGCATGGCCAGGGAATTAGCAGCGGCCGCACGCACCAAAACATCCTCGGAACCGTCTCCCAACTTTTTGGTCAGAGCAGCTACTACCCCGTCGCCTCCGAGCTTACCGAGCGCCACGGCCGCGTCGCGGCGCACGAATTTGTCATCGTCGCCCTCGAGCAGCGGGAAGATGATGGCGCTGTCAGCGCTACTACCGCAGGTGCCGATTACCATCACAGCGCGCGAGCGGACCTCAGGACGGACGTTGTCAAGATAAAAGTCCACGCGTCCCACAATCCTGCGCCCGGAAGAACTCAGCCCGTCTATCGCCTTGAGGACGGCAGCGGAGTCGTCGCTGTCGAGCTCGACCACGTATTGCTGAAGCTTGACGCCTCTCTGGTAGAGAGTAATGCCATAAATGGCGGCCAGTATTATCAGGATGACAGCTACTATCATGATGCTCCGTGTATTCACCAGCAATCAACCCTCGCCCGGGCCGTGAAAAACTCCAGCGGCCAACTCTGAGATGTTAGTGGCGGTGGTGTAGCTACTTCTTTTGCAGGCGTATCTGGGCGGTCAGTGCCAATGCTGCGGCACTCTTCGCCTCGTCCGGCTGTTCCTGCTCAGGTATCTGCTTGAGCGTCTTTAGGGACTTGTCGTCCCCGATGCACTGCATGGTGACGGCAAGCCACATGCGATATGCGGGGTCCTTGGCACGCTTGTACGTCTCATAGATTTCTTCTGTCGCATACCTGCCAGCCGCGCCCAGTGTGGCTGCCAGCCATGGCTTGATATCGTCAGGAGCACCCTCGAGTTCTTGAGTCATCGCCTCGACCGGGCCGGCCTGCATCATCGCCAGCGCGACGGCAGCCTGCACTCTGATATCATCGCTGCTGTCTGGGTCAGTCAACAGGCCAATCAGCAACTTCGCTGCTTCACTGAGTTGCCCTGTGTCTTCATCGGCTTCGGTTTCCGCAGTCTTTATGCCAATCCAGGCCACCGACTGTCCGGCGTCGGCGGCGTATTTTCCGCCAGACTTGAGCAGTTCGCCCAGGACGGCCAGGCCCTCAGTGTAGCCCATCTGTCCAAGTGCTTTGATGGCATAGTGGCGCACGGTGGGGGTAGCGCTGTCGTCAGCGGCCGCCTCGGAAAGGAGCGTGCCGACCTTGCCGCGCACGGCTGGGGCAAGTTCGACTTCTGTGACGCCACCAATTCCGGCGAACGAGAAGGTCTCGGCGCGAGCCGATGTGCCAAGCACCAGGACGATTGCTGCGCGGTACTGAAGGTCCTTGTCCTCAGCTTGTAGCATCTGTCTGAGCTTGCCTTCCGGTTGCCCCAAGCGCCACTGGATGAGCGTGTCCGTGGCAGTGTCGCGCACGCCGGGCGAGGCGGCCTGGAGACCATCGAGTAAGATGTCCACACCACCTTCGCAACTGATCTTGCCGACCGCCTCCAGAACCGCTTTGGCGACAGGCGGCTGACTTCCGGAATATGCCTCCTGCAGAACTGGTAGTGCATCCTTGCTGCGAGTGCGGCCGAGAGCAACAATGGCCGCCTCGCGAACCGTGGTGGGCTGAGTAGCATCCCCAAGTATCGCGGAGACCGGCTTGACAGCCTCGTGACCGAGCTCACCTAGCGCGATGGCGGCCCACCTGGCCAGACGCGCGTTGCTGTGCGCCTGTTTGAGCGCGCCAATCAGCTCGCTGATGGCTGGTTTGCCGATGCGGACCAGGGCCTGCTGGGCCATGTGAGCCGCGCGGACGTGATCGCCACCAAGCACCTGCAAGAGGGCTGGGACAACAGCGGGGCCGCACTTGCTCAGGGCGTCACGCGCTGCATAGTAAACGTGCCAATCCGGGTCAGAAAGTGCCTTGGTCAGTGGCCCCACGATGGTGCCGACATGGACAGAGAGGTTGCCGGCAGCCCGCGCCCGAAGCGCCTCGGCGGCACCTCGACGAACCGCCGGGGCCGAAGCTGTGGAAAGCGCTGTAGCGAGCGGCACGACCGGCCCGGTCCCGCCGATATTTGACAGTGCGCGCACGGCTAGCACTTGTACTTCCGCGGAAGGGTGAGTGATTGCTTGCGCCAGTGGGGTTACTGCGGCGGGGCCGATCCTCTCCAGCGCCCGGACCAGCTCGTCGGCGATGCCTTGACGGCTGTTGATCAGGACCTGTACGAGTGGCGCGGCCGCGGCCGGGTCGGCAAGCTTGCCCAGAGCCTCGGCAGCCGCTGCGCGCACGTCAGGGCGCTCGCTAGGATTCTGCAAGCGGGCGATGAGGGGTGCGCCCGCGCCGTTTTCGCGTCCGACCGCGCCGAGCAGCCCAAGCGAGAGCGCCGCTTTGCGGCGTACTGCATAGCTATTGTCATTCTGCAGGCTCGCCAGCAGCGGAGAGAGTACCCCGGCAGCTTCCTCAGGCGGGATGGGGGTTACGAGTGATTGATCGGCAATAGCCCCGAGCAGTGTTACGCCGATGCCGCGCGTGTCCGTGTTGGGGTCAGTAAGCAAGTCCTTGACGATTGCGTCGAAGGCCCCGGCCTTCATTACCTTGAGCGCAGCTTGGGCGGCGGTTCGCTCGCGAAGGTACTCTTCAGAGTCTTGATCGGCACCCGGGGCGGTCTTCTTGACAACAGCGATGACTTCGTCTATCGCGGGCTCACCGATGCCGCCGAGCACGGCGCTGACGCCTGCTCGCACGTAGTCATCCCAGGCGTCCATCAGCGGCAGGAGGTAGGGGATAACCGGCTCGCCTATTGCAATCAGAACGGCATTGACGCCTTTGCGGGTATTGGCGTCCTTGTCTCTGAGGGCTTCCACAAGTGTAGGGATCGCCGTGGTGCCGGCGTTGGTGAGCAGCTCGGTGGCGCGCGCCTGCACCGGGGCGTCGAGCAGATACCACGCCGTCAAGAGCTGGTACCAGGCCTGGGCGGTGCCGATCTGAGCCACCGCCGAAACAACGCGCTCCTGTACCCAACGCGGCTGGTCCTTAACCGCATCAGCGAGAATGCGACCGTCAATGAGTGTCTGGGCCGCCTTTATCTGTTGGTCTGGCGTCCCGCTCCCGAGCTGATTCTGCATGCGGGCCATCCGCTGGCTACGACCGATACCCCAGACGATTAAACAGGCAACGACCCCGATAATTACTATCCAGTCTATTTGCCGCCTGGTGCGTTCGTCCACTGATGTCAACTCCTCGAAAAGGCAAATATGCCAGTACTGTCTGTCGGCCGACAGTAGTAATGAGCTGCAATGCTGTGGCGCATCATACTAGCGCCGGCGGTCAAGCTTGCCAGCGTCAACCAGAGATAATTCTCCGGCATGGCACAGAAATCCTTCTCCAAAGCCCGCGATTTACCTTCCCGGTAGAGAGGAATTCAGTCGTGGACGGATAAAATAGGTATTACCATTGAATTATAGAGGTGATGGCAGCCGCTGACAAGGGGCAAAGCGAATTTCGCTTCCCGCCGCTGGCACTAAGACGCTGCCACTACCGTGCAGGAGATCAGTGAGCAATGGAGACTGATGATAGAAATTGGCAAAGCCGCGCAGCGCGTTACATGGCCCGGATACCACTTTTTGACCCTGCTGAGGGCCTCACAGTCAAAGAGCCGCTCGGAGAGGGCGTCGGCTGGTGGGCCGGCGGCTGCAGCGCCATGTATGACGCAGCTTCTTCCAGATTCTACCTGTACTATCGGCTGCGCAAGCCGCGAGAGCTGGGACGCGGGGTGGATTGCCGCGTGGCTGCCAGCGACGACGGCTACCACTTTGAGGATATCTGGAACGCCACTAAAGAAGAGATTGACACGCAATCAATGGAGAAAGCCTGCCTGTTCAAGGCCGCCGATGATCTGTGGCGGCTGTATATGTCATTTGTGGATCAGGACGGCCGCTGGTGCATAGAGCTGACCGAGGCCGCCGCTCCGGACAAGTTCGACGTAACCAACCGCGTCCCCATACTCAATGCCGACGACTGCGATGCAGAGGGCGTCAAGGACCCAGTCATCTACAATATCGGTGGCCTGCTGCACATGATCGTCAGCTATGCGCCGAACCCCAGGGCTGCTGACGCCGGCATGGGAGAGAAGATGCATGGCACCGGCGACGTTTTTAACACCGGCATCGTCAAATCGCACAGCGGGCTGGCCACCAGCGGCAATGGGATTGACTGGATCTGGCGGGGCGATATATTGACGCCACCCGACAGCGGCTGGGACCAGTACTGCACGCGCCTGAGTTCGGTACTCTACACGCCGCCGGTGTATATCGGCTTCTACGATGGCAGCGCCAGTGTCGAGGAGAATTACGAGGAGAAAGCCGGCGTCTGCGTGAGCCACGATCTGCGCCACTGGGAGCGCATTACGCTTGACGGTCCCTTCGTGCTGTCTCCGCACGCAACCAGGACGATACGTTACATCGAGGTCGTGCCGACGGAGACCCACCTGCACTTTTTCTATGAGTGGACGCGGCCCGACGGCTCGCACGAACTGCGCACCAACGCCGTGGAGTGGTAAGAGTGGACGGGAATAGATGGCCAATGTAAAGCTGCTTTGCGGCCCACCAGGCTGCGGCAAAAGCGAAGAGATAGTCAGCCGCTACGTGGCACAGGTGCAGGATGCAGGATTTGATTCCGCTGTGCTGCTTCTGCCTACTGCCAATGTTTCACGTGGAACATCGCGCAGGCTTCTGAAAGAAGGCCTTCTGAACGGGCTGGCTGACGCCCGCATATTCACTTTCCCCGATTTGGCCGAAGAGCTGCTGCGTGCCAACCACGCGCAGGCACCTGAGATTACCGATCTGCAGCAGGGACTGCTGATGCGGCAGGTGCTCAGGGAGGTCGCAGCGGATGATGGGCTCGGCGCGCTGGCGGGCTCGGCGCACACCCCGGGGCTGGTGCAGGCGTTGCTCGGCTTCATTGATGAACTCAAACGGGCCGCAATCAGACCGGATGATTTTGCTGCCAGGCTGACGCAGGTCGGCCTCGACCGACCCCTCGACCGCGAGTTGTGCGCGATCTATGGGCGCCACCAGGACCTGTTGAGCGAGAAGAGACTGTACGATGCGGCTGGGAAGTTCTGGGAAGCACGCGACCTGCTGAAGCAGGGCAAGTTGGCGCCATTAGAAGGCATGAAGCGGCTATTTGTTGACGGGTTTGCCGACTTCACCACCACACAGATTCAGGTGCTGGCGCACCTGGCCTCATTTGCCGAAGAGACTGTCATCACACTTCCCTACCAGCCGGACGAGACACGCGAGGAAGTCAGATTGCTGCCCGAGCGGACATTGCGGCGCATCCAAGAGCTAATGCCCGAGGCGGTGTGCGAGTCGGTTGCAAGCGCGGACAGCCCTGATGACGCGCTGGCATTCTTGCGGGAGCAGCTCTTCGCCATCAGCCCGCCACCATCGGGTGATTGCACCGAGCAAATCCGCCTTACGGTTGCTGACAGCGCCCGGGCGGAGGTCTCCTGGATCGCTGCAGAGGTCAAACGCCTGCTGCTGCAAGACATCCCTGCAGCAGACATCTGCGTGGCCTTCCGACAGCCGCAGAAGTGCCGGGACCTGATAAGCCAGACCTTCGATGAATACGGCGTGCCCCACTACTTTTCCGGTAAGGACGGTATTGCCGGGCAGCCGCTGGTGCAAGTGGTGATGAGCCTGCTCAACATCATCGCGAATGATCTCCGGCGAGATGATGTTGTCAATTTCCTGCGCAGTGATCTGGTTGACCTGTCGTGCCTGCAGGACGAAGCAGGCAAACCTGACAGCGATACGGTGTACACGGTGGCGTGCCGGGCGGGCATAGTCGCTGGCCGCGAGCAGTGGATCAGGGGGCTGGAATTATACAATCAGCGCCTGGTCCGTCATCAAAGAGCAATCGAAAACCAAGAGCGGGATCCGGACGAACTGGACGACGATTTTCGCATGATTAGTAAAGCGGACGATGTCGCGGCCAGGCGGCGGGATGTCGAAAACGTGGAAAACCTGCTTTCGGCTCTTTTCACCGAGCTGGATAGGCTGCCGCAGACAGGCACGATGGGACAGCATATCGCTGCACTGCAGAGGCTAATGGAGCGCTTTGGCCTGTCGGCTGATGGGCTAGCCAAGAGATCGGCCACGACGCTCCGCAACCGTGACAACATTCGCGCCTTCGACGCCTTTTGTGAAGCTCTGCGGCAATACCAAGAGGTGGAACGCCTGGGCGCGTCAGAGATCGTGATGAGCGCCGCCGTGTTCATTGGCGAGCTGAACGCCCTGGTCAGACACGTCAAGTTCAGTCCCGACCGCCAGCAACAAGGCCGCGTGCGGGTGGTAGATGTTTATGATCTGCGCCAGGCGCGAGTGCTGTACTTGTTCCTGGCCGACCTGGCGCAGAACTCGTTCCCGCTTGTGTTCCGTGAAGATGTCTTCTACCCCGAAGCCGAGCGGAGACGGCTGTCGGAGCAGGCCGACTTTGACCTGCGCACCCGACTGAACAATGAAATGGCAGAGGCGTTTCTGTTTCATGAGGCAGTATCCGCGGCCACGCAGCGCCTATATCTGAGTTACGCTGACACCAGCAGCGATGGCAATCCAATACTGCCATCACAGTATTTCGAGCAAGTCGAGCGGCTGGTCGAGCGCAACGGCAGCGCGGCGAAAGAGCCAGAGGCAACAAGCGCTGCAGAGACAATGGATGTTTACGGAGTTCGGCAGTTGCGGGAATCTACTTTCACGCGGATGTTTGCCACCGATTCATCGGAAGCGAATGACGACGACGTGCTGGCGGCGTACAACCTGCTTTGTGAAATTGACAAAGTGGTGCTACTGCGTGCGGCCATGTCGGCGCTGGCTGAGCGGCGACGCTACAGCCGCGAGCCGTTCGATTGCTACGATGGGATGCTGGATGACGAGGCCCTGATCAGACAACTGGCGACGGATTGGGGGCCAGAGCACCTCTACAGTGCCAGCCAGCTTTCAACATACGGCTCGTGCCCCTTCAAGTTCTTCATGGAACGCGTGCTGGCGCTGGAAAGTGTTGACGAGCCGGAGGAGGAGATTGACCGGGCCGCGCGTGGCAGTCTGGCACATCGCATCCTGGCCAGGTTCCTGACTGACTGGATCAGCGATGACAGCCACTCGCGGGCGATACTTGAGACGGATTTACAGCAGGCGCACGCTGCGCTGCAGCGGGTTGCTGATGAAATACTGGCCCTGCACGAGCGAGACAGTCTCGTCGCGCATCAACGCCTGTGGCAAATGATGCAGCAGGAATTGCGAGCCGATCTGTCGGCTCTGCCGGCTGCCGAAGCAAAGGCAAATGCCGGCAAGGCAGGCCTTCATTATGTGCCCCTGATGCTGGAGGCGCCGTATGGGTACGGCGATAACGCGCCACTGGTGATCGAAGGCGAGGATGAAGCAGTCAAAATCAGGGGACGGATTGACCGGCTTGACAGAGTAGTTGATGCCGAGGGGAACGCTGTAGGATTTGCGGTGTTTGATTACAAGACATCGAGCTCGCTGCCGGGTGGCCCGGCGATGACTAGGGGCGAGGACCTGCAGCTACCCATATACATAATGGCCGGAGAGACGCTGCTGGCGGGCGAGGAGCCGCAGCTTGAGTGCCTGCTTGCCTCGTACTATCAGATTCGAAATGCCAGGGCACGGCGCGCGATTCAGATTAAGCCCGGCGATAAGCGGTTGGACCGCGACACGCTGCTGACGGCTGCACGAAGGCATATTGTCAAGTTCGCGAACAAGATCCGGTCTGGGCGTTTTCCGGTGGCACCGAATACTGAGGATGCGTGCCGGTGGTGTGACTTTGCCGCGGGGTGCCGGTATGTGCAGTGGCGGTGCCGAGATAAGGGAGGCGGAAAATGACTAAGCCGCCGCCTCTGGACCAAAACATACGCGACCAGGCGCTGGATCTGGACCGTGACGTGTTCCTCGCCGCCGGCGCTGGAACCGGCAAGACCACGGTGCTGGTCGGCCGCTACATGGCCGCACTTGAGGCCGGAGTGTCGCCGCACGAGATCGTCGCGGTGACCTTCACGGTTAAGGCGGCGGCTGAAATGCGCGGCCGCCTCCGTCAAGAATGTCAGAAAAGGATTGCTGCTGGCGATCCCGCGCAAGCCCGGCACTGGCGACGCATTGCAGCCGAGCTGGAGACTGCCCCGATTACGACCATACACAGCTTTTGCGGCGCCCTGCTGCGGGACTTTGCAATCGAGGCGGGCCTTGATCCCCGCTATGTAGTTATGGAAGAGCGCCCGACATGGCTGCTGCGTCGCAGGATCGTAAAGGAGACTCTCCTGGGGCGACTGGCGGAGGGCGAAGAAAGCTGTGTCATGGTTGTCAGCGAATATGGGCGCTGGAAAGCGGAGGAATTGCTGCACAGCATTTTGCACGCGCGCGAGCATTACGTGAAGTGGCTGGACAATCCACCAACGGCGGAGCAGGTGCTGGAATACTGGGACGAAATCAGGCCCGAGCTTATACAGGACAGCGTGCGGGAGGTGCTGGCCTCGTCAGAATTGCACGGCGCACTAAACATCCTGGAGCAGACCCCGCCGGCAGATGAGAAGGCCAGATACGCGGACAAGCGCCAAATCGTGCTTACAGCACTGTCGAGCGCTATCGGTGATAGCAGCCTCAATCCGCAAAGTCGGCTCGATACCCTCATGCAGGCACGTGCGGCCGTGGACGGCAGCAGGACCGCAAAAAAGTGGGACGGCTGGGCAAGCGAGGAACAGTTTGAACTTATCAAGGCGGCACTGAATGCGGTCGAGGATGCACTGGCCCCCTTGTGCAAAGCGCTTGAGATGCTGGAGGAAACCGAATCCACGCAGGCAGCAGCGGCCAAGACCGCGGCTCTGTGGGAGGAGGCGGCAGCGTGCTCGCAGGCTTTCCAGGCAGCCAAGGCCGAACAGTCCGCTCTCGACTTCACTGACTTGCAGTTGCAGACGGTGCGGCTCCTGGCTGACAATCCAGATGTGGGGAGCCGCTGCCGGCAGCGCTACAAGCAGGTCATGGTGGATGAATTCCAGGACACCAATCGGCTCCAGTGGCAGATCGTCTCGGCAATCACCGGATTCGACAGTCAAAATCCGGATCGCCAGGGGCCGCGTCTGTTTCTGGTCGGCGATGCGAAGCAGTCAATCTATGGCTTCCGCAATGCGGACGTGACTGTTTTCCGGCGCGCGCGAGAGGACTTCGCAGCGGGTTGTGATGGTGTAGATGAACTCGTGCTCCAGGCCGGCTTCCGAAGTACAGAGAACCTGGTGGGCTTCCACAACTGGCTATTTGCGCATGAGGCGGTGATGGGCACTGGTGAAAAGCCGGACTATGCCGCGCGCTTCGAGGCAGTCGAAACCCAGCGCGAGGCTCGGGACGACGGTCTGGCCGGTGAAGTGCTGATGACCAACGTGGGCCGCGGCGAAGATGGCGATGCAGGTGACGATGATTTCAATGCCGAGCTGCGGCGCGAGGCGGAAGCAGCCAATATCGCAAAGCGGCTGGCGGAGATGTTGGACAGTGGCTTCCGGGTTGATGGCGAGGACGGAAAGCCTCGGCCAATTGCACTTGGCGACATCGCCCTGCTGTTCCGCGCCACGACCAACATCAACCTCTACGAGCGGGCGCTGCGGCGTCATAACATTCCGTTCTATACGGTTGTTGGCAGGGGCTTCTGGCGCCGGGCCGAGGTAAGCGACATTCTCAATATGGTACGCGTTCTCGACAACTTTAACGACAGTGTAGCGCTGGCGGGTGTATTGCGCTCGCCGATGTTCGGCTTTGACGACAATGAGCTGTACCGGGCGGCTCTGGCCGGCGATTCACTGTTTGCCGGCTTATGCACTTTGGGCGAAGGTAATGCAGACCCGGTGGCCCCTGCTGACACGGTTGAGAAGGCGCGGTGGGCACGCGCTAAGACAGAGGAATTCCGCAGTTTGTCGGGTGCGGTGCCGCTATCGGTGCTGCTTCAGAAGATTGTGGATGAGACCGGCTATTCAGCGGCGATGGCGGCGCAGTTTGCGGGTCGGCGGATGCTCGCGAATATCGAGAAGCTGATTGATATCTCACGCGGGTTCGAGCGAGATAGCAATTATACTTTGGGAGAGTTCGTCTCCTACGTTCACACACTTAGTGAAATGGAAGACCGTGAGGGGGAAGCGCCGCTATCGAAGGCCGAAGGAGATGCCGTGGAGCTGGTGACTATCCACCAGGCAAAGGGTCGGGAGTGGCCGGTAGTGGCTATACCGGACTTCGGGCGAACCTTTCGGGCGGGCAGCAAGACATTGGTAACGTCAACTGAATATGGCATCTGCGCGCGCACCGGACAAAACAACAACGGCCATAGCGAGCAGTGCGCCATCGGGGAACTGATCAGGCAGGCGAATGAGCGAAGGGACCTGGCAGAGCGCCGGCGGGTCCTGTATGTTGCTGCCACTCGCGCCAGGGACTACCTCATTATCTCGTCGGCCATAGATGCAGCCAACCCGAAGACTTACCCGTCGAACACCTGGCTAGGCTGGCTGGCGGGGGTTAGCGGCTGGGATCTTGATGCTGGCGAGTGCGGGCAGCTTGGCGAGGGTTCCTGGCAGATGCCGCTACAGATGGTGCCGCCATCGGAGCTGCCGCCGGCCTCTTCCGGCCGCAAGTCCCTGGCAGACCGGCACCAGGCTGCGGTCTTGGCCGGGCAGACAATCGGCGATGCCCGCGCCTCAGCGGAGTTGCGAAGACAGGTGGACGTAGTCTCGATTGCGGTGGCCGATCTTGAGGCAATAGCTGTGACAGGCTTGTCCCAGTACCGACAGTGCCCGCTTTCATATAAGCTCAGATTCATCGAGGACACACCGGCTGTGGACGAGACGTGGGGCGTCGGACGGCTTGAGGACCGCGCTTCAGGTGTGATCGTAGGTAGCTTCGCTCACTTGGTGCTGGAGATGGTGGGCAGAGAGGGAATAGATGCACTTGATGGGGCGATGGAGAGTGCCGAAAGGTCACCGGAAGTCGGCGGACGTCTCAACTCAAAGCAGATACAGGACGTCAAGAACTGGATTCAGACTTACCTGAATACGCCAACTTATGCTACAATTGTCAGCCAGGCACAACACCTGCGCTCGGAGCTGCCGGTATTGTTTGTCGTGGACGAGGTAATCATCGAGGGCAAGATTGACGCCCTTGCCGAGATGTCTGACGGCAGCGTCCATGTGCTGGACTACAAGACCGGTCGGCCGCCGGACACTGATGGGCTGTCGCCGTACGAATTTCAGATAGGGCTGTACTGTGAGGCTGTGCGGCAGAGTCGCGGGGAGTTGCCGGCCTCCGCGACGCTGGTCTATCTGAGCGTTGCTGAGATCAAGCGGCTACCCGTTGAGGATGTGATAGGAGCAGCGCTGAGTGAGGCCAGGCGGCTACTGAGCAATCTGCACGGAGGACAATTCGGACACCGGCCAGGCACCTGGTGTGCGAATTGTGATTATCAGCGCTTGTGTGAATATTGCGTAGCAGAGGCAGGGCCGCCGCGGTAGGTAGCGGGTTCCACAATAGCGAATCTTAGGATACATACGGATTTGGCAGCGGTTTTGCGACCGTTCAGGAAAGTGGACTCAGTAACGATGCGATACTTTGGTTGGTTTGTGGTTCTGAGCGCCGGGTTGCTGGTTTTCGCAGGGATCAGCGGGTGCCGAGGGCCATCGCAATCGGACTCAGCAGACGTTGGCACTGCTGTGGAGGTGACACCGACCGAACAGGCAGCTCTGTTCAAGGAGCGTGGGCAGGCACATCTGGAGGCCCGAGAGTACAACGACGCCTTCGTCGCGTTTAAGCGTGCCTCTGAGCTTGTGAACGATGACTATGACATCGCGTGGGGCATGGCGCAGGCGAATACGGAGTTGCGCAACGAGGTAGAGGCTCTGGACTGGGTCAACCTCGCGCTGCAGTTGCGTCCGGAATCGGCAGAGGTTATGGAACTGAAGGGAAGGTTGTTCTTGCGGCTGGGACGCAATCGAGACGCCATAAGGGTTCTTAAGCGAACCGTTGAGAAGCATCCGGATCATACTCTGGCTTGGCTCAACCTGTCGGCGGCCTACAAAGTATCAGGCGATATGGACAAGGCTGTGGAGGCCGCCAGAGGCGCGAGTAAGGCCGACCCCGAGAGTGCCACGCCACATTTTGCTCTGGGCGACATATATGTACTCGATGACAAGCTGGATCTGGCAGAACAACAGTATCATGCCGCCATCCGTAAGGACCCAGAACACGCTCGTTCCTATCGGCGGCTCGCCAACTTGTACATCGTGCAAGAGAAGGAACTGGATCAGGCTCGTACCTGGGCGCTGAAGTCAGACAGCATTGAGGCCGGAGACGGCACCGCGGCCTCAGCGGCGGCTTGGGTGCTTTTTCTGCAGGATAAGAAATTTGACGCCGCCAATGAAATGGCAGGGGCGGCGGAGGACCATCCGCAGAATTACCAGATATGGATGCGGCTGGGCGAAATCCTGGAGGATTTAGGGGAAGATGAAAAGGCGGCGCAGGCGCGTAGCACCGCTGCGCAGTTTGCTCCGCGCATACGTTCGCAGCTCCAGGACGACTTCGCCGCAGAGGACGGTTGAGAGCTTTGAATCTCAGGTACTTGAGCAGGTCTGATGTCGAGAGCTTGAGTATTTCTATGGCCGAGGTCATCGAGGTCGTGGAGGAAGGCTTCCGGCGCAATGGTATGGGCGAAGCACAGATGCCACCCAAGACCGCTATCAAGCCGCGTGGGGGCGAGACATTTCTGCACGCCATGCCCGCCTATGTCGGCCAACTCGACATAGCGGCGATAAAATGGGTCGGCGGCAATGACGACAACCGTAAGCGCGGCCTGCCCAGCATCTCCGGTCTGATTATCCTCAATGATCCGGAGACGATGTTCCCTATCTGCATCATGGACGCAAGCTGGGTTACCGCCATGCGCACCGGAGCAGCTAACGCGGTGGCCATGAAGTACCTGGGCCCGGAGCGCGCCGAAACCGTGGCGATCGTCGGCTGCGGGGTTCAGGGCCGCAGCAACCTGCTGGCCATGCATACCAGGTATCCGCAGATCGTACAACTGCGCTGCTACGATACTTCCCAACCTGCTCTGAACGCCTTCGTTGAGGAGGCCAGAGACAAGTACGATTTCGATGTCGTGCCGGTCGCCGGACCACAAGCGGCCGTAGAAGGTGCGGATGTCATAGTCACGGCCGGGCCCAGCCCCAGAGAGCCCACTCCATATCTCAAAGATGAATGGCTGAAACCGGGGGCAATGGCCGCGCCGGTTGATTATATGGGCGCGTGGGAGGGTGAACTGGCCGCAAAAGTTGATAAGCTGATAACAGACGACCACGACCAGATGGATTACTACCGTTCCAAGGGCTATTTCAAGGATGTTCCCAAGCCGTATGCTGACCTGGGCGAAATCGTCGCCGGGAAGAAACCCGGCCGTGAGCGGCCACAAGAGCGCACCATGTCCATACTGATGGGTATTGCGGTGGATGACGCAATGACAGCACAACTCATCTATGATCGGGCAGTGGCACAAGCCGTAGGCACGACGCTGCCGCTGTAAAACGCTGCAGGCCCGAGGCTGTACACGGAGGCCTGGGGATGGGCAGAGGTGCTGGCCGGACTAAGCGGCAACATGGTGCGACGGACCTGCAATCATCTCATATCTGTGGAGGAGGTCATCAGCCGATGAGCGAGCAGGACGGAAAGCAAGCGGAAATCATAGCGCGAGAACTTGAGGAGCGCAATGCGCAAATGGCGGCCGTGCGAGTCATTAGCGCGGCGCTTTGTCAGGTCACCAAGGTCAACGAGCTGGTCCAGAGGGCCTTGGACGTGTCGCTTGAGTGCGTCGGGGCCGAGGCCGGCTCAGTGATTCTGTACGATGAGGACAAGGATAAGCTCGTATTTAAGTATGTCGTCGGCGAAGCAACCGACGAGCTTACGGGGATGCAAATGGAGCCGGATCAGGGGCTGGCTGGGGCGGTATTTCAGGGCGGCGAGATTGACGTCAGCGACGATGTCACCGCCAGCGCCAAGCATGACCGACGGGTCGGAGACCAGGTTCACTACATGACCAAGAACATGGTCACCGTTCCGTTGATGAGCGTCGAGGGCCGGGCGATAGGCGTCATGCAGGTGGTCAATAAGACCGACGGGGTCTTCGACCAGGCGGATGTGGCGATTCTGGACATCCTCGCATCGCAGATCGCAGCAGCCCTGGAAACCGCGCGGCTCAATGAAGAGGCGCGGCTGGCGGAGGTCGTTCGCTTCATCGGTAACTTGAGCCACGATGTGAAGAACATGATGACCCCCGTGCAAACTGCCGCCCAGACGCTGGAGTTTATGGCCGAGGATACATGGTCAGAATTCGATGGGGCTTGTCAAGGACTGGGCGACAGCGGCAGCAATACCGTTTCGGACGCGGTCCTCAGCTTGCGCGAGTTGCTGCCCGAAATGACTGACATGATGAAGAGCGGATGTGACGCGGTTCAGATGCGCATGGCCGAGGTGTCCGCCGCCGTCAAGGGCATGGTCACCGAACCCAGCTTCCACGAAGACGACATCACTATGGTGGTTGATCAGGTTGTGCCGATGCTGGCGATAGTCGCTGAGAAGCAGGACGTGACGATAGAAAAGGATGTGCCTGAGGACATCGCTCTGGCGGTGATGGACGTCAAGCAGATGTACAACGCCATCTATAACCTGGTAAACAACGCCCTGCAGGCCTGTCCGGAGGGTGCCAAAATCATTGTGCATTGTGCGACCGTGCAGGAGGGCGAGTTCCCGGATGGGGGTTATCTGGAAGTGGCCGTTGAGGATACCGGTGAGGGGATGCCCGAAGAGGTGCGGCGGAAGCTGTTCACTGATGATGCGGTGAGTACCAAGCCGATGGGCACAGGCCTGGGCACAAAAATCGTCAAAAACGTCGTGGACGTGCATGGCGGAGAAGTATGGGTCGAAAGTGTCCAGGGCGAGGGCACAACCATGACCTTCCGCATACCTATCGCCGGCTCACCGGAGGCCCTCGAGATGATGAGGGCAGCTCAGAAACTGGCTGAGATAGAAGAGGAGCAATAGACACATGGAATTCTCGTACTACAACCCGACACGGCTTATCTTCGGAGAAGGGACATTTTCACAGCTTGGAGATCTGACCGCACCGTTGGGCCGGCACGCGATGCTGGTCACCGGCCGCTACGCCATGGAAAAGTCCGGCTACCTGCAGAAGGCCCAGGACCTGCTCGAACAGGCCGGGATGCGGGTGACTGTTTTCAACAAGATTCCGCCTAACCCCACACTTGATGTCATTGTCGAAGGCGGCCGGATGGCTAAGCAGGCGGGCTGCGATGTCCTGGTCGGCCTCGGCGGTGGCAGCGCCATGGACAGCGCCAAGAACATTGCTGTGGCTGCGACTCACGAATCTATGACCGAATTTCTCCTCCCCGATGAGACTGGCAAGAAAAAGCCGCCCACCGAGGCCACGCTACCCATCATCGCAGTAACCTCAACTGCGGGCACCTCATCCGAATTGACGCCATTCGCGGTTGTCACCGTACCGGACTCTCGGGAGAAGACTTCCCTCACGGGAGACGCGTTGTACGCCCGCGTCGCGATTGAGGATCCTGAGCTTACCTACAGCATGCCGCCGGAGGTAACTGCTGGCACAGGCGTGGATGTGGTCTGTCACGCCGTCGAAGGCTACGTATCCAGAGTCGGCAACCCGATAACAGACCAGTGGGCGCTGCGAGCCATCGAACTGGTGGCAGCGCATCTGCCTGCCGCAGTGGCCGATGGCAGCGACCAGCAGGCCCGCCGAGGGATGATGCTGGCCAACGTTTTTGCCGGTTATGTCCTTTCCCAGACCGGCACCAATATCATGCACGGTGTCGGGCACCCGATTAGCGGGCGCTGTCCGGAAATCCCCCACGGCGCGGCCCTGGCGGCGGTGCTGGTGGCGTGGGCCGAGATGATCTGGGAGCGAGCGCCGGAGCAATTCGCCGAAATCGCGCGCATCTTTGGGGTTGACGAGCCGGATGACAAGGCGGCCGCATCCCAGACAGCCGCAGCCCTCAAGGCGTTCCTGGTTCGTGTGGATATGGACGTGACGCTGAGCGACCTGGGCGTTCCGGAGGACATGCTGGACACGATTGCCGATGATGGGCAGCGATACATGCACCACGCCATCGCCAAGACTCCCGGCGAAGTAACCCGCGAGCACCTGATGCAACTCCTGCAGGCAAGCTACTGAGTGGGACCGGCTGGCGGACATATTATCCTACCGCGCGTAGAGATGCCCACGCTGGACAGTCCTCTCTTCATCCCTTGAGGCGTGGCTACTGTTCGGACGGCGGGGAAGGGTGCAAGAGGAGCCAGACGAGTGCGACAACTACAAACACCCATGAGTGACGGGCTTGAGATTCATCAGCATATGAAGAGCCGCGCTCACAGCGCAAGTATCTCGGTAAAGGAGCGGAGATGAATATGGAGGCAACCGAGCAGGAGAAAAGCCAGGTCGAAGAGATTATCTCGCGGGTCGCGGAGACGCAAGGCGTGGACAGCGAGGCGGCGCGGAAACTGCTGCACAGATACGGCTGTGGGGGTGGCTGCGACTGGTACAAAACAAAGAGCAAGGCGACAGGCTTCGAGAAGGGCGGCCTGGCCGAGGAGGAGAATGCAGCCGTTGAAGCCGCCATAAGCGAGGTATTACCTCAGGCCAACGACGAACAAGTCTGGTATGTCGTCCACGGCGTCTTGTGCCCCGGGCACCCACGCAAGCAGCCCTCGTAGCAGAGGTGAACTGGCAGCCCATAAAGAACGAGCGAAGCCCAAGCCCTGAGTGTATAAGTGAAAACCGAGGCGAGATGAGCACCGTACCGCGCAAAACAATACGAGACGAGATAGAGATTGCCGGCCTCGGCGTGCGCAGTGGCAAGCACATCACGCTGCGACTGCTGCCGGCGGAGGCGGACTGCGGCATTACGCTCACCCGCAGCGACCTTGACCTCACCTGGCCGGTTGACCTCGATCATACGCTCGCCTTGCCCAATTGCACCTCTATTGGTGATGACCGTGGCCGAGTTGATTTCGTCGAACACCTGCTGGCCGGCTTGTGGGCGTGGGGGATTACTGATGTGCGAATAGCTGTTGACGGGCCGGAGATTCCGCTACTCGATGGCAGCGCACTGCCGTTCTATCAGGCGCTAGAGGCAGCGGGACAGAAGTCACTTGCGGCCGAGTACGCGCCGATTACTCCCGACGAGCCGATTTTCCACATCGCTGAGGACAGGGCCTTGATTCTGCTGCCGGCAGATGCGGCGAGGTTCTCCTATTCACTGGTTCATCCGCACCCGCTCATCGGCCACCAGTTTGCCGACTTCGACACGACCACGGACGGTTTTGGCGAAGAGATCGCGCCTGCCAGGACGTTTGCCACGGAGCACGAACTGCAGCAGCTTCAGCAGGCGGGGATGATCGCCGCAGGCAGCGAAGAGAACTGCTTGATCGTCTATGATGACCACTATTCGGAGTCGCCTTTTGCGGGCAATGCGCTGGCGCGGCACAAGCTGCTGGACTTGCTGGGTGACCTGTATCTATTGGGCCAACCGTTGTGTGCGCATGTGCTGGCATATCGCACCGGCCATGCCGACAACCGGGCTTTGGCGCGGCAAATAGCGGCGACCTGCGCGTAGTCCGAGCCGATTTGCAATTCGCTGGCGTCCTGTCTATGATACTCATCTGAGGTAAGTACTGACATTGTGGCTTGGCCTAACCCAACGCCCTTTTGATTCCCCCTTCCCTGCTAGGGAAGGGGGCTAGGGGGTTAGGCGAGTAGCGACACCGTTTAGCAATAATACAGACGGAGGCTTTCAAATGGCTGAAGAACTTGCGATCAATGGCGGGCCGAAGACAGCGACTGAGGGCTTCCCCTCAACCGGTGACGTCAGCGGACGCGATCTGGGCGATGAAGAGATCGCGTTGGTCACGGAAGTGATTCGCAGCGGCAAGATGTTCCGCTATTCCGGGACCATGGTCGAGCAGTTCGAAAAGGAGTACGCTCAATTCCTGGGCATCAAACACGTACAGGCGGTGACATCTGGCAGTGCCTCGCTGCACACCGCGGTAGCGGCGCTGGAGTTGAACCCCGGTGATGAGATTATCACCAGCCCGGTCACAGACATGGGCACTTACATCGGCATCGTGCAGTGCTGCTGCATTCCGATTTTCGCCGACCTCGACAGGCTGACACTCAACATGAATCCCAAGTCAATCGAAGAGCGGATAAGCGACCGCACCCGCGCCATTCTGGTCGTGCACCTGTTCGGGCAGCCCTGCCTGATGGACGAGATCATGGAGATTGCCGGCAGCCATGACCTGTATGTGATCGAGGACTGCGCTCAGGCTCACGGTGCCACCTACGATGGGCAGCCCGTCGGCACCTTCGGCGATATCGGCTGCTTTTCCCTGCAGCAGAGCAAGCAGATTACGGCCGGCGACGGAGGTATGCTGGCGACTAACGACGAGGAGCTTTATGCCCGCACTCGTGACTTCCACGATAAGTTCTACGATCGCACCGGTCGCACCGAGGGGCGGATCGTGCAGCGCATCGGCATCAACTACCGGATGAACGAGGTCACCGGCGCGGTGGCTCTGGCCCAGGCCCGCAAGCTCCCCAGTATCCTTCAGCGCCGGCGGGAGTCGGCGGAGCATCTTGTCAGTCTGCTCGAGGCTATCGAGGGCATCAACCCGCCGTACATGTATCCGAAGACCACGGGACACTCGTGGTGGCGGTTCGCCTTCACTATTGACGAGCAGGTCCTCGGCATAGACAGGCAGACATTCGCCCAAGCTATCAGCGCCGAGGGCATGCCTTTCGCAACCGGTTATGCTGGTGGCACACCTATGGTCACCACACCGTGCATCGCCAACCATGTCGCGTACGGCGATTCTGAGTTTCCGTGGGAGCCGCCTTATGGCCGCGATCCGCAGTACGATGTCAATGACTATCCGGGCGCACTTTGGGGGCAGCAGAACATTTTCGCCTCCGGCTGGACCGAGGGCCACACCATAGAACACGCCGAGATAATCGCCAGAGGCATTCGCAAGGTGGCCGACTACTACCGCAGCCAGAAGTAGCGGATTGCGGGCTCAGCGGATCAGGTGGGCGGAGCGTCGGCAGGCTCCGCCTGCATATTTTCCTGTACTTACCGGCAGGCATCAACGCTACGGCGGCGAAATATATGTTATCCTTGATAAGACCAGGTATCCCGCAGAAGAGCGAGAACACAGGTGAGCAGCGCAATGAGCAGGCGAATCGGCATCGGCCTCGTCGGCTTCGGCTTCATCGGCAAGGTGCATACTCATGCGTATCAGAGTCTGCCCCTGTTTTTTGAGCAGTGTCCTGTGAAGGCGGAACTGGTGGGCGTTTGTACCAGCCGGCCAGAGACGGCAAAGCGAGCCGCTGACCAAGGCGGCTTCAGCTTCGGCACCACGGACCTTGAAGAGTTGCTGCAGCGCGAGGACATTGATGTCATTGACATCTGCTCGCCGAACCATCTGCACAAGGGCCAGATCATTGCGGCTTTGGAAGCTGGCAAGCATGTCTATTGTGACAAGCCGCTGACGGTGGAGCTGGCCTCGGCGCAGCAGATCGTGGCCGCGGCCCGTCAGCGACCGGAGCAATACCATGGGATGGCGTTTCACTGCCGCTTCATTCCGGCCTGCATGCGGGCGCGGCAGATGCTAGCCGATGGCTTCTTGGGCCAGCTTTACCATTTCCGCGCCACCTATTACCACGCCGGCTATACCGACCCCTCGCGGCCGCTGTCGTGGCGGCTGCAGAAGGAGTCTGGGGGCGGGGCGCTGAGCGATCTCGGCAGTCACATCATTGACATGATGCAGTATCTGCTCGGCGACATTGCCAGGGTGCGCGGCTCGATGCAGACGTATATCGCACAGCGGCCGGTCGCGGCAGGCTCGACCGAAATGGGCCCGGTCGAGGTGGACGATTACGTGTGCCTCGAGGCGGAGATGGCCCGCGGTGGGCGTGGGCTTATCGAGGCCTCGCGTTTCGCCACCGGCACGCAGGACGGTTTCACCTATGAGATATACGGTGAAAACGGCTCCCTGAAGTTCGACATGATGGACGCGAATTTTCTCTATGCTTACGACATGCGCGATGAGGAGGGCGAGCTGGGCGGGAGTCGTGGTTACAAGCAGATCGAGTGCGTACAGCGCTACCCGAAGCCGTCGGCGTTGCCCGCGCCCAAACTTCCTGTCGGCTGGATGCGTTTCCATATCCAGAGCATCTTTGACTTCCTGATGGCTCTGAGTGAAGGTCGTCTGGGAACGGCTACCCTGTACGATGGTGCCCGGACGCAGGCGGCAGATGCAGCGATAAGGCAAAGTGTCGCAGAGGGCAGATGGGTTGATGTAAGCGATCCTCTTTGACGCACTCCGTTTCTCTGATGGCACGAGGCAAGTGATGAAAGACATAGCGTCAGAGACTGATGACAGGGGCATCACGATTGATCGGGTCGGCATAAGAGACCTGCACTTGCCTGTGCAGGTCAGGGCGAAGGATGGCGGGTATGCACGTGTGCTGGGGCAGGTAGAGGCCAGCGTGACGCTGCCGGATATCCAGCGCGGCGCGCACATGAGCCGCTTCGTGGATATTCTATCATCCTGGAGCAAGCAAGCGGTTTCGATGGTCGAGATGGAAGCGACGCTGCGGCGGATCCTGGATGATTTCGCAGCGCCGGCAGCACGCCTGCTGTTGGAGTTCAAGTATTTCTTGTCCAAAACTGCCCCGGCTTCGGGGCACGTCAGCCAGCTTGATTATGATTGCAGTTTCAGGGGTACCATCCAAAATGGCGTCTTCCGGTTCTTGGTGGGTGCGACTGTCCCAATCGTCACGCTGTGTCCGTGCTCGAAGGAGATTTCTGACCGCGGCGCTCACAGCCAGCGGGCGATGCTATCCGCACGCGTGAATTGTCAGTCAGGGGCGGTACTATGGCTCGAGGACTTGATACCTTTGTTGGAGGCGCAGGGAAGTTGTGAGATGTTTCCGCTGCTGAAGCGCGCAGATGAGAAGATGGTCACTGAAGCGGCCTATGACAATCCCAAGTTTGTCGAAGACGTGGTGCGGGATACGATAATTGCGTTGAAAGAGCAGCCGGAAGTCATCGGCTGTTCGGCCGACTGTGAAAGTTTCGAATCCATACACAATCATTCTGCATGTGCGTATGCGAAGTATGGTGACATCTAGATGGTTCAAGTGGTAATTGTTTTAGTGCTAGGGGCCATCGGCCTGTGGGCGTTCTGGTCACTGCTCAGGCTGTTGCAGGGCTTGAGCAAGCCGCGGCCGGTTGCCGACCCGAAGACCGACCAGCAGGATATAGAGCCTGTGGAGCCGGAGGGCGAGATCGCCAACGATGGTCTGGTCTATATGTTTGCCGGCAAATTCGTGAAACCGGCGACGCGGCGTGCACTGGGCTCCATCCCACGCGACCGGGCATTTGATCTGGCCAGTGACACCGAGCTCGACCCACGGGATTTCGCACAGGAGATCGTTTATACGACGCTTATTCAGCTCTATGAGAATGGCTGTATCAAGTTCCGGCTGGTGCCGCGAGACGCCAGCTTCATGCCCCCGTTTCCGCACAAGGCCTGGGAGCTGCGCGTGCGGCAACTGCAGAGCTTTCCCAGCAGTCCGATATGCGACAGCCTTAACATCGCCTTTGAGATGATATACAAGAGGCGGGCGAAGAAAGCAGAAACGGCGAGCAAGGACGGTATTCCCGAAGATGACCTGTGGGTGAGTTTGGATGACTTGCTGGAGAATGCTCTGAAGGCGATGCGCCAGGAGATGAGCTTCTGGGAGCGCGGCTGCATATACTCGGATCTGCGCAATTATGTCGGCATCGGCTTGACAGCGCAGCGATATCTGGTGGCCCCGCGACAGGACACATGGCTCGACCGCATCCGCCGCAAGCCTCCTACGCCGAATCCGGTGGCGATGGAGAGCCAGAACCTGGAGGCGGAAGCCGAAGCTCTGCTCAAACGCATCAATGCATTCCGGGCGCGGTTCGGTTCGGCAGCGGCCTGCGAGGACCCCGACTGGCCTGCTGGCGACGTTGACCCCGGCTTGTTGCAGCCACAGTGTCCGCTCGAGGACTTGCCGCTCGATGACTGTCTGCGCGTCAGCATTTACGAAACGCTGATAGCTATCCGCCAGCTCGAGCCCAGCGGGGAGGCAGGTATCTAAGCCATGAGTAGAAGAGAACTGGTCGAATGGATTCTAATAGTGCTCATCATCATCGCATGGTGGCCGCGCATATTCCTCGGCTACGACCCGCTCTGGTACCATATCCTCATATACTACCTTGCCCCGCTAGTATTGATCCTGGTATTTGTGCGCCGGTTCCGCGCCATGCAGGAAGGCTTCGAATACAGTGAGCAGATGATGAAGGCTCAGCGTCCCACGCAGCTCCTCGATCCTGATTCAAGTGACGCAAAGCAGCAGTCACCACCAAGCTCGCCGTTACCTTTCATGGCTCCCCCTGAAGAAGACGACGACAATAACTGAAAAAGCCTGTACGTCCACCAACAGGTTATAGACAACGATGCCAGAACTCCCGGAAGTCGAAACCATCCGCCGTGACCTGCATAAGCATCTCGTTGGCGATAAAATCGAGAAGGTTACGCTGAGGCGCGCTGACATTGTCTGCGGCGATCCGCAGGACTTTCTGGCTGCCGTTGGCGGCAAGCGCGTGCTCGGCACCGACCGGCGTGGGAAGGCCATGTGGCTGAGCCTCGAAGGCGACATTGCTGTAGGCGTACACCTGCGCATGACTGGCCGACTCCTGGTGGTGCAGAACAATGACGAGCTGCCACCGCACACGCACATGCTGGCTGAGTTTTCTAGCGGGAGGCGGCTTATCTATGTTGACCCGCGACGCTTCGGACGGCTCGAGTTGTTGCACCTCGGCCGACTCGATGAATCGGTTATCCTGCGGAATATTGGGCTGGATGCGCTGTCGGAGGCCCTGTCGGCCGAAGAGCTGCTGGCGGCCGCTCTGGCGCACAGCGTAGGCATCAAGCAATTTCTGCTTGATCAGAGCCACCTTGCGGGAATAGGCAACATTTATGCGAGCGAGATATTGTATCGTGTCGGACTGCATCCCGCTACACCGGCCAACCGTGTGACGGCCAAAGAGATGCAAACAATCGTAGATGTGACCCGAGAGGTTCTGCAGGAAGCGATCGATGCATGTGGTACCACTCTTGGCGATTCCCAGTACCAGACCGGCTTGGGGCAAAGCGGCGGCTACCAACGATGCCTGTGGGTGTACGGAAAGGCCGGGCAGAACTGCCCGGTGCCAGGCTGTGTCGGAGTAATCCGCAGGCGCAAGATCGCACAACGCAGCACATACTTTTGCCCGGTCTGCCAGGCACGGGGCCAACGAAGGCGGGGCAAAAGGCAGGCGCGTCCCGAATAAGCGGTGTGAAGGCCACACGATGCTGGCCTGCTGGCCTCAAACTTGCAGAAACTAATTCGCTCAAGAGTCCGTCAAAGAGGACGAAGGTTATAGTGGGCACGACGACACTGCCCTGCCGGGATGCAGGAAAAGAATGCAAGATCTAATTCGGCCTCTGAGGCCATCTGGGGTCAGATGTTTGGGAGCCTGTTAAACTGGGTAGATTCGCTATGAATTGGGAGAAGAGGGGACTAGTCGCAGACCTGACGAGCCCTCTTGTCAGCGTCATTAGCGCCAGAAACTCTTTGTTGCTATTGACAGTTCGCCTGCTAGGTTATATAGTAGCCTTGGTGAAGAGTGTATGCGTTCACCAGGCTGGCTGTTTTCTTTGCACACTTCTAGAGGCAAGGAGCAGTGGTTGGTGACTAAGTTGTTGCGAGTCATACTAGTTATTGCCGCAATTGCAGGGCTTACAACTGCCGTGCAAGGGCAGGCTGCCGACCCGATCTTCCTCGAGGCACTGTGGCCTACACATCGCCAACTGGGCGGCGACCTGACCGGCCAGGCGGTTGATGGCGCCATGGCCCCGGACCCCCATCACTATCAATTTGAGTTCGAACCCTTCGAGAACTTTGGCTTGACGCGTAATTTCACGCGCGAGGCGATCCAGCACGAGGCCTTGCCGTTGGCAGTCGGAATCAAGGAGACTACGTCGTCAGGGCTGCAGTGGGATCCCTTCGAGGGGACGCATCTCAACTTCGCCACCAGCGCCAGCAGCACCACAGACTTCCGAGAAATGCTGATCACCTCAACCGAAGTCAGCACTATGGGGTTCCAGCAGGACTTCGGCGGCGGCGCCTCGGCCACCACATTCGGCTTTACGCGCAAGGTGACCTCGAAGCGGGAAGGCTTGGCACCTGAAGAGAAGATGACGCAATGGCGGTACACGCTCGACTCTGAATTGGCCGATGACTGGGACCTGAGCATGAAGCTGTGCGACACCGAGGCCAACAAGCCGGGCGGCTACTGGAACAGGGATTTCTCCGGCAACCTTGCAATGCCGCTATCCGGCGGCACAGGCACCTTTGCGCTGACCGCCACGCGGACAATCGCAGATGGGAACGAGGGCAAGACACAGACAGTAGATCTGGTTGCTCCCTTCTCCGTCAGCGGGGGGCAGGCCATAGCTGAGCACCATACCCTCTATAAGCCGTTGGCCAACGAGAAGCGCACCAGGTTGACCCGATTCTTCAGCCCCCTGAAACTCCTGGGAGAAACCGGCTCATTTGAGCACAAGATAGAAGAAAAGCTCAAAGCATCAACTCTCACTGAAAAGAAGACCACCGTGCTGAGCCTACCGTTCAGTATTAGTGGCAGGACCATCGGCCACAAACACACTCTGAGCAGCCAAGAGCTTGACGGGATCGCCACCGACACTTTCCAGACGGAATTGAGTGTGCCAATTAGTGGCGGAAACGCGATGCTGCACCGCCAGGTCAAGACGAAGCCAAACGCTGACGACGGAGAGTGGAAGCAGCGGCAGTTGGTAGTGAAGACACCCAGTTTCCGCATTGGCAGTATAGGGCAATTCCATGCCTCGCGCAGTACCACCGAGACGGTCGGGGAAGATACCCTGAGGGTGACCGATCTTGCCCTCGACGTGCATCCCTTCCGCCCGCTCGACATGGCTGCGAAATGGAAGTTGACAGATAACGGCCCCGAGATGGCTGTTGAGAGCCGCCTGCTCAATACGACTTGGGACTTCACAGACAACCTGTCGCTCAAATACCGTTTCAGCGAGCAGGAAGTCATTGATAAAGGCCCCACGATATTGCGTCATCTGGAGTTGGAGCAAACGCCGAAGAAGGCTTCAGGCCTGGCCTTGAGTGGCGGCTACGTCGCCCACGGAGTTGACGGCGAGGCAGTCAAGCCTGCAGCCCTGGTCAAAATTGGTATGGGCAAAGAAGCCGGCATCCGACTCGACGCCAAGTACAGCGAGTTTGACGACCAAAAGAAGCTGAACCGCTACGACGAGCATCCGTTCATTGAAGTCATACTCCGGCACAGTTTGGACAAGGATAGGTCGGTGCAGTTCAGGTATCAGGATCAACAGGGGCGCGTTGACCCCGACCGCAGCCTGCATGTTGCGTTTGCCGCCCTCGGCGGGAACATGCAACTAGGCTACGGGCAGAACTCCCTGGGGCCGGATGGCAAAACCATCCAACGAGCCGATGTTTACGATGCCATCTTGGACCGTACGATATTCGGCGGCGATGTCAATCTCAAGCTCGGTGTCCGCTACTGCGACTATATCGAAGAGGAACTCGTCGATCAGCATTACGACATCAGGCTGACCGGGGGCAGTGAGGACCGGGGTGGCAAGGTGGCCCTCTCATACATCTCCGGCGAATTCGTGCCCAATCCGAAACGTAGCAAGACATTGCCGCGGTCGCTGTTGAAGCTGACTTACTCTCGCAAATGGGGCGACCTGGGCAGACTGAGCCTGACGCTCGATCGCGAGACCGCCCCGGATGGCATGCCAACCGAGGACGGCACCATAACCGGCCAGTTGAGATACCACATGGACTTCTAACAGGTTCCAAGACGCCAGCGGTGAACTGACAAAGCCGGACGCATCTGCGTCCGGCTTTGCCCTGTCGCAGGTCGTTCCAAGGAGGAAATCAACTGACTGGCGGCGAAGAATTTATCGCTACGGTGGTAGGTCCGCTGCTGAGGTGTGTGGGCTTGTTATGCGGGGAAGGCGCCGCCATGGCCGGTCATTAGTGGCATCTGTCGGTATTGAATCAGTGTGTCCAGGAAAGAGGAGAACAACTATGGACAAACCTGTAATCTTTCCGCAACCAAAAGAGATGAAGTGGAGTGACGTTTTCGTTACCCTGGGCGACGGCCAGGGTGTAGTCGGCATCGCCGCACCGGATGGTGAGGGCGAATTGGCCGATGCGGCTATTGCTCGCATCAGCCGCGGCATCGAGGCCGCAGGCGGCCGCGTCGCCGAGGGCGAGGCTGATATTAGGTTCGTTCTTGATGAGGCGGCGACGGGCTTTGCAAGCAGCAACGCCGATCAGGCCTATGAGTTGACTATCGCCAGTGGGCGGGCGACGATAACTGCCTCTGCGGGACAGGGCCTGCTTTGGGGCGCTGTGACTTTGGCGGCCCTGATTGAGAAGCGTAATGGCGCGCTGGGCGCCGAGGGTCTGACGATCCGTGATTGGCCCGACCGCAAGTGGCGCGGGCTCTTTGCCGAGTCGCGCTGGGGCCAGGACCTGATGTCGCTCCAGGACTGGAAAGACGCCGTGGACTATCTCGTGGACATGAAATATAACGTGCTGACCGTGGGTGTTTACAACTGCTGGCCGATGCAGTATCACGGCCAGGTCTCCGAATGGATGATGCTCAACCTCGAGAGCCACCCGGAGCTGAAAAGTCCGCAGCACATTGAGTACTATTCAGCCAGCGATGGCGAGGACAAGGTGCTCGACTATATCCCGCGGATGGCTGAAGAGGACTTCTTCGGAGAACTGGCGGCCTATGGCAGCTCGCTTGGCGTCATGATTCGGCCGCACTTTAACACGCCCGGGCACAATTCACTGATACCCCGGACGATCCCGGAGCTCTCTGCGCTTGATGCCGAGGGCAACCCGACCGGCTACGGCTTCTGCCTGACTAATCCACGGACCTACGAGGTAATGTTCGAGATAATTGACGAGATCTGCCAGAAATATCTGCTGCCCAACGGTTCACGATCGTATCACATTGCGGCTGACGAGGTCTATCCGTTGTCGGGGATGCACCCCGACCGCCCCTATGAGCGCATCAGCCCCTGGTGCCAGTGCTCTACGTGCAGCAAATTCACGGAAGCCGAGCTTTACGTGAAATACATAAGCGCGATAGTCAAGCGCCTCAAAGAAAACGGCATTGAGAACATCAGTATGTGGCACGACCAGCTTGTCCGCGGCGGCAGTATGAACGAGGAACTGACCGCCAATCTTGAGGCTGCCGGCGTGCGCGACGACATTATCCTCGAGTGGTGGCGCTACCGCAGCTTTTTCGACACCACGATGCCCGAGCTCGGTTTCCGCCGCTGGGTGGTCCCAATGACGGGCTACTACTATCAGATGTCTTACCGCGGCCATCTGGACAATATCTTTCTGGCCGCGCGCCTGGGCCATGAAGAGGATGCCGAAGGCATGGAGAGTTACGGCGTCTTCGATCCGGCCTTCCACCGCCATTTTGCAGCTCAGAGCGAATGGAGCTGGAATCACGACGGCGGCGGCGAAATAGAGGATTTCCTGAAAAAATATGCCCGGAGCCTATTCGGTGACAACTGGCAGGAGGGCCTGGAGGGACTGCGAATATTCGGCAGCCTCGTTGACAGCCCGCCCGCCCTGGGACTTATCTCCAGCCTGTTCCGCTATAGTTACGACTATGGACAGACGCGGGAGCAAGCGACCGCGCGCGACAACTATCCACGCCCCCAGCTTGAGCACATGGCTGGCAAGCCTTCGCACATGACCACGAATCTGCTGACCAGCGTGATAACCGAGGCGGATCGCGGGCTGGACATGTTTGACAAATTGCCGTGGAAGGATGCATCGCTGCGGCACATCTACGCCGTCGAACTCAAGCGCATCAAGACCATGGCCGCCTGCTTCAACAGCGCGGCGGGAATAATCAAAGCCTATCGCAACCTCGAAGCCGGCGCCGGAACTGAAGAGATCGCAGCCGCCGTCGAGACGCTGGCAAGCAGCGATGAGGCTTTGCAGGCGGCGGTGGCACAGATGGACGAATTGTTCGAGTACATCGAGACGCATCGCGAGAGCTACCAGGTCCCGCACATGCTGCGCGAGATGACGCTGCTCCGAACCTTCCTGCTGGAGCTCAATGACGCACTGGCTGAGGTGCGAGCACAGGCCAAGGCCGGCGAGCTGACCGAGGTGCCGGAACTCCAACTCATGAATGTCACCCCGATTCCCTGGGTCGGCTGATAGACCGCAGATGCTGACAAATGCCCTCCGGAGTGTGAGTGATCCAGATGGATTTGCACAAGGTCCAGGACATAGTCACATATAGCGATGAGGAGTATTATTCTTCGTTTCCATCGGTGATTTGCCGGTCGGATGGTCGCCTCATTCTCGCTTTCCGGCGTGCTCCCGAGCGGCGCACCAGGCCCGGCGCGGAGGTTACCCACTCGGACCCCAATAGCTGGCTCGTCCAGGTCGTGTCAGATGACGACGGCCAAACGTGGAGTGAGGAGCCGACGCCAGTATTCATCCACCCTCGGGCGGGGAACCAGGACCCCTGCTTGGCGCAACTCTCAGACGGAACTCTGCTCTGCTCGACCTTCTCGTGGGAGCTGCTGTGTGACGGTGTGGCGGAGTACGAAGTAGAGGGTGCCGGGAAGTCAGGCACTGGCTGGTGGATGATGTGCCTGGGCGGGAGCGTCGTGCGCTCGGAGGACGGAGGCGAGACGTGGTCGGGACCGGTGGCACTGGAGCCCGTGCCGAGCTATCCGCAGTGGTTTCCGGGCGCGCCCAACCGTGCGTACTGCAGAGGGCGGATGTGCGAGCTGGATGACGGTACGGTGCTACTGCCGGCGTATTGCACACCGGAGCCCGGGCCGTTGAGATCCGCGATACTGTACCGCTCTGATGACCGCGGAGAGAGCTGGCGATACTTCAGCGAGATAGCCGCGGATGAAACCGTCAAGTTCGGCGAGCCAACTCTGCACATGACCGCAGGCGGGAAGCTGATGGCGTTCATGCGGACCGCCGACATGGACGGGCATCTGGCAGTAGCGTATTCGCTTGACGGCGGCAAGACCTTCTCGCAATGGGACCGTACTGAAGTGTGGGGGCATCCGTTTACGACTGCCACAGTGCCGGACGGTCGCATTCTACTGGCGTACGGTTATCGCAGGGAGCCGTTCGGAATCCGCTGTCGGTTGCTGGAGCCGGAGTGCGAGAATCTCAATGAAGCGGGGGAGCTCGTCATTCGCACCGACGGCGGCAACGGTGACATCGGCTATCCCTGGGCTGTTCGCATGGCTGACGATCGTATGCTGATTGCTTATTACTTCAACATAGATGACGGGACGCGTCACATTGCCGGCTCCATTCTGGAGGTTACCTGACCGAGGCCAGAGAAGCTTGCATTGACGGGACGACGCGGCCCATCAACTGCCAACCTGGTTCCACGTTCACTGACACGGGGGTGTGTGTTACGCATGAGCGCAAGTACGCACTCGGACGCTTTCTCAGACCGGCCCTATCGGCCGCTTGTCATGGCTCACCGGGGGAACTCGGCGTTTGCACCGGAAAACACGCTGGTAGCGTTCGAGCAAGCCCTCGCGCTCGGCGCTGACGGCTGCGAGTGTGATGTGCGCGGCACGGCGGACGGGGAGATAGTCGTGATCCACGACGCGACCGTGGACCGAACGACGGACGCAACCGGCGCCATCGGCGAGATGACGCTGGAGCAGGTCAGGGCGCTCGATGCGGGGAGCTGGAAGGGTGCGGAGTTCGCCGGCCAAAGGGTGCCGCTACTGGCGGAAGTGCTGGAGACGCATGTCGGCCGCGGCATGTTGTACGTAGAGATAAAGGACTACCAGTGCACGCAGCGAGCAATAGAGGTGATTGACCAGTGCGATGCGCATGAGTGGGCCTCCCTGTGCAGTTTCAGCCATGATGTGTGCGTGGAGGCGCGAAAGCTGAGACCGGAGTTGCCTGTTGCGCTGATATACTCCGGGGGAGCGACGCCAAAGCCACCCAACGAACTGGTGAAGCTCGCTCTGGCAGGCAACTTGCAGGCCTTGAGCGTAACCCACGCAGATGTGACGCCCGAGTTGGTCGTCAGGTGCCGGCAATGCGGAGTGGGCTTGTGGGTGTGGACGGTGGACGACAAAGAACGGCTCGCCGAGCTCAACCTGATGCGTGTGGACAACATAGTAAGCAATGACCCGGCGCTGGCGTTGAGGGTATGTAGCTCTGGATGAGGCTGTCGCGACAAGAGGCGTTTGGTGCAGGCGACTGAGCGCGGCAGTGACCTGTCGGTGCGCCCCAGGCGTTCGTGTGGTAGAATATGGCGGCGATGTTTCCATCCAGAGTTCGGGCTGGCTGGTGAATAGGATGATAAAGTCAAAAGCTGTGGTGGCAGGTGGGGCTGGTTTCCTCGGATACCACGTCAGCAAGCGCCTGCTTGATGAAGGCTTCGAAGTCTATGTGGTGGACAACTATGAAACCGGAACCCGTCGCAACACGCGCGACCTGGCAGAGGCCGGAGCCGAGGTAGTCGTCCACGATATCTGCGAGCCGCTGCACATCGCTGGCGATATTGATTATGTTCTGAACCTCGCTTGCCCGGCAAGCCCGGTGGACTTTGACCGCTTGCCGCTGGAGATAATGCGCACCTGCTCTCTGGGGACGACCATGCTGCTGGAGTTGAGCCGGGCGCACCAAGCCACCTTCTTGCAGGCCTCTACCTCCGAGGTGTACGGCGACCCTGAGGTGCATCCGCAGCGCGAAGACTACTGTGGCAATGTCAATATAGCCGGCCCGCGGGCGGTGTATGACGAGGGCAAGCGCTATGCAGAGACGCTCTGCCATACCTACCATCGCCATCACAACGTGGATGTGCGCATTGTCCGCATTTTCAATACCTACGGTCCCCGAATGCGTCCCGACGATGGGCGTGTAGTATCGAATTTCTGCGTTCAGGCGCTTTCCGGCGAGCCACTAACCCTCTACGGCGGCGGCGAGCAGACTCGCAGCTTCTGTTATTGCAGCGACCTGATAGACGGCATCTACAGATTGTTGCTATCGGACTACACGCAGCCGTGCAACATGGGCAATCCCTCCGAGATATCAATGCGGGAGCTTGCAGAGATCATCATCGAGTTGGCCGGCAGCACTTCGGAGTTGCAGGTGGTGCCGGCACTGCACGCGGATGATCCGAAGCGTCGGCGACCGGACATCTCCCGGGCACGCGAGGTACTCAACTGGGAGCCGCAGGTGAGTCTGGAAGACGGATTGAGCAAGACGCTGGACTGGTTCGCCGAACGGCTGTCGAAATGACGCTGGGCAACCCGTCACGCCGCGCCTTGTATTGGATGCTGAGTCTTGATAAAATGGCCGCAGATTCGAGTGCGCATGCGCATTCGCCGCCTGGGGCGAGAGGTTTGTATTGCTCTTTGTGCGAAAAGGATATATTGTTATATGCAATCGGCGCGCGTGCGCCACATCGCGTCACACAATACCGGAGGTGACCCAAGATAGGCAAGCTTTTAGACGGAAGACAACTAAGGAAGATCTTTGACGGTTTTTGTCCCTTCGACGAAAACCTGCAACTGAAGCCACAAGATCAGCAGGTGACCATTCTGGCAGCCAACTCGAACAACTGGTGGGAGACCCGCGCATTCGTGATGGCTGCCTCAATGGGCAAGCAGTCGCCGGTCATCGTTCAGTTCTCCTACAACTCCAACATCAAGGTCGGCGGCGACCCCAACACCATCTGGGCCCCTGAAGGCATCTATTACAGCGCCAACGCTGTTGTTAACGGCGCTAAGACCAACGCCGACTGGATCGCCATGGAGGCCGAGGCCTGGGGTGCTGACTACGTGGCGGTATCGCTGGATCACTTCAAGGTGCCCAAATTCGAGCCAGGCAAGCAGTATCAGACCAACGCCACGCCTCTTGATTATCCGGTTCAGGTGACCGAAGCCATGGACTTCCTGAGGTCGAGCGGCCTTGACAGGATTGCCGACGAGGTGGATGACGCCGCGTTCCAGTCGTACGTGAACTACCTCACCAGCACCGAATACCAGGGCTTCCGCGCCGATTTCATGGAAACGGTGTCAATCATGGACCCGGCATGGGGGATGATTGATACTGAGGGCATCCCGTTCGTTCTAGACTTCGCAATTACCAAGGACTTTGTGATGGGTGTCCGCGTTGGCCTCGGCAACGCTGACATGATGATGGAAGCAGAGCTTGGCGCTACCGGTAGTTCCGGTGACGACATTGCGTACGAGCCGATGAGAGGTGCTGAGCTCGACGAATTCGCAGCTCTGGCGGCTGCGTTTATTGATTTCACGGGCGCTGAAGGCATGGCCTATGACATCGGTATGAAACACGCGGCCAGGGCCGGTGAGACGCACCCCGCTGACGAAGAGAAGCTGGAGACTGTGCAGCGCACCATCATTGAAAAGGCCGGCGTCTATGCCGCTTATGCTCAGCATGGCGGCACCGGCGCTGCTGAGGTCGCCCGCGGCTTGGTCGGCAAGACCAATGTCAACACCGCCTTCCTGGTGGCTGGCAGCGTTGCCAGAGCACAGCACTTCGCCGACAACGCCGAGAAAGTCCAGACCGGCGATAAGAACATTTGTGGCACCAATGTCGAGACCCATATCTATCTGGAAGCGCTGTACAACGTCTGTGTCGAGCGCTACCAGACCACCGGCAGCTATGAAACCGGCGACCAAGTTGCCGAATTCCTCGCGCAGTAACCGTCGCCACAACCTACTCAGACGAAACGAAGGCAGGGCCGATGATGGCTCTGCCCTTGTGTTTCGACAGACGATTTGCGTGTTACGGCTCCACAATAGATACTCACGAAAAAGGTCGGTCTTACTGCGACAGAGAACTTGCCACGTAACGCTCTGGAGTTTGTGTGATCTACATCACCCCTTATCTCGCGTAGCGCGGCCTGCCCTGAGCTTGTCGAAGGGCAGGTGAGAATGCGAGTTATCGCATTCTCAGCTTCCAGCCCGCGAATGGAGTCAATTTATGGCGTCTGCGATGCCGACAATATGACGCGAATCATGTAATAGCGACCGACAGTCGCATCGCAACTCGATAGCTCGGACAAGGGAAGGAAGGTCAATCATGTCATCGTACGAATTTCTCCGCCAGCAGACAAGGCAACGGGCAGAAGCCTGCAAGATGACCAAGCCGGCAGACAAGGACCTGTGGATAAGCGGCTTGCCGCTGGGCAATGGCGATATGGGCGTCATGGTGTGGGGTGATGGCGGGCCGTTGAAGCTCACGCTGGACAAAACCGATCTGTGGGACACGCGCATGGTGTGGCCGGACGAACCCGATCTCAATTATGTCAACATGCGCAAGTGTGCCGCGGAGGGCGACTGGGAACGCTTCCAGTGGCTGTTTGAGGATAGTATCCGCGAAGTCAATCCGCTTGGGCCGACCAAGATAAGTTTCGGCCGACTTGAAATATCTCTGGCAGACCAGATAGACAGCCACAGCGGCGAGCTTTCGCTTTTCCGTGGCGTGGCTGAACTGAAAGTAGAGGCGGCCGACGGAACAGATTACACAGTCACCGCTTTTGTGCATAAGCAGCGCAACGTCTTGTGTCTGCGCATCGAGCCGATGCCCCAGCAGCCGGAGATCAGGCTGCTGGGACTGGCTGAGACGAACCCGCATCTGGCGGAACTCGATTCCTACAGCCCACAGCAAGTGGACACCGGCCCTGACGGCGGAGCGCTGGTGCAGCAGATACCGGAGGGCATCAGTTGTGCTGCGGCGTGGAGCGTCGCTGCCGACGACACGCTTTTCCTGACCATGGAATCCGCCGCCGACCGACAGGGCGCACTCGCCAGGGCGGCTGACGGTTTGGCCGATGCCACCAAGCCCGGCTGGAAGGCGCTGCTGGCAGAGCATGAAGCTGCCTGGGCCGACTACTGGGATGCCAGCGGGATCGCAGTGCCCGACGAAAAAATCGAGCACCTCTGGCATCTGGGCACGTACATGATTGGCAGTGCTGCAAAGCCGGGCTGTCTGCCACCCGGACTGCAGGGCGTATGGGCGCTGGACGGCGAAAAGCCTCCGTGGCATGGCGATTATCATGCCGACATGAACGTCCAGGAGACATTCTGGCCGGTTTACCCCAATAATCACCTCGAACTGGGCCGTTGTCTGACCGACTTTCTCATGGACTGCCTCCCCGCAGCTCAGAAATTCTGCCGCTCATTTTTCGGTTGGGAGGGCGCATTCTTCCCTTGTGCGTTTGCTCCCGGTATGGTATTTGTGCCCGGCTGGAGTACAGCACAGTTCTGGGCGGGCGTGCCGGGCTGGCTTGCCCACCATCTGTGGCTGCAGTGGCAGTACGAGCGCGATGAAGCCCTGCTTCGCGAGCAGGTTGTGCCGTTCCTCCGCTCCGTGTTCCAGTTCTACGAGGGCCTGCTCGAAGCAGGCGACGATGGCAAGCTTCACGTGCCATTGTCGGCAAGCCCTGAGATTGATGACAACAAGCCCAGCGCGTGGTGCAGCGACCCAAACTGCGACCTGTCAATCATTCGCAATCTGTGTCGCTGGTTAATTCAGACCGAGGCTGCGGCGGGCGATGCGCAATTCACATCGCGGGCCGAGTGCGTAGCTGCCAACTTGGCAGACTACGCGATCAACGACGAGGGCGGCCTGATGCTGTGGCCTGGTCGTGATTACAACGAAAGCCACCGCCATCCCTCGCACGTAATGTGCATTCACCCCTTCGATGACATCAACGTGGATGGTGGCGAGGAAGCGCTCAGGATCATAGAGCGATCAATGTGGGAGCTTATCAACATGGGCATGAGCCGCTGGGGCGGGCATACCTATCCGCAGACCCTGGCATTGGCTGCCCGCGCCGAACGGGGCAACATGGCCGCTCACCAGGCGCACATCTTTCATGACAATTTCATCTGGAAAAATGGCCTGCATGTCAATGGCGATTATCGCCAGGTCGGCTACTCGATATTCGCAATTAACGTATTCTGCATGGAAGCCAACTGCGGAATAGCAGGGACAATTCCGGAGATGCTTCTGCAGAGCTGGGGCGGAAGAATCCGGATTTTCCCAGCCGTACCGGACGAGTGGCAAGATGCGTGTTTCAGGAAGCTGCGAGCCGAGGGAGGCTGGGTGGTGTCGGCGCAGATGGAAGGCGGACAGACTACGCTGCTGGAGATCAAGGCGACGGCGCCTGGCACCTGCCGCATCAAGAATCCATTTGCCGACGGCTATGAGGCAGATGCGGAGGTAGTGGAAGACGGGGAGGACCTGGTGGTCGAACTTGCCGCCGGCCAAGAGGCAACTTTCCGCGTCCTGTAGATGGCGCTACTGCTATCCATCCCGTGGGTCGGGCTTCCAGCCCGACGCCGTTCCAACAAGAATAGCCTTGGTAGTGCCGATCACCTGGAGAGTTATCTCATCAGGGTTCGACTGTCCGGCGCGAAAGCGCTCACTACCTGCCGCTTGAAGATACTGCAGCGCCGCCTGTGCGGATGCCGCATCTACTTCACTATTCTGTCGGGTGGCGGCCTGTTTGGCGGCCAGGATACGCAGGCCGATGAGGTCGGTGGCGACCGGATCGGATGACATCAGTAACCCGCGATACTCCCACACCGGCGGGAAGTCCTCGCCGCTATCTTCCAGGACCGGCTGGTACGCTTCAAGAATGTGCAGTCTGGTCTTCCTGCGCAACACGGGATGCGCCGCGGGCCCAGGCAACTCTGTGGGGTGAGCCAGCAGCCGGACCCGGTCAACGTGAGGGACGGTCGCGAGGCAGTTTGTGACGCAGCCGCGGATGCCCAGGTCTTTGTCTGCGCGCAGGCGCGCCACATTAACAATTACCGTGCAGTAGTCAAGCACTATACGGCTCAGGCCGCTCCTGAAGCCCTCCGATTCGCTGCCCATGGTGCGTATCCCGCGGCCCTTGGGGTTTACCGAGATACCGGCTCGAAAGAGCTCCCCCTCGCTGCCGGCATAGACGATGATGTTATCCTGCGACACGCCGCTGTTGATCAAAGCGTCAATGACGGCATTGATGGTTTCGACAGCCACGGGCGGCTCGCGCAGGTCCACCTGAATACCGACCTTGTCTTGGGGAGTGGCGATCTCACGCCAGGGATTCTTCAGGGGGTCGTCGCAGCCGGTGAACGGCCTGATTGCCGTGGCCAGCAGGCCGGCGACCTGCCGGTAGTCAATGCGGCCGCGCGGATAGAGCATCTCCGGTGCGTTCCAGCCGGGAGGCACCAGAATACGGTCGGTTCGGCTCAGGAAGACCGTCGCCGGCGGCACCGGCGATGGATCGGCCCAGCTTTGCTCGCCGTGGCCGCTGATCACTATGGCGACAAGTACTACGATAACCTTAAAAGTAAACCTTCTGCGCACTTCAGCAGCTTCTTTCGGTCTTGAAAATGTGTAGGCACCACGAGATATATGCACCTATTTCAGACAGCGAATAGGCGCGTAAGTTGCGCATCTCTGAGCAGTCGTAGCACGAATGACGCAGGGGAATGGCGGACAGAAGGCGAAGGATTCACAGGCATAGAATACATATCTGGTGGGACATACCGGTGGACAGGCGAAAAGATAGCATCAGGAAGCCGCTGCATCCGTTGATATGGGGCTGCACGGGCTGCAGCGTAATAACACTGGCCCTTGTCATCCTTGGCGCTATCGGCGTGGGCGCGGCAATCAAGGGAATTGACGCCTCTGACCGGGCGAAACGCGAATCTGGCGTCACGTGCTCCTTAAGTCGTGTGCCTGGCGGGGTTCTGCGCTCCAATATCACGGACGAGGAGTGGATCGAACTCCAGTCCCTGCAGTGGCGAGACAATGACAGGCTAACCTACACGGCAATGAAGATGCCGAGTGTGGCCGAAATAATGGCAATGTCTCAGCCACAGATGGTGGTACCTTTCTGGGACGAGGAGGCCATGGAAAAGCAGGGAATAAGGATGGCTGGTATGTTCTTTGACAATCCGGTGCGGCAGTATGATTTCGCCCAGGCCGCCGACACTGTGATTCTTGATGTACCTGAGAACACGATCGTAGACTATTACAACGGGCCGGCCTGGAGCCCCCAAGGGAACAGAGTCGTCGTCGGATTGTCCCCGCTGGACATGGTCATGGAAATGGCTGATGCAGATGTTGAAACCACTCTCTATCTATTCTCGCCGGGGAATTCGGAAGCATGGACGAAGCTGACCACCGGGCGTTGGCCGCAGTGGTCACCGGACGGGCGCTGGATTACCTACTGGCGCTCTGAAGAGCAGAAGAAGCGGGGCCTTTACATGATCGCCCCCGACGGAGCCGGTGAGCGGCGTATATCCACGGCGCATAGAATTTGGGGATGGGAAATGGCCGATGGCGTCTGCACAGGCGTATATCTCAAGGTGCATCTCGAATATGATAGCAAAGATTCCCCCTGGGAAATCCGGTACGTGCGCCTGGCTGACGGGGAAAAGAAGACTATTAAGCCCCACGGTGAGTTGCAGAAGCTGGGGCCACTGTCCCCAGCCGAGCGCGGATTTACCAAGACACAGGACAACGATAACGCAGAGGTCTTCACACACATCGGGGCCGTTGAGCTGGCCACCGGTAGTGTACGCTGGCTGCGCAAGGACCTACCGGGCTCGTGGGGTTGCACGGGCGAGGTGTTGGGCGGCAGGGCCCTGGTGCTGATCCCGTGGGGGCAACCCAAGAGTCAGGGCGCGTGTTGCTCGGTGGACTCCGACCCGGACACCGAATGTGGCGGCCCGGGCGTCTTTTCCGCCATAGATGGCGAATTCAGAGAAATCCCCGGCCTTGATGAATCACACGAGATATCCCCCGCAGGCAACCGCATAGCCTGGCGGATACAGACCGAGGGTAGCATCTACGGCATGGTGCCGGCTCCCGCTGAGGAGATAGCAGTGCTGGACTTGATATACCCCGATGAACTGTTGACTGACCCGGTCGAATAACAGGTGTGGGAGCTGAAGAAAAATGCTACAGATTGGGGCGGACACCACGGACATCACGCCACCGGTAGGGATATGGCAGGCGGGCTTTTCTAGCCGCGAAGAACCCTCGCAAGGCATCCACATCCCCTTATACAGCCGCGCCTTTGTATTCACCGACGGTAAGCGCTGTACCGCCCTGTCCACCAACGACCTGGTTGGCCTATCACGGCCCGAAATCCTGAAGATCAGGAAGGCGGCGGCGGCCCAGTGCGAGGGTCTTGATGAGTCCGACATCATGATAGCCTGCACGCACACCCACGGTGGCCCGGCGGTATCCACATACTTACGCGGCCAGGCGAAGGACTTTCATTACATTCAACGCCTTTGCGGTATGATCGCCGACACCATCTCCGAAGCACATAAGAGTGTGCAGCCGGCGAGCCCTTATTGTGCCGCAACTGAGGTTGAAGGCTTCAATCACAACCGCCGCAACGACAAGCAGTATTGCGACAAGCGTCTGGCTTGGCTTGAGGCAAAAAACGAAGCAGGCGATCTCATCGCCGGGATAGTGAATTTCACTGCTCACCCCACCATGCTGACGGGGGAGAATTATCTGATCTCCGGTGATTATGCCGGAGTGCTGGCTCAGGAGCTTGAGAGACAACTGTCAGCCCCTGTGGGGATGATCAACGGCTGCCACGGCAACATCAACGCCTGTCCCCGCGCGCATACTGACTACGCACTCGTGGAAGACCATGGCCGGCGGCTGGCGGCAGAGACTCTGAAGCTCCGCGACGCTCTGCAGGCCGTTGACGCCGATCGCGTGGAGGTCCGCAGCCGGATCGTCGAACTGACCTTTGGCCCCCCACGGCCAAAGGCACTGTATGAGCAGTTGGCGGCCGACGAAGACCAGCCTGATTTTGTCCGAGACTGGGCCAGGGACGTCATGGAGAAATACCCGGGCGACCCGGTTGACGGCACCGAGCAAGGCGAGGTCATGGTAATCAGCATGGGGCCTGTTGCGATAGTTGGGATTCCTGGCCACGTATTTGCCGAGATCGGGCGTGACATCATCGCTGCCCTGCCCGAAAAATGCGTCTTCATTGCCAATCACGCCAACGATTATCTCGGCTATTTCGGCACCCGCCAGGGGCACGAAGAGGGCGGCTACGAGGTGGAGTTCGCCTATCGCTTCAACAGCAGCTTCCGCTGGGCCCTGGATGCTGATACCACCTACCGCATACAGGACGCTGCCATAGCGCTTTCAGAGTAGTAATCGGTAGCAGCGGCGCTAGTCCTGCGTGCCGATCGGCAGCTCGGACAGAAATGGGCTGGTGCGGGCCAACTCCACAGCATGTCGCAAGCTCTCGGGAGTACCCGCGTCGGTCCATTCAAAGGGCAGAATATCGTAGTCCAGCGCGCCTCGCTCCAGGTAGGCGTTGTTGACGTCGGTGATCTCGTACTGTCCCCGGTCCGACAGCTCAAGCGTCGGCAGTATCTCCCATATCTGACGGTCGTACATATATATGCCGATCACCGCGTAGGATGTTGGCGGGTCGGCTGGCTTTTCGATGATCTCGGCAATTTCGGCGTCCTCGTCGAAAGCCGGAACACCGAAGCGGTGCGGATCAGGCACCTCCGCCAGAAGTATCCGGGCGCCGAGTGGTTCCTCCCGGAATGTTTCCACATACGGGCTGATGCTGCCGTTGACGATATTGTCGCCCAACACCACCACAAACGGCTCTTCGTTGATGAAATGGTTCACCAGTCGCAGCGCATCGGCGATACCTCTGGGCGCCGACTGGTAGGTGTAGTACAGGTGCTCGAGTCCGAACTCTCTGCCGTCGTGGAGCAGTTCCAGAAAGCCCCCGGGGTTGTTGCCACCGGTCACGATAAGGATGTCCTTGATGCCGGCCTCGACCAGTGTATAGAGCGGATAATACACCATCGGGTAGCGCCACACCGGCAGCAGGTGCTTGTTGGTGATACGAGTCATTGGCTCCAGGCGCGTGCCCAGGCCACCTACCAGAATTACGCCCTTCATCTTCTCATGCTCCTCAGCGCTGGCTATCTTTCCCTGTCCGAATCTGATTTCGCCGGACTACTGCTGTTCTCCTTGTGCCCTGATCGCGTAGGTCGGGCTTTCCCCTTCGACGTTGCTCAGGGCGGTGCGCTTGTCGAACCGCAGCCCGACACCGACAGACGAGGTCGCCTAATCGCTTCCCGTCCGGTTCTCGGTCGCCTTGACCATATCCAGGAAGTACTGCTGCACTCGGCGGTCCTCGGTCAACTCCGGGTGAAAGGTGGTGCCGAGCAAGTGATCCTGGCGCACCATGACGATCTTGTCGCGGAATGTGGCCAGCACCTCGACGTTGTCTTCGACCTTGGTCACACACGGCGCGCGGATCAACACTGCTCTGGCCTGTCCGCCCTCGATCCCCTTGATAGCCAGGTCGGTCTCAAAGCTGTCCACTTGCCGCCCAAACGCATTGCGCTTGATCTCTATGTCCATATAGCCGAGACGCCACTGCTGCGAATCAACAATATCTTTGGCCAGCAGTATCAGTCCGGCACAGGTGCCCCAGATCGGCTTGCCGGCGAAGTGGAGTTTGCTGATGGCCTCGTCCAGGCCGAAGCGTTCGCACAGCTTGCCGATGGTGGTGCTTTCGCCGCCCGGTATGATGAGAGCATCGCACGTCGCGATTGCCTTTTTGGTCTTGACCGGCGCCGCATCCGCTTCGTCCAGATCGTTGATAGCGACGACGTGCTCGGCGAAATCGCCCTGCACCGACAAGACGCCGATGCGATAACTCACAGGTATTGCTTCCTTTCAATCGCCCGTAGCGAAAGGGAACCCGGCAGCGGGTCCCCTTTGATCGCAAACAGACACGTTACTTGTGCCGCTCCTACCACCCGCGTGTAGCGAGCCGTTCGGAATCCTCCAGAGTGCGGACGTCAATGCCTGGCATGGCTGCGCCCTCGAGACCGCGGCAGGCCTTCGCCACTTCGACGGGGTCTTCGTAGTAGGTCGTGGCATGTACGATAGCCAGGGCACGAGCTTGCGGGTCCTCGGCTTTGAAGATCCCGCTGCCGACGAATACCGATTCGGCTCCCAGTTGCATCATCAGGGCCGCGTCTGCCGGTGTTGCGATGCCGCCTGCGGAGAAGTTGGGCACTGGCAGTCCGCCGCTGTGGGCGACCTCCTTGACCAGCTCATAGGGTGCGCCGATGTTTTTCGCCTCGGTCATCAGCTCGTCATCGCGCAACCCGGCCAGGCGCTTGATGCCGGTCATGACGTTGCGCATGTGGCGGGTGGCCTCGACGATATTGCCGGAGCCGGCCTCGCCCTTGGTGCGGATCATTGCCGCGCCTTCGCCGATGCGGCGCAGGGCCTCGGCCAGGTTGGTGCAGCCGCAGACGAACGGGACGTCAAAGGGGTGCTTATCAATGTGGAACTGCTCGTCGGCGGGCGTGAGCACTTCGCTTTCATCAATGAAATCCACGCCGATGGCCTGCAGCACTTGTGCTTCGGCGAAATGCCCGATGCGCGCCTTGGCCATGACCGGTATGGTCACGGTGTCCATGATTTCTTCGATTATGGTCAGGTCGGCCATGCGTGCGACGCCGCCCTCTGCACGGATGTCGGCTGGCACGCGCTCCAGGGCCATTACGGACACCGCCCCGGCGTCTTCGGCGATCTTGGCCTGCTCGGCGTTGGTCACGTCCATGATAACGCCGCCGCGCAGCATCTCTCCCAGACCAACTTTATTGCGCCATGTTGAAGTCTCGGCCATTCCAATCATCTCCTGGGACCAAACGGCATACTCTGAGCCGGCAGTTGGCGACTGCGCCCCTGCAATGCTCTGAAGTGCTACTATGCTTATACTAACGCAATTGCGCCGCTCACGCAAGAGCGGCAAATGGAAAATAACAACACCTCTGAGATGAGACCGCGTGATGGTCAGATTCGGGGCTTAAACCGGTGCAATCGCTAATCAAGGCGTCCCACATAGACGCCTGCTTCGTAGGGGCCTAGCGGCTTGCCGAAGAGCCCTTCGGCGGTGCCCTCCAGTCGCTGCGGGCCGGTGATTGACTGCAGCATAGGCCGTGTCAGGTTATCAACCGTCAGAGAAGCGATCTGCTGCTGGCCGGTCGTGTTAACGATCACGACGATCGCCTGGCCCTCATGCTCCCACACACCCCACAGTACGGGCGCGTCGTAGTCGAAGGGATGGGGCTGCCGCTGCCCATTGAGTATTGACAGGCCGATGGCGGACAGCTCCCGGTTGACGGCGGCCACCTGCTGCCAGAGCAGCGGAGCGTCGCCGGTGATGAGGTAGTCTCGGCGCTGGGCGCTGCCTGGTATTCTGTAGGCGTACGAAACGATCCCTTTGGCACCGCACACGATGGCAAGATGGACCATGGCGCGATATTCGGCAGCAGTGGGCGCTCTGCCGGCACCGGCCGCATCAAGCCGCGCGTCGCGTATATGACCGGCCCCTGCTATCGGCACCTGCACCCAGATCAGCTTCTGTGGTGCGATGATTGAGCGGGCCTGCTGGATGCGTTTGGCCATCTGAGACAATTCCCCCGGAGGGCTCGGCTCCGTCCATGCTATGGCTATATCGTTGGAGGCACCATAGTCCTCCAATCCGGACTGCGATGACAGCAAACAGAGCACCGGCCGATTGGGATTCAGCTTTCTCAAGTCGGCATAAAGCTCGTCCAGAACCTGCGGCTTCATCGCGGGAGTGTAAGTCTCCGGCTTCTCCAGAATGTACCAACCCCAAAACTCAGCACGGGGGCTGTGCTTTTCTGCCATATTTGACCAAAAACCCGGCTCCACGCTTGCCGAAGACACGAACACTCCCACCCCAGCGGCCGCTGCCTGATCCATAAATGCCGACGACGCTATCTTGGCAGGCGCGATCACGAAGTTGAAGCCGGCTTCACTCATGGCCGGCAGGTCATCAGCCTCCAACACATAGCCCATCCCTATGGGGAAGATTGCCTGTCCGTTGGCCCACAACCGGCCGCGTTCATCATAACCGACTTGATTCGCGCCTGGCGCGGCTTTAGTAAATGGCAACTCCAGGTCAAGCGTCCAGTCCTTCACATCTGCCCGCAGCTTCACGAGATACTGGCCGCTGACGATATTGGCGGGAAGCAGACGGGTGCTGAAATGGCCTTTCTCATCAATAGTTATACCTTGGTCCTCGCCGATCTCTTGGCCGCCGCCGACGAGGCGCGCAGACAACCGGGTGGCACGCACCAGCTCTGCTACGGCGTGAACGCGTCCAGCGACGATGATCGCCTCCATGGGGATGTCGTTGAGGATACTGGAGCGAAACGCGGGCACGGCGATACGAGCGTCAATCAACCCCGGCACCGCGACACGCGTATCGTCATACACTTCATGCTCTTGACTGCCAAAGGTGGTAATGCGCAGCTCGTGGGCCTTACGGAAGTCATAGCCGTAGTCCATCTCGATATGCTGCGTCTGTGCCGCTGCCAGTTGCACCGGCTTCTGTAGGGTCCCCCCATGGCGGTCGCCATCCCAGATCTCTATCCTGACCTTGCCGGTTATCTGGCCTGTCGTATTGTTGGTCACAGCAAGCTTGGTTCTGCGCCTGCCCGGATCAAGAACGAGGCCGGCGCTCTCTATCTCGCAGCCGATCTCACCAGGCACAGAGCGCATCGAGACCCCGTCAACATACAGGTTGCCCTGGCCGGCGATTCGAATGAGTACCGCCGCGTGACGAGTGGTGGGAGGAAGCTCGACATGCCGCGAGGCCAAGGTCCACTTGCCAGAAGAGTGCAGGGGAAGAGCCTCGCGGCTCAGCGCCGGCGTGTCCCATTCGCTCTCCGTGAAGTCATCTGCGAAGGTAACTAAGACCGCGTCGCCGTACTGTGAGCGATCGCTGCGGTAGTGCAGGCTCAGCAGCACGGTCTGGCCGGCGTATTGGCTGACCTCGATCGGCTGTGTATAACAGCCGTAGAGAGCGCCCATAGTGACGGAATTGAGTCTGAGCAGTCGGCGACCGAAGCGTCCGCCCCCATCAACCTTTCCGCTGGCAAATCCCGGCGCCTGCCAGGATCTCAGCACCCACGCCTCCGGTGCGTCTTCTACGCCTACCATCTCAAAGCTCCCGTTGGCGATAAGATTGCCGCTGGGAACGTAGGCGCGAGCAGCCTGCGCCGGGACAAGCGCCGCGAGGCTCAGCAATAGAGCACCGATACGGGCGACGCTTCTTGCGGCTGGCATCAACATGTTACTCCTCCGGCATGGCAACAATGGCTTCCACCTCGATTAGTACGTCCAGCGGTAGGCGCGCGGCTTCAACGGTGCTGCGAGCCGGTGGATCGCACGCAAAATAAGTCTCATAGACGGCGTTGAACGCCTTGAAGTCTTCGATGTTATTCAAAAACACCGTGGTCTTCAGCACGTTGCCCAGGCAGGTGCCGAGGTCATCCAGCAGGGCGCTCAGATTGTCCAGCACGCGGCGTGTCTGCGTCTCGATATCATCGCCGACGATCTCATTGGTTTCCGGGTCCATCGGTATGATGCCGGAACAGAACAACAAATCGCCATAGGCTACAGCCTGGGAATATGGCCCTAGCGCGGGCGGAAGACGGTTTGACGCGCATACTCTCTTCACATTCGCCATCTACTTCACCTCGTGGGCCGATGCACAGCCACTATTCCCTGGCCCACACGCCCGGCGCTGCACTGGGATGCAACTTAGCGCTAGACTAACCCAATATCATAGACAGTTTCGCCACTGCAGCAGTTTCACCTTCACGACTACACGCACCTACTTGACGTGCTGCCTCTGACAGCTTGTGCTGTCGCCAAAGCGCGCCCCCAATCGCGTAGCTCGGGCTTCCACTGTAGTTATGCAAAAAATTGTTGGTAGAAGCAAGATAAGAGGGGGCATATGGCGAACACAGGCTTAAATGCAGCAACATTCAATGCCGAGCTCGCCAAGGATGCCGC